>JACKEA010000002.1:0-718618 GCA_020633235.1 Polyangiaceae bacterium | reverse complement strand
CCACGCCGGACAGCTCCGACACCTTCTGGCGTCGGGCTTCGATGTCGAGCTTGTAGAACCCTGGGATACGCGAACCGGAAGTCATGTCATTCACTCCAAGGCGTGGACGCCGCGAGCGTGGAGGGCGAGGTCCAACGCGTGGTGGTCGAGGGCCGCGCACTCCTGTCGAAGCTCCGCGCTGGGAGCCTCCCGAGCGACGTAAAGTGCCACGTCGCCGCCGCCCGCACCCGAAGGCAGCACGGTTCCGCCACGACGGCGCGCCAGCCGTGCCAGCTTCGCGACCTGCGGCGTGACGATGGGCACCCCCGCCGCGTCTCCCAGCGCCTGGAGCGCCGCGTGTTGGGCATCGAGGGCGTGGATGAACGCCGCAGCGTCCGCCGCCCGCAGCGCGGCGACGGCGGCATGGGATGCCTCGAGCTGCGGAGCCAGCGCGCGCTCCCGCTCGGGCAAGGCTTGCACTCGGGCGATGAGCTCGGCGGTGACGGCCGGCAAGCCGGAGGCCCACACCTCGATCACCAAGCCGGAAGGGAGCTCGGCGGCCTCACAGGAAAGCCGGTCGCCGCGCTGGGCGACCAGGGTTCCGCCACGGGCGCTGGCCGCGACGTCGATGCCACTGCCGCCGCCTTGGGCGCGATGATGCGCGGCGAGGGCGAGGGGTAAGACGCGATCGGCGAGCGTCGCGTCGTCGAGGGCGCCGCTCTCCTTCAGCTCCAGCGCGGCGAGGGACGCTACGAGGATGGCGGCGCTCGAGCCGAGGCCGAGCTTGCCGCGGGCGTCGCGCAGCGCGCTGGCATCGAACCAGGGTGCAGCGCGATCGCCGAGGGCGGCCTTCACTTCGGGAGTGACGACGCTCGCCGGACGCTCGCTGTCCGCCTCGGCGTAGCGGCTGACGGCGGAGACGATGGCGGGCGCTCCGTGCAGCACCGCGTACGCGCCCGAGAGCACGACCTTGCCGGGCGCCCGCGCTCTCATCGCGCGGCCCACTCCTCGGCGCTCACGAGGCGTGCGTCGGGTCCGGGCAGGCAGCGGATCGCGCGCTCCACGCCCGGCACGGACGCTAGCGCGTGGCCCACCTCGTCGGCGCGTTCGAGCTGGCACAACACCTTCACGTGAGGTCCCGCGTCCATGGTGTAGTAGGCGGCAATGCCGCCCTTGCGCAAGGCGCGCACTGCGTCCATCGCCGCCAGCGTGGCCGGCGCGAAGTAGCGGATCGCCGGGCGCGCGGCGAGCATGGACGCGTGCATCATCAGCGCGCTTTGCTCCATCGCCGCACCCAGGGTGGGGAAGTCGCGCTCCAACACGGCGCGCCGCACCTCTTCGAACAGCACTGGGGCGTGATGCACCCACACCGGGTAGTACGGGCTCGTCGCTCGCGTGTGCTCCATCCCTTCCGTGGAGCCCACGTCCTTCGGTCCCTTGACGGTGATCGCGACCCACATGCACACCGAAAGCTGCTCGGGGCCTGCCACTCTGTCGGCGCTCGTCGCTCCCGCGCCCAGCGCGACCCAGCCGCCGTAGACGGAGCGTGCCGCCGAGGCGCTGCTGGCGCGCGCCAGATCGCTGACCCGCGACGGGTCTTCGGGCAGGCCCGCCGCCGCCCGCGCCGCGAGCGCCAGCGCCGCGAAGCCCGAAGCGCTCGACGCCAAGCCCGCTGCGGTCGGGAAGTCGTTGACGGACTCGACCTGGGCGCGAGCGTCGAGGCCCGCCTCCGCGCGCACGCGATCCAAAAGCGCCACCACGCGGTCCCGCGCCTTGCCCTCGGCGACGGCGCCATCGAGCTCGACGCGATCGTCCCCGAGCCCCGCATCGAAACGCACGCGCGTGAAGGTGCGAAGTGCGTCCAGCGTCAGCGACAAGCTGGGAACCGCCGGCAGGTTCCGCGCGACGTCCGCCTTGCCCCAGTACTTGGCGAGGGCGATGTTCGCATGGGCGATCGCGTGGGCTTCGCTCACCGGTCGGTCTCCCGCACGCGAGTGCCGAAGCACTCGATGCCTGCGCTCCGCCAAGCGGCGAGCACTGCGTCGGCGGATTCTTCGCACAGCGCGATCACCGCGCCGCCGCCGCCGGCTCCCGTGAGCTTGGCGCCCAGGGCCCCCGCGGTGCGCGCGATGGCGCAGGCGTTCTCGATCTCCTCCGTGGACACGAACAGCCCCGCCAAGAGCATTTGATTCAGATCCATCAATCGACCGAGGCCGATGACGTCTCCGTGCTCGATGCACAAGCGAGCGTTGGAAACCACCGAGCGGATGCCTTCCAGGGCCTTGTCCACCACCTCGGGCCGCCGCGCCTTGAGCGCCGCCACGGAATCCACCATCACCTTGGTACTGGCCGGGGGCCCGGCGACGGCCACGGCGAGGACCAACGGCTCGAGCACCTTCACGGGGCGCGCGCCCTCGCTGCGGCTGAAAAGGATGCACCCCCGGGCGGCCGCCGCCGCGGCGTCGATGCCGGAGGGATTGCCGTGAAACACGCGCTCCCAGGCGGTGGCTGCTTCGAGCACTCGCTCCGGCGACGGCGGCTCCGCCGCGAGCTCGAGCACCGCCCGCGCCGTGGCGACGGCCATGGCGGCGGATGCGCCCAGGCCGCAACCGGGAGGGACGTCTACCTCGAGCCGCACCTCGACGTCGCGCTCGTCCAGCGTTGCCAGCAGCGCGCCAAACGCCTTGCCCACGTCGCTACCGTCGTTGGCTTGGATGGCGTCGTTCCCGAGCACCAGACGCGAGGCATCGGCCCGACGCGCCTGGGCACGCGCGCCCCGCTCGATGCCGGCGGCGATGGCGGGCACTCCATACACCACGGCGTGCTCGCCGCAGAGGATCACCTTGCCGTTTGCCGTGGCCATCAACTGAGGCGCGACGTCAGCGCTCGCGTCGCGCCTTCGAGCATGGCCAGCCCTTCGGCGGAGACGCGGCCCTCTCGCAGTGCGGCGATCGCTGCCTGCGACAGCTCGTCGATGCGCTGCTCTACCGCCTCCCGGGCGCCCGAGCGCTCGATGACCTCGATGGCTTGCTCGAGCTGGGCGTGGGTGGCCTTGGGGTTACCCACCACCGCGCGCAGCCGACGATGGTCCCGACCGCGCGCCCGTTTCAGCGCGATGGTCAGCAAAACCGTGTGTTTTCCGCTGCGCAGGTCGCTGCCGAAGGGCTTGCCGGTCTGCGCCGGATCGCCAAAGGCGCTGAGCAGGTCGTCGCGCAGCTGGAACGCCACACCCACCGGCGCGGCGAAGCCATCCAACGTGGTCAGGAGCTTCTGGCTCCCGCCGGCAAGCTGAGCGCCGACGCGGAGGGGACCGCGCACGGTGTAGCTCGAGGTCTTGAGCTCGTAGACCTTCTCCACGTCCCGCGTACGCCCGAGCACGTCCAGGTGCTGCCCGGCTACTGCGTCCACCTGCATCTGAGCGAAGCTCTCCAGCACCTTCGCCAGACGGCTGGGAGACACCTGTACGCGAGTGAGGGCTTCCGTCGCGAAGGCCTGAGCCAGGTCGCCAGCCAAGATTCCGGAGCGCTCGCCGAGGCGCTTGGAACGGAGCTTCTTGCTCAGCGCCGCGTGCACCGCCGGACCGCCGCGCCGCACGGTGTCTTCGTCCATCCAATCGTCGTGGATCAACAGGTAGGCGTGCAACAGCTCCAGCGCCACACCGGCGTCCAGCGCCGGCTCGAAGGGCGCGGTGCTGCTGGCGGCGCGGTAGCCGGCGACCAGCAGTGCCGCCCGCGTGCGCTTGCCGCCTCTGAGACACAGGTCGCGAACGGCGGCGGCGAGGTCCACGACCTCGGGACCGTGCGCCGACAGCGCCTGTACCTTGCCGTCCAAGAAGCTCTCGAGGCGGGCATCGACGTCGCGGCGCACGCTACTGACCAACGCCGAGAACGCGTTCTTGGCCATCGCCTTGGCCTTCGGCCGCGGCGGCTGAGGAGGCTGCTTTCGTCGCCGCTTCTTCTTGGAAGTCCGCGTCTTGGAAGGCATTTTCGGCGGAAGCGTAGGGTCGGCCGAAAACCCTGTCAATTCGATCCGGCCTTTCAATTTTCGCCCTTCTGTGGCCCGCTCGGCGGGCCGGAATGAGCGACATCTCACAGCGCAAGGAGGACCACCTCGACCTCGCCATCCGGGGGGACGTGGGCTTCAAGGAAACCACTACCCTGTTCGAGTGTGTCCGGCTGGTTCACGACGCGCTGCCGGAGCTCGCCTTCGACGAGCTCGACACCTCCCTGCATCTGCTCGGCAAGCGCCTGCGGGCGCCGATCTTGATCGCGGGAATGACCGGCGGGACCGAGCGCGCCCGCCGGGTGAATCGCGAGCTCGCGTCCATCGCTCAGGAGCGCGGCTACGCATTCGGCCTCGGCAGCCAGCGCGCGATGCAGAAGAACCCCGACGTGGCGTCCAGCTATCAAGTGCGGGAGGTGGCGCCGGACGTGCTCCTGTTGGGCAATATCGGTGTGGTGCAGGCGGCCAAGGCGACCACGTCGGAGATCGAAGGCTTGGTTCACAGCGTGGAAGCCGACGCCCTGTGCGTTCACCTGAATCCCGCCATGGAGCTGGTGCAGGCGGACGGCGACCGCGACTTCCGCGGAGCCTTGGCGGCCATCGAACGACTGGTGCGCGAGCTTTCGGTGCCGGTGGTGGCCAAGGAGACGGGCTCGGGCCTGAGCCGCGGGGTGGGGCGCCGCTTGTTCGCGGCGGGCGTTCGCCACGTGGACGTGTCCGGCGCGGGGGGAACGTCCTGGGTCGCCGTGGAGACCCATCGGGCGCCCGACGAACGCCGGGGTCTGGGGCAGACGTTCTGGGAGTGGGGCATCCCGACCGCGGCCAGCGTCGCGCAGGTGAGCGACCTCGGTCTGTCCACCGTGTTCGCGACCGGCGGTATCCAATCGGGCCTCGACGTAGCCAAGGCGATCGCCCTCGGCGCCAGCGCCGGCGGCATCGCGCGTCCGGTGTTGCAGGCTTTCGAGAACGGCGGACGCGCCGGCGCCGTGGCCTTCCTCGAGCGCGTGGAGAACGAGCTCCGCATGGCGATGTTGCTCACGGGATCGCGGGATCTCGCTGCGCTCCGCACCGCCCCGCGCACGATCGCGGAGCCGCTCAGGGGCTGGCTGTCGCCAGCAGCCGCGCCAAGCGCGGGGTGATCTCCGCCACGGCACCCGGTCCCTTGATGGACCCCTCCATGCGCACGTCGCTGCAACGGCCCTGGGCGTCGGGTTTGGCGAACAGCGGAATCAGACGCGAGATGCAGCCCGCCCGCTCCAGCCGAGCTTCGTCCCGATCGTGGTCGAACTCGAGCAGCCGGAGCTCGGGGAAGGCCTGATCCAGGTCGCCTCGAGCCGCCGCCTGATGAAAGCGCTGACAGGGCTCGCACCAGGGCGCCCCCACGTACACCAGCAAGCTCTTGCCGTCGGTCTTCGCCTTGGCCGCCTCGCGCTGGATCACGGCCGTGGCTTCCTCGCTCGACCCCGGCGCGCTCACGATCTCCACGTGGCGTGCGGGGGCGGCCTTCTCGGGGGCGGGCTTCGGCGGGTCGTCACACGCGGCGAGCACGAGCGCCGCACACAAGAGCCACCTCATGGCAGCTGACGCCGCACGATCCGGCGTAGCACGCGGCCGTCCTCGCTGGGGCTGAAGCCGCGCTTGGCGAGCCAGCGGCCCAGAGTCGTGGGATCGGGATGTCCGTCGGGGATCACGTTGTACAAGTGGTTCAGCCCGCGGGCGCGGGCCTCCTGCTCGAGGTGATCCATGATCGAGGTGCCGATGCCGCTGCCGCGCGCCTCGGGATCGACCGCCACCAGCACTTCGGCGTCGCCCCACACGGTATCCATCCAGCCGTAGCCGACGATCTTGCCGTCCTGCTCCACGTGCCACCAGTCCCCGGGGACGAGATCGCCCTCGTGCTGGTCCGCGAAATCGAACACCCCCTCGGGCGCTCCCCCGACGATGCGGGCCTTGTCGGAGTCCCAGTAGGCGGGGCTCTCGTGAACGAAGCTCGATGTCATGTCGGGCATCTTAGCTCGGGACGCCTGTCGTGGTAGCGTGCCGCGGGTCGTCCTTCGCATGCATTCCGTCGCCGTCCGAGCTCGGGGGCTCCTCGTGATTGCCCTGCTTCTGCCAGGTTGCGCCAAGGCCTGCTCCCCCGAAGGCAAGACAGACGAGCCGCAGAAGCCCGCGGTAGTGGAAACTGCAGGAGGCGTGAAGCTCACGAACGCCGGCCGCGAGCCCAAGAACAAGCTCGAGGTCGGGCGCTGGACCGGTCTTCAGTATCAACAAACGGTGGAAAGTAGCGGCTCCATCGGGCTCTCCGGCGCGCCACCAGCGCGGGGACCGACGCTTTCTGCCACGACCAGCTTTTCCGTGCTGCGGGGCACCGCCGACCCGGTGGCCAAGACCATCGATGGTCGAAAGCTGTCGCTGGTGGAGGAACGCGGCGAGCTTGTCGACGTCCACGCCGAGAGCAAGGAGGTCCCTCCGGAAGCCCTGAAGCAGCTCGACCAGGGGCTCGCCTTGCTCGTGGGCATCGTCACGCGGCAGCTGGTGGCGGAAGACGGCGAGGTCGCGGAGGTCACGACCGAGCTCGTCGGAGGCAAGAAGCCCACCCCCGAAATCAAGCAGCTGCTCGACAAGACCTTCGACGCGCAGCGCAGGTTTCCGTTCCGTCTCCCCCCCACGCCGGTGGGAGTGGGGGCCAAGTGGAGCTTCTCGGAGCCGATCGTGATTCAGGGCATCCACGCCACGCAGGCTTCGGAGATGACGCTCACGTCCTTCGACGAGCACACCGCCAAGATCGCCATCGTGGTCCGGCAGCAGGGCGGGCGGCAGGAGCTTCAGCATCCGCTGGATCCGTCGGCGTGGGCCACGGTGGAGCAGTACCGGGGCGACGGTAACGGAGAGTTCCGCATCGATCGCCTGACCGCCGTCGTGCTCGATGCGCACCTGGCCACGACGGGGAGCCTTCGGCTGTCGTGGAAAGAGGGAGATCAACCCAAGAACGCGACCTTCATCGCGGCCTCGGTCACCAACATCCGGGGTCACATCGGTGCGGCGGCGGACGGCGGTGTGGCGGACGCTGGGGCACGCGACGCGGAGTGAGAGCATGGCCCGCATCGGCCCCACGATAGCGCTCACCAGTCTCACGATCGTTGCCAGCGAGCTGATTCTGACGCGGATCTTCTCGGTGGTGCTCTGGTACCACTTCGCCTTCTTTGCGATCTCCGTGGCGCTGTTCGGGCTGGGCGTCGCGGCCCTCGCCGTGCACTTCTTCCAGCACCGGCTACCGGAGGCGCACACCGATCGCCACCTCGCGCTGGGCGCCATGGGTCAGGCGCTGGCGCTGGTGGTCGTCGATTTCGCGCTGTCTCGCTTTTCCCCCGACTGGTTCGGCGGCGTGTTCACCGAGCTGACGTTCAAGCTGGTGCTGTTGTTCCTGCTCGCCGCGTTGCCCTTCCTGGCAGCGGGCTTCGTGGTTGCCCTCGGCATGTCGCGCGCTGCCAAGACGGCTCACTCGCTCTATGCCTGGGATCTCCTGGGCGCCGGTCTCGGCTGCGCCCTCACGGTGCCGCTGCTGTCGCTGTTTGGTGGGCCCAAGGCGCTGGTGGCCGTCGCAGCGCTGGCGCTCGGGTCCGCGCTGATCGCATGCAAGGGCCGTGGCGTCCGAGGCGCCGCCCTGGTGGGCTGGCTGATCCTCGGGGCGCTGTGGCTGACCGGAGCGGAGACCAAGCTGTTCCAGGTGCGCGTGGCCAAGGGCATCGACCTGGCCCAGGTGGAGCCGGAGCTCACGCGCTGGAACGCCTTCAGCATGGTGAGCGTGCTGCCCAGCACGGGCTTCCGCGGCTGGGGACTCTCGCCGCTCTACAATGGTCCCATCCCCGACCAGAAGACGCTGGTCATCGACATGAACGCGGCCACCACGCTGACCAAGTTCTCCGGCGACTTCTCGGCGGTCAGGAACGTGGCCTTCGATCTCAGCGCCTTCGTCTACCGCGTGCGGCCCGACGCCCCCCGCGTGTGCGTCATCGGCGCCGGCGGCGGCAAGGACGTGCTCGCGGCGCTGATGAGCGGCGCCGGGCACGTCACGGCGGTGGAGGTCAATCCGCTGATCGTGAACGACGTCATGCGCGGCAGCTACCGCGAGTTCACCGGCGACCTCTACGGCCGTCCGGACGTGACGGCCGTCGCTGCCGACGGTCGCGCCTTCGTGCGCCGCGCCGGTCCGGGTTCCTGGAACGTCGTCCACCTGAGCATGGTCGACACCTCCGCGGCGAGCGCCGCCGGCGCCTACGCACTGACGGAGAACGGCCTGTACACGCAGGAGGCCTTCGAGGACTTCTTCTCCGCGCTCACGGACGACGGCCTGCTCAGCGTGTCCAGCGTGAGCCTGCCGGAGCTGGCGGTGGGCCCGCGCCTGGCGACGGTCGCCCGCGCGGCGCTGCTGCACCGGGGAGCCGACCCGGCGGCGAGCCTCGCGGTCGTGCAAACGCCCTGGCTCGGGCGGCCGAACGCCATCATGACCACGCTGATCGCGGCGCCCCGCGGGCTGCCGCCCGCGCTGTCCGCCCGCGTGGTTCAGCAGGCCAAGGCGCTGGGCTTCTACGTGGTGTACGTGCCCGGCGGCGGCATGCCCGCCGTGAGCGGCGAGCAGCGCACCATCGATCGAGTGGCCACGGCGAAGGACGACGCTGCGCTCGGGAAGGAGCTGGCCGCGCTACCCCTCGACGTCTCCGCGACGACGGACGACCACCCCTTCTTCTTCTATCAGAACCGCCTCTCGGATCTGCCGCACGCCCTCACGGCCAAGGGCCCCGCGCACCTGTTCGGGAACGGCTTGGTGATCTTGGCGAAGGTCGCCCTGGTCGCGCTGGTGATGGTGCTCCTGTTCCTGGTGCTGCCGGTGGTCCTCAGGGCGCGCGCGAGAGCGGATGACGCGCCGGGCGCCGGCTACGATCTCGGGTACGTCGCCTGTCTGGGCATCGGCTTCATGTTCGTGGAGATCGCGCTCCTGTACCGCTTGTCGGTCTACCTGGGCGAGCCCACCGCTACGCTTTCCGTGGTGCTGTTCTCCCTCCTGGTCCTGGGGGGCATCGGCAGCCGCGTGCTCGCGGGACCCACGACCGCCGCGCCCCGGCGCCTGCGCTTCGTGCTCGGCGGCGTGGTGCTGCTGGTCTTGCTCGCTGCCTTCGGTTTGCCCAGTGTGCTGGAAGCGGGCCGCGCCTTCTCCGCCACCGGGCGCGCTGCGCTTGCGGTGCTGTTGATCGCGCCCGTCGGCTTCTTGCTGGGCGCGCCGCTGCCCACGGCGCTGGTGAGCGTCGCGAGTCGTGCCCCGCACCGCATCCCTTGGCTCTGGAGCGTGAACGGCGCCACCAGCGTGCTCGGATCCATCTTGGCCACGCTCACCGCACTGCACGGTGGGCTTCGCCTCACTCTCGTCGTCGGCGCCGTCGCCTACGCCGCGGCTGCGCTCCTGTCGTTGCGCGTGGTGACTCGACAGGAGCGCGCGTGAAGGGGCGCATTGCCATCCTCGCGGTCGTCGCGCTCCATCTCGCGCTCTTGGCCTACTTCGCGCCGCCCCGCGTGATGTTCTCGAACGAGCCCATCACCACCGTGGACTACTCGCTCCACGTGGTGCAGGTCGACCGGGCGGTGCGTGCGTTCCACGAGTCCGGGAAGCTCTGGGGCTGGGATCCCCTGGAGCTCGCGGGGCAGCCCGCCGGCATGGTGGAAGACCTCACCAGCAAGGGCACCGAGCTGTTCGTGATCGCGTTGGGCGGCCTCGGCGTGCCCATGGGCCGTGCCTTCAATCTGTTCGTGCTCTGCGTGCACCTGGGGCTGGTGGCCGCCGCTTGGGGATCCGCGCGCCTCTTCGGCCTGAACCCCGCCGAGACCGCGGTGGCCATGCTCTCCTGGGTGCTGCTCTGGTTCTTCGACTCCTTCATGCACTGGTCGTGGTGGGTCGGAATGATCAGTTGGTCCTTCGCCTGCTACGCCAGCGTGCTGCTCGTGGCGCTCCTGTATCGCACCCTGGAGAGCCGGCGCCGTATCTTGTACCTGCCGCTGGCTCTGCTCGCGGCAGCGCTCGCGCTGGTGCACCCGTTTGCGGTGTTCGCCGTGCTGGTGCCTTGTGTCGCGCTCTACGCCCGGGCCTTTCGCGGGATGTCGAAGAGCGAGCACGCGCTGCTGTGGATGGCCGCGGCGTTTTCCGCCTCCACCGCGCTCTTGTGGATCGGTCCGCCGCTTCGCATGCGCCACTACATCGGCGACATCGACACCTTCTTCAACACCACGCTCTCGTATCTGTTCTTCGATACCTTCGACCTCATGCGCGACGGCCGCGAGACGGGCTGGCCGGTCCGAACGTTGGTGCGCACGCTGTGTTTCGTGGCCGCCGGGGTCGGTCTGTACCGCTACCGGAAGCGGGCGGATCGCCGCGGCCTGCCCCTCGGCACGCTGTGGCTCACGAGCTTCGCCTTCGCGTATCTGGCGGCCTACGTCTGGATCGGTCGTCAGTTCCAGCCCTATCGACAGATCGGCGTCGCTGCCCTCGGCGCCGCGCTCCTGGCGGCCCCGGTGCTCACGGAGGTGCTCTCGCCCGGCGCTCTCCGCTCCTACTCCCGAGGCGCGCAGATCGCCCTCGCCCTGGCGGTCTTCGCGATCGCCCCGCGCTTCGTGCGTACGGTCATGCACTACGTCCCCGACCTGATCCCGAAGCAGACCGTGCGCACCGGCCTCGATCTCGAGACGTCGCCGCTGGTGGGCCTCGATGAGCCCAAGCCCTTCGCCATGCGCCACACGTCCGCTGCTCCCGGCCACGTGAAGGTGCGCGACTGGCTGCTCGCCAACCACCACGGCCGCGGCCGCATCGTGGTCAGCGAGTGGATGCTCGGCGAGTACCTGGTCGTGGCCACGCATCTTCCGATCCTCGGCGGCATCCCCGAGCGCAACGTTCCCCACGTGGACGCCAACTTGTTCCGCCGCAATCCCATCGGAGCGCTTCCGGAAGCGGAGCTCGCGCGGTACTTCCGAGACTACGCCGTGGGCTTCGTGATCATCAGCGGGGATCACGGACCGTTGGACGCACGGCGCCAGCTGCTCGAGCCCATGGTCGTGCTGTCCGGCTATCGCATCTACCGCGTGCGGGAGGAGCCCAGCTACTTCGCACGCGGTGAGGGTAGGGTGGTCGAGCAACGCCTGAACCACCTGAAGGTGGCGGACGCTTCCGGCGGCGACGTGGTCTTGCGCTTCCACTGGATGGAGACGTTAGGATGTCGTCCCGGCTGTCGCGTCGAGCGCGAGGCGATACCGGGGGACAGAGTCGGCTTCATCCGCGTGCCGAGCGCACCCCAGAGCTTCGAGATCTTCCAGGACTACGCCAAGTGATTGCGGCGGCTCGCATCGTCTTCGACGTCTTCGTGTACCGCGTGCGCCGGCTCGAGATGGCGAACATGGTCGCGGCCATCTCGCTCAGCCTGGCGTTGGCGCTCCCCGGCAAGCAGGTGCTGCTGCGCGCGCTGTTTGCGGCCGTCTTGAATCTGCTCGCCTACCTCACGAACGACTACTACGACGTCGATCGCGACCTCGAGGCAGGCCGAGCACTGGACAAGACGCGCTACCTCGCCGACCACCGCCGCGCCGCCATCGGCGCGCAGCTCGGCCTGGCGGCGCTGTTGGTGGCCCTCGCCTTCGTGATCGACGTCGGCCTGTTGATCCCCGCGGCGGCCGGCGCGGGCATCTGCTGGGCGTACTCGGCCAAGCTCAAGTGCGTCCCGGTCCTCGACGTGCTCAGCATGACGCTGTGGGGCGCCGCGATGCCCCTCGTGGGCGCGCCCATCGGCAGCACCTTGGGCTGGGCGCTGGCCGCGCAGCTCGGCCTGTTCTCCACCTGCTTCGAGCTGATCCAGGTGGTGCGCGACCGGGAAGAAGATCGCGCCGTGGGCATCGAGACCACGGCCGTGCGCTACGGCGAGAGCACGGGCCGGCTGCTGATCCGGATCGCTTTCGTGGTGAGTGCCCTGTACGCCGTCCTCGTCCTCCACCGCGTGTTCGGCCTGGCGCTGTTCGCGGCGCTCTTGGTTCCTTTCGGCGACGACACCTCACGCTATTGGACGCGCATTCGCATGGTGCTCGGTGTCACCTGGCTCTTCATCCTCGGCGCGGTGTATCTGGGCGGCGGTGCCGCCGGCTTCTTGACGTAGCGCCGCCAGCTCCGTGGTGTGGCGCCGCCGGCATTCCCGCCGAGCATGGGGTCCGTTTCCTTGTTGGTCCGCCGCGGAACCTCGCGCGGCGGACCGCGCGGTTCCGCGGCGAACCGGCACAAATGAAATGAAGCGAAGGGGGCGTCCGCTTCGCGCTGCGTCGTGGACAGCTGGCGTCAGCAGCTGTCGCAGGGGTCGTCAGTTCTGCGCTGCGGCGGTGCCCGCGGCGCCGGGCTTGGTGCCGCCGCCCGCGGGTCCGGCGCTGCCCGGGGTGAGCGTCGTGGTGGTGACGGTGGCGCTGGCGCTGCCGCCCTTGTAGACGGCGTAGCTGTCACCACCGGCGCCGCCGCCGCCCGGTCCGCCGGTGCCGCCCTTGCCTCCGACGCCGCCCGCGCTGCCACCTAGGCCCGCAGATGGAGTGGAGCTGTTGGAGCAGCTGGAGCCCCCCGGTGGAATGAAGATCTCCGTGCACCCGTAGCACGATGATCCGTTCGATCCCTTCGCACCGCTGCTGCCGTTGGCGCCGGTTCCGCCGTTGGCTCCGGAGCCGCCCTTGCCGCCGTTGCCCGCCTTCACGCTGCTGTTGGTGATGGTGAGCTTGGCGTCCCACAGGAACACGCCGATGGAGCTGCCGCCGCCGGTGCCGACGCCGCCCTGTCCACCGGGGCCGCCGCCGCAGCCGGGCTTGCCGTCCTGGCCGCAGGACTGAGTGGCTGCAGAGCAGTGGCCATTGGTGAGACAGGTGCTGCAGTTGACACACGTGTGCGTCCCACCGGCGGTGCCGTTGTTTCCGGCACTGCCGGTGCCGCCTTGGGATCCCGAAGACGGCTGGTAGCCCGCTGCCGTGTAGGTTCCCTTCGAAGCGCCGTTACCGGCGCTGCCACTGCCGCCGTTGGTTCCCGTACCGGCGCTGCAGCTCGCCGGTGGATTCGCGCCGGCGCTTCCGACCGAGCCGTCCTTGCCGACGCCAGCGTTACCGAGGGCGATGCTCACGCGTTCGAGCTCCAGCTGGGTGGTCGCGCCGGTGGCGAACACGCCGTACAGCGACTCGCTCGTGGCGGCCGCGCTGGTCCGGCTCTGGATGGTCAGCGTTTCGATGCGCGCGGTGCCGCCGAGGTTGACCAGCCGGAAGGTGGCGTTGTCGCTCACCGGTCGCACGACGGTCAGAGTGGGCGCATTCGCGCTGCAGTCGCGGTGCCATTGACCGTCGTAGGTCCAACCGCCCTGCAGCGTGACCCCGGCGGCGACCACCAGGCCGTTCTCCGCGTAGTTGGCGGCCGCGAGGACCACCGTCTTCTTGGTGGCGGAGGCCGCGGCCAGGGTGAGGCCTTGTTTGATCGTCTTGCAGGGCGCGGCCGGCGCGCCGCAGCTGGCGCTGTCCGTTCCGGTGGGGGCGACGGTGATCGACGTGGCGCCGTTCGGCTTTTGGTCTTCACAGGCGATGCCCGAGTCCACGGTGCCGCCATCGGTGCCAGCGCTGCCCGCGGCGCCGGCGCTGCCGCCGCTTCCGCTCGCGCCGCCGCTTCCGCTCGCGCCGCCGCTTCCGCTCGCGCCGCCGCTTCCGCTCGCGCCGCCGGCGCCGCTCGTGCCGCCGCTTCCCGCGAGACCGCTGTCCGCACCCGCCGCGCCGCTGCTGCCGGATGTGCCGCCGGTGCCCGAGTCCTTCGTGGGGCTGGCGGTGAACTCGTCGCTGGAACAAGCGGCGAAGACGAAGAAGGCGGCGAGGGACGCGAGGCCCAAGGAAGTGCGCATGGGGCCAGCATACCCGAAGCGCGCGGCTGGCTTCACCCTGTCAAACACGCCAGCTGGTCGCGCTGCGACAGGGGCTGTCGCAGGGGTCGTCAGTTCTGCGCTGCGGCGGTGCCCGCGGCGCCGGGCTGGGTGCCGCCGCCCGCCGGTCCGGCGCTGCCCGGGGTGAGCGTCGTGGTGGTGACGGTGGCGCTGGCGCTGCCGCCCTTGTAGACGGCGTAGCTGTCACCACCGGCGCCGCCGCCGCCCGGTCCGCCGGTGCCGCCGGTGCCACCCTTGCCGCCCGGCGTGCCGCCGCTGCCTTGGTGGGGCGCGCCCACGCAGATGGGCGTGGGCGGTGGGGTCATGGAGCAATACAGGCATTCGAAGCCCAGGTTGCCGAGGGCGCCGGCGCTGCCGGTGGCCCCGGTGCCGCCGCTGGCACCGGAGCCACCCTTGCCGCCGTTGCCGGACTTCACGCTGCTGTCCAGGATGGTGAGATCGGCGTCCCACAAGAACACGCCGATGGCGCTGCCGCCGCCCGTGCCGGGGCCCCCCGGTCCGCCGGGCCCGCCACCGCAGCCGGGCTTGCCGTCTTGGCCGCAAGAATCGGCGATCGAGCTGCCGCATCCGCAGGGCGAGCCCTTCGGTACGGAGCACGGCTGACAGGTGTGCGCCCCGCCGGGGGTTCCGTTCTGGCCCGCCGTGGCCGTGCCTCCGGAGGCTCCCGAAGCGGGCTGATAGCCGGCGGCGGTGTAGCTGCCCTTGGGCGCGCCGCCGCCGGCGCTGCCGTTCTGTCCGTTGGTTCCGCCGGCGGGCGTGCAGATCGACACCGGGTTGCCGCCCCCGCTCCCCGTGCTGCCGTTGCTTCCACCACCGGCGTTGGCCAAGGTGATGCTCACGTGATCGAGGACGACCTTCGTGGTCGCGCCGGTGGCAAACACACCGTACAGGGACTCTCCGGTCTTCGCGGCGCTGCTGCGGCTCTGGATGCTCAGCGTCTCGATGCGGGCGGTGCCGCCGAGATCGACCAGGCGGAACGTAGCGTTGTCCGTAGCGGGGCGAACGATGGTCTTGGTGAGGGCATCGGCGGTGCACAGGTGCTGCCACTGGCTTTCGTAGGTCCAGCCGCCTTGCAGCGTGACGCCCGCCGGCACCACCAGGCCGTCCTCGGCGTAGTTGGCGGCGGCCACCACCACGGTGTTCTTGGTGGAGGAGGCGGCAGTGACGGCCAAACCCTGCTTGATGGTCTTGCACGGCGAGCCGGGAGCGCCGCAGCTCGCGCCGTCGGTGCCGCTGGGTGCCACGGTGACCATGGTCGCTGCGTCCGGCTTCTGGTCCTCGCAGGTCACGCCGGAATCCGGCGGGCCGCCATCACTGCCGGCGGCGCCCGCAGTGCCGGCGCTCCCCGCTGTCCCCGCACCGCCGCCGGTGCCCGCGCTTCCCGCCGTGCCGCCGGTGCCGCCGCCTCCGCCGCTACCCGCCACACCGCCGTCCGCGCCCGCGGCGCCGCTGCTGCCCGCGGCGCCGCCGGTACCGGAGTCCTTGGAGTCTGCGGCCGTGAACTGGTCACTGGAGCAGGCAGCGACGAGAGCGAGGGCCGTGAAACTGGAGACGAGGAAGCAAGCGCGCATGTCGGCCATGATAGCGCGCTTCGTCAGCCTCCGAGCGTCAGTTCCTGACCCACGTCGGGCGGCGTGAAGGGCACGTAGCGGCCGCCGTCGAACACCACGAAACGCAGTACTTTCGAGCCGATGGGCCACATGAAGCGGAACACCGCCTGGGTCGGAGCGCCGCGCTCGTCCACCTGGGTGATCTCCACCAATGCCGTGCCCACGAAGACCTTGTCGCCGACCTGCATGGGGTGGTGGCGGTCGCGGTACAGGCGATCGAAGGGGCGATCGAGGAACGAGGCCGGCACCGTGAGGCTGAGCGCGTTGGGATCGATGCGCTCCACGGTCATGGGACCGAGGGTGCCGGCGAGGCAGGTCATGGGCACCGCCGGCAGCCCGCGGGACCAACGCAGATCTTCGAGCAGCTTGCAGAAGTAGAAGTCGGGAGAATTGACGACCACCAGGCGCTCGCCGAGCCCCGTGACGCTCGCGTAGGCGCTGTCGCTCGCGCGGCGAACGGCTGCGTCCATGCGCGCCATCGCCAGCGAGCGATAGGGAAACAGCGCGGGCGCTGCGCCGGCGTGCAGCACGAGCAACAGCGCTGCGACGATTTTCGACGCGAGCCGTTCGCGCCGTGCGCGCTCGACCCATAGGGCGATCAGGCCGAAGGCGCCGATGCCCGGCAGGAACAGGGAGCGATCGCTCGGGAACGTGGCGCAGGCCGGGAGCAAAGAGAGCAGGAGCCCGACGGCGAAGAAGCGGGCGACGCGTTGTTGCCGCGGCGGACCAACCAAAATGAAGAAGAGAGCGAAACCTCCGAAAGCAAGGAGCCAACGTCCCCCGCTGGAAAGCTCGTGCCAGCGGTCGGCGCGGATCGGCCCGAGCTGTCCGGCGAGCAACGCGCCCAGGCGGTTCGGAAGCTCGCGCAGGTAGCCGAAGGGATCGCGAACGGGATCGATGTACAGCGCGGAGCCCACGGCGCCGTGCCCGAAGAGCTTGAACCCCACGGCCCAGGCGGCGGTCACCAAGAACGCGGGGGCGAGTGACAGGAGCCGCCTTCGACCGTCGTCGAGGAACGCGGCGTAGGCCAGGAAATAGCCGAAAGCGCCGACGGTGGCCTCGCTGGACGCGAAGCCGAGAGCGAGCATGACGGGGGCGAGGGCCGCGGCAGCGCGGGAGCCCTCGGCGCGCCAGCGGTGGTGGAAGAACAACGCCAGGCAGCCGAACAGCGCGCCCAGGATCACGTGGCGATTGGCGATCCAACCGACGGCGTGGGCGTGGGCGTCGTCGACCGTGAAGAGCAGGGCCGCGAGCCCGGCGACCCACGCGGGGCGCAGGAGCTTTCGGAACAGCGCCGCGGCGGCGGCGACCAAGCCGAGGTACACGAGCACGCTGTGGAGGTGCGCCAGGGCGGGGCTGTGACCCCACACGCGGTAGTCGAGGTGGTAGCCGAGGGAGGCGAGAGGACGCCAGAAGGAGATGTGGAAGTCGTCCGGGGTGATCCAGGGCAGCGAGCCGAAGCGACGGGCGGCGTCCACGCCGAGGGCGAGGTCGCGGGCGTCGTACAGGTTCAGGTTGCCGAGCTCGAAGGGACGCGTGGCGCTGAAGCGAAACAGCCAGTCTTCCGTGGCGAAGCCGGAGGCGATGCTGGGGGCCGACAGACCGAGAGCGAGAGCGACGAGCGCGAGAACCCAGCGTCGCGACGAGAGCGCGCGCTGCACTCGCGCATTCATCCGCTGCCTCGCATCACGAGCACGGCGGGGATCAGCAGCAGGTAGCAAGCGGCGGCCACCAGCAGCAAGACCGTGAGGCCGTAGGAGAGCGCGATGGCGATGGCGAGGCTGCTCGCGAGCACGCTGCCCACGCCGTTGATGCCCCAGAGCCACGGCGTTTCTGCGGACAAAGCCTGACGCGCGATGCGCAGGCCGGCCGGAAACGCGAAGCCGAGACACAGACCGGTGACGCCGCACACGGCGATGGCAAAGCCGATGCGATGCGCGTTGCCCTGCGCGGCGACGGAAGCGCTGAGGGTGGGCCAGGCGAGGGCAATGGCGGCGAGCACGGCCGCCAGCACTACGGGATACACGAAGCAGATGGGAGCGCGGTCCAAGGGCAAGCGGTCGCTCAGCAGCGAGCCGAGGCCGGCGGCGCCCACCAGGCTCGAGAGCACGACCAGCAGGCTGTAGGTCGGGTGCCCGAGCACCAGGCTCAAGCGTTGCAGGAGCGCGATCTCCGCCAACATGAAGCCGACACCGATGGCGGCGAAGTACACCAGCGCCGCCCACAGCGTGCGGCCCGAGTGCCCCTGAGGCCGCGCGCGCCGGAACAGCGGCAGCACGATGGCCACGATCACCAGCACCAAGGACGACAGCAGCGCGAGGCCCAGCGTGCGGGTGGCGAGCAGGTTCCCTTCGATGCTCCCGTGGGTCGCCTTGGGCAGCGGTTTGGCCACGGCTCGCAAGCGCACCACGTTGAAGAAGAAGGGGCGATCGTCCGTGGGCGGTCGGAAGTCCAGATCCGGCTCCAGAGCGACACGGTCGAGCTCGGCGGTGGACTTCGCCGAGAGGTATGCCACGAGGCGCGGCAGCGTCGCGGGCTTGTTCGGCGCGGCGACCACGATGAAGCCTTCTTGGTCGGCGAGCTGGGCGAGGCCCGTCTGATCCGCGGCGGTGAGCGGATCCTTGGACAGGATCAAGGTGGCGACGGGACCGGAGGCGAGCAGGGCGATGTGCGCGCTGGGATCCTTCACGCCCTTGGCGAGCAGCGCGCCGACGGCGAGCGAGACCAAGCGCGCGGTTTCCACGGTGGCCCAACGCGAAACGGTGAGCACGCCCCCGGGCTCCAGGCGATCCAGGAACAGATCGAAGGCCTGCACCGTGTACAGGCTGTTCTCCCCCAAAGCGTGGGCGCCGGCGCCGGTGGCGGCCCAGGTGTCGATGAGGGACGCCTGGATCACGGAGTAGCGCTGCTCCGGGTGCCGGGCGAGGTAGCTGCGCGCTTCGTCGTGCACCAGCTGCACGTCCGGCCGGCCGTGAATGCCGGTCTTTTCCCCCAGCGGACCGCGCAAGAGCTCGAGCAGGCGATCGTTGAACTCGATGCCCACCACCGGCGCGTGGCCCGAGAGCAATGCGGCCTGGATGTCCCGGGAGCCGCCGACGCCGATGATGGCCATCGGCCCCTTCGGGCGAATGCGATGCACGACGTTGGTGACGTCGCACTGGAGGAAACGCAATTTCTCGAAGTCGCTGCCCACCAGGTACAGCGGCGTCGCGGCGTGAGCGTCGATCTCGATGCCCTGTTGCAGCAACACCGGCGCGCGGCACTTGCGGCCGCCGCCCCACATCGCTGCCGGCACCTGCGCGGGGGCGAGCAGCTGCACCCGGGAGTGGCTGTTCCACAGCTCCTTCACCACGTTGTCGCGAGACTCCGGGCGGCCCTTCACCCACAGCGGCTCGAGACCGTGATCGCTGGCGGCATTCGCCCCGGCAAGGGCAGCCAGGCCCAGCGCCGCGGCGGCGCCCTTCTTCACCAGATCCCGATGCCCGCCGGAGCGCGCGAACAGCACCGCGGCAAGCGCGGCGATCACGCTGGAGGCGAGGATCGCCGAGCCACCGTCCAGCACGTGCAGCACCAGCGGCACCAGCGGCGCGCCCAGAGCGGCGCCGCCGAGATCCACGGCATACACCCGGCCCACGGGAAACGGCGAGCGCGTCAGCGCCGCGGCGACCACGCGCCCGGCGGGATAGAAGGGCAGGGCGATGGCGCCCGCGAACACGATGAAGAGCACCACCGTGGTGGCCACCGGCTCCACCCTCAGCGGCATCACCAAGAGCGCGACGTAGCTCGCCGGGATCGCCACGGCGAGCAGCAGGGAGTCCCGCGCCAGCGAGCGCGACAGACGCTCCAGCGTCCAACGCTCGGGGTTCAGGTATACGTGCACCGCGCCCGCCGTGAGCCCGAACAGGCCCATGGCGATCACCAGGAACGCCAGCGAGTACCAGGTCAGAACGCTGAGCAGTCGTGTGTCCAGCACCTCCAGCGCCAGCAGGCAGGAGGTGACCAGAGCCAGGCCCGCCAGGAACCAGCCCTGTCCTGGCGCCTCACGTTCGTTGGAGCTGTCCGGCACCTCAGCTGTCGTCTTCTGAATCCGTCGGCGGCGGCGGATGCGAGTGCGACACGGAGGACTGCCGGCTCTGATAGGCGGAGTTGGACGCCTCTTGGTACAGCTCCTTCGCGCGCGGAGCATTGGCGTCGGTGCGCATGATCTGAATCAGCCGCTGCATCGCCGCGCCGGGAGACAGGGATCCGTCGTACATCGACAGCTTGATGCGCAGCACCTTGAGGGCGTTGCCCTGCTCGGTGGCCTGGCTCAGCTTCGAGCGCGCGCCCTCGAGGTCGCCGGCCTCCAGAAGCTCGTCGATGGCATCCAAGTCGGCGGAATCGTCGGTCACGGCCTTCGAGGGTAGCAAGAACGCCCCCAAAGCGGCCGGAATCCTTGCGAAGGGGCCGGAAAATGTCTTCCCGGCCGTCGGGCCGTCCCTCACCCGTGCGGGGGCCCGGCGGAGCGTGATACCGTGCTCCCTCTGGACCGCCAGCGAGAGTGGAATGTCGGACGAGGATCGAGGTCGACGAACCGGGCGTAGCGATGCGCCGCCCCAGGATCTCAAGAAGGAACGCGATCAGTTCCTCAGGACATTCACCAAGGGTGCGCGGCTCACGGAAGAGTCCATCGCGGAGTTCGAGCGCATGCAGGGGCGGCTATCGGAGTTGGAGTCGGAGAACGCCGAGCTCAGGGCCAAGGTGCAGGCGGACTCCGCCATTCGGGAGCTGCTCGACAAGATCGCCGAGCTGGAGCGGGACAAGAGCGACCTGCTCAACCGCACCCAGAAGGCGGAAGCGGTCTCCAACGAATTTTCCACCCGCTTTCACGAGATCGAGGGGGAGTTCGCGAACCTCGCCAACCTGTTCGTCGCCAGCAATCAGCTCCACGCGAGCTTGTCCCCCCGCGGCGTCACGCGGCGCATCAAAGAGGTCTTGGCGCAGCTGGTGGGCGCGGAACGCTACTGCATCTACCTCGCGGATCGAGACCGCCAAGAGCTGGTCCCGGTCGCCTTCGAAGGCGTTCGCGGCGAGGAGCTGAGCCCGAGCCCCGTGGACAATGGGCCGGTCGGCACCGTCTTCCAGAGCGGGGAAGCCTCCGTGGAGGAAGATTCGGACCCGAGCAAGGGCTCGCTTCTGCGTCCGGCGGCCATCGTTCCCCTCTCCGTGGACGACCAAGTCGTCGGGGTGATTGCGATTTTTTCCACGCTGTCGCAAAAGACTCGCTTTGACACCATCGACTTCGAGCTCTTCAAGCTCTTGGGCCAGCACGCCGCCTCGGCGCTGGTCAGTGCCAGCCTGTTCGTTCAGGCGGAACGAAAAATGCCCGGGCTGGAAGCCTTCCTCGATCTCAGCGTTTGACCCATGGCCGAATACTCCTGCTTGATAGTCGAAGACTCGCCGATGATGCGGCAGCTCTTGGTCTTCGCCCTGGCCCGCGTGAAGAACCTGCGCGTGACCGAGGCGGACGACGGCGTGGATGGTCTGCGCAAGCTCGCCTCCGCTCGCTACGACATCATCGTCACCGACATCAACATGCCCATCATGGATGGGTTGAAGCTCGTCAAGCGCGTGCGCAGCGATCCGGTGCACAAGGACACTCCCATCGTCATCATCACGACGGAGGGCTCGCAGGAAGATCGCCAGCGTGCCCTGCAGCTCGGGGCGAACGCCTACATCACCAAGCCGATCCAGGCTCCGCAGGTCATCGCCACCGTCAAAGAGCTGCTCAAGATCGAGTGACCTGGGTCAAGATCTGCGGCGTCACGTCGGTGGAGGATGCCGTCCTCGCGCGGGATCTGGGAGCTGATGCCATCGGTTTGAATTTTGTTGTCGGGTCGCCGCGGAAGCTCGCGGAAGAGGACGCGCGGCGCATCGTCGGCGCCGTGGGCACGTCGCTCGAAATCGTCGGCGTGGTGGCGGACATGACCGACGCTGGCGCGCTGCGGCAGCGCGTCGGTTTCGCCACCCTGCAGCTCCACGGCGGCGAGGCGGAAAGCGCGGTCGCGGCGCTGCTCCCCGGCGCCTACAAGGCCGTGCGCGTCGGAGGCGCCGCGGACGTGGAGCAGGCGCGACGCATGCCGGGGGACCGCGTGTTGGTGGACGCGCGGGTGGCCGGAGTGCTCGGGGGCAGCGGCGTTCGTCTCGAGCTCGCGTTGGTGCGCGAGCTGTGCCGTGAGCGTTCGGTGATCGTCGCCGGCGGGCTCACGCCGGAGAACGTCGCCGAGGTGATCGCGGAAGTTTCTCCCTGGGGCGTGGACGTGGCCAGCGGCGTGGAGAGCGCGCCCGGGAAGAAGGACGCAGCGCGGGTCGCGGCGTTCGTGCGCGCCAGCAAGGGGGCGGCGTGAAGCGCGCGCTGCTCGCGGGCGCCGTCGTGGTGGCGGCGTGCTCCTCGGCGAGCATTCGCGGTGGCAGCGCCCAGGGCGCGCGCCGCGAGCTGTCGGGAACGACGCTAGCGCGCTATCAGGAGCGCGAGTGCGTGGACAGCAGCCGCGCCCCGGTGGCGCGAAGCGCCACGGTGGTGCTCACGAAACAGAAGGACGGGCGCCTGCTCTTGGCCGAGACGGCCCCGGCGCGAGACACCGTCGTTGCCGAGCAGCATTTTTCCGAAGGCGGCGAGGACGTGTACCAGGTGGTGCTGGAGCCGAGCAGCGGTTCCGCCGTGCTGTCGGACTTTCGCATCCCGCAGGACCGAGCACGAGAGGGGCGTATGACCCTGAGCGAGCGCTGGTCGGAGCGCGAGCTGCCGGACGGCGGCTTTCGTGCCACGGCCACCGGCGCCGCCGTGAGCTGCCGCTTGGTTCCGGAAGGCGCTGACGGCGGCGCACCCTGACCTTGCGCGCACCGGGCTCGCGCACGAGACTGTCCCTTCCCATGACTCAGAGCACTGCGCCCGAGCCGTTCCGCGCCGGCTACTTCGGAGAGTTCGGCGGCCGCTTCGTCGCGGAGACGCTGGTGGTCGCCCTCGCCGAGCTGGAGCGAGCGCTGGAGGACATCGTGCTCGCGGAGCCATTCCAGAGCGAGTGGCGGGACATGCTCCGGAGCTACGTCGGGCGCCCGACCCCCGTGACGCGCGCCGAGCGCTTGCGCCGAGCGCTGGATCCGAAGGGCGACACCATCGCTGCGCTGTGGCTCAAGCGCGAGGACCTGTGTCACACCGGCGCGCACAAGATCAACAACGCCCTGGGTCAGGTGCTGCTCGCCAAGAAGCTCGGCAAGACGCGAATCATCGCCGAGACGGGCGCAGGGCAGCATGGCGTGGCGACGGCAACGGCGGCCGCGGTGCTCGACATTCCCTGCGAGGTGTACATGGGCGCGGTGGACGTGGAGCGGCAAGCGCCCAACGTCGCCCGCATGCAGCTCTTGGGGGCCAAGGTCACTCCCGTGCACAGCGGGTCCCGCACGCTGAAGGACGCAATGAACGAAGCCCTGCGCGATTGGGTCACGAACGTGAGCACCACGCACTACTGCGTGGGCTCCGCCGCGGGCCCGCACCCGTACCCCACGCTGGTGGCGGAGCTCCAGCGCGTGATCGGTGACGAAGCCAAGGCGCAGCTCCACGATCACACCGGCGCGCTGCCGGATGCCGTGGTCGCCTGCGTGGGCGGCGGCTCCAACGCCATCGGCATGTTCCGCGCGTTCATGCCGGAGCCCGTGGCGCTGTGGGGCGTGGAAGCCGCGGGAGAGGGCGTGAGCACGGGCAAGCACGCGGCCACGCTCACCGCCGGGCGCGTCGGCGTGCTGCACGGCTCCCGCACCTTGGTGCTGTCCGACGACGACGGTCAGATCTTGGAAGCGCACTCCGTAAGCGCCGGCCTCGACTACCCCGGCGTCGGCCCGGAGCACGCCGCGCTGGCGCGCTCCGGTCGGGCCAGCTACCTGGCGGCGACGGACGAAGAAGCGCTCGACGCCGTGGTGCGGGTGGCGCGCCAAGAAGGCATTTTGATCGCGCTGGAGACGGCCCATGCCTTTGCGCGGCTCTCGGACATCGCCCAGCGGGAACGCGAGCGTCTCGGTCGCCCCGTCACCCTCGCGGTGTGCCTCTCGGGCCGGGGTGACAAGGACCTTTCCACCCTCCTCGAGCGACGGTCATGACGGCGGAGCGCCTTCGGCACTGCTTCTCGACGCGGGCGGGCAAGACCCGCCTGGTCGTGTATCTCACCATCGGGGATCCTTCCGTGGAGGACTCCCTGGCTTGCGCTCGCGCCGCGCTGGAAGCGGGCGCGGACGTGCTCGAGCTCGGCGTGCCGTTCTCGGATCCCACGGCGGACGGGCCGGTGATCGCCGCGGCCAGTCACCGCGCCATCGAGCACGGCGGCTCCTTGCGCCGCGCCCTGGACGTGGCCCGCGGCCTGCGCCAGCAGAGCGCCGCGCCGCTGGTGCTGTTCAGCTACTTGAATCCGATCGTGGCTTTCGGCGAGGAAGAGCTGCCCGCCGCTGCCGCCGCTGCCGGCGTGGACGGCCTGCTGGTGGTGGATCTGCCGCCGGAAGAAGGCGCGCTGCTTCGTGGTGCCGCGCGCGCTGCGGAGCTCGCGATGATCCCCCTCGTGGCTCCGACCACGTCCCCCGAGCGGCTGCCGCTGGTGGTGGATGGCGCCGACGGCTTCGTCTACTACGTGTCCCTCACCGGCGTAACGGGCTCCGCCAAGGCGCCCCTCAGCGAAGCCGCGAAGGTCGCCGCGAAGCTCGAGCGCGACATCGGCGTGCCCGTGGCCGTCGGCTTCGGCATCGACTCGCCGGAGCGCGCCCGCGCCGTCGCCGACGCCGGCGTCAGCGGCGTGGTGGTGGGCACCGCCGTGGTGCGCGCCATCGCCGGCGCCAAAGACACCGCGGGTCGCGTGGCTGCCGTCCGCGAGCTGGTGGCCGCCCTGCGCTCCGGCCTCGACAGCTGATTGTTGGTTCGGCGCGAGCCCCGTCCCGGACGCCCCCGCGGGCAACCAGATGAAACGTAATTTTCGCGCGGGTGAAACATGAAACGTCCATCTTCGCGCGGCGGCACCCTGAAAAGTCCCTGCAAATCTTAGGGCGCGCGTTGGCCCGACACTTGCTCACCTTCTCTTGCTCGGCGGGTCCGAGCGCATGGAGGAAACGATGCAGATCAAGGGCTTTTTCGATGACCGCACGTACACCGTCACTTTCGTGGTGTGGGACGAGAGCAGTCGGGACGCAGTGGTGATCGATCCGGTGCTCGACTACGACCCGGTGGGCTCCTTCACGTTCACCGAGAGCGTGAACCAGGTGAGCGACTTCGTGCGCGACGAGAAGCTCCGCTTGCGCTGGGTGCTCGAGACGCACGCCCACGCCGACCACTTGTCAGCGTCGCAGCTCCTCAAGAAGCGCTTCGAGGCGCCCGTCGCCATCGGCGAGAACATCAAGACGGTACAGAAGACCTTCAAGGGCTTGTTCGGCCTCGACGACGGCTTCGCCACGGACGGCAGCCAGTTCGATCGACTGCTTTCCGACGGCGAGACGCTGGAAGCCGGAACGCTCCGGGTCGAGGTGATCGCCACGCCCGGGCACACGCCGGCGTGCGTCACCTTCAAGATCGGTGACGCCATCTTCACCGGCGATCTGTTGTTCATGGACGACTACGGCACCGGCCGTTGCGACTTCCCGGCGGGCAGCGCCGAGGCGATGTACGACTCGATGCAGAAGATCTACGCCCTGCCGGACGCGACGCGGGTGTTCGTCGGCCACGACTACATGCCCGGCGGCCGAGAGCCGGCGTGGGAGAGCACCGTCGCCAAGGAAAAGGAGCGAAACCCGCAGCTTTCCGCCAAGACGACGCGGGAGCAGTTCATCCAGATGCGCACCGCGCGGGACGCGACCCTCGCCGCCCCCAAGCTCCTGTTTCAGTCCGTCCAGGTGAACATCGACGCGGGCCACTTGCCGCCTCCCGCGGAGAACGGCCACCGCTACTTCCGCTTGCCGCTGAACCTGTTGCGCCCCGCGAACGAGCTCGGAGAGCCGATCGAAAAGCGCTGAGCGTCAGTCCCCACGCCTTCACGCCTTCACGCCTTCGGTCGCCGCGCGCTCTTCCCGTCCCCTCACGGAGCGCGCGGCGACTTCTTTTTGTGAAGCGGGGACGCACGCGGATGCGAGTGCGAAAGCACGGTGGGCCGCGGCGAGAAGGTGGCCGGCACACGAAAGATGGCTCGTGGCGTATTTTCGGGGAGGGCGACGAGCGTTTACGAGCCGCGCTTTGGTGGAGGGTGGTTCCGCGGCGGACCGACAACAAAAGAAGAAGGGCCAGTCTCTCGGGGAGGAGAGACTGGCCCGGTTTCACTGCGGCCACGCCGACGCCCTGTGCGCGGCGCGGGCGGGAGGCTCACTCTGCGGGAGTGGGCTCCGCCTTGGCCGGGGTGGGGCTCACTCTGCGGGAGTGGGCTCCGCCTTGGCGGGGGTGGACGCCTCGGGGGTTTGGCCCGAGTGGATGCGCATGCCGTAGAAGGAGCGCCACACGAAGAACAGCGTGATGGCGAAGAAGATCGCGGCGAGGACCGCGCTGGTCTCCCGCGACAGCGTGATGGCGAGCTCCACGGCGAGCAGGCCGAACAGCGTGGTGAACTTGATGATGGGGTTCATGGCCACGCTGCTGGTGTCCTTGAAAGGATCGCCGACGGTGTCGCCCACGACGGTGGCGTCGTGCAGGGCGGAGCCCTTCTCCTTGAGATCGACCTCGACCACCTTCTTGGCGTTGTCCCAGGCGCCGCCGGCGTTGGCCAGGAACAAGGCCTGGAACAAGCCGAACAGGGCGATCGAGATCAGGTAGCCGATGAAGAAGAACGGCTCGGCGCAGGCGTAGGCCAGGGTGCCGAAGAACACCGCGAAGAAGATGTTGATCATCCCCTTCTGGGCGTACTGCGTGCAGATGCCGACGACCTTCTTGCTGTCGGTGATGCTGGCCTTGACCACGCCGTCGAGCTTGATGTTCTTCTTGATGAACTCCACCGCGCGGTAGGAGCCGGTGGTCACCGCCTGGGTGGAGGCGCCGGTGAACCAGAAGATCATCGCGCCGCCGGCCACCAGCCCGAGCAGGAAGGGCGGGTGGAGCAGGGAGAGCTTCTCCTGATTTTCCTTCAGACCGTTGGTGAGCACCACGATGATGCTGAAGATCATGGTGGTGGCGCCCACCACGGCGGTGCCGATGAGCACCGGCTTGGCGGTGGCCTTGAAGGTGTTGCCCGCGCCGTCGTTCTCCTCGAGCAGGTGCTTGGCGCGCTCGAAGTCGACGTCGAGCTTGTAGTCCTTCTTCAGCTCTTCCTCGATGCCCTCGATGCTCTCGATGGTGGACAGCTCGAAGACGCTCTGGGCGTTGTCGGTGACGGGGCCGTAGGAGTCCACGGCGATGGTCACGGGGCCCATGCCCAGGAAGCCGAAGGCGACCAGACCGAAGGCGAACACGGCGGGAGCGAGCATGATGTCGCCCAGGCCCATGCTGCTGACGTAGTAGGACGCGCCCATCAGCACGAGCACGATCACGCCCATCCAGAAGGCGCTGAAGTTGCCGGCGGTGAGGCCCGACAGGATGTTGAGGCTGGCGCCGCCCTCCTTGGAGGAGGTGACGACCTCGTCCACGTGGCGGGACTCGGTGGAGGTGAACACCTTGATCAGCTCCGGAATGACCGCGCCGGCCAGGGTGCCGCAGCTGATGATGATGCTGAGCTTCCACCACAGCGTGCCGTCGCCCAGGGTCTGGATCAGCAGGTAGCTGACCAGCACCGTGAGGCCGATGCTGATGAAGGACGTGAGCCACACCAGCTGGGTGAGGGGCTTCTCGAAGTTGAAGGACTTGGCATCGCCCAGGGTGGCCTTTTGGTACGCCTCGTTGAGCAGGTACGAGACGCCGCTCGCTACCACCATCATGATGCGCATGGCGAAGATCCAGACCAGGAGCTGCACCTGCACCAGCTCCACGGGGACCGCGAGCAGGATGAAGGTGATGAGCGCCACACCGGTCACGCCGTAGGTCTCGAAGCCGTCGGCGGAGGGGCCCACGCTGTCGCCGGCGTTGTCGCCGGTGCAGTCGGCGATCACGCCGGGGTTACGGGCGTCGTCTTCCTTGATCTTGAAGACGATCTTCATCAAATCGGAGCCAATATCGGCGATCTTGGTGAAGATGCCGCCGGCGATGCGCAGGGCGGAGGCGCCCAAGGACTCGCCGATGGCGAAGCCGATGAAGCAGGGGCCCGCGTAGTCCCGCGGGATGAACAGCAAGATGCCCAGCATCATGATCAGCTCCACGCTGATCAGCAGCATTCCGATGCTCATGCCCGCCTTCAGCGGGATCGCGTACACGCTGAAGGGCTTGCCTTCCAGGCTCGCGAAGGCCGTGCGGGAGTTGGCGTAGGTGTTGATGCGGATGCCGTACCAGGCCACGCCGTAGCTGCCGGCGATGCCGATCAAGCTGAAGCCCAGGATGACCATCACCTTGAGCGGCTCGAAGTGCTGCAAGAACCCGAAGTACACCAGGATGATCGAGCCGATGAAGATCTCGAGCATCAGGATGAACTTGCCCTGGGTGATCAGGTAGGTTTTGCAGGTCTCCCAGATCAGGTCGCTGATCTCCTTCATGGACTTGTGAGCGGGCAGGTCGCGGATCTGGCGCAGGGTGACGACGCCGAACACCAAGCCGAGAGCGGTGACGAGCAGGCCCCAGCTGAGGAGGCTCTTGCCGGTCATGCCCAGCATGTGAACGCTGTCGAGGTCGGGCAGCACCAGGTTGGCCTCACCGCCGCCGTGATGGCCCGACTCGCCTTCGCTGGCCCACGCGCTCGCGCTGAACAGGAGCGTCGCGAGCAGCGCCGCGAGGGTGGTCAAGTGGATCGTGGCTTTGTCGATGAAGCCACGGACGGACGAAACTGACATGGGATTACCTCCGCTTTCGCGGAGGCGAGCTTCCACGCCGTCGATGAGGGAGCGTCGCACGGCATGTGCGGCCCTCGGCCTCACCGTTTCGGGGCGCTTGGCCTCGCCTCGTCATTCCGGGAACCCGCGGGTCCCGGCTGGCGGCGCGGCTCTACCAGAACTGCCCACAGGCGCCAACGCCTAAGGGTAGGTGAGTGTAGGTGCAGTTAGCAGGACTTGCGGCGCCGCAGGGCCAATAGTCCGAAAATACTCAGGAACCAAAGGCTCGAAGGGGCGTGCCGGGAGCCAGCGACGCGGCAGCTGCAGCCGCTGGCGTCGTCCGAGACCACCTTGGTCTTCTGACCGCTGCTGCCGCCGCCGGTGGAAGGGCCGGCGTCGATCGTCGCGCCGCCCCCGGTCGAGGGACCGGCATCCGGCGGCGCGCCGCCGGTACCGACGGAGCCCGCGGCGCCGCCCGTTCCGGCGTCCGGCACGGTGGTGCCACCGAAGCAGTTGGAGGTGTGCACCGGACGGGTGTTGGCGCAGTCCGTGGGCGAGGCGCAGTGGGGCTCGCTCAGGTTTGGAGGCGCGCCGGAGCCGCCTACCTCGGCGACGTCCGGGTAGGCGAGGGGCACGCTCTCCCAGTACGAGCCGGTCGGGTACTCCACGCGACCGAACACCTTCTCTTGATAGGGCGCGGCTCCGCCCACCTGCGGGTTGTACACGCCGCGGCTGGAGCTGTACTTCGGGTTGCTCGGGTTGTTGGTGTAGGCGAGACCGTTGTACGCCCACACGGCGGTGTACCAATCCTCCACGATGGTGGGCTGGTTGTCCCCGACGCATTTGGTGGCGCGCCACTTGCTGGCCAGGATGCTGGCGCCGGTCGCAAGGTTGTAGGTGGCTTCCCCGGCGACGCGCTGCTGGTCGAAGCTCGGGTTCTCTCCCGCGTGCATGCCGCTGGTGACCTGACCCACGCCGTAGCCGCAGTCGAAGGAGATGATGGTGCGCGAGGCTCCGCCGACCTGATCCGACGGCGTGTCCGGAACGCAGAACTGCGTCCAGCCGCTCTCCGCCATGGCGATGGCCTTCAGGAGCTCGCAGGCGAACTTGGCCGGCACGTCGTGCAGCGGCTCGGGGTTGCCACAGCCTTGGCCGATGTCCGCCACCGCCGGACCCTGGTTCTGCCACACCGTGGGCCCCTGGGCGACGAGATCGAAGATCCCCTGCCACTCCGTGACGCTGGGGTTGGTGCCGTTCTTCGCCTCGATGCCGCAGTTGTGCGTGTTGTTCGAGCTCGAGGCCGTGTAGCAGGGGCAGTACGCGGCTGCGCTGCTCGATCCGAGCAGGATCGCCGCGCTGATGAGCCAGCGCCTCACGGCAGCACCCCCGCGACGTCGATGCGCACGCCCCGCGGCGCTGCCAACGGCTGGACCGCACCGGTCTTCAGCTCCACGGCGAAGGGCGTGGAAAAGTCGCTGGGCACGTGGTGCTCGAGCACGGCCCATTCATCGGTTGCCGCGCGGAGCTCGTCGAAGCCGGGCCCGAGCGGTCGGCTGAGGGCCGAGTTGCCACCGACCACGGTTGCGCCGCGGCCGTCGTTGAGCAGCACACCGCCGCCGGGGAACGCGTGGGGTGTAGCCCACATGCCGCCGACCCGCACCAGCTCGCTGGCCGTGCCTCCGGCGAGCGGCACCGCCTGCACCACCCAGCCCTGGGCGTCGCGGTTGGTGAACACCACGCGGGCTCCGTCCGCGTCCACGGAGAAGTCACGAGCGAAGGCGGGCATCTCCGCGAGCAGCGGGCGCAGGGTGCCGGTGTCGATGCGTACGGCGACCAGATCCGCGTGCTGCCAGGCGACGCGATAGAGCAGCACCTCTTTGCCCGTGACGCCGGCGATGTGGGTGGCGTAGCCGGAGAACGCGTGCACGGTGCGAGCCGCGCCGGTTTCCGGCGCGATCTCGTCGACCGTGAGGGAGTCCGTGCGCAGCTGGCCGTCCGTCTCCGGACCCGCCTCCCCGCGTTCGACGAGAACCGTGCCTTCCGCCGTGACCCACGGCCGTGCCGCATGCACCACACCGCTCACCAGCTTGGCCGCCGGTGCGCCGGGCCGCAGCCGGTAGAGCCACGCGCCGAAGGACGGATCGCGCCGCCGCTCCGCGTCCGCCACGACCACCACGCCGTCGCCCAACAGCGCGCCGCGCACGGTGCCGTCGGCCACGTGCGGCACGTGGCCGACCGGCGCGCTCGGCGTGCTTGCGCCGATGGGCTGGAGTCGAAGCTCCGTCTCCGTGGCGCCAGGGCGCGTGGAGAGCAGAGCCACCTTTGGGCCCACGACTGCGGCTTGACTCACGGCCTGCGGAGCTTCCTCCGCGCGGTCGTCCCCGCAAGCGCCGACCACCAACGCGATGAACAATAGCGCGCGCCGCACGACAGCGATTCTAGCCGAAGGCCGCGTGGCTTGCATCGGCCTCGACGCACCGAGACACTGGACGCGGTGAGCGACGTCTCGTGTCGAGCTTTCGTCTTCTTCGAAGACTGCGCCAAGGCCGGGTTATTGGACCTGGACGAGCTGATCGCGCGTTCGCCCATCCCGCGCCACGTGCTCGAAAACCGACGTGCCCGAGTGCCGTGGAACGACTGGGCGGAGCTGTGCGACATCTCCGGCGAGCTGCTGGGGGGCCCGGCGGGGCTCGAACGCGCAGGGCGACAGGTCGCCAACGTTCGGTTGCTCGATCAAGTCCGCAGGGTGGCCTCCTTCGTGGTGGACCCCCGAGGGGTGCTCCACGTGGCGGTTCGTTGGTTCGGCCCCAGCACCTATCGCATCATCGAGCTCGACATCGAGGACCTGGGTCCACACCAGGTGCGCATCACCGTGGACATTCCCGAGCCCTACCGTGAGTGCGCGTCCATTCTGTGGATGGCGGTGGGGGCCTTCTCCGCGATGCCGGAACAGCTGGGGCTGCCACCGGCGGAAGTGCGCGCCGCGATCACCCCTCGCAGAGGTGTCTTCGACGTGACGCTGCCGGCGCGGCGGAGCTGGACGGCCAGCCTCCGCCGCCTGCTGGGCGTGGTGCGCGGCTCGCGCGACGTGATCGAGGAGCTGTCGCGCCAGGAAGCAGAGCTCGGCGAACGCGAACGGCAGCTGGTGGAGACCGCCTTTGCGGCGCGCCACGCCGAGGACGAGCTCCGCCGCAGCGAACGCATGAACCGCGCTCTGCTCGACGCCTTCCCGGATCTCGTGGTCCACCTGGAGCGGGATGGCACGGTGATCGACGCCCGCGGGCCCGGGGCAGAGATGATGTTGGCCTATCGCGGCCGCCGCACCGTCGAGATGCTGGACGATCATCCCGACCTGCCTCGGGACGTGGTGGAGGGCGGTCTGGTTCATCTGGGCAGAGCGCTGGAGTCCGGTGAAGTGCAGCACTTCGAGTACTCGGCGGAGCTCGGCGGCGATATGCGTCGTCACGAGACGCGGGTCATCCCCTTGGGCAAGGACGAAGTGCTGGTCATCACTCGCGACGTGACGGACCGTGCTCAGGCCGAGCGCGAGCGGGCCATGACGGAACGCTTGGTGAGCATCGGCACGCTGGCCGCCGGAGTGGCCCACGAGATCAATAACCCCCTGACGTACGTGCTCGGGAACCTGGATCTGGCGCTCCTGCGCCTGTCGCGCGACGGGAGCACCATCGACTCGATCAAGGAGCTGCTGCAAAACGCCAAGCACGGGGCCGAGCGGGTGAGCCGGCTGGTGACCGACATGAAGGCGTTCTCACGGGCCACCGCGGCGGAGGTAGGCCCCGTGAACGTTGCGGACAGCGTGGAGTCGTCCCTGCGCATGGCCATGCACGAGATCCGGCACCGCGCCGACGTGGAGCGCCACCTGGACCCCGTTCCCCCGGTGATGGCGGACGAGGGACGTTTGGCTCAGGTGTTCATCAACCTGCTGGTGAACGCGGCCCATGCCATGCCCAAGGATCGCCGTGGTCTGATCGCGGTGAAGACGAGATTGGACGAGGCCGGCAACGTCGTGGTGGTCGTGGAAGACGACGGCGTCGGCATTTCGAGCCACGACCGCGAGCGGATCTTCGACCCGTTCTTCACCACCAAGCACGGGGAGGGAACCGGGTTGGGCTTGGCCATTTGTCATCGCGTGGTTCGCGAGCTGGGCGGAACGCTGGAGGTGGAGAGCACCCTGGGCGCCGGCTCGACCTTCAGCGTGACCCTGCCCGCGGCGCCCCTGCGGGCGACCACGAGCATTCCGCCCAGAGCCGCCCCCGCGGCAGGCCCGGCCGCGCGGGTGCTGGTCATCGACGACGAGCCCGCCGTCGCTCGCGTTCTGTCTCTGCTGCTATCTGAGCGACACCAGGTGGACACCGTCCACAGTGTGGACGCCGCCCTTTCTCGAATTGGCGACGGCGAGCAGTACGACGTGTACCTGTGCGATCTGATGCTCCCCGACAAGGACGGTCGCCACTTCCACGAGGCCGTGCGCCACACCTGGCCGGGTCATGAGGCGCGCGTCGTGTTCGTCACGGGAGGCGCGCTCCAGCCCGAGCTCGTCGAGTTCCTCGACGGCGTGGACAACGTGTGCCTCGACAAGCCCGTCGCTCCGGAGCGCCTGGAGCAGGCGGTGCGCGAAGCAGCTCTCACAGCTCGGCGACGACTTCCTTGATGGCGGTGCCGAGGGGGGTGCTCTCGACGATCACCCCGTGGGCGTAGCCGCCCCCCGGCGCCTCGCCGACGCTGCCCACGCCCACCACGCGAATGTGATCGATCTGACGCTGGAACGGGATGTGGCTGCCGCCGCAGATCACGATGTCCGCAGGATCGTCTCCAATCAGAGCGCCGATCTCCTCGTCCGTCATGTCCGGCGTGAACGACTCCGTCGCGTCCGCCGGGGAGCCGTGCACGACCACCATTTCCGTGCCGTTTTCCAGGGGCAAGCGCGCGATGGTGGGCATCTTGTTCAGCCGCGCCACGATCAGCTCGCCGAGCTCCACGTGGATTTGCCGCAGCCGTTCCAGGCGCTGGCGCTCCGCCGCGTTGGTGGCCGAGAGCTTGTCGGGATTGAGGCGAGCCAGCGCGCGATCCCCGATGCCCTGCACGCACAAGGCGCGGTGCTCCACCAGGAGCTTCCAGGTCTCCAGCGGGGCGGGGCCGGGAAAAAGGTGATCGCCGCAGGCGACGAGCTGGTCCCAGCCGTGGGCGTCCGCCTCGCGCATCACCGCCCGGAGGGCGTCGGCGTGGCCGTGGATGTCGGAGACGCACAGGAACCGCATGCCGGTGTCGTAGCCGAAGGTCGCGGCCACGCCAACCGGATCCGCTACACTGCGAAACGCCGATGCCCTCCGCCGACGATCCGCTGTCCTTGGCGCGCGCCATCGACCCCGAGCGGGCCGAAACACTGCTGAAAGATTTCGGTTCGCGGCGCCTCGCGCTGCTGCTCTCCACGGCGTATCCGGCGCTCACGCCGGTGCACGATTGGCAGCTCGCGGCCCTCGGGCGCATCGAGGACGAGGGCTGGCGAGCGCAGCGTCAGCGCGCGGACTCCATGGCGCGGCTCCTGGCCGCCGTGGGCGACCTCTCGGAAGAGGAAGCCGTTCAGCGGAACCTGCGCCGTGAGGTGTGGGCCGAGAAGGTGCGCATCGCGCTTCGAGAGCTGTGGCCGCCGGGCCTCGGTGGCGCGGACATCGAGGTCACCGCCCGGGAGCTGTCCGAGTTGGCGGAGACCGCCTTCGAGGTGGCCCTCGCCGAGGCCACGCACCACTACACCCAGCGCTACGGGCGGCCCCTGCGCGCCGACGGCGAGCCCAGCTCGCTGGTGGTGTTGGGCATGGGCAAGCTCGGCGGCTGGGAGCTCAACGCCGGCTCCGACGTGGACGTCATCTTCGTGTACGACACTGACGAGTGCAGCGGCGAGGTCGACAGCCACGACTTCTGGACCCGCGTCGTGCGGCGCGCGGTGAGCACGCTCGAGAATCCCACGGCTGATGGCATGGTCTGGCGCGTGGACTTGCGCTTGCGTCCGGAGGGCTCGCGGGGCGCTCTGGTGAATTCCGTCGCCGCCACGGAGCGCTACTACGAGACCTGGGGGCGGCTCTGGGAGCGCGCGGCGCTGCTGCGCGCGCGTCCCATCGCCGGAGATGCCGCCTTGGGGGCGACCTTCGAGCGCGAGGTGATCACGCCCTTCGTGTATCGCCGCAAGGTGGATCCCAGCGTCGCTACCGCCCTCGCCGAGCTGGTGGTGCGCTCGCGGGTGGAGCTATCGAGCGATCCAGCGCGGGACTTGAAGCTGGGCTTGGGCGGCATTCGCGAGGCGGAGTTCTTCGTTCAATCGCTGCAGCTGATCTGGGGCGGGCGGGAGCCGAGCCTGCGAGTGCCGAGCTTCTTCGGGGCCCTCGAGCGCTTGCGAAGCCGTGGGCTGGTCACGGACCTCGAAGCCCGCGGCATCGTGGAGGCGTACCTGCTCTTGCGCCGCGCCGAGCACCGGGTGCAGTGGATGACCGGGGTGCAGACGCACCTCTTGCCAGACACCGAGGGCGAGCGCCGCCGGCTGGCACGCTCCCTCGGTTTCGAGGACGTGGCCGCCTTCGAGCTGGAGCTCGCCTCCAAGCGGACGGTCGTGGCGGAGCTGTTCGCGTCTCTGTTGCCCGAGGCGCCCCATCCGCCGCCGCGCTATCAGGCGCTCATCGCTCTGTTGGACGAGCCGAGCGACGCGCTGTTCGAAAAATCCGAGCGCCTGTTCGGTAGTAGCGAGATCGGCGAGCATCTCGCATCCCTGGCGCGGCGCCCCGACGGCCTTTTGGGTGAGCTGTCGCGGGAACGGCATCCCGAGCTCGCGGACCAGGTGCTCGACGCCATCGCCCAGTCCGCGGATCCGGATCTCGCCGCGCGAACCCTGCGCTCGTTCTTCGGACGCTTTCTGGCGCCGGGACCCTACGTGTCCGCCGTGGCGAACGACGTGCTCGCTCTGCGCCGTCTCGTCACCGTGCTCGGGGCCAGTGTGTTCGTGGGCGAGGCCGTCGTGAGCCGTCCGGATCTGGCCGACGTGATCTTGTTCGGCGGAGGCGCGCCACCCGACGCTGCAGAGGTCGTGAGCACCGAGCTCAGCGAGGCTTGCCGCGGCGCACCGCCAGACGAAGACGAGTACGATCGCAAGGATCGCATCGTGCGCGGTCTGCGGCGAGCCAAGCGTCGGGTCACGGTGGAGGTCGCCGTGGCAGATCTCGCGGGAACCATCGAGATCCGCGACGCCACTCGCCTGCTGAGCGATCTCGCGGACGCCACGCTGGAGCGCGCCGTGGCGCTCGAGCTCGGTGCCGAGCCCAAGGGCCTGGCGGTGATCGCCGTCGGCAAGCTGGGCGGTCGTGACATCGGCTACGGATCGGATCTCGACGTGCTCTTCATTTACGACGGAGACCACGCGCCGGCCGGCAAGGATCCGCAGGAGTACTACGTGCGCTCGGCGCAGCGGGCCATCCGCTTGATCACGGGACCGCATCCCGATGGCGCGGGCTACGAGCTCGACACACGCCTGCGACCCAGCGGTAGCCACGGCATGTTGGTCACCTCACTGGCGTCCTTCGCGCGGTACCACTCGGTCTCCGACGAGGTCGACGCCTCGCGTCCGGCGGTGCAGTCCTCCGGCGCCGCCTGGGAGCGTCAAGCGTTGATCCGCGCGCGCGCCTGCGCCGGAGATCCGGAGCTCGGCGCCCGCGTGATCGCTCTCGCCGAAAAGGCCGCCTACGAGGCCGGCCCGCCTCCCGTCGCCGAAATGCATCGCTTGCGCCAGCGCATGGAAGACGAGCTCGCCGTGGAGCGCGACGGCCGCTTCGACCTCAAGCTGGGCCACGGCGGTCTGCTCGACATCGAGTTCGCGGTGCAGTGGCTGCAGATGGCCCACGGTCGCGATCCGCGGGTGCGCACGCCGGACACTCTGGAAGCGCTGGAAGCGCTGTTTGCCGCGGGCTACCTGCCGCGCCCCGAGTTCGAGGTCATGCGCGAGAGCTACGCGTTCCTGCGTCGCCTCGAGCAGCGCATGCACGTGTTGCATGGCACCAGCGCCACGGTGCTGGACGCCCACCGCCGCGGCCTCGGACAGCTCGCGCGCCGCATGGGCATCGCGGACAGCGCCCACCGCAACGCCCGCGAAGCGTTGCTCGAACGCTACCAGGACGTGACCCGCGCAGTGCGCGGCGCCTACAAGTCCGTCCTGGGCTTGTGACGGTTTCTATGTTGGTCCGGCGCGAATCCCGTCGCTGCGCCCGCGCTATTCCTTGATCTGCGCCAGCGCGACGTGAACTGGGCGGTCCTTCGACGCGGGCCAGTTGATGAACAAGCTGGCGCGGTTTCCGTCGCGGTGGATGCGCATCTTCATGGTGCGCCCCTTCTTCAGCCGGAACACGAAGTCCGCCATCGTGCCGAGCCGGATCGACTCGTAGTAATCGGCGCTCGAACGCGGCAGGCCGTCCTTGTCGGAGATGCTCTTGACGTCGCCCTCGCAGTGCACCTTCACCCACTCGCGCACGATCTTCATGAAGCAATCTTGGGCCTGCGAGTTGGCGCCCTGGGTGTTGACCGTGGCCGCCGCGCTCCACTCCGCGACGGTGGGCGGGTTCGAGCGGCCGGTCGGGATCTCCGGGATGCCATGCTCGTCCACGTCGGGCTTCTCCACCGGCGCGGCGGTGGCGGTCTCGGCGACGGTGGGGCTCGGCGTCGGCGCGGGAGCCGCGACCGGGGTGGTCGTGGCGGCTGGCGCCGGTGCCTTGTTCTCCTTGCACGCCAACAGCGCAATCGCCACCGAAGCTACACCCAATGTCGCCGTCTTGATGTTCATCGAGCCTCATCCGGTACATAGGAGCCGGACGTGACGCAAGAGGCCGGCGTCAGTGCGACGCACCGTGTGTTCGCCGCGCGACGGGGCTCGCGCCGGACCAACAAAGGAATGCGGTCAGCGGAGGAGCTTGGCGGCTTCCACGGCGCCGTAGGTGAAGATCACGTCGGCGCCGGCGCGGCGCAGGCAAGTAAGGCTCTCGAGCAGGCACTTGTCGAAGTCGAGCCAGCCCTTTTCGGCGGCGGCCTTGAGCATCGCGTACTCGCCGCTCACGTGATACGTCGCCACCGGCAGGGCGGTGTTGTCGCGCACGAAGCGAATCACGTCCGCGTAGGGCAGCCCCGGCTTGACCATCAGCCAGTCCGCGCCCTCGGCTTCGTCCAGGCGGATCTCTCGCAGCGCCTCGCGCACGTTCGCGGGATCCATCTGATACGTTTTCTTGTCGCCGCTCTTGGGCGCCGAGTCGAGGGCGTCGCGGAAGGGGCCGTAGAACGCCGAGGCGTACTTCACCGAGTAGCTGCAGATGCCGACGTCGGTGTAGCCGGCTTCGTCCAGAGCGCGGCGGATGGCGCCGACCCTGCCGTCCATCATGTCGCTGGGGGCCACGATGTCCGCGCCGGCGGCGGCCTGGGCCACGGCCATCTTGGCCAGGATCGGCACCGTGATGTCGTTGTCGATGCGGCCGTCGATCACCACGCCGTCGTGGCCGTCGCTGGAATACGGATCCAGCGCCACGTCCGGGATCACGAGCAGCTCCGGGACGTCCTTCTTGAGCGCGCGAATCGTGCGCTGCAGCAGGCCTTCGGGATTTTCGCTCTCCTTGCCGCGAGAATCTTTCAAGTCGTCCGCCAGCGCCGGAAACAGGGCGACGCCGGCCACGCCCAGCTCGTAGGCCTGGGCGGCCTTTTCCACCAAGCGGCGAATGCCGAGGCGCGAGTGGCCAGGCATGCTTTTGATCGGCGTTTCGCCGTCCCCCTCGTGCACGAACATGGGCAGCACCAGGTGCGCGGCGGACAGCTCGGTTTCACGCACCAACCCGCGGGTGGCGGCTCGGGCGCGGTTTCGTCGGGGTCGGATCAGCACGCTCCGTCTATACCACCGTCCACGGCGGGCCGGCAGCTGACGCATTTCATAGCCAAACCGGAGGTCTGGCCTAGAATGCGCTCGTGGGGATCCTCTACCTCGCTGCGCTGATTGTCGGTGTTGGCACCATCGCCATGCAGCTGCTCTTCTCCGGCCACGGAGATGCGGACGCCGACGCGCACTTGGACGTGGACGCGGACGGCGACATCGACGCGGACATCGACGCCGACGTGGACGCGGACCATGGCCACGTGGGCCACGGCGACGGCGGATTCTTGCCGATTTTCCTGTCGCTGCGGTTCTGGACCTTCGCCTTCCTGGCGTTCGGCATGGTGGGCACGTTGCTGCACTACTTCCGTATGACGACGAGCCCCGTCACCATTGGCTTGGCGGTGGCCATGGGGCTGGTTTCGGGTCTCGCGGCTTCGCTGACGTTTCGTCTGCTTTCCCGTGCGGAGATGAGCTCTGGCGGGAGCACGACGGACGCCGTTGGAAGTGTGGGCAAGGTGCTCGTTCCCGTGAGCCGTCGTGCCCACGGCAAGGTGCGCATCGAGCTCAAGGGGCAGACCGTGGACCTGCTCGCGACGACCGACGAGGACGACCTCGAAGCCGGCGACATGGTCCTGGTCGAAGAGGTCGATTCCGGCACCGCGCGCGTGGGGCGGCCCCCGCCCGAGCTCCTGCCGCCCAAACGCTGACTTTTGGTATCGCGCGCGGAGGGGGTGACCTATCCTCCGCCACCATGCCCACCGATATTCCGGACCTGGGGACGGACCTGGATACGGCCATGATGCTGCTGGGGGGAGCCGTCGGGCTCGTCGTCCTGCTGGCCCTCGTCATCTTCGTCGTCTCGCGGTTTCTCGTCATCTGCAAGCCCAACGAAATCGTCGTGATCAGCGGCCGAAAGCACAAGCTCTCGGACGGCTCCACCGTCGGTTACAACGTGCTGCACGGAGGCCGCGGCTTCCGCGTTCCGGTGCTCGAGGAGGTGAACCGCATGGACATGCGCCTCATCCCCGTGCAGGTGGAGGTGCAGAACGCGTACTCCAAGGGTGGCATCCCGTTGATGGTGCACGCCATCGCCAACGTGAAGTTGAGCAACGACGCCACCTTCATGCGCAACGCCATCGAGCGTTCGCTGTCGATGACTCCACGCCAGATCGGTGCGGTGGCCCAGCAAACGCTGGAAGGCGTGCTGCGCGAGGTCGTCGCCGAGCTCACGCCGGAAGAGGTGAACGAGGATCGCCTCAAGTTCGCCGAGACGCTGATCAAGAACGCCAAGGAGGACTTCGACAAGCTGGGGCTCGAGCTCGATGTGCTCAAGGTGCAGAGCGTGTCGGACGAGCAGAGCTACTTGAACAACCTTGGCCGCGCGCGCATCGCCCGCATGATCCGCGACGCCCAGAACGCGGAGAACATCGCGAACCAGGCCATCGCGGAGGCGCAAGCCACTGCCCGGCGGCGAGCGGAAACAGCACAAAAGCAAGCCGAGGCGCAGGTGCTCACCAAGCGCAACGAGCTGCGTGGCGAAATGGCGCGACTGGAAGCCGAAGCCAAGGCCATCGAAAACGAGGCCGAAGTCGCTGCGGAAACGGCACGCGCCCAAGCCGAGCAGGAGCTGCAGTCGATGCGCGCGGAGCTCGAGCGGCTGCGTTTGGAATGCGACGTATTCTTGCCCGCGGAGGCGGACCGCTTGGCCGCCGAGGCAGACGCTCGCGGGCGCGCAGCGCCGGTGGTGGAGAGCGGCAAGGCCGCGGCGGGCGCGCTGGCGGTGGTGGCTCAGGAGTGGCAGGCGGCGGGCGCTGACGGCCGCGATCTGTACGTGCTGCAACACTTGAAGAGCTTCGTGGAAGCGGCCGTCGCCCGCGTCACGCGCACCAAGATCGCAGACCTGTCCGTGGTCGACGGCGGCGACGGCGAAAGCTTCACGGGTGCGGTAGCGAGCTTCCCGGCGGCCGTATCCGAGGTGTTGAAAGAAACCGGTGCGGCCTTGGGCGTGGACATGAACCAACTCCTCACGGGCAAGAAGGGCGGGGTACGCTGATGGACGTTCTCTTGGTGCTCGCGCTCACGGTCGCGGTGGTCATCGGCGCCATCTACGTGATGGTGAAGAAGCTCTTGTGGGTGGCCACGCCCAACGAGGCTCTCATCTTCAGCGGTGGCAAGCGCAAGATGGAGGGCCGCAACGTCGCCTACCGTTTCGTGCGGGGTGGCCGCCGTATGCGCCGGCCGCTCATCGAGCAGGTGGACGTGATGGATCTCAGCATGTTCACCGTCATGGTTCACGTGTCCGGCGCCTTTTCCAAGGGCGGTATTCCGCTCACGGTGCAGGGCGTGGCCAACGTGAAGTTGCCCGGGGACGAGCCGTTGCTCGCCAACGCCGTGGAGCGCTTCCTCGGGCGCACGCGGGAAGAGATCTATTACATCGCCAAGGAGACTCTGGAAGGGAACCTCCGCGGCGTGCTCGCCAGCCTCACACCGGAAGAGGTGAACGAGGACAAGATGCGCTTCGCGCACACGCTGCTGGACGAGGCCGAGCACGACATGAGCCGCATGGGGCTGGTGCTCGATACGCTCAAGATCCAGAACGTGACGGACGAGGTGAACTACCTCGCGAGCATCGGCCGCATCCGCGGCGCTTCTCTGAACCAGGAGCAGGCCGTGGCCGAGGCCGAGGCCCGGGCCGACGCCCAGGTGCAGCAGGCCACGAACTGGGCAGCGTCGGAGATCGCGAAGCTCGATGCCGAGCTGTCCATCGCCCGGGAAGAGACCGCCAAGCGCGTGGCGGACGCCCGCAGCCGCCGGGAAGCCATGATCCAGGAAGCCCGCGGCCAGGTGGTGGCGCAGATCGCCCAGGTGAAGGCCGAGATCGAGCGACAGAAGGCTCGCGCACCCCAAGAGAAGCGCCGTCTGGAAGCGGACGTGGTTCAGCCGGCCCTGGCGCGCCAACGCGCCGCGGAGGAGCAGGCCCGAGGTGAAGCCGCGAACACCATGGAGCGCGGTCGTGCCGAAGCCAAGGCGCTCCACGATCTGGTGGAAGCCTATCGCTCGGGGGGCACGGCCGCTCGGGACGTGTTGGCGTTGCAGAACCTCCTGCCCATGCTCTCCCACGTTTCGGGAGCACACCATTCGCTCAGCATCGGCAAGATGAGCGTGTTGCCCGCCCAGGCCGATGGAACCGAGCTGGCCCGCAAGGCCATCGGTGCCAGCGAGCAGATCCGCGCGGCCACCGGCGTGGATCTCGCGGGGGTCGCCAAGAAGCTCGGGGGCTGACCCAAAGAGGCGTGCTACGCTCGTAACCATGGGTGTGGCGCGCTTTCTTGCGTTCTTGGCGCTGCCCGTCGTCGTCGTTTCGGCGTGTGGAGGCGAGCCCTTCGATGCCTCCGCCGCTGGCGGCGCTGCCGGACAGGACGGAGGCACGGGGGCCGGTGGGGGCAGCGGAGGGGACTGCGCGAGCGACGAGAAGTTCTGCGCCGGCAAGTGCGTCAAGCAGGCGGATCCCGCCTTCGGCTGCGACGTGGACGGTTGCAATCCGTGCGCGCTCCAGCACGCTCTCTCTGCCTGTCAGGGCGGCGCGTGCACGGTGGCCAAGTGCGACGCGAACTGGGGCGACTGCAGCAGCGAGCCAGGCTGCGAGACCGACCTGCGCCGGCCCGAGACCTGTGGCGACTGCAACACCAAGTGCGACAAGGTGTGCAGCAACGGGCAGTGCGCTGACAGCTGCGGCGGTGGCGAGACGGACTGCAACGGTACGTGCACCGACACGGCATCGGACCCGCAGCACTGCGGCGGTTGCGGCAAGGCCTGTGAAGCGCCGCCCAGCTCCACCGCGACGTGCCAGGCCGGCAACTGTGGGTTCCAGTGCAAGGCGCCCTACGAAGACTGCGACGGGGTCGGCGAGAACGGCTGTGAGGCGGACACCAACAACGACGTGCAGAACTGTAGCGCCTGCGGCGTTTCCTGCGCCACGCCGCCGCAGGGTGCTGTCGGCGAGGTCTGCAACGGCGGCCAGTGCGGCTGCGCGGGCGCGCGGACCAGCTGCAGCGTATCGGGTGGCGCCGCCTGCGTGAACCAGAACAACGATCCGCAGTTCTGTGGCAGCTGCAACAATGCCTGCAACCACGGCCAGATTTGTTCTTCCAAGTCGTGCGCCACGCCCAACTGCGCTGCGGGTCTGTTGCAGTGCGAAGGCAAGTGCGTGAACCTGGACACGGATCCCGCGCACTGCGGCAATTGCCAGACGACGTGTGGTGCCCTCCAGACGTGTATCGCTGGAACATGCGTACCGGCGACGTCGTGCGCGGGCGCGGCAACGTGTGCGTCCACCTCGACCATCGGCGCCACCTGCACGGATGCCAGCACGGACGCCGCCAACTGCGGCACCTGCGGCAAGCTGTGCGCGCCCGGAGAGGCCTGCATCGGCAGCAGCTGCACGCCGGCGCAGTTCGTCGCGGAGCCTTGGGAGTGCACCAACGCCGACACCGCCTGCGTGCTGCCCATCCTGTATCCGGCCAAGATGTACTGCGCGCCCAAGTGCCCACCCTGATTTTGTCGGTGCGCCGCGGAAACCTCAGTGAAAAACCTGGAGCGTCCGAGAGACGGCCCAGGACAGGTACAGCACGGACGCCGTGATCACGAGGGCGGGCTCGAGGCGCGCGGAGTAGAAGCGCGAGAAGGCGGCGAGGGCAGGGCGATCGGCGAGGTCGCGCTGTCGGGCGAGGGTCGCTTGGGCGCGGCGGCGCATGCGCTCGGCGGTCGCATCGTCGACGTCGTGCGTGGGAAGGGACGACAGGTCCATCGGGTCGTCGGTCATCGCGAGGGGTCCTTTTCGAGGCGAGCCACGCGCTCTTGGAGCATGGCGCGGGCGCGGGAGAGACGCTTGCGAAAAGCTTCGGGGCTGAGCCCCAGGATTGCCGCCGCGTCTCCGGGCTCGAGGCAACGCTCGGCAACGAGAAGCAACGCCTCGCGGTACTTGCCCGGCAGCGCGGAGAGGGCCAGCTCGAGGCGCGCGCTGCGTTCCGACGCCAAGGCGTGATCGTAAGGGGAGGTGGACGCGGGCTTCGGCTGCCAGCCGAGCTCGAGCAGGCGCTCCACGTCGAGGAGCGACCAGCGGCGGTAGCCGTGGACGAGGTTCTTGGCCACCGTGAAGAGCCACGCTCCGAGCCGCGTGTTCGGCTCCAGGCCCGCGGCGTGGCGCGCGAGCCGCAGGAACGTTTCCTGGAGCAGGTCTTCCGCCACGTCGCGACGGCGAACCATCCTCGAGATGAAACCGAACAGCGGGCTACGGAACCGCGCGAAGGTCTCGTCGAAGGCGCGGGCATCGCCGACCCGGAGGCGCGCGACGAGATCTTCGTCGTGCGCCTCCGCCATCGGGCGAAGCAATATTGCCGCGTCGTTCGCCATCGATCGTCTCGCTGATGGTACTCAGCCCAGCGCCGCGAGGCGACGGTGACCAACGGCCATCACCAGCCAGGTCAGCGACAAGAGCGCGAAGCCGAGGATGCCGTTGGCCAGCGCTTCGCTGATGCCCACCATCACGATCAGGTGGATCTTGGGGCTCATGGCCCACTCGGCGTTGGCCGGGACGTGGGAGCCCACGGCGGCGAACCCGGCAATGATGGCGCCCACGGTGTTGAACAGCGTGGCCCAGGTCAGGGACCGCACCGTCGCGACCCTCTTCTCGTCCGGCGCCATGGCGAAGCGCACCGCCGCGGCCAGCGACAGCAGGCCCAGCGCCAGCACGAACCACATCCCGACCCCGCCCTCGCGCATGAAGCTCATCATCGTCGTCGTCTCCCGTTCGCCTCCGGGCGCCGTACCCGGTGCTCGAGAAGGACAACGCGTGAGCGCCCCGCGCGTGACGAGGAAAACGCGTGCCGGGCCGGGATTCGCGCCGGACCGACAAGGAAGACGTCAGAAGCCGAGGTAGGCGAGGAAGCGGGCCGACGTCTCGGCGGGCTGCCCGTCGCGGCGGCGCTGGGCCTGGAGGCGATTCCACTTGGCGATGCGACGGTGATAGGCGTCGGTCGAGCGATCCAAGCGCGTCTGAAGCTTGCGAATGCGCTCGGGGTCGTTGTCGCCGTCGAGCTCGTATTCGCACTCCGCGGCCGGGATGAGCTTCAGCCGGCGGAGCTTGCCGTCCTTGCCGAAGGTGGGATCGAAGGGGAACACGCGGCAGCCGAGGGGCCGTGCCGTGTAGATGGTGCAACGGTCGTCCGCACCCAGGTAGCGGCAGCCGTAGCGGGTGTGCGCGAGCACCATCACCCGGCGGCCCTGGCGCAGGTGCACGAAGCTCTCGGGCTCGTCGTCGAGATCGATGGCGTCCTTGTCGACCCAACGTACGACGCTCTCGGGCTTGTCGCCGGTGTGCTTGACGATGCGGCGGAGGTCGCTGTCCGTCAGGGGCAAGAGCGGCTCCCGGCAGCAGTTGCCGCAGCCGGTGCAGCGGAATGACAAAAAGCGCTTTCCGATTGTCACGACGGCCCCTCTAACAGCTCGGGGCACCACGGTCGACCGGCTTTTTCCCGGCAGGAGCGCCGCTCCCCCTTGCCCGGAACATGTGCGAGACTACGGTCGAATGTCGCTGAAGATCGATCAGGACCATTCCCGGTTCCGCAACATCGTGCGTGGGAAGATCCGCCAGAATTTGCGCGGCTACATCTCCCAGGGAGAGATGATCGGCCGCAAGGGCAAGGACCTGGTGAGCATTCCCGTGCCCCAGATCGACATCCCCCGCTTCGTGTTCGGAGAGAAGCAGCAGGGGGGCGTGGGGCAGGGCGATGGCGAGCCCGGGGATCCGGTGGGTGGACAAGAAGGAGATCAGGACGGCGCGGGCCAGGCGGGCAAGGACGCCGGCGACCACGTACTGGAGGTGGACGTCACCCTCGACGAGCTGGCGGACATTTTGGGGGAAGAGCTGGAGCTGCCGGACATCGAGAACAAGGGCAAGAGCCGGATCATCTCCGCGAAGGATCGCTACACCGGCATCCGCCGCGTGGGCCCCGAATCCTTGCGCCACTTCCGCCGCACCTATCGCGAGGCGCTGAAGCGTTCCATCGCCAGCGGCATCTACGATGCGGGGCGGCCCATCGTGGTGCCCCATCCCGAGGACCGGCGTTATCGCTCCTGGAAGGAAGATCAGGAGCCGGTCGCCAACGCCGTCATCATCTACATGATGGACGTATCCGGCTCCATGGGGGACGAGCAGAAGGAGATCGTGCGCATCGAGAGCTTCTGGATCGATACCTGGCTGCAACGCCAATACAAGGGGCTCGAGAGCCGCTACATCATTCACGACGCCGTGGCACGGGAGGTGGACAAGGACACGTTCTTCCGGACCCGGGAGTCCGGCGGCACCATGATTTCCAGCGCCTACAAGCTGTGCGCCCAGCTCATCGACCAGCACTATCCGGCCAGCGAGTGGAACATCTATCCGTTCCACTTCTCCGATGGCGACAACTGGAGCATGGACGACACGCTCACCTGCATCGAGCTGCTCAAGACCGACATGCTGCCCAAGGTGAACATGTTCGCCTACGGCCAGGTGGAGAGCCCCTACGGCTCCGGGCAGTTCGTCAAAGATTTGCGCGAGCACTTTGGTGGGGACGAGCGCGTGATCACCAGCGAGATCCGCGACCGGGACGCCATCGTCAGCAGCATCAAGGACTTCCTGGGCAAGGGTAAGTAATGCCGCAGTTCGCCACCAAGACCACGCTCCCCCGCTACCTGCGCGTGGAGCAGGACCGCGTAGAGAACATCGCGCGCGAGTACGGCCTGGATTTCTTTCCGACCGTGTTCGAGATGCTGACCTACGACCAGATGAACGAGATCGCGGCGTACGGCGGTTTTCCCAATCGCTACCCGCACTGGCGCTACGGCATGGAGTACGAGCGCCTGAGCAAGAGCTACGAGTACGGCCTCTCGAAGATTTACGAGATGGTCATCAACAACAATCCGTCCTTCGCCTACCTGCTGGAGGGCAACAGCTTTACGGATCAGAAGCTGGTCATGTGCCACGTGTACGGGCACGTGGACTTCTTCAAGAACAACTTCGCGTTTCGCGCCACGGATCTGGACTCCAGCGGCCACGTGGTGGACCCACAGAAGCGCGCCAGTGGGGAGTACGGGCCGAACCGCAAGTGGATCGACAAGATGGCGAACCACGGCTCGGCCGTGCGGCGCATCGTGGACCGCCACGGCATCTCCAAGGTGGAGGAGTTCATCGACAACTGCCTCTCCCTGGAGAATCTCATCGATCCGTATTCGCGCTTCGTCGTCCGCAACCGTCGGGTCGAGCTTTCGGAAGAGCCGAGCGAGGTAGAGGTCCCGCGCCTGCGCGCGAAGGACTACATGGACGACTTCATCAACCCCGAGGAGTACATCGAAGAGCAGAAGAAGAAGATGGTGGAGGAGCGGCAGAAGCAGCGGACCAAGTTCCCTGCCGAGACCACCAAGGACGTGCTCTTGTTCCTGTTGGAGAACGCACCCCTCGAGCGCTGGGAGCGGGTGATCCTCGGAGTGATTCGAGAAGAGGCGTACTACTTCGTGCCTCAGATGCAGACCAAGATCATGAACGAGGGCTGGGCCTCGTACTGGCACTCCAAGCTGATGACCGAGCGGGTGGCGGACGCGAACGACATCATCGACTACGCGGAGAACAACGCCGGGGTGATGGCCACCAGCGGTGGCCGCTTGAACCCCTACAAGCTGGGCGTGGAGCTCTACCGCCACATCGAGGAGCGCTGGGACAAGGGGCAGTTCGGGCGGGAGTGGGAAGAGTGCGAGGATCTGGACGAGAAGAAGAACTGGGATCTGCGCCTGGGGTTGGGCAAGCAGAAGATTTTCGAGGTGCGCGCGCTGTATACGGACGTGACGTTCATCGACGAGTTTCTCACGCCGGAGTTCGCCATCGAGAACAAGATGTTCACCTACGGCTGGTCCAATCGGAACGAGCGCTTCGAGATCGACACCCGCGAGTTCCAGGCGGTCAAAGAGAAGCTCTTGAGCCAGCTCACGAACTTCGGGAATCCACACATCTTGGTGGACGACGCCAACTACGAAAACCGCGGGGAGCTGCTGCTGAAGCACGACCACCACGGCGTGGATCTGCGCATGGACTATGCCCGGGAAACGCTCAAGGCGCTGGTGCGCGTGTGGAAGCGTCCCGTGGTGCTGGCCACGGAGATGGACGGCAAGCCGACCTTGATTCGCTTCGACGGCAGCGAGCACTCCGTCAAGAACGACGCTGCGGCATGAAGCGGCTGCTGCTGGCGAGCGCGCTCTTGTCCGCCGCGTGTGGCGGCGCGCCGAGCACGCCGGCGGCAGCGCCCTCGTCGACCGCTCCTCCACCGCCCGCGCTCTACTCCGGCATGGAAGCGGCGGAGCCGCCGACGCCGAAGCCGCTGGCCACCGCGCCGGCGTGTGCACCGGGCGCGCCCTGCGGGGCTCCTCCTGCCGCCACCACGTCGGCAGCGTCGCCACCTCCACCACCGCCCAAGCCCAAGCCGGGCACGCTGCCGGGCGGTCTCGCCCGCGGTAGCCAGGACGCGGCGGACAAGGCGCTTTTTGCGGGAGACAAGGCCCTCGAGCTCGGCGACTGGGCGGCGGCCAAGAAGCACTTCTTGCAAGCAAAGAAGCTCGCGCCCAAGGATCCCGCGCCTCGGGTGGGGCTGGTGCGCGTGGCCTTGGCGTCTTCGCAGATCCCGACGGACTACGCCGCGGCGCCGAAGAACCCGAAGATCAAGGCGCTGCTTCGGGACCTGGATGCGATCGTGCACAGTGACGCAGACTACGGTCCCGCTCACGTGGAGCGTGGCCGCGTACAGCTGATCTTGGGCAACGCGCCGGAGGCACTCGCCTCCCTCGAGCGCGGGCTCGCTCTGGTGCCGAGTGATCCGGAGGCGCATTCGGCCCTGGGCGTGGCGCTGCTCGCCACGGGCAAGGCGGAAAAGGCGCTCACCCGTTTCGAGGAAGCGGCTCAGCTCGATCCGCGGAACCCTGCACGGCTCACCAACCTCGGCACCGCCTACATGATGCGCGGGCGCGTGGACGACGCCATCAAGGTGTACGAGAAGGCCGTCGCCTTGGCTCCCGACGACGCCCGCGCCCGCGGGGATCTGGGCACTGCGCTGCTCGCCAAGAATCAGCCCGACAAAGCGCTGCCGCATCTGCAGAAGGCGGTGAAGCTGGCGCCGGATCGCGCGACCTTCCTCAGCAATCTGGGCTACGCCTACCAGCGCAGCGGCGATCTGGATCGCGCCATCGCCACCTACGAGCTGGCGCTGCAGAAGGACAAGACCCTCGGCTCCGCTTGGATCAACCTGGGTACCGCCCACGCCCAGAAGGGGGACGTGGCCGCCGCCGAGGCCGCCTTCAAGAAGGCCCTCGCCCTGGACCCCACGGATCCCCGCGCCAAGGCCAACCTGGAAGAGCTGGAAGCACTCAAGAAGCAGCCGAAGAAGTGAGCCATGTGCCAGGCTCAGCGTGTGCCAGGTTTGCGTTTTGTTGTTGGTGCGCCGCGGAAACACCGCGGTTGAGCCAGCTCTGTGCCACCCACCGCGGCCCTTGACCCGCGCCCGGGGTCGTAATACTTCGCACACGAAACATTTCTGTGCGGAGCTTTCGTCGTGCCCAAGGTCGCCACTGACAGCGAGGATCTCGACGCCATCGTCGAGGTCATCGTCTACCTGTACACGGAGTCGCGTCGGGTGACGAAAGGGCTCGCCGGGCGCTACGGCCTCACGGGTCCGCAGCTCGCGGTCATCAAGATGCTCGAGCCCGTGGGCAAGCTGAGCCTGTCGGAGCTGTCCTGGAAGATCCGAGCGCGCAACAGCACCGTCACCGGCATCATCGATCGCATGGAGCGCGAGGGCCTGGTGAAGCGACGGCGGTCCGCCGCGGACCGCCGCGTGGTGAACATCGTGCTCACGGACGCCGGCAAGAAGCTCGCGTCCGAGATTTCCGTGGAACCCGTACAGATCTTTCGTCGCGTGCTCTCGGAGCTCTCCGAGGGCGACGCCAAGGAGCTGTCTCGCATTCTGACCCTGCTGGCGCGTCGCGTACGCGATCTCGCCGAAGAGTTGCCCGAAGCGGGCGAGTGAGGAGGATTCATGTCCGATCGAGATCCCGATGTCTGCGTCGTCACCTGCGCCCTCACGGGCGTGCTCGCCAACCGCAAGCAGTGCGCTGGCATCCCCTACACGCCGGAGGAGATCGCCGAAGAGGCCAAGCGTGCCTATGACGCCGGCGCGGCGGCGGTGCACATCCACGCGCGCAACGACGATGGATCCCCTACGTTTTCGCCGGCCGTGTTCGCGAAGATCAAGGAAGAGGTGCGCAAGCGCTGCCCGGTGATCTTGAACTTCTCCACCGGGACCATCGCGGACGACGTCTCGGAGCAGTGCACCTACGTGCGCGAGTCCAAGCCGGAGATCGCCGCCCTGAACATGGGCACGATGAACTACTCGAAGTACTCCAAGAGCCGGAAGTCATTCGTGTTCGACATGGTGTTTTCCAACACCTACGAGAAAATCATCAAGCTGCTCACGGCCATGAAGGAGTCCGGCGTGAAGCCCGAGCTCGAGTGTTTCGACAGCGGCCACACGGCCGGCGTGTGGCCGCTCGTGGACATGGGGCTCCTGGTGCCGCCGCTGCAGTACTCGTTCATCGTCAACGTGCTCGGCGGCATCCCGCCGCTGGTCGAGTCCCTGCAGCTGCAGGCCAAGATCGCCCACCCGGATTCCGAGTGGGAGGTGATCGGCATCTCCCACGGCCACTGGCGCATGCTCGCGACGGCGCTGGTGCTGGGCGGCAACATCCGTACGGGCTTGGAGGACCACCTGTACTTGCCCAACGGCGAGATGGCGCAGTCCAACGGCGAGATGGTGGAGGTCGCGGTGCGGCTGTGCCGGGACATCGGCCGCAGGCCCGCCACGGTGGACGAAGCGCGGAAGATCCTGAGCCTGGGGCCGGGCTGATGGAAGCGCGCGCCTATCGCTGGATCACGGTGGGCTCGGCGGGGCCGGTGGCCACCCTCACGCTGAACCGACCCGAGCGGCGCAACGCCATCGGCACGGTGATGGTCAACGAGCTCTTGTGGGCGCTGTCGGACGCCACGGCGGACGCGGACGTGAAGTGCGTCGTCATCACCGGCGCCGGCAAGGCATTCTGTGCCGGCGGGGATTTCTCGCAGATGACCGGCGGGGACGACGACGCAGCGCTGCCGCCGAAGGGCGACTACAAGGACCTGCTCCTGGCGCTGTGGCGCAGCGAAAAGCCCATCATCGCCCGGGTGAACGGCCACGCCATGGGTGGCGGCCTCGGTGTGGTGGCCGCCTGCACCTTCGCCATCGCGTCGACGGAAGCGAAGCTCGGCACGCCGGAAGTGAACGTCGGTCTGTTCCCGTTCATGATCATGGCGCTGCTGGAGCGCGTGATGGGGCGCCGCGCGTTGGTGGAGATGATGTTGCTCGGCAAGCGCCTGACGGCGGAAGAGGCCGCCGCACGCGGGCTGGTCAATCGCGCCGTGGCACCCGCCGAGCTGGACGCCGCGGTCGGCGAGCTGGCCGCGGAGATAGCGGAAAAGAGCCCCAGTGCCCTGCGCTTGGGCCTTCGCGCGCTGGCGGACACGGAAGACCTCGACCTGGACGCCAAGCTGCCCGTGCTGAGTCAGCGGTTGGGCGAGTGTCTGGGCACGGATGACGCTCGGGAAGGACTGTCGGCGTTCCTCGAGAAGCGCGCGCCGCGCTGGACCGGACACTGACAATGAGCATGCGGGAGCGCGTGGCGGAGCTCGAGGCACGCCGCGAGCGGGTGCGCCAGATGGGTGGCCCCGACAAGATCGCGCGCCAACACGAGCGGGGAAAGCTCACGGCCCGCGAGCGTCTCGACTTGCTGTTCGACGACGGCGAGTTCTTCGAGGTCGGTCTTCACGGCCGGCAGATGGGCACTGCGGGAGAGCGCGACGACACTCCGGCAGACGGCGTGGTGTGCGCCTTCGGCAAGGTGGATGGCCGCATGGTGTGCGTCGCCGCCTACGACTTCACGGTGAAGGGCGGCAGCATCGGGCAGACCGGCGAAGAGAAGGTGACGCGCCTCCGGGCCATGGCCCTCGGTGGACGCTGGCCCATGGTGTGGCTCATCGACTCCGCGGGCGCGCGCATCGACCCCGGGAGCGGTCATCATCCCGACGTGATCAGCACCTTCGCTGCCAGCGGACACTTGTTTCGCGAGCAGGTGCTGATGAGCGGCGTGGTACCGCAGGTGGCGGCCATGGTCGGCCCGGGCGCGGCGGGCACCGCCTACATCCCGGGGCTCGCGGACTTCGTGCCCATGGTGCGAGGCAAGAGCTCGCTGGCCCTCGGCGGCCCGCCGCTGGTGAAGGCGGTCACCGGTCAGGAGATCGACGAGCAGCGCTTGGGCGGCTCCACCATTCACTGCGAGGTCAGCGGAGTGGGGGACGCGGAAGTGGACAGCGACGCCGAGTGCATCGAGCTGGTGAAGAAGTACCTGTCGTACATGCCGTCCAGCTCGGAACAGGCGCCGCCGCGGCGTCCCGTGAGCGACCCCGTAGAGCGCCGGGAGGAGTCGCTCTTGGACTTGGTTCCCGACGATCCCCGTCGGACCTGGGACATGAGCGGTCTGGTGCGGGCCATCGTAGACGACGGAGAGATCTTGGAGATCAAGCCGCGCTTCGGGCGCAGCGTGATCACGTGTTTCGCGCGCATCGGTGGGCGCCCCGTGGGCATCGTCGCGAATCAGCCGAAGTACATGGCCGGGGCGCTGGAGAACGACTCGGCGGACAAGGCCGCGAAGCACATCCAGATCTGCGACGCCTTCAACGTACCGTTGGTGTTCCTGCAAGACGTGCCCGGGTTCATGGTCGGCTCCAAGGTGGAGCACGAAGGCATCATCCGTCACGGCGCCAAGATGCTGCACGCCATGAGCGCCGCCACGGTGCCGAAGATCACCGTGATCGTCCGCAAGGCCTACGGTGCGGGCTACTACGTCATGTGCGGCCGCGCCTACGAGCCGGACTTGATCGTCGCCTGGCCCACCGCAGAGGTGAGCGTGATGGGCGCCGAGGGCATGGTCAGCATCGCGGGCAAGAAGCTCTTCGCCGGAAAGGAGCCGGATCCGGAAGTGAGGAAGAGCATCGTCGAGATGATCCAGAAGAACATCGACGTCTACAAGGTCGCCGGCTGGGGCTACGTGGACGACGTCATCGATCCCCGGGACACGCGCCGCGCCATCGCCTGGGGGCTCGAGCTCGCGGAGCACAAGCGCGTGGAGCGCCCGGCGAAGAAGCGCGGCATCCTGCCGGTGTGACAGCCCGGGGGATCCAGGCTAGATTCCGGAGCATGGCTTCCCGTCTTTGGCTGGCTTTTCCCGTCCCTTTTCTCCTGGTTTTCGCCGCCTGCGGCAGCAGTGACGACGCAGCGCTCTTCAACGGCGGGGGCAACGCGGGCACGGACGCCGGCGTCGGTGGCGCGACCGGCGGTAGCGGCGGCGGCGTGACCGGCGGCAGCGGCGGCACGGGTGCGGTGGCCGGGACTGCCGGCACCGGAGCCACCGGCGCCACGGGGGGCATGGCGGGCAGCGGCGCCACGGGGGGCATGGCGGGCAGCGGCGCCACGGGCGGCATGGCGGGCGCCGGCGCCACGGGTGGAGTAGCAGGCAGCGGCGCGACGGGGGGCGTCGGCGGTACGGGCGGTGAGCCGCCCATCGGCTGCACCGGGCACTGCGGCAGCAGTGATCCCGTGCCCAACAGCAACCCCGCCTGCTACTGCGACAGCATTTGCGTGAACAACGGGGACTGCTGCGCGGACTACGGTACGGTGTGCAACACCACGACTCCGAACAGCGTGGGCTGCGGCGGCTCGGACTGCGATCAGTCCAACTCCTATTGCTGTCAGGAGTGGAGCAACCAGACGCAGTCGTACACCCCGGTGTGCCGCGCTCAGAATCAGAACTGCTACGGCGTGAACGTGGAGTGCGACGGTCCGGAGGACTGCGGCAGCGGACAGGTTTGCTGCGGCCAGCTCGCGGGCACCGGGAACTACTACACGGTGTTCGAGTGCCGGAACCCGGGCCAGTGCGCGCAGTCTGCAGGGGGCCGCATCGTGTGCGGCGGCAGCCCTCAGGTTTGCCCGACGGGGCTCACCTGCGCTCCGAGCAGCTTTCTGCCGGAATACAACGTGTGCCGTACGGTCAACTGATCCGGGCGTGCTATTGGGGTGACCATGCGCCGAACGCCCACGCTGCTGATCGTTGCTGAAGACGAGGGCGTGGCGCGGGAGCTCTCGGGGCCGCTCTTGGACTCGGGCATCGGCGCTCGCCGCGTGAACGACGTGGACGCTGCCGTCGTCGAGCTCGGGCGAGGGGAGTTCGACGTGGTGGTGGTCGACGGCGCGCGGGACGTGCCGCGCTTCGTGGAGCGGGCCGGAGCCGTCACGGCGGATCTTCCCGTGCTCGTGCTGGTGGACGCCATCGCCGACGGCGTCGCGGCCGTGCGTGCCGGTGCCCAGGACTTCCTGCGCAAGCCGCTGGACCGGGAAGAAGTGCTGTACGTCGTCGGCAAGGCCCTCGAGCTCAGCGAGCTCTCGGAGGACGAGCCGCCACGATCCATGGTGATGCCGCCGGAGCTCAAGATGGTGGGGCGCTCGGCAGCCCTGAAGGAGCTGCTCGAAACGCTGCAGCGGGCTGCCGCCGGCGTGGCCACGGTGCTGGTCCGGGGAGAGAGCGGCAGCGGCAAGGAGCTCGTCGCACGGCTCGTCCACCAGCAGAGCCCGCGGCGCACGGGCCCCTTCGTGAAGGTGCACTGCGCCGCCTTGCCGGACAATCTCCTCGAAAGCGAGCTGTTCGGCTACGAGAAGGGCGCCTTCACCGGGGCCACTTCGCGCAAGCCCGGCCGCGTGGAGCTGGCTGAGGGCGGCACGCTCTTCCTCGACGAGATCGGCGACATCACGCCAGCGACTCAGGTGAAGCTCCTGCGCTTGCTGCAAGATCGCCAGTACGAACGTCTGGGCGGCACGGAAACGCTCAGCGCCGACGTTCGCTTCGTCACCGCCACGCATCGCGATCTGGAAGATCTGGTTCGTAAGGGCGAGTTTCGAGAAGACCTGTTCTATCGGCTGAACGTGGTCACGCTGTGGGTGCCTCCGCTCAGGGCGCGACCGGACGACATCGAGCCTCTCGCTCTCGGCTTCTGTGAAAGCGTCGCGCGCGCCAACGGTCGCAGCGGCGTGGCCTTCGACGTGGAGGCGCTGGAGCTACTGCAACGGGAGCAGTGGCCGGGCAACGTGCGGCAACTGCAGAATTTCGTCGAGCGTTTGGTGGTGTTGGCGAGTGGTCCGCGCATCTCCGCGCAGGACGTGAATCGGGAGCTGAAGCGCCAGGCGGGCACCATGGGCTTTGCCGCGGCCAGCGGCTACGGGCCACAGATCAGCATGGAAAGCAGCGTGATCGACCTGGCCGCGGCGGTGAAGAAGGCCGAGCGTCGCGCCATCGAGAAAGCGCTCAAGAGCGCCAAGGGCAATCGCAACTTGGCGGCGCGGCTGCTCGGCATCAGCCGGCGGAGCCTGTACTACAAGCTTCAGGAATTCGAGCTGGGCTGAGCTACTTCTTCGGCGGGCCGTCGCACAGCCATTCGCAGCCGCACACCACGAACTTGTGGTGGGCTTCCGTGCAGGCGTCTTGAAACGCCGCGCTGGTGTCCGGCGGGGTGCAGTCCGTTTGCTCCGGCGCGCACGCCTTGGCGTTGCCTTCGGCGTCGTAGTGCATGCGCTCCTTCATGGCATTGCCGGTGCAGTACAGGTCGCATCCGCACTGCACCATGGAGTAGCCGGCGAGCTTGCAGTGATCGCTGAGCTCTCGCGGAGCTTCGGGCGCCGACGGGCAGCTGGGCTGGGGTGCCGAGCAGGTGACGCTCTGTCCGCTGGCGTCGAACACCTGGCGATTGGCGACCGGGTGCTCGATGCGCACGGGGCCGCCGCTCGTGGGGGCGGGCTCCTTGGCGGGGGGTGTGCTGCCCCCGCAGCCGACGATCACGAACACGGTCCCGAGCCAGAACGAAGCGCGCATGGCGAGCGAGGTACGACCGCACCGCCGCCGCTGCAAGTCAGCCGATGGGGCGCAGGCCGAAGCGACGATGATCCGCCAGGGTGCAGCGGTCCTGCACCACGTCGATGCCGGCGTCGGAGAGCCGCGCTGCCGCCGCGTCGTTCACGATCCCGAGCTGGAACCACACCGTCTTGGGCAGCGGGCTCAGGCTGAGGATCTCGTCCACGTGCCCGGACACGTCCGCCGAGCGCCGGAACACGTCCACCAGATCCACCGGCTCCGTCAGCTGGGTGATGTTCGCGACCACGGGCTGTCCCCACAGCGTTTGTCCGACCAGCCGCGGGTTGACCGGCAAGATGCGATAGCCCTGCTCGTGCAGATACTCCGGCACGTAGCAAGCTGCTCGGCTGCGCTCGAAATGCGCGCCGATCACCGCGATGGTGCGGGCACGCTCCAGCGCCCTGCAGGCTTCCTGGTCCGTGAGCAGCTCCGGCATGCTGGCAAGGTGATGCATGGAGGCGCCGCCGTAAAGGTGATATTCGCTGCGCATGGCCAGCATGGTGATCGAACGGGACCATTCTTTTTCGGACGACGACGCGCGGGAGCGCATGAAGGCGCTCGGTGACTACTTTGCGAACAAGCACGGCATGACGGTGAGCTGGTCGGGGCCGGACAAGGCGACCATCACCGGTCGCTACATGGTCGTCACGGTGGAGGGCAGCGTGATCCTCGCTCCCGGCAAGGTGCGCTTCGAGGGCAAGGACCCTGGCATGCTGTGGCGGGGCAAGGCCAAGGACTACCTGGGTGCGAAGCTCGACAAGTACTTGAATCCGAGCACCCCGCCCGCGGACCTGCCCCGATCTTGATGGGGATGTCGGTACGCCGCGGAAACACCGCGGCGTACCGTCGCGCTTGAGCTGGATCACGCTCTCGTCGATACTTCGCCCATGCGCTTTTCGACTCTCTTCGGCTGCGTCGCGTGCACGACGCTCGCTCTCATCGGCGCGTGCGCCCAGGACGGCAGCGGCACGGGGGCCCGCCGCCGGGGCGCCGCGGGCAGCGGCGCGACGGGCGGGCTCGGCGGAGGCGCCGGCAGCGGCGGCAATGGCGCCACGGGCGGAAGCTCGGGGACCGGCGGCAGCGCGGGCACGGCCGGCACGGCGGGCACCGGCGGCAGCGCGGGTACGGGCGGCACCGCGGGCACCGGCGGCGTCGCGGGCAGCGCGGGGACGCCGGCGTGGATGCGTCCCTCGACGGCGGCGGCGGCGCGCCGGCGGACGCCCAGGCCGACGCGCCTCCCGGTTACGACGCGTCCGCCTGCACCGCGCCGCCGCCGGATGCCGGCTGCGCCGTGGGCGAGTACTGGCACGCGTGCAAGCAGAGCTGCGTCTCTTGCTACGACGTCAGTCTGCTCGTGTTCGGCGACGTCACCAAGGTGACGAGCTTGTCGGACAGCGGCTCCGGCACGAACCAACGCTTCCCCCGGTTGGCGGCGGACGGCTCCTCCACGCGCGTCGTGCTCACCCAGGGCGTCCCGCCGACCTCGCCCACCCACACGGACTTCCTCACCGGTGTGCAGCAGGGCGCGGACTTCGCGAGCCTGGTCACGGACCTGGGGAACTTCGTGAACTACCCGGGGGAGAACGAGTCCGGCCCGCTGCTCGTGCCGGCAGGTGCCGTCGAGCCCGTGAGCGGCACCGCTGCCGCGAGCTTGTTCCTGCTGATGGACAGTGACCGCAACGGCAAGCAACAGATCATGTCCACGCCGCTGTTCCAGGGCGCGGGCTCGCCATCCGTGCTGGCGGCGCCGGTCAACGCCGGCGGCAACGACTACCACGTGGCCTACGCGCACCAGGCCACGCCCGCGCGGCTGTTCTGGAGCAGCGATCGCGCCCAGCCGGGGCTCTACACCTGGGCCGTCACCGGCGGGCAGGCGCAAAAGGTCGCTGTGACGCTTCCCGGCGGATGCGCCGCGAGCGACGAAGATCTCGAGCCCTGGGTCACGCCGGACGGCACGCTGCTGCTGTTCAGCTCACCACGGCGCGTGGGGCCGAACTGCAACGTGCCCCTCAACGGCGGCAAGCGCAGCCTGTACTTCGCGTACCTGGATCCCGCGACGGGGCTTCCCTTGGCGGACGCCGTGGAGCTCGCCAGCGTGCGCACGGCCCTCGAGCAGTCGCTGGGCAAGACGGACTTCGCCCTCGGCACGCCGTCCCTCGATCCCACCGCCTGCACGCTGTACTTCTCCTCCGACGGAGATCCCGACGACGCCGACTGGGACGTCTACCGCTCCCCGCGCTGAAACACGCACGTTCCGCGCCATCCAGCGTCGCGGACAGTTGGCTTGGCATCCCGACGCGGACATCCGGCGTGGCCGTCCCGACGCGGACAATTGGCTTGGCATCCCGACGCGGACAATTGGCTCGTTGTCCAAGCCACGATCCGCGCTGGCGCGGGTGACGTTCAGGCCTCACGTCAGGCTTGGAGCGACCGTGTTGGTCGCAGGGACGCGGACAATTGGCGTGGGCGTCCCGCCGCGGCATCTGGCGTGGGCGTCCCGCCGCGGACAATTGGCTCGGTTGTCCAAGCCACGATCCGCGCTGGCGCGGGTGACGTTCTGGCCTCAGGTCGGGTTTAAAGCGACAGTGGTGGTCGCAGGTACGCGGACAATTGGCTTGGCCGTCCCGACGCGGACATCCGGAGTGGTCGTCCTGGCGCGGACAATTGGCTTGGCATCCTGGCGCGGACAATTGGCTCGTTGTCCAAGACACGACCCGCGCTGGCGCGGGTGACGTTCGGGCCTCAGGTCGGGTTTGGAGCGACAGTGTTGGTCGCAGGTACGCGGACAATTGGCTCGGTTGTCCTGGCGCGGACAATTGGCTTGGCATCCCGACGCGGACAATTGGCTTGGCATCCCGACGCGGACAATTGGCTCGTTGTCCAAGCCACGATCCGCGCTGGCGCGGGTGACGTTCTGGCCTCAGGTCGGGTTTGGAGCGACAGTGTTGGTCGCAGGTACGCGGACAATTGGCGTCCTGCCGCGGGCGTCCTGCCGCGGACAATTGGCGTCCCGCGCGGCGCGGGTCTCTGGCGTCGGGTTTAAAGCGACAGTGGTGGTCGCAGGTACGCGGACAATTGGCTTGGCCGTCCCGACGCGGACATCCGGAGTGGTCGTCCTGGCGCGGACAATTGGCTTGGCATCCCGACGCGGACAATTGGCTCGTTGTCCAAGACACGACCCGCGCTGGCGCGGGTGACGTTCGGGCCTCACGTCGGGTTTGGAGCGACAGTGGTGGTCGCAGGTACGCGGACAATTGGCTTGGCCGTCCCGACGCGGACATCCGGAGTGGTCGTCCTGGCGCGGACAATTGGCTTGGCATCCCGACGCGGACAATTGGCTCGTTGTCCAAGACACGACCCGCGCTGGCGCGGGTGACGTTCGGGCCTCACATCGGGTTTGGAGCGACAGTGTTGGTGTCCAAGACACGAGCGCTGGCGCGGACAATTGGCCTCACGTCGGGTTTGAGCGACGTGGACGCAGGGACGGACAATGGTCGGTTGTCCTGGCGCGGACAATTGGCTTGGCATCCTGACGCGGACAATTGGCTCGTTGTCCAAGACACGATCCGCGCTGGCGCGGGTGACGTTCGGGCCTCACGTCGGGTTTGGAGCGACAGTGTTGGTCGCAGGACGCGGACAGTGTTGGTCTGGCGCGGCATCTGGCGCGGCGGACGCGGACAATTGGCTCAATTGGCACGATCCCGCGCTGGGCGGGTGACGTTCTGGCCTCCGCGCTTGACGTGGCCAAGCGACACGCGGACAATTGGCGCGGCCGTCCCGACATCCGGACAGTGTGGTCGCTGACGCGGACAATTGGCGTTCGTTGTCCTGGCGCGACAATTGGCTCGTTGTCCAAGACACGATCCGCGCTGGCGCGGGTGACAATTGGCCTCACGTCGGGTTTGGAGCGACAGTGTTGGTCGCAGGGACGCGGACAATTGGCTCGTTGTCCTGACGGACAATTGGCTTGGCATCCCGACGCGGACAATTGGCTCTGGTTGTCAAGCGATCCGCGCTGGCGCGGGTGACGTTCAGGCCTCACGTCAGGCTTGGAGCGACAGTGTTGGTCGCAGGGACGCGGACAATTGGCGTCCTGCCGCGCGTCGCGGGTCGTCCGCCTCGACAATTGGACAATTGGCTTGGCATCCGACGCTGGCGCGGGTGACATGGCGCGGACAATTGGCTCGGACAATTGTCGTTGGAAGACACGACCCGCGCTGGCGCGGTGACGTGACGCTCCGGAGCCTCATAGCGACGTTTGGTCGCAGCGACGCGACAATTGTTGGTCGTTGTCCGCGGGCGCGGGTGACGCGGACAATTGGTCGGCGTGACAATTGGCTCGGTTGTCCTGGTCCGACGCGGACAATTGGCGTGACGTTGCATCGTCAGGCCGACGCGTCCAATGGTCGCTGGGCGGCTCGGTTGTCCAAGTTGCACGATCCGCGCTGGCGCGGGTGACGTCCGGGCCTCGCGTCACGTTTGGAGCGACAGTGGTGGTCGCAGGTACGCGGACAATTGGCTGGCGCGCTCTGACGCGGCACAGGGCTTGGCTCGTTGCCCACGACTTCGCTGAGCGAAGTCGCGCCGACGCTTCGCCAACGCTCGCCGTCCTGACGCGGACAATTGGCTTGGCATCCCGACGCGACAATTGGCTCGTGCGCCGAATCTACCGCGGGGAAATGTTCGTCAGAACGAACGAAGTCGCATGGGAGGACGGGATCCGGCGCGCGCGACAATTGCCCGCATCTGACGCCTGCCCCCGCTGCGCGCATCCGTTCGGAGCGCATCCGCACTTGGCCGACTGCGCCCGCATCGTCCCGCATCCGCATCCGCATCCGCCATCCGCATCCGCCCCCGCGCGGACAATTGGCTCGCCGCGCCCGCATCCGCGCGCATCCGCATCCGCATCCGCCCGCGCCCCCCGCCCCCGCGCATCCGCCCCCGCGCCCCGCATCCGCATCCGCGCCCGCATCCGCATCCGCACCCGCGCCCGCACCCGCATCCGCACCCGCGCCCGCATCCGCATCCGCATCCGCATCCGCCCCCGCCCCCGCAACCGCGCCCGCTCCCGCGCCCGCATCCGCATCCGCATCCGCGCCCGCCCCCGCGTCCGCCCCCGCGTCCGCAACCGTCTCCGCATCCGCGACGCACACTGCGACGCGGTGTTTCCGCGGCGCTACAACAAACCCATGGCCCGGAGAGGCCCCGCGAGGTCCTCGGGGATCGGCGCTTCCACGTGCAGGCGCTCGTCGCGAACGGGGTGGGGAACGTCGAGGCTCTTTGCGTGCAAGGCGAGCCGAGCGAGGCCGAAGCGATCTCGCAGTAGACGATTGTGCTCGCTCTTGCCGTACTTGCTGTCGCCGATGATGGGCAGGCTCAAATGCTTGAGGTGGCGCCGCACCTGATGGAGGCGACCGGTGCGCGGTCGCGCTTCCACCAGGGAGTAGCGCTCGAAGCGTCCGAGCAGGCGGATCTCGGTGATGGCGTCCACTCGCGGACCACCGGGGCGCCGCGGGATCGGGTGATCCACGACTTCGTGCTCCGGCGCAGGACCGCGCACCAGCGCCCAGTACACGCGGTGGATGCCTTCGGCAAAGGACGCCTGCAGCGTGCGCACGATTTCCGGAGCGAAGGCGAACAGCAACACGCCGCTGGTTCCGCGATCCAAGCGATGCACCGGCGACACGTGGCGCTTCGCCAGGCGACCAGCGAGGCCCACGGCGGTCACGCGATCCCGCGCCCAGCCGCGATGCACAGCCAGGCCCGACGGCTTGTTCACCACGAGCACGTGGTCGTCTTGGTACAGGATGTCCACGTGGCGCTCAGCAGGCGGGGCAGTCGCACACCAGGCCGCTGGCGTCGGAGCAGGAGTCGAAGGCACCGGTGCACACGTTCTGTCCCATGCAGGCGCAGCTCACGGAGCCTTCGCAGCCCTTGGGTATGTCCACGCAGTGGGCGGTGGACCCCGGATCGCCGGCGCGCGTCACGCAGGTGTTCAACGTGCCGGTGCAGTCGGCGCAGCTGGTGACGCGGGCGCACTCGAGCTCGTCCACGCACGGGCCCCAGCAAGCGCCGTTCACGCTGGCCGTTTGTCCCGCGGGACACTGGGGTGGAAGCGACTCGCACGCTGCCTGATTGTGATCGCACTCGAAGCCGGCGACGCAACGGCCGGCGGTGCAGTGCATCGTGTCTTTGGAGATGCCGAGGGACGCGCACTGGTCGATGGCGCACATCGCGTCGCACCCGGGTGGCGGCTTGTGCGTGGCGGGGTACGCGAGGCAGCTGCAACAATCGGAGAACAGCGCGCAGTCGGCGTCCGAGGTGCACTCCGGATCCAAGCCGCCGCCCGTGCCCGCGGTGCCCGCAGTGCCCGCAGTGCCCGCAGTGCCCGCGCTGCCCGCAGTGCCTCCCGAGCCGTTGGCCGAAGTGGAGCCCCCGCAGGCGGAGAGCAGCACGGCGACGAGCACGGCCGCGCGCGACATCACTCGTCCTTCTTGGCCACGTAGCGGTGCATCACGCGCCGCTTGAGGAAGGGGAGATCTCCACTGCGAATGCGGATGGTGGCCGGCTGCTCGGAGAACAGGCGTCCGGTGAAGGCGTCGAGACCGAAGTCCGAGCCGTCCTCCGCGGCGTCCAGTCGGGCGTGCACCAAGTACAGGCCGGGGCGACCGAAGGTGCCCGTTGGACACAGCTCCACCAGGCGGCTGGTGATGGTCATGGTGCGGCCCGGTGCGAGGCTGAGGAACGCTTGCGGATCCGGTGCGCGTAGATCGGGCTGCGCGTCGCAGTTGGTGAGGCCATCCGGCCCCATCACCTCGAAGCTCACGAGCTCCCGCCGGAAGTACAGACGCTGGCGGTGCTTGCTGCGGTTCTTCAGCTTGATGGCGACCGTTGCGGTGCGCTCCGCATGGGCATCCGAGCCCTGCGCCATGCGCATCTCTATGGGTGCGTCGTGCTTGCGCTTGCGATCCTCTTCCAAGCGCGTCTTGGCCCACTTGGCGTACTTCGACTTGAGGGCGAAGGGCTGTCCGTCGAGCTCCTTGATACCGTCGGGGGCTTCGTCTTCGTCCCGGTCGCCGTCTGCCGCGCGGGCCACGAAGGGCTCCGACGGCTTCACCGGCACCTTCTTGCCGCGCTTCCAGGTGTACTTCTTCTTCTGATCCCAACCGAAGCGCGGCGTGATCAGCGAGCCCGGCACGAGCTTCCACTGGCCGCCGGCGGCGAAGCAGTACAGACGTGGATCGAAGGACTGCTCGATACCCTCTCCGGGACCGAGCTGCACCCACAGGCGATGGTCCGCCTTCTTGGGGAACATGTCCGCCGGGAGCTCGCAGCGGGTGGGCTTGTGCTTGCCGGGCACCTTCACCTCGAAGGACAGCAGGCGCGGATCGGCGACCACCCGTGCCGACGAGTCCCCGGTGTTCTCGATGCTCATCACCCAAGGCAGCCGCGGGCCGCGCTCCCGCACCGAGAGCGTGAGCTTTGGCGGCGCCGGCGCTGCCTCGGCCTTTTCGGCGCTGGGCTCTTCCGCCGCTGCCGCGGACGCCACCAACACAGCCGCGCAGAACGCGATCCCTTTTGGCCGCAGCCACATGCCTCAGGGCTACCACATTCCGGGTCCAGCTGACACACGGCCGCCGCCGCCGTAGTCTCCCGGGCGATGCGCGGCCTGTATGCCATCGTGGATCAAGACACGCTCGGGACCGAGCTGATCCCGTTCGCCGAAGCCGTGTTGCGCGCGCGCCCGGCGGCGCTGCAGCTGCGCGCCAAACAGGCCGGAGCGCGCGAGACCCTCGCGCTGCTGCGCGCCCTCGTGCCGCTGTGTCGCGCGCAGGGTGTGCCGCTGTTCGCGAACGACCGACCCGATCTCGCCGTGCTGGCCGGGACGGACGGCGTGCACGTGGGGCAAGAAGATCTTCCCGTTGCCGAGGTGCGGGCGTTCGCGCCGACGTTGCGCGTGGGTGTCTCGACACACACGGCGGACGAGCTCGCCGCGGCGCTCGAGGCGACGCCGGACTACGTCGCCTTCGGGCCGGTGTTCGCCACGCGCTCGAAGGCGCAGCCGGACGACGTGGTCGGCCTCGGCGGGCTCGAGCGCGCGTCCCGCGCCGCGCGCTCGCACGGCGTACCCCTCGTTGCCATTGGCGGCATCGACGCGCCGCGTGCGGCGTCCATCGCGCCGCTGGCCGACGCCGCTGCGGTGATCGCCGCTTTGGGCCGCGACCCCGCGCAGGCGGAAGCGACGGCGCGCGCTCTTCACCTCGCGCTGGGAGGCGCGCCGTGAGGCTGAGCGCGACGGGATCGGATCGCGACGCCGCGAACCCGGACGCGATGGCATCGGAACGCGACGGCGTGAAACTGACCGCGACGGCATCGGAACGCGACGGCGTGAAACTGGACGCGACGGCATCGGAACGCGACGGCGTGAAACTGGAGGCGACGGTGAGCCTGCCCGCAACGCTGTCGACCACGGGGAGCGCGTCATGAGCTTGCCCGCAACGCTGTCGACCATGGGAAGTGCGTCGTGAGCCTGCCCGCTACGCTGTCGACCATGGGGAGTGCGTCGTGAGCCTGATCTTGACGGCGTTGATCGTGGGCGGCGGTCTCGTCGCCGCCGGCATTGGGACGCGCCTCGCGCTCAGACGCAAGCCGGAGAAGCCGGAAGGCGACGCGCCGTCGAAGCCGGCAGCCAAGTCGTCGTCGGGCCTTGCCGAGGCCGGCTTCCGGGTGGACGTCGGCGACGTGATCAGCGTGCGCGGCCGCGAGCTCTGGCTTGCGCAGGGGTGGTTGTTGCGCGAGGGCGGCGAAGCCGTGGCTGCCGTGCTGTTCTCCGATCAGGACGTCGTCGTCGCGTTGCCTCCGCCCGACGCGCGACTCGCGCTCCTCACGGAAGTCTCCGCGAACCTACCGGATGAGCCCCCCGCCAGCATCGAGGTGAAGGGCGTGCGCTACGAACGCGTGCGACGGCTGCCGGTGGAGCTTGCCGCCCTCGCCGATACCCAACCGCCGCCGTGGAACGCGGCGCTGTTCTGCGAGTACCGTGGCCTGGGCGGAGAGCAGCTCTGGATTGTCGGCCACGGCGCGTTCTCGCGCGCGTTTCAGGGCAGCGCGATCAGCGACGACGACTTCGAAATGTGGGGCAAAGCGTCGGGATAGCTTCGCGCACGCAAAACCGATCAGCGACGACGACGTCGAAATGTAGGGCAAGCGTCGGGATAGTTTCGCGCACGCAAGACCGATCAGCGACGACGACGTCGAAATGTAGGGCAAGCGTCGGGATAGCGCTTCTATGTCGGGGCGGCGCGGAAACACCCTTCGCACTGCGCCGGGTGCGGGTCTGCGGATGCGGATGCGGATGCGGGGGCGGTCGCGGATGCGGATGCGGGGGCGGTCGCGGATGCGGATGCGGTCGCGGGGACGGATGCGGTCACGGATGCGGATGCGGTCGCGGATGCGGATGCGGTCGCGGATGCGGGTAATGGCAAGCGTCGGGATAGCGCTTCTATGTCGGGGCGGCGCGGAAACACCCTTCGCACTGCGCCGGGTGCGGGTCTGCGGATGCGGATGCGGATGCGGGGGCGGTCGCGGATGCGGATGCGGTCGCGGGACGGATGCGGTCACGGATGCGGATGCGGTCGCGGATGCGGATGCGGTCGCGGATGCGGGTGCGGATGCGCGGGCGGTCGCGATGCGCGGGCGGAGGCGCGGGCGGTCGCGGATGCGGATGCGGGGGCGGTCGCGGATGCGGATGCGGGGCGGTCGCGGATGCGGATGCGGGGCGGTCGCGGATCGGATGCGGGGCGGTCGCGGATGCGGATGCGGGGCGGTCGCGGATGCGGAAATCTATCCCAATTGATGTTCCGTGAACGAACCTGGGAGTGAGGACAAGCCTATCCCTCCTTCAATGTTCGTCTGACGAACATCTCCTCGGCGATAGATTTCGGGCGAGGTGAGGAGTGCTGGGTGCGGCGTGTTCGCGCTCGATCCTCACCCGCCGATCAAATGACTCAAGATCCGCGCCCTGGGACCAAGCCTGTCGCACCTGGCGCGGTCGCGGGGGCGGAGGGCTGGCGAGCCGAATGTCCGCGCGTGGGAGGGGCGTAGCTTTCGGCGACTGCGCGGTCGCGGAAGGCGGAGCGCTGGCGAGCCAAATGTCCGCGTGTCCGCGGGCGTGGCTGTCGGCGCGGAGGACGGAGGGCCGGCGAGTGAAATGGGAGGACCAGCGAGCCAACGTCCGCTTGTCCGCGGGGGTGGCTGTCGGCGAGTGCGCAAGCGTGCGGGACGGAGGGCCAGCGAGCCAAATGTCCGCGTGTCCGCGGGGGTGGCTGTCGGCGAGTGCGCAGGCGTGGAGGACGGAGGACCAGCGAGCCAAATGTCCGCGTGTGGGAGGGGCGTAGCTTTCGGCGACTGCGCGGTCGCGGAAGGCGGAAGGCGGAGCGCTGGCGAGCCAAATGTCCGCGTGTCCGCGGGCGTGGCTGTCGGCGCGGAGGACGGAGGGCCGGCGAGTGAAATGGGAGGACCAGCGAGCCAAATGTCCGCGTGTCGGAGGGCGTAGGTGTCGGCAACTGCGCGGTCGCGGAGGACGGAGGGCCAGCGAGTGAAATGGGAGGACCAGCGAGCCAAATGTCCGCGTGTCTGCGTATTGCGGGAGGGCGCCTTCCTTGAAAAGTAGTTGGTATGTAAACCGGTTTCGGGGCGAGGTCCCCCCCTTGACCTAAGCGGCACAAGCCACCCTTCGCTCGCGCTGGTCGGGGTCTGCGGAGAGCGAGCCAAATGTCCGCGTGTCCGCGGGCGTGCTGTCGGCGTGGAGGACGGAGGCCGGCGAGCCAAATGTCCGCGTGCGGGCGTGGCTGTCGGCAAGTGCAGTCTGGATGGCGGAGGACCAGCGAGCCAGGTGTCCGCGTGTCTGCGCATCGGGGGCGCCTTCCTGAAAAGTAGTTGGTATGTAAACCGGTTTCGGGCGAGGCCACCCTGACCTGAGCGGCGCAAGCCACCCTTCCGCTCGCGCTGGTCGGGGTGTGCGTAGGGTGGGCGAGCCAAATGTCCGCGTGTCGGAGGGGTGGCAGTCGGCGAGTGCGCAGCGTGGAGGACGGAGGACCAGCGAGCCATGTCCGCGTCGGAGGGTCTGGCGGCGAATCTATCCCCCAATTGATGTTCCGTGAACGAACCTGGGAGTGAGGACAAGCCTATCCCTCCTTCAATGTTCGTCTGACGAACATCTCCTCGGCGATAGATTTCGGGCGAGGTGAGGAGTGCTGGGTGCGGCGTGTTCGCGCTCGATCCTCACCCGCCGATCAAATGACTCAAGATCCGCGCCCTGGGACCAAGCCTGTCGCACCTGGCGCGGTCGCGGGGGCGGAGGGCTGGCGAGCCGAATGTCCGCGCGTGGGAGGGGCGTAGCTTTCGGCGACTGCGCGGTCGCGGAAGGCGGAGCGCTGGCGAGCCAAATGTCCGCGTGTCCGCGGGCGTGGCTGTCGGCGCGGAGGACGGAGGGCCGGCGAGTCGAATGGGAGGGCCGGCGAGCCAAATGTCCGCGTGCGGGCGTGGCTGTCGGCAACTGCGCGGTCGCGGAGGACGGAGGGCCAGCGAGTGAAATGGGAGGACCAGCGAGCCAAATGTCCGCGTGTCTGCGTATTGCGGGAGGGCGCCTTCCTTGAAAAGTAGTTGGTATGTAAACCGGTTTCGGGGCGAGTTCCCCCCCTTGAAGGAGGCTGGGGCTACAGCTTCGACCCCGGTTGGCGCGACGGCGGAACGGGAGGTTCCGCGGCGGACCGACACCCTCATGAAGATAGCTCGAGACCATCGTGTGGCGCGCCAGAAGGAAGATGCCTTGCATGGGTGACGACACCTTCGACGGCGAGGGTCGGCGGTGTGCCCCGAGCGACACGGACGACGACTGCGAGGGTCGTACGGGTGCCCCGAGCTACACGGACGACGACTGCGAGGGTCGTACGCGCTGCGAGCTACACGGACGACGACAGCGAGGGCCGAGGGCCGTACCCGTGCTGCGATGGGCGTATGGGCGCGGGGAGCTATACGCGGCGGAGGCGGGTGACCATGGCTTCGAGGGCGAGGGTCGGCTGCACGTTGCGCTCCACCTCCGCGATGGTCGTGAGCACCAGGGCGTGGCGCTGGGCGGCGCGCTCGGCTTCGGCGGGGGCCGTGGCGATGCGATCGCGCGCTTCCATCGCCAAGTGCTGGGCGAAGAACGCGAGGCTCTCGCGCAGGACGTCCCGCGTCTCTTTGCGGTCCTTCGCGAGGTCGATGGCGGTCGCCAGATCCGGCGCGGCGAGGGCGGCCTGAGCCGCTGTGAGGAACTCTTCGCGCGATTTCATGCGCTCCGGCTCGCTCATGTCGAGGGCCAGGGACGCGCTGCCCTGCGCCAAGGGCGCCACGGAGTCGTCGGCGCCGTGCTCGCGCAGGATGCGCGCGATGACGTCGTCCGCGAGGGGACCGAAACGGACCGCGAGAGTCCGCGAACGGATGGTGTCGAGCAGGCGGTTCGGACGGCTCGTGAGCAGGATGAAGTGGCTCTTGTCCCCCGGCTCTTCCAGCGTCTTGAGCAAGGAGTTGGCGGCTTGGATCGTCAGCTCGTGGGCGTCCTTCACGATGAACACCAGGGCGCGCCCTTCGTGGGGCGGAAATCCGCTGCGGCCCAAAACCACGCGGCGGATCTGCTCCACGCTGATGCCGGTCGCCTCGGAAGCGCCGATGATGTTCTGGGGATACAGGCCACGCTGCACCAGGACCACGTCGGGGTGCTGCGGCACGCGCGGCTCGTCCTCCGCCAGGGTGACGGCGCGCTGGCACGCGCTGCACTCGCCACAGGCGCGCGCTCCGGCGCGCTCGCACACCAAGGCTTGGGCCAGCGCGAAGGCGGCTTTCTCCTTGCCCACGCCGTCGGGTCCCTCGAAACGGTAGGCGTGGTGCACCTTGTTCGCGTCGAGGGCGCGCGTCAGCGTCTCGATGGCGGGCGCTTGGCCCCAGATTGCGTCGAACACCCTCAGCCTTCTCCGCCGGCCCACACCAGCGCGCCGCCGCTGACGACGCCCGGCCAGGCATCCACGTAGTGGGACGGCTGCCCGGGGGCGGAATCGTCGACCCACATCGCGTGGCCCGTGCCCGGCGGTCGTACGTCCACGTGCACGAACTTGTTGTTCGGGTAGTAGCCGCACCCCACGTCCCGGAGCTTGCGACACACGCGGAACAGATCCTCGTTTTTCACGCCCATCACGAACATGTCCAGCGCGCGCGCTTTGTGGTGGAAGCCGTCGTGGGCCTGCCGGCGATAGCCGCTGATCACGTAGATCACACGGTGCGGAAAGGACTCCGAGATGCTGGCGAGCACCCACGCGAGACGTGGATCGAGCAGCCGCACCGCGGGCAGCCATTCGCCATGGACGGATGCCATGGGCTCGAGGGGCAGCGGCAGCTCCGGGCGCGGCGTGCCCGGCGGCCGCGCCAGCACGCTCAGGTGATCCATCGCGTCGATGGCGACGGAGCCGTCGCAATCGAGCAGTGTGAAGCTGTCGACCTCCGCCCCATAGCGAGCGACGGTGACGGTGTAGGGTCGTTGCCACGGCTTGCAGCGCGCGGCGGGGGAGAGATCCAGCGCGCCGCTGTTCGGCGCCGGCGTCACGCCGAGAGCCCAGGTGGGCAGCACCTCGGCGCCCAACACCGGGAGCAATGGCAACGATGGCGCCATCAAGCGCTCCCCCGCGAAGCGGATGGCGAAGCCATCACTCTCCGAGGGCTCCGTCGCCTCGCACGCGCTCGAGCTCCACGACAGCTCGGTGCGGTCGACGCTCTGGGCGGGACCAAAGCGCCCGTGCCAGAAGCGCTGCCAAGCGTTGGCGCGCTCCACGCTGGGGTCGACGTAGCGGCGCAGGAGCGGGAGCTCCCGCTCGCCAGACAAACGAAACTGCGGCGGCGCGCCGGTTTCCGTCAGCCACGCCGTGGGCGTGAGGGGCCGCACCTCGCCACTGGACCACCAGCTGCCGTCCACCACCGCGCGCGGCGCCGCAGACGCCGTGGAGGCGGCCAGCAGCAGGGCAGCGGCGATCCGGGTCACGCCCGAGAAGATGCAACGATCTCGCGAATTTTTCAAACTCGCGCGGCGAGCTCGGCGATGCGCTCCACCAGCAGCTCGAAGTCGTAATCGAGGGTGGCCACATGGAAGGAGCGCTCGAGCCGGAGCTCTTCCTTCTTCCCGGGCAGCAGCTCCAGGATCTTCTTCGAGTTCTCCGGCGGAACGCTGTGGTCCTGCGGCGAGTAGGCGACCAGCACCGGAACCTGGAGGCCGGCCACGGCTTCCCGCAGCCGCGGCAGCTCCTTCAGGAACGAACCGCCCGCTGCCGCCGGCACGTAGGCATAGGCGTGCTCGTCGCCGCCTTTGGCGATGTCGTTCTCCACCAGCCCCGCGGCCTTGGCTGGCACCACGGGCAGGATCTTCTCCAGCACCGGCGCCAGCTTCGCCAGGATCCCCTCGCGATCCAGCACCGTGGCGTTGATGCAGACCACGCCGGCGACCGCCTCCGGCTGCTCCGAGGCCACGTCCAGCGCCAGGCTTCCGCCCAGCGAAAGGCCCACGAGCAGCACCTTCTTGCCCGCGCCGCGCAGACGCTCCCGCGCTCGGCGGACCTCGTCCCGCCAGTCGGCGTAGCGGCTGCGCATCATGTCCCGCCAGTGGGTGCCATGGCCCGGCAGCCGCACCATTTCGATGGCAAACCCGCGTTCCGCCAGCGCTTCCGCCAGCGGCCGCATGGACCACGGATTTCCCGTGAATCCGTGGATGACCACGATGCCGACGTCCCCGCCGGGAGCCGACCAAGCCTCGGCCCCAGGCAGGACCGGATGCTTTTCGATCACGCGGTGCCGGCGGCCTGCTCCTCCATCTTCTTCATGCCGAGACGGAGGAGGTAGAGGAACGTGTCGTAGGCTTCCTTGGCGCCGGCTTCCTCGCCCTCCAGGTACTCCGCGACCACCAGGCCGTTGAGGACCGCGAGGATCAACGCGGAGAGCGCCTTCATCTGCGGGAACTGGTCGACCTTCACGCCCAGCACATCTCCCACGCCGTCGGTGATCAGCTGCCGTGCGTCGTGCTGCAGCAGGCTGGCCCGGCGCCGGAGCTCGGGATCTCGGCGGGACGCGCTCCACACCTCGATGTTGAGGTGGGTGGTAGTGCGATTGTTATCCAGAACCTCCCACAGCGACCCCAGCACACTCATCATGCGCTTCTTGGGCTCTTCTGCGGCGGTGGCGCGGATCGCGTCCCGGACGCGGTCCAGGTACTTGTGCTGGCTGTAGGCCTGCACCTCGTGGATGAGCGCGGCTTTGCTGGCAAAGTAGTAGTGGACGATGCTCTTGCGGAGACCGAGCTCCTTGCCGATCTCGGCGAGCGTCGTGGCGCTGAAGCCCTTGCGAGCGAAGCACTTGGCGGCCGCCGCGAGGATGGCCGACACGCGCGGATTGTCCCAGTCCACTCCCCGGGCAGCGCCGTCTCCATTGCTGGTGTTGGGCATCGCCGGGGTCTCGGTGTGAGCGGATTCGATAGTCGTCATGGGTCCTTATGAGGGCGGCATCCCTCGAGGGGCGAGGGGTCCATGGCCGGTTCGACCGACGGGCCAGCCGCCGGTGACGCGGGTTTTGACCCCGCCTGGGCCTCGGCGTCAAGCCTGGTCCGGCCGGCCGTCGGGCCTGATGCGCCCGTAGCGGCGTTCCAGATAGCGCCGAAACTCCCAGGCTGGCGCGATCAAAAGGCTCAAATCCGAAGAGAAAGGCCCCAGAGCCTCGGCTTTTGAGCTCGCGATGTGCTCGAAGGCTTCCTCCACCCCTGACCCCCCCTCGCACAACAGCGCAGCCAACACGCTCACACTCCGGCTCATGCCCGCCGCGCAGTGCACCAGCACGTTCCCGGACTTCCGGCGTCGCGCGATGAAGGGCAGGGCGAGATCGATGGCGTACTCCAGCTCTCCGTCCCCGTTGCCGCCGTCCATGATGGGGATCTTCAGCCACTCCGTGTCGAGCAGCGCGGGTCCTTCCACCGGCTCCCCGCGAAACAGCGGCATGGGGCACAGCGACACCACCCCGGCGAAGGGCTTGGGGTCGCCGCTCGGATCCGTAGGCAACGCCGCGCCCCCGAGGGCGTCGACGCCTGCTCGGTAGTCACCGAGATAGATGCGCGACTCGACCCGCCACACGGCGGTGGCTCACTTCGTCTTGGGTGGGGGCGCGGGAGTTTTGGGCTTGGGCGGGGGAGCCGTCTTGGGCTTGGGCGCGGGAGGAGCCTTCGGCTTGGCGTCGGCCTTCGGCTTGGCGTCCTCGGCCTTCGCGTCAGGTTTTTCCCCACTCGGCGCCTCACCCTTGTCGCCCTCGTCGGCGGGCTTGGCGTCTTCGGCAGGCTCCCCCTCGGCGGGCTCCGCTTGCTCCGAGTCTCCGTCGGACGCGCCGTCTTCCTCGTCGAGGAAGGGATTGTCTTGCGGTGCGGGCTGCACCACCGGATCGACCTTGGGGATGGAGGCGACCGTGGAGCCACCACAAGCGACGGCCAAAAAGGGCAGGAGCAGGAGGCTGTGACGAAGGGCCATGCCCGGAGGCTACCCCGGGAGCTCAGCCCTTGGTCTTCTTTTTCTTCTTCTTGTCGCCGTCGTCGCCCGCGCCGTCGCCGTCGCCCTTCCACACCGGCATGCCCGCGTCTTCCGTCCAGCCGCGCTTGCCGAACTTCCCCGGCTCGCGCCACTCGGAAAACTCCTTGCCGCTGTCGCTTTCGCCGCCTTTTTCGGCGTCCACGCCCTGCGTCAGCACCAAGAGCTCGTCGGCCACGTACTCCGGATGTCCGTCGTCGTGCGCGCTCACGCTGTCGCGCGGCATGTCCCCGGTACCCACCCGCACGATCTGAGTCGTCGGCGGGTACAGGTCGTTCCAGCGCTCACGCACCGCGTGCTCGCCGTCCCGTACGATGCGATAGCGGTGCAGCTTGAAGCCCGGCACGCCGTGCTGGGACAGCACGCGCATGCCGCTCGGCAGGTTCTTGTCTTGCCGCTCCACCTGTTCGTAGGGAATGGCCGCGTCGATGCGCCGGATCAGCGTGACCGTGCGCGTGCGCTCGGGTCCCAGAATTTCCGCGCGCACCACGCCGTTCTTCACCGTCTCGTGCAGCACCACCGGGAAGTCGAAGGGGTTCTTCAGACGGAAGTTGATGGTGGGGTACACCACCGTCGCGTCGAGCCCCATCTTGATGTACGAGCTCGGCCGCGTGTGTGGGTAGCGCTCGACCACGTCGAGCCCCGAGAAGAACGCCGCGCCGTGCAGCGTACCGGAGATCTGACAAGTGCCGCCGCCGATGCCATCTACCAGCTCGCCCTCGGCGATCACCGGCGCCACCTTGTAGCCGTTGGCTTCGTCGCGCGGGCCCACGACTTCGTTGAAGTCGAACACCTCGCCGGGCAACAGCACCGTGCCGTCGAGCTTGGACGCCGCGAGCCGCAGGTTGAAGGTGCGCGCCGCGTAGCGCGACGCGCGGTTGTAGGGCGTCTCGAAGGAGCCCAGCACCGCGTCGAACTTCACGCCCGAAAGCTGCGCCGCCACGCGCTTCGGCTTCGACAGCTCGAACACCAGCCGCGCGGTGTGATCCCCGCGGCTCACCGCCGCCTGGATCGAGCCCAAGGTCGCGTCCACGTCCAGCAGTTGCCCCAGCGTTTCCGGCACCAGCCGCCGCTTTTCCAGGTCCAACCGCGCGTCCACGGGCGCGCGATCCAGGCCGTCCTTCAGCACCAACAGCGCCGGCAACGCGTCCTTCGCGCTGATCACCACCGGCACCGGCAGGTCGATGGGCTCGGTCTTGCCGCGGTGCGCGCGCCGGAGCGGGCTGGTCGGGTCCTTCGCGTCGCGCACCAGCTGCGCGAGCCGCACCTTGTCGATCTCCGCCCCGAGCTGCCCGAAGCGCACCGACTTCTTCTCGCCGCCGGGCAGCTCCAGCGAGAGGGTGCCCGCGACGAAATGGCGCACGCGCTCGAGGGCGCGTTGGGGAGCATCGTCGCCCAAGGGTAGCGGCGTGCCGAGCAGCCGTACCTCCGGGGGCGGCTCCTTTTCCACGCTCGGCGTCTCGCTCTTGGGCACCAGCACGTAGCCGATGCCCAAGCCGCCCAGCACCGCCACGACGACCATGGCGGCGCCGCGCCGAGCCGAGCTCTGGAAGAATCGCGACGGGCTCACGGGGGCTCGACGTATCACCAGCGCCGTGAGCCGTCCAACCCTCGAGCTTCCGCGCCGAGCCAACACCCAAATGAACCGCTCCTGACAGGGCATGTCGGTACGCCGCGGAAAAAGCAGGGCCCGGACGTCGGTGGTAGGCTCGGCGCCGTCTCATGTCAGTCCCCGACGCGGTCCGAGAAAAGCTCGACGCGCTGCCGGCGCGGCCCGGCTGCTACGTGTTCCGCGACTCTGCGGGGGAGCCGCTGTACATCGGCAAGGCCAAGAGCCTGCGCTCGCGGGTGCGGAGCTACTTCCAGGACGGCTCCAGCGACGACCGCGGCTTCATCCCGTTGCTCCGGCGGCAGGTGGCGGATCTGGAAACCGTGGTCACGGCCACGGAGAAGGAAGCGGCCATCCTCGAGAACAGCCTGATCAAGGAGCGACGGCCGCGCTACAACGTCAAGCTCCGCGACGACAAGGAGTACCTGACCCTCAAGCTCTCCTTGGAGCACGAGTGGCCGCGCCTCGAGCTGGTGCGGCGACCGGAGAAGGACGGCGCGCGCTACTTCGGCCCGTATCACTCGGCGACGGCGGCGCGGCGCACGCTGCACCTGGTGGAAAAGCACTTTCAGCTCCGCACCTGCTCCGACCGCGAGCTGTCGGGGCGGCGACGCGCATGCCTGCAGTTTCAGATCAAGCGCTGCCCGGCGCCCTGCGTGTACGAGGTGGATCGCGAGCACTACGGCCAGCAAGTGCGGGCGGTGACGCTGTTCTTGGACGGACGTCACGACGAGCTCAGCAAAGAGCTGAAAGAGCGCATGCGGCAGGCCAGCGAGCAGATGGAGTACGAGCTGGCGGCGATCTATCGCGATCAGCTCCGGGCGGTGGAGCTGGTGCGCGAGGCGCAGCGCGTGGTGGTGGTCACGGATCGCGACCAGGACGTGCTGGGCATGTACCGCGAGGGAGATCTGGTGGAGCTCAGCGTGCTGTACGTGCGCGCGGGGCGCGTGATCGATACCGCGAGCTTCTCGCACGCGCGGGTGGAGCTGCCGGACGACGAGATCGTGGCGACGTTCTTGCGCGAGCACTACGGCGGCGAGGGCAGCGCGGAGCTGGTGCCCGACGAGATCATCGTGCCGCTCCTGCCCGAGGGCGCGGAGGGCGTCGCGGAGTGGCTGGCGGAGCGGCGCCCGCGCACGAAACGGGTGGAGCTGGTGGCGCCCGCGCGGGGCAGCCGCAAGAAGCTGCTCGACCTGGCGATGGACAACGCGCGCCACGCGTTCGAGGAGAAGCGGCGCGCCGCCGACGACATCGACGAGCGGCTGGCGAAGCTCCAGACGCGGCTGCGTCTGCCCACGCTGCCGCGGCGTATCGAGTGTTGCGACATCTCGCACCTGGGCGGCAGCGACACCGTCGGCGCGGTGGTGGCTCTCGACAACGGCGTGCCCGACAAGAAGCGCTATCGCACGTACAAGGTGAAGTCCGTCGCCGATGGCGACGACTACGGCGCGATGGCGGAGGTGCTCGGGCGACGCTTTGCGCGGGGCCGTGCCGCGGCAGAGGGCGAGGAGCAAACCGGCGAGTGGGAGCTGCCGGATCTGTTCGTGGTGGACGGCGGCCGCGGGCAGCTGGCGGTGGCGCTGACCGCCGCGCGGGATCTCGGTCTGCACGACCTAGCGGTGGTGGGCTTGGCCAAGGAGAAGGAGTCGCCCCTGGGAGAGAAGCTCGTGGACCGCGTGTACCTACCGGGACAGAAGAACCCGATCCCGCTCCGGCCCAACAGCCCCGAGCTGTTCCTCCTGGCTCGAGCCCGGGACGAGGCCCATCGCTTCAGTAACCGCGGGCGCAAGAAGGTCGGCAAGAAGCGACGCTTCGAGTCGGAGCTCGATCGCATCCATGGCATCGGCCCCAAGACGCGGCAGGCGCTGCTCAAGCACCTGGGCTCCCTGGGCGCGATCCGCACGGCGAGCGACGCGGACATCTTGGCCGTGCCCGGCGTGGGCAAGCGGCAGCTCCAAGCACTGCGGGAGCACTTCCAAAAGCCATAGTGGTTGCCGACCCCGGCGGCCGATGGACAACGAAGTTGGCGCTCGCGGGTGAGATGGGGCCGATTTCCGCGCATTGGGTGGGGCACGAGGTTTGCTCGACCTTTCTACGGATGCATGGCTTTCGGGCGGCTCAAAGGGCAGCGCACGGCGCGATTGACAGCAATCGTCCCGGGCACTTACGCTCCTACCGCCGGTTTCTGGGACCGGCGTCCGGGGCGGCCGGCAGGGGTCGCCTCCACTGTTCGATTACCGGACCGGCGCTGGAGCCGGTCCCGGCCTTAGCGCCACCCAAGGAGTCGTCGTAATGAAGCTGAAGCGTTCGCCCGGGAATCGGTCGATCTCCGCGCGTCTGGTGCGTGCGGGATTGGCTGGCCTCACCGCCGTGGCGGCCATCTCAGGCCTGGCCACCGGCTGCCTGGATCGGCCCGTGTCGCCGGCCTCGCCGAACACCACCAACGTGTTCGTCGACCAGATCCGCCAGCAGAGCGTGGACAAGATCGACCTCTTGTTCATGATCGACAACTCCATCTCGATGGCCGACAAGCAGGCCATCCTTGCGGACGCGGTGCCGGAGCTGGCCAAGCGCTTGGTGACGCCGATTTGCGTGGACGCCACGGACCACACCACGCCCACCGGCCAGTACGCCACGCCGGACTGCCCGGGAGGCTCCGAGCCCGAGTTCAAGCCGATCCGGGACATCCACATCGGCGTGATCTCGTCCAGCTTGGGTGGCCACGGCGGCGACGTGTGCGAGGGCGGTGCCGAGGGTCAGAACGACCGGGCACGACTGATCGCCTCGGTGCGTGGCGGCATCCCGAGCTACAACGGTCTCGGCTTCCTGTGGTGGGATCCGGATGGCAAGGGTAACCCTCCGGGCCAGAACAACGACAGCGCACTGTTCAACGACTTTTCGGCCAACGTGAAGGGGCCGGGCGAGCAGGGCTGCGGCTACGAGGCATCCCTCGAGTCCTGGTACCGCTTCCTGGTGGATCCCCAGCCCCCTGGCGCGGTGGCGAAGGACCCCACCACCGGGCTCACGACTGTGTCTACCTGCGATCCCGCCGCCGAAGGTCAGGATTGCGATCCCGGTAACGGGCAACCCGGTATCTGCACTGGCGGCATCTGCGCGGACAAGACCCTGCTCGAGCAGCGCCAGAACTTCCTGCGGGGAGACTCGTTGGTCGCCGTCATCATGCTGAGCGACGAGAACGACTGCTCCATCCGGGACGATGGCCAGGCCTGGCTGGTGTCCACCAGCGGCAGCCCCGTTCCCCGGGCCACCAGCGCCTGCAATTCGAACCCGGATGACCCGTGCTGCTTCAGTTGCGGTCAGCTCGCGCCGCAGGGGTGCACGCCCACGGATCAGGATGTTGAGTGCCAGAAGGGCGCTTACGACCAGAACACCGAGGACACCCCCAATTTGCGCTGCTGGGAGCAGAAGCGCCGCTTTGGTGTGGACTGGCTGTACCCGATCAAGCGCTACATCGACGGCCTGACTCAGCAGCGGATCTTCAACCGCACGGGGCAGGAAGTGCCGAACCCGCTGTTCGCCAACTCCAGCGGTACCTCCCGCGATCCCAGCCTGATCTTCCTCGCAGGCATCGTGGGCGTGCCCTGGCAGCTGATTTCCGACGCGGCGAGCCAGAGCGACCCGAACACGCTCAACTACCTCAACGCGGGCGACATCGACTGGTCCAAGATCATCCACAGCGGCAGCCCGGGGCCCGGCGTGTCCGGCTACGGCCCTCCCGGTGATCCCCACATGATCGAGTCCGTCGTTCCGCGTGCGAATTTGCCAGATCCGAATTCCGCACCAGGAGCCGATCCGTACAGCGGCCACGAGTGGCTGCCGGCCAACGACGACCTGCAGTACGCCTGCATCTTCCCGCTGGAGCAGCCCCGCAACTGTCAGGGCGCCACGGGCGGCTGCGACTGCAAGACGGGTGGTGATCCGGGCTACGCCCTCAACAACCCGCTCTGCCAAGACACCGGTGGCGGGTACTCCTACACCCAGCGTTTGGCCAAGGCGTATCCGGGGTTGCGGCAGCTCGAGGTGCTGCACGACTTCGGGGAAAACTCGATCGTGGCCTCCATCTGCCCAAAGAACACGAGCGACAAGACGGCGGCGAGCTATGGCTACAACCCAGCCGTGGGCGCCATCATCGAACGCCTGAAGGAAGCGCTGAACGTCAAGTGCGTGAACCGACCCATCGCGGTGAACGTCAATCCTGACACCGGCGAGACCGAGACCCAGTGCGCAGTGGTGGAGGTGTCGGCGACCCAGAACGGTGCCTGCAACTGTGACGGAAACGCCAACCGTGGGCCGGTGGATCCCAAGCTGGTGAGCCCGGTGTTCAAGCAGCTCGCGGCTCTGGGCCAGTGCGGCCCGGGTTCCGCATCGGGCATCCCCTGCGATGCGGTCAACTTCTGCCAGTGCGAGATCAACGAGGCCTCGAACAAGCAGTCGTGCGAGAACGACCCGGACGGCGCCACCCAGGGCATCGGCTGGTGTTACATCGATGCCGAGCTCGGCATCGGCAATCCAGCACTGGTCTCCCAGTGCAACCCGCCCCGCCAGCTCCGCTTCGTCGGCAACGATACGCCGGCTTCGGGAGCGACGGTGTTCATCGCCTGCCTCGGCAAGATCCTCACAGGCGACGCGGGTAGCTGATCCCCCAGTAGGATCGACGAAGAAGGCGGCACCGAGCGGTGTCGCCTTTTTCGTTTTGTGCCTCCCGCGTTGACGCTGACGACAACGCACTTGGCGCTCTTTGGTGCTGCTTGGCGCCGTGCTGCGAAGAAGCGGCCGGCACGGACGTTGCTGTTTGCTCGATGTCGCATCGTCGCGTGATCGCTCAGCGACGCTCCGGCCATTCATCCATCAAGGAGCCGTCATCATGAAGCAGCACACGTCCCCGCGAGGGGCGCGCGCTACGGGTGTAGTGCGCGCTGGGCTCGCCGGTCTCGCCAGTGTCGGTATCGTCGCCGCGCTGTCGTCCGGCTGCCTGGATCGCCCCGTATCCCCCGCGTCGCCCAACACAACGAACATCAGCATCGACGAGGTGAAGAGCACCGCTGTCGACAAGATCGACCTCTTGTTCATGGTGGATAACTCCCAGAGCATGGCGGACAAGCAGAAGATCTTGGCGGATGCCGTGCCGGAGCTCGTGCGCCGCTTGGTCACGCCGGTGTGCGTGGACTCGCAGACCCAAGCGCTGATTCCGGGCACCGCCGCGCCGAACTGCCCGAACGGGAGCGAGCCGGAGTTCAAGCCGGTGGAGGACATCCACATCGGCGTGATCTCTTCCAGCTTGGGATCCCATGGCGGGAGCTACTGCACGTCCAACGCTACGGAGGACGACCACGCGCACCTGATGCCCACGGTGCGCACTGGCGTGCCCGACAGCGACGGCCTCGGCTTTCTGTGGTGGAATCCTGGGGGCACCGGTGGGACGGCAGACGCGACGACGCTGGTGAGCGACTTTGCCGCGGGGGTGACTGCCGCCGGCGAGCAGGGCTGCGGGTACGAAGCGTCCCTCGAGTCGTGGTATCGCTTCCTGATCGACCCGCAGCCGCCGGTCTCGGTGCGGGTGCAGGACAACACCATCCAGCTCCCCAGCTGCGCGGCGGACGGTCAAGACTGCGACGACGGCCAAGGTCATCCTGGGGTGTGCGTCGGTGGTGTCTGCGCCGACAAGACGCTGCTCGCGCAGCGCGAGAGCTTCTTACGGCCGGACTCCCTCGTCGCAGTGATCATGCTGAGCGATGAAAACGACTGCTCCATCCGCGATGGCGGACCCGGCGTGGAGGGGCAGGGGTTCCTGGCGACCTCGGAACTCCCTTTGTTCCGGGCCACGTCGGCGTGCGCGACGGATCCGGACAGCCCGTGTTGCCACACCTGCGGTCTCGGTGACGTAGAGGGCTGCCCGCCGGTGGCGGACGACGCCGAGTGCAAGAAGGGCAAGTACTCCGACACGGAGGATCCCCCGAACCTTCGCTGCTGGCAGCAGAAGCAGCGCTACGGAGTGGACTGGCTGTACCCAGTGGATCGTTACGTGAAGGGTCTGACACAGCCGCTAATCACGGATCGCATGGGGCGCGAAGTTCCGAATCCGCTGCTGCGCACCGGCGGCAAGGTGCGCGATCCGGATCTGGTGTACCTCGCGGGCATCGTGGGCGTTCCCTGGCAGCTGGTGTCCACGCCCGAGAGCAACGATCCGCAGAACGCGGACACCCTGGAGTACCTGACCCCCGAAAAGATCGATTGGAGTCGCATTACGCCCGGACCCAACAGCGATCCGCACATGGTGGAGTCCGTACAGGCTCGAAGCGGCGTACCCGGTGCCGACTCCGCGCAGGGAGCCGACGCCATCAACGGTCACGACCGCGTAAGCGACGGGTCCGATCTGCAGTACGCCTGCATCTTCCCGCTGTCCGACGCGCAGGATTGCGACGTGGACAAGTGCGACTGCAAGGACGTGGACGATGCCATCTCCAAAGCTTCGTATACCGAGAACGATCCGTTGTGTCAGGCGCCCGGTAGTGGCCCGGGCGCTGGCTACTCGAGCATGCAGTACTTCGCCAAGGCATATCCGGGCCTCCGGCAGCTGGAGGTACTGAAGGGCATCGGGGAGAACGCCATCGTGGCGTCCATCTGCCCGAAGCTGTCCAAGCTCGCGGATCAGGGCAAGCCCAGCTACGGCTACACGCCCGCGGTATCGGCCATCGTGGAGCAGCTGAAGAAGCAGCTCACTTCCAAGTGCGTGAACCGTCCCATCACCGTCATCAAGAACGACGACGGCACGACGGAGACGCAGTGCGCCGTGGTGGAAGTGAAGTCCGGCGGCGGCTGCTCCTGTGACGGCGCTCAGAACCGAAGCGCCGTGGATTCGAAGCTGGTCAAGCCCGTGCTCAGCCGGTTGAAGCAGACCGGACAGTGCGGCCTCGAAGGCGCACCGGACTGCACGCCGGATTCGTTCTGCATGTGCGAGCTGGGGGAGGCGACGAACAAGGCGTCGTGTGAGAACGACCTCGTGCCCGCCGCGGATGCCGTGGGCTGGTGCTACATCGACGCGGATCCGTCCGTAGCGGTCGGCAACCCGGAGCTGGTGAAGGACTGCCACCCCGCGCGCAAGCTGCGTTTCGTTGGCGATGAAACGCCCGCTTCAGGTTCCACCGTGTTCATCGCTTGCCTCGGAAAACCGCTGTGACCTCGACTTGATGGTCGGCCTTTACCCGCCCGGGCCATTCGGTAGGATGCCCGGGCGGTCATGGAGCTCCCGAAGACGATCCTGATCATCGAAGACGAGCCCCACATCGTCCTCGGGCTCTCGGATGCGCTCGAGTTCGAGGGCTTTCGCGTGGTCGTCGCCAAGACGGGCAAAGAGGGCGTCACGTTGGCGCGCCATGAGCGCCCCAACGTGGTGCTCCTCGATCTGATGCTGCCGGACATGAACGGCTACCAGGTGTGCGAGGAGCTCCGGCGTTTCGACGCCTTCATGCCGGTGATCATGCTCACCGCCCGCAGTCAGGAGGCCGACAAGATCCGCGGCCTGGACGCCGGAGCGGACGACTACGTCACCAAGCCGTTCAGCGTCGGTGAGCTCATCGCCCGCATTCGCGCGCTGTTTCGTCGCATCAACCGTCCGAGCGAGACCCTGGTCTTTCGCGTGGGCAATGCCAGCGTGAACGTGAGCTCCCACACGCTCCTGCGCGACGGCGAGAAAGAGGAATCCCTGAGCTTCTACGAGGTCGAGCTCCTCCGCTTCCTGCACGAGCGCCAGGGCCAACCCGTGAGCCGCGAGGAAATCCTGAACAAGGTGTGGGGCGTCGACGCCAACCCGTCGAACCGCACCATCGACAACTACGTGGTCAAGCTCCGCAAGAAGCTCGAGAAGCGCCCGGAAAAGCCGCAACACATCCTCACCGTCTACGGCTACGGCTACAAACTCGTCCCCTGACGCAACCCCGCGCGTCCGCGCACCCGCGTCCGGACCGGCGCCCGCGTCCGCACCCGCGTCCGCTCCCGCTCCCGCAACCGGCCCCGCTCCCGCGTCCAGACCCGCTCCCGCAACCGGACCCGCTCCCGCAACCGCTCCCGCCTCCGCGGACATTTGGCGCGCCGAGTCTCTCGTCTGTGAGCCAAATTGTGTCATGGGGGAGGGTAGACCTCGTCGACCCATGTCCGGCGCCGGAAGGTGGACACCCGCACGCCAAGAGCTACGTCGCAATTTGTGGCGTCAGCCGTGGAGAGTCTTCGCCGGCCATCGAGTACGGCACAAGAGATGCGTTCAAGGAATCACATGAACAAGAGGCCACGGTTTGGCTTGATCAGGGTCGGACTCCTTCTGCTCCTGGCGTCCGGCCTCGGTTGTGGGTCGTCTGACTCAAAGCGCGGTGTGGCCCCGGATGGGGGAATGTCAGACGCCGGTCCCGACGACGCTGCCGATGGGATGACGACGACGTGTGCTGTTTGCACACCTCCAAGCTACACGTGTGCCACTTCGGATCCCAACTTGGAGAGCGCCACCATGATGATCTCGGCAATCGGCGAGACGGGCTGTACGGGCGATCTTCAAGGAACACAGTACGAGATCCAGTGTGACCCCCTGGAGATTTGCTACCAGCAGAGTTGCCAACCCATCGAAGTGGATGCTGGCGCACTTTCGTTCATTCACCTCGCGTCAACACCGGTGCTGTGTGGCCCCAATCCGTAGCCACGCGACGGTGCGAAGGGGCGCACCAAGTGCTGCGCCCCTTCGCGGCGCCCTACTGCGCTCGTGAATGCGCGAGGCGATACAAGGTGCCGATGATCTTCTGCGAGCGGTCTTCGAGGGGCGCGACCAGGGGCGGGATGTAGCGAAGCCGAACGCTGACCTCGAGCACAGCGTAGCTCTCGCGCATTTCGCAGAGCGCAATGGTGTACTTGGCGCTCTTGTTGCGGCCGCGCGCATCCATGCCTTCGGCGGTATTGAGCACGACCGAGCGCGACGCCCGTCGAAGCTGGCGAGCCAAGTCCGGGTCGTGCTTCTCGATTCGAGCGATGAGCTCCACGAGATCTTCGAGCCAATCGAGCATGTCCGAGTAGATCCTGAGCATTCGAGTTCTCCGCGTTCGCCCGTCCGCGCCCACTGCGCGAGGGGTGTCCCACCCCTCACCGGCGAGTCGCAGGCGGGGTCCAGGCTGGCTGCGTCAGCAGCCACCGGCGAAGCCGGCTTGGCCTGGAGGCCGCCGAGCACGCCGGTAGGATCGGACACCCCGAGCGAGGCCTACGTGCAAATGCCGGCGCGCGGAAACGACGCGGACATGTGGCCCCCGAGCGAGGCCTACGTGCAAATGCCGGTGCGTGGAAACGACGCAGACATTGAGCGCCGAGGTTCCGCGCCACCGTGCGCGCTGCCGCGGACATTGGGCTCGCGTGTCGGGGTGGGGGGAGCGCCGAGTAGAAATGGCAGGCGCAGACATGTGGCTCCCGCGAAGCGCGGGCTTGATGGCGAGTGGAGGGAACGCCGCCGTTGCACGCCCCGCCCGAATCTATCCCCGCTCCGATGTTCGCCAGACACGCCAGGCGAACCTGGAAGCGGGGATGAGCGCGCATCCCTGCGCCGATGTTCGTCCTACGAACATGGAAGGGCGGATAGATTTCCGCCGCCCCCGCCCCCACGTCCGCCCCCGCTCCCGCTCCCGCATCCGCTCCCGCTCCCGCTCCCGCATCCGCTCCCGCTCCCGCAACCCGCGACTGCCGCGCGCCGCGCCGGGTTTCGCGCCGCCCCAACATTCAGCTCTTGCCGAGCGGCAGCACATTGCGCGGGTCGCACACCACCGTCTTGGCGTTTTGCGTGATGCCCCTCGCGCTGAGATCTGCGGCATTCACTCCGTCCCGCACACGGCGCACCTCGAGGTGCAAATGCACGTCCCCGGGTGCGCCCGAGTCTCCGACAAACCCGAGCAGCGAGCCCTCGCGCGCGTTCATTCCGCGCGCAATGCCGGGCGCGGGTCCATCAAGGTGTCCGTAGATGACGACATAGTCCCGCAAACGCCCCCCTTCACGGACGGCGTGGCGCGTGACCACGGAGTTGCCGAACAGCTCGCCGACGAACAGCACCTCGGCGTCCCCCACCTGATGCTCGAGGTTCACCAGACGCACTTCGGTGCCGCGCTTCTGCGCGATGTCGATGCCGCCATGGCCGATGGCCTTGAGGTTCTCGCCGCGGCGCTGCTCGGCATCCGGGCGATCCAGATCGTAGCCGCTGGCCACGAAGGCCTGCCCTTCCGTGAGGGGTACGGGATAGCGGTACGCGCGGTAGCTCTTCGGGCGATCCGGCCGCCGTGGGATCTGATCGTAGATGCGCCACTGCCCGGTCTTGTCGCGGTGCCCGGCCTGCTCGGCGACCAGCGCCTCCCCGGAGCTGGTCCGAGGCACCGGAATGCACACCCGACCGTCCGGCAGGGTGTCCGCGGGGCACTGCGCGGACAGGCCTTTTTGGGCGTCAGCGGCGCTTTCCACCAGCAGCTGAGGCTGCCCGAGGGGTGCCTGCCCCACCTCCGCGGCCCGCACCACCGCGGACAGCGAGGCCGCCAATAGCGCAGCTTTGACCAGGGGCTCCACGCCGGGATCATAACGCGCCCACGTCGGGATTGCTTCCAAGGCTCCGGGTTGATAGCTCGGGTGGTGTGATACCGACGGAGTTGCTCGCCCCGGCCGACGCGGCCGTCATGGAGACCTTCGTCGTGCCGCGCTATCTCTCCTTCTTCGGCGAGCTCTTGTTGGAGATGGTGCTGGCGGGGGAAGGCGCTCGCTTCGCGCATCTCGGGTGCCGCACGGGCTATCCGGACAAGCAGCTGTACGAGATCAACGGGGGCTCCACGGTGGTGGGCGTGGATCCTTCCGCGGCGGCGCTGGAGCTGGCCCGCAACAAGGCGGCTGCCCTGGGGGAAGTTCCCATCGAGTACGTGGAAGCGACGGACTTCCCCACGGGGCTCGAAGCGCAGACGTTCTCGCACACCGTGTGCCTCCATCCGGTGGGCTCCACGGAGGCGCGCCTGGATCTGTACCGTGAGATGCATCGGCTGCTGTACCCGGGAGGACAGGCGCTGGTGGCGTTGCCCCTGCGCGGTTCGTTCCAGGAAGTGGCGGACCTGCTCCGGGAGTACGCGCTGAAGCAGGACGAGGGCGAGCTCGGCCGCGTGGTGGAAGAGTCCATCGCGGCGCGCCACACGATAGAGACGCTCTCCGAGGAGCTCGAGAGCGTGGGCCTCGACGACGTGGACGTCGAGATCCGGCAGACCGCGCTGGCCTTCGACAGCGGCCGCGCCTTCATCGAAGATCCGGTGAGCCGCTTGTTGGTGCTGCCGGAAGTGAAGAGCTACCTGCCGGGCCACGACCTGGAAAAGCCCCTGGAGTACATCCGGGACGCCATCGACAAGTACTGGTCCGAAGGCAAGTTCGAGCTGACCTTGAACGTCGGCTGCGCCAGCGCCCGCCGCCTGGAATAGCGGCTTCTTCTTGTCGGTCCGGCGCGAGCCCCGTCGCGCCGCGCGGTTCCGCGGCGTTCCGACAAACCAAGATCAGTATCTATACTGCCAGAGCAGATCCAACCCGGTGCCCACGGTGCCGATCTCCGTGCGCAGTGACCAGTTCTTGCGGAAGCGCCAATCCACGGTGCCGGAAACGTCCACGCGATCCGCGCCGGCGGTGGTCTGCGTCGTGTCCGTGGCGGTGGAGCGATACGTTCCTTCGAACCAGACGGTGTCGCTGATGCGCACGGCGGCGGTGTAGCTCGACGTGTTCTCGTACGTTGCGGTGCGGATCTCGACCTGTCCCACGAGGGCGTCAGAGAGCAACGCGTTGAGTGCGGTGGCGAGGCCACCCGCTGCCACGCCGCCGGCGGCGGCGCGCGCGCCGGAGCTGCTGCTCTCTTCCGAGCTGGTGCCGCCGCCGCCCAAGAGCAGCGCCATCACTTCTTGCTCCGGCCGCGCGGGATCGCTGGACAGCTTGAGGCGCGCGTCCTTCAGGGTGCCCTGCACGTCGACGTACACGGTGCTGCCGTCCGGCGCGCGCCAGCTGGCGGTGACGTTCACGTGGGGATCGGCGGGCTCGCCGGTATCGAACATCACGCGGCCGGATTCGATCACGAAGGTCTTGCCCAGCGCCTGCATGCGCCCGCCGGCTTCCAGCTCCACGTAACCGGTGACCTTCACCTTGTCCGCGAGATCCACCACCGGCTGGCCGGTGAGCAGGATGTTCATGTCGTTGCGGGTGATCTTCACGTCCTTGCCGAGGTTCACGACGAAGTGCCAGGGCATGATCGCTCCGGCGTGCTCCTCGGTGGGCTCCCGCAGCGGCTGCTCCACGTCGATGGCGGGATTGTCTCCCAGCTCGATCACGCTGCGCGCGGAGGCCCGGGGCAGACGCGCTTCCAAGCTGGGGACGGTGGCGGTGACCACCATTCGGTCCTTCTCGCGCTCGAGCTCGAGAGTGGCGAGGCCCCGAGCGCTGGCCTGCGGCACGCCCTGCACCAGCAGCGGCACGTCTACCAGGCGCAGCCAGCCGTTGCCGCGCTCGAGGCGCAGGCCGTCGAGATACAGCGTGGCGGCGGCCTTCACGTTGTCCGTCTCCGAGCGGGCCTTGCCCTGCACGTTGGTGATCTCCAAGGCCGTGAAGCGTCCGGCGTCCCGCGCTTCCGCGCGGAAGCTGATGTCGCGGATGTCCATGCCCAGGGGCGCGATCTGCATCACGCCGCGGGTCATGCTGGCCCAGCCGAGCACCTTGCCGGTCCAATGCACGTCGGGCTTGCCGTCCTCGCCCTTGATCTCCTCGGCGACGAGGGTCGCCTTCAAGTCGCCATCCACGCGACCGCCAAGGCGCGAGAACACGTCCGTGAGGAACGGCGAGAGCACCGCGGCGCTATAGGACTTGGCCTCCAACCCGAGCAGCAAGGGGCGCTTGGTGTCGAGATCCGGCAGCGGCCCCGACCAGCGGACGCCTCCGCCGGCGTTCACCTCGATGTGGCCACCGCGGTTGTCCATGCGGGCGCGGGCCGTGGCGGTGTGGCCGTCGCTGCGCAGGAACAAGCTGCCGCTGCCCACGGGCACCATGTCCACGCTGGCGTCGTGGATGTCGATGTTGGCCGTGGCCAACGGGAGCACGGTGCCGGCGGGCCGCTGAATGGCGAGGGTGCCGGTGAGGGTGCCGCCGACGTGGCTGTCGGCCAACGGCGGGATCACGCCCAGCGGCGTGCGCTCGAAGATGAGCTGCGCGCCACCGTTCCAGGAGCCGCTGCCCCACGGCGCTTCGCCCTTGGTCAGGAGCCAGGCGACGCGCGAACGACCTTGGCTGAGCTCCGCGGTGCCGGCGAAGCGGCCGCTCTTGGGCTCGTACTGTCCGGTGCCGTGGATGCTGACGGGCAGCGCCAGGCGACTCGAGGTGCTGGACAGGTCCGTGAGGTCCACGGTGGTGCCCAGGCGAGGATCGAGGGGTGTGCCGTTGAAGGAAATCTTGCCGCCCACGGTCCCCGAAACGCCCTTGGGCCGGATGAACTCCGGCAGCGCGGCGAGGGAGCGGTCCGGCACGCTGAGCACGGCGACGATGGGTGTGCTCTTCAAGAAATCGAGGATCTTCTTCGGCGCCTTGATGATGGCGGGCAGATCCAGGTGCACGCTACCGGAGGCCATGGCCAACTGCCCGCCCTCGTCGGTCGCGATCAGCGTGGCGCTGGAGTCTCCCGTTTCTCCCAGGATGCCGGTGCTGGCCTGCAGATCGATGCCTTCGATCTTGATCGGCTCACCTTCGCCGGGCTCTCCCGGAGACACGGTGACGGCCAGGTCCTTGGTGCCGGCCAGCGCGCCCACGTTGGGGATGGCGTCGGGCTCGCTGCGCTCCACCCGCAAGCGGCCGAAGGCCTTGCCGCGGACTTCTTCCACGTGGGCTTCGGGCGGTAGCAGGTAGGTGAGCAACGCGAGATCGATCTCGTTCATCTGGATCTCGCCCAGGCCGGTGATCTCGCGCCAGCTCTTCTCGTCCACGGCGTGGCCGCCGAGCTCCGCCTCCCAGGCGGCACCGAAGGCGCCGATGTCCTGGACCAGCGCCGAGGCCGAACCCTGGAAGTGGCGGTCGTCGAGATCCGCGTTCACGCGCAGCGAGATCCCGCTCAGGGAGGCGATGGATCCGTTGCCCAACGCCAGCATCACGCGGCCGCGGGACTCGCGCTTGGTGGCGACCACGTCGGCGTCCACCACCAGCTTGCCGCCGAGGGTGCCCCGCGGCAGGCCGAGGGCACGGGCGATGCGATCCAGATCCAGCCCTTCGCCCTTGGCTTTCACCTCCACGTGGTCCGGACGTACCAGCACCGAGCCACTCAGGTTGCCGCCGGCACCGGCCAGCTTGAGGTCCTGGATGAACACCTCCTGCTTGCCGAGATCCAGCCGGGCGATCTTGCCGCTGAGCGCCGCGCCTTCGCGCTCGACCTCCAGCTTCAGGTTGTCGACCCGCGGCGACTTCTTGCCCACGTCCACCGTGGCGGAGGCGTTGACGTTGGGGCCGTAGCTGTCGGTGAGCTCGGCGGTGACCTTGGGGCGGAGCACGTTGCCGTGGGCCGTGGCCTTCACGCGATCGAAGGACAAACCGCTGGCGGCCAGCCGCGACCCACTGAGCCGTGCATCGATGCTGAGCTTGTCGGGCTGGGTGAGGGGGCCCTTGGCGTGGCCGCTGACCTGGCCTTTGCCCAAGTGCACGTCCTGTACGTCGAGGCCGCTGACGTCCGCGGTGAGGCTGGCGTCCAGCTGGTTCTTCTCGATGCGCGCCTTGACGCGCATGTCCACCGTGCCGCGGGCGCCGGTGAGCTCGCGCACCCGTGGTGCCTTCTGCAGGGCGAAGGTCCGGGCGTGGGCGTCCACGTCCACCGCGCCGTCGGGGTGCACCGTGAAGTCCACCTTGAGGGGCATGCCCTCTTCGTGGGCGGTGGCTTTGCCCTCGAAGCCCTTTTCGTTGAAGGTGCCGTTCACGTCCACCGCCGGCACGTCGTAGCCGGCGATGTGCGTGGCGGCGGTGGTACCGTTCACGTCCACCACCACTTGGCCCTTCTTGTTCCAGACGGAGATCGCCGAGTCGACGTCCACCTTGGTCTTCGGCAGGTTGGGCCACAGCGCGCGCAGATCCACGCTGCGGCCTTCCACGTCCAGGTTCACGCCGACGTTGCCGGACAAGCGCAGCGGCCCGCTGGCGGCGATGCGGGTATCGCCGATCTCGAAGCGGGAGCTGGTCTGCAGGTTGGGCAGCGCGCCGGAGGCCTCCACGTGCGCGGTGACCGGCTGCTTGAGGGGGTAGTCCACCCACAGGCCGCGGACGTCCTCGGGGTTCGCCCGCGGCAGGTCCAGCGTCGCCGAGATCTCGTCGCCCTTCACGTACAGGAACGCGCCCGCGCTGAGGTTGCCGAAGAATCCGTCGAAGGAGGTCCACACCGCACCCGGCGCGCGGATGTGGATGTCACCCGTACCGGTGGCGTCCGTCCCGCCCAGGCCGCGCACCACCATGCCGTAGCGCTTCACGTCGATGGCGGCGCCCTTGGGCGTTCCGAGCACCGAGCCGCGCACGTTGGAGAGCTGCACCTCCATGGTGGGCAGCTCCGCCACGCGTCCGCGGGCGTACACGCGGCCGATCTCCACCTCCGGCAGCCAGGCTCGGATGTAACGACTGGGGCCGCTGGGGGTGCTGGGCGCCGTCGGCGCGGAGGGGACCGGCGTGAACGCCGCGGCGATGGTGGGGATGCCGGTCTTGGCGTCGGGGATCACGAACACCTCGGCGCGCTCCGCGCGCACGTGGCGCACCACCAGGGTGACCTTGCTCTCGCCGAACAAGTACTTGTCCGCGAGCTCGATGGCGTCGACCTTGATCTTGAGATCGCTCAGCACCAGCACCGTGGCGCCGTTCGGGTCCTGTACTCGCAGATCCGTGGCGATCACGCCGTACGGGCTCAGGTGCTCCACGCCGCCCACGGTGATGGTGCCGGAGAACGCCGACGATAGCTCGCGCGTGAGCAGGGCGGCGGTGAGGCGGCGCGCCGCCGGTGTGTTGGCGTGCAGTACGCCGCCGGCGACCAGCGCGGCGAGGAGAACTGCGGTCAGGCCCAACGCCTGGGAGAGACGAATCACCCAGGCGAGCGTGCTTCGGACCCAACCGCGGGCGGCCATCAGAAGGCTTCCCCCAAAGCGATGTGGATGGCCATGGGCAACCCGAACACGGTCCCCGGATCGCCTTCCTGGCGCTGGATGTCGAGCTCACCGATCTGCTGCAATGCAGGCACGCGGTAACCGATGTCGAGGCGAACGGGGCCCACGGGAGTGAGATAGCGCACGCCTGGACCGACTGACACGTGGGGCACCGTGAAACGAATTTGTCCCACATTTCGTGTGACGTCGCTGGCGTCGACAAAAGTCGCCCCCGTGAAGTCCCCAGCGATGGGGAAACGCACTTCCAGGGAGGCTTCCCACAGCGTGAGCCCGCCCAGCGGCCGGATGCAGGCGCTCGGAAGATCGTCCACCGTGACGGGGGTGCCGTCGCTCTTGAGGCGGTCCAGGGAGCAATCTTGCCCCGTTGGCACCAAGAAGCCGACGGGCCCGTGGGGACCCACACCGCGGAACGGGTAGCCGCGGTTGGAGTTCGGTCCGCCGGAGTAGAAAGCGCGGAACAGGAGCTTGTGCTGATCGCGGATGACCGCCGGCGCCGTCGGGTCCTGCCGCGCCGCGGGGTTCGACGGATCCAGCGTCTCGCCGTAGTTCGAAGGGAACAAGAACCCCGTCGTCATGCGCGTGGCCAGCACGACCTTCTTGTTGCGGGTCAGGGCCTTGTACAGCCGCACCTCCGGCCGAACGCGCACGTCCGACACCGTGCCGCCGAACACGAAGCCCGCGACCTGCAGCGAGTTGGAGACGTACACGCCGTTGTGCGGCGTGATGCGATCGTCACGAAAGTCCAGGATCGCGAACAGCTCCGGGAAGCTCACGCGCACGACGTCGAGGCCGTCGGGCTTGTCTCCCTGGTAGGTGAAGGGGAAGTTCGCCTGCCAGTTGTAGGAGGGCGTCACGAACAAGTGATGGGAGAAGAACGCGCGCTCCACGCCGACGGAGGTCTTGACCTCGTTGTAGCCGATGATGCGCTCCTTCTCGGGATCCGCGCCGTCCGGCAGCGGATACAAGAGGGGATAGATGCTGTAGTCCCCCGCCACGAAGCCGGTGGTGCGTCCTTCGAGGAAAGAGGGTTGCCGAAGCTCGGCGTGAATGCGGTTCTCCGGCAAGAGCCGGGTGGGCGCGTCGAAGCGGCCGATGCGCGTCGGGAAATAGGTGACGCCGGGACGTGCGTCGATGGAGAAGCGGCGCATGTCGCCCAGGAAGTTCCGGTGCTCCCAGCCGACGCGCAGGTGGTTCGACAGGCGCAGCACGTCGAAGCGGGCGCCGCCGCCCAGCCGCACGGTGCGCAGCGCGCTCTCCCGCACCACCACCCGCACCGGCACCACGTGGCTCTCCGGGCGCGACTTGTCTTCACGGATCTCCACGCTGGAGAACACGCCCAGGCTCATCAAGGCTTCCTGTGCGTCCACCAGCTCCTGCCGGGAGTAACGGCGCCCCTCGCGGATGTCCAAGTTCGCGATCACCGGGCGCTGGGGGATGCTCTCTAGCCCCACGATGTCCACTTTGCCGTAGCGGGCTTCCTCGCCGGGATCCACGTGGAACGAGACCTGTGCACTGTGCGTGGCCAGGTTCACCTTGGCGTGATGAGTGACCTTGGCGAAGGCGTAGCCCGCGTCCCCCAGGGTGTTCACGATGGCTTTGGACGTGCGCTCGAAGGCGGCTTCGTCGAAGCGTTCCCCCGCGCGCATGGTGACGGCTTTCAGCACCTGCGCGCCGATCTCCACCGGCAGCTTCTCGGCGCCGTTGACGTCCACCACGCCCTGGATCAGCACCGGCTCTCCCTGGAACACCCGGATCTGCACCTTCACGTGGTGCTCGTCGACGCGGATGATTCGCGCGGCCGTGACTTTCGCCTCGTAGTAGCCGCGGGCGCGGTAGTAGCGCTCCACGCGCTCGAGGTCGCGCGCCAGCACGTTCTCGTCGAACACCTGGTAGTCGAAGAAGACGCCGTCCCAGATGCCGAGAAAGCGCGACGAGTCGGCGGTCGCCAGACCGTCGAGCAGCTCGTCTTCGTCCACGTCCGTCGCGCCCTCCAGCTCGACGTCGGAGATCACGTCGCGCCGCACCGGGTACGCCTCTTTGAGGCATCCCGTTGCGAAGAGCGCCAGGCTAGCTAGCGCGAACGCGTGGAAAGCGCGGCGACCACGCACCGCGCTCCGTCACTTCTTCATGCCCGGAAGCGTTGCCGGCTCGGCAGGCTTTTCGAGGTAGTTGATCTCGTCGTAGGTCAGAAGACCCATGATGGGGTCGGCTTCCGTGCCGGTGGAAGACTTCACGAAGGTGGTGGAGTAGTCGCCCTTCACCGTCACCTTGGCGCCCTTTACTGGCAGTGGATTCGGGATCTTCACTGCCCAGAAGGTGTCCATGTGCGGCTCGGCGTCCTCCTTCTTGTCGTACTCTTCGATGGCGTCGTAGATCTGCGCGAAGTTCGAGGCCCAACCCATCACCTTGATGCAGTCGCTCTCGGGGGCATCCTTGGTGTCGCCAATCCAGAACGCAGGCACCGGGGGGTTGCAGCCTTCGGGGTCCGCCTTGCCGCCCTTGTGAACGGCGCACTCGGGGGCGTCTCCCAGGTTGGTCTTGGTGATGTAGCCGGTGATGGAGAGCTTCTTGCCGGCCACTTCCTTGTGCCGCACCCGGCTCCGGAGCGAGTAGCTGGCGCCCCACACGGTGTAGGCGTCGCCCGCCTTCAGGGGCTTCTGGGGCACGTTGGGAACCGGGGGCAGGTTCGCCTTCACGCCGCTGGGGCTGGGCTTCGGCTCGTACTTGACCTCTTCCTCACCGCAGCCGGTCGCACCCAGGCACAGCAGGGCAGCCAGCGTGGAAGCACAGATGGGGCGGGCGCACTTGGGCAGCATTCGGAGCCTCCTCGATTCCAATGGTTCTGGACGGGTATCATGGCCCCTCTAGCGGCCGCAAGACCGCTTTAACGCTGGGCTTTCCGTCGCGTCCCCGGGATTTTTCCGCTGCTCTCGGAGCCGGCCCGGGGTTCGCCGAATTGACACGTGGTTTCGCGGTGTTACAAACCTGCGCGTGGCGCGCACCGTGATCGTTGGAGATATCCACGGCTGCGCCCCCGAGCTCGATTCGCTGCTCGATCGGCTGGCCTTCAGCGACGGGGATCGGCTGGTGGCGGTGGGGGACTTGGTGGCGCGGGGGCCGGACACCTCCGCGGTGCTTGCCACCCTGCGGCGCGTGGGGGCGCGCAGCGTGGTGGGCAACCACGATCAGCGCCTGCTGGACGCACGGGCCGCCCGGGCCCAGGGCGAGCGTGGGCCTCGGCTGTCCCCCGCCCATGAGCGGGTGATGGCGCGCCTCTCGGAGCAAGACTGGGAGGACCTCGCCGCCTTGCCGCTGTCCCTGGAGTTACCGGAGCACGACGCCGCGGTGGTCCACGCTGGGCTCGTGCCAGGGATTCCTCTCGAGCAACAGGATCCGTGGGTGCTGCTCCACGTACGCACTCTTCGTCCCGACGGCACCCCGAGCGATCGCCGGGATGCGCAGCTGTGGGGAGAGGTGTACGCGGGTCCGACCCACGTGGCCTTCGGACACAACGCCATCGACGGCCTGCAGCTGCACCCCTACGCCACGGGCCTCGATACGGGTTGCGTGTACGGCGGCAAGCTCTCCGCGCTGGTGCTCGATGCGGGCGAGCCGGTGCCGCCCGCCGCGAAGCGCCACATCGTGAGCGTCGACGCGCGCAAAGAGTATGTCCCCCTCAAGTGAGCTGCGCATGCTGTCGCACCCCGTGCCCGTCCCCGCGGGAGCCATCGAGAAGGGACGCTGCGTGGAACCGGGTTTCTTCGAGGTGAGCTTTCGCTGCGAGCAGCAGAGCATCGAGGAGCTCCGCGCCACGTATGCCGCGTGGGTGACGATGGACGGTTGGCAGGAGCGCCGTGGGTCGAGCCAAGGCGCTGCCGGCTGGTCCCTGTTCGTGCACAAGCAGGGGACCGAGCTGACCATTCACGGTTACGTGTCACCGAAGCCTCACGACCCACCGCCCATGCTGTACCTGTGTGCCGAGCGCGAGAGCGAGCTGCCGCCATCGGATCCCTCGCAGCCGGTGAGCGCGTTCGGCGTGGTGGTGCCGCTGCCGCCGCGCCTCGCTCCGGGCCGCGTGCGCGCGACGCCGGATCGCCAAGAGCACGACTTCGCGATCGCCGACGTCGGCGGCGTGCGCGAGCACTTCGTCACCTGGGCTCCGCGCGCAGGCTTCGCCCTCGTGGACGAGATCGACAGCGACGGCGCGACCACGCTGCTGTTTCGCGGCGGGGAACGCGACGTGAAGGTGAGCTTCGGTCGGACGCTGAGCGTCGTGATCACGCGCTGAAGCACGGGCCGCGGTGATACGCCGAGCGTCGAGATCACGCGCTGAAGCTCGAGCCGCGGTGATACGCCGAGCGTCGTGATCACGCGCTGAAGCACGAGCCGCGGTGATACGCCGAGCGTCGAGATCACGCGCTGAAGCACGAGCCGCGGTGATACGCCGAGCGTCGAGATCACGCGCTGAAGCTCGGGCCGCGGTGATACGCCGAGCGACGTGATCACGCGCTGAAGCTCGGGCTTCATGGGCTTGTCGGGACGCCGCGGAAACGCCGCTTCGCGCGGTTCCGCGCTGTACCGACACCCATGCTCATGCTGTGAGCGGGACACCCACACGGGCACTTCGTCGCGAACCTGCGTTCGTGCTCATTTGCGCAGGCCGCGCGCTGGCGCTGGGCGCTGACGCAAGGGATGCGGCGGAGCCATGCGAAATGCCCAGCCTGAGCGGGCACGCGCCTTGCTGCTCACGGTGACGTGATGGTTCCCAAGCGCCCCGACGACCGCGCCGCCAGCGGCGGAGAGCGGGGGCTTCGCCGCACGACGACCATCCGCATCCATTCACCTCCGCGACCGGTGGCGACGGTCGATGACGATCTCGTTCCGCGCTCCGATGTTCCGCTGCGTGACCGCTACTTGCTGACGGTGCTCGCCGGAGCGCAGCTGGGCGAGGTCCACCGCGTGGTGCCCGAAGGCGTCGTGCTCGGGCGCAGCGACACTTCGGACCTGCCGCTGTCGGATCCCGGTCTTTCGTGGTCCCACGCCAAAGTCACGCAACGCGAGGACGGCATCTACATCGAGGATCTGGGCAGCACCAACGGGACCTACGTCCGGGGCGAGCGCATCACCGAGCCCACGCGGCTCGCGGATGGCGACCGCATTCGTCTCGGCGGGCAGACGATGCTGAAGCTCACCCTCGCCGACGAGCTGGAGGAGCGCGCCGCACATCGGCTGTACGAGTCCGTGGTGCGGGATCCGCTCACCGGAGTGCACAATCGGCGCTACTTCGAGGAGCGCCTGGAGGCGGAGGTCGCCTTCGCGCTGCGCCACGGCAGCTCCCTCGCCGTGCTGTTCGTGGACGTGGATCACTTCAAGCAGGTGAACGACAAGTTCGGGCACAACGTGGGGGACGCCGTGTTGCGCATCCTCGCGATGTCCATCGAGCGCGTGCTGCGGCCCGGCGACTTGTTGGCGCGCTTCGGCGGCGAGGAGTTCGTGATCGTGGCGCGCAGCATCGGCACCCGCAACGGCGAGATCCTGGCGGAGCGCATTCGGCGCACCATCGCCGACCTCACGCTGCCGCTCGACGGAGAGCTCACCCTCACCGTGAGCATTGGCGTCGCCGCCATCGACGCGGGTCGCGGCGCGCGGGACGGCGCCGCTCTGATCGCCGCTGCGGACGCCGCGATGTATCGGGCGAAGGAGCACGGACGGAACCGCACGTCCGTGGCGCCCTGAGCGGCGCGCGTGCCCGGCGTCCGTCCGTCCGCCCGACCGTGGCGCCCTGAGCGGCGCGGCTCTGAGCGGCGCGGCTCTGAGCGCCGCTGCGGACGCCGCAATGTATCGGGCGAAGGAGCACGGACGGAACCGCCCGTCCGTGGCGCCCCGAGCGGCGCGCGTGCCCGGGGTCCGTCCGGCGTCCGTCCGTCCGACCATCGTTCCGCCCGTCCGCTCGTCCGCCCGTCCGCCGACGCTGCGGCCGTCGGCTCGCGGTCGCAAAAAATTCGTTCGGAGCCGAACGGATTTCCGCGCGGGCGATCGCCCTCGCGCGCTCCGAGGAAGTCGTTCGGCCCCGAACGGATTTTCGCGCGGGCGATCCCCGTGTCGCGCTCCGAGGAAATTGTTCGGAACCGAACGGTCATCTGCACGCTGCGTCGTCGTGTCGCGCTCTCCGGTCCCGCTCCGAGGAAATCGTTCGGAACTGAACGGTCATCTGCACGCTGCGGTCGTCGCGTCGCGGTCGCAGGAAATCGTTCGGAACCGAACGGATTTTCGCGCGGGCGAACCCCCTGTCGCGCTCCGAGGAAATCGTTCGGAACCGAACGGTCATCTGCACGCTTGCGGTCGTCGCGTCGCGGTCGCAGGAAATCGTTCGGAACCGAACGGATTTCCGCGCGGGCGATTCCCCCGTCGCGCTTCGCAAGATCGTTCGGAGTCGAACGGATTTTGGCGCGGGCGAACCCCCTGTCGCGCTTCGCAAGATCGTTCGGAGTCGAACGGATTTTGGCGCGGGCGATCCCCGTGTCGCGCGCCGAGAAGATCGTTCGGAACCGCGCTCCGAAAAAGTCGTTCGGAATCGAACGGATTTCCGCGCGGGCGAACCCCCTGTCGCGCTTCGCAAGATCGTTCGGAGTCGAACGGATTTTGGCGCGGGCGATCCGCTGTTGCCGGTCGGGACCAACCGCCCATCGTCTCGCACGAGTGGGAAGCCTCCATGCCGATCGAAGCCAGGGCTCGGTGGCTCTGGCGGTGAACGAACAGTAGCGCCGAGAGCCGGTGTCTTGGCAACGGCCTGCAAGCACCCTGTCGCGGGCCGCCGCGGAACCTCGGGTCGCGGAATTCGGACGGGCATCGCGCCGCACCAACAAAAGAACACTCGGCAACCGATGCGTGAGGAGCCCCGGGAAACGGAAGGGCTGCTTCTCGTTCGTCATCTGGGCGAGGAGACGGAAGGGAAACGGAAGGGCTGCGTCTCGCTCGTCCTCTGCGCGAGGAGACGGAAGGGCTGCGTCTCGTTCGTCATCTGGGCGAGGAGACGGAAGGGAAACGGAAGGGCTGCGTCTCGTTCGTCATCTGGGCGAGGAGACGGAAGGGCTGCGTCTCGTTCGTCATCTGGGCGAGGAGACGGAAGGGAAACGGAAGGGCTGCTTCTCAAACGGCAGAGCTACTTTTCGTTCGTCATCCAGCGCAGGCCGCGTAGGGCGTGGCAGCCGTCGCCGACCAGGTCGAGAGCGCTCTGCTTCCGCTGCCGGCGGATGGCGTCGAGGCGTTGGAATACGCCGCCCTGATCCAGCTCGGCGACGACGGTGACGACGTCCCCGGCGGCTTGGCCGAGGGTGGTGAGGATGCGCTTGCCGCCTTCGGTGTCGGCGTTCACCAGGCCGAGGCGTCGGGCGAGGGCGAAGGTCTCCACCAGGTGACCGAAGAACTTGAGCTCCTGGATGCGGAGGATCAGGCCTTGTTCGGGGTGCTTTTGCAGCAGGTCTTTTAGGGCGGCGCGTTCGGCTTCGTAGCGGAACAGGAGCACGCCCAGCTGCGCCTGCACGCGGTGGGTGTCGAGGTAGGTGTGGGCGCGGAGCACGGCTTGTACCAGGTGCAACCCGCCGCAGCTGTGGCCGTAGATGCCGGTCTTTTCCGTCTTGGCCTTGCGCAGCGGAGAGCCCGGCGCGAAGGCATGTTCCGCGTCTCCGGCGTACTCCACGCACACGCGTTGATCCTTCTCGAGCCGATCGAGAGCGGCGCGGGCCAGCCGTGCGGTGAAGGAAGCGCCGGCGTCGCCCTGTTGGTCGGGTGCGAGCACGGAAGCGCCGGCGTCGCCCTGCTGGTCGGGTGCGAGCACGGAGGCGCCAGCGTCGCCCTGCTGCTCGTCGGCGAGCACGAGAGCGCCGAGCAGCCACGCGGCTTGATGCCACTGAGCGTCGGTTTCGGGGAGCGTCGCGCTCGCGCGCAGATCCGCCAGCAAGCGAGCGAGGGTGACGGTCTTGCCGTCGGAGGTGCGCAGCTCGCGATCGAGGGGCACGCCGACCTCGAGCAGCGTCTTCACCTGAAGCGCGCGGTGCGGCTCCACCAATTGGTCGCCCTTCTTCGCGGGGAAGCCGTAGTGCCCGTCCGTGAGCTCGGCGTAGCTCGCGATCACGTCTACGGCTTTCTGGCCGTCGGTGGTCTCGAAGTCCTTTCCGAAGGCCACCAGACCGTGGGCCAAGCCCCAGGGGTTTTGCGGATCTCCGGCGGGCGTCTTCAGCGCACGGGAGAGCGTTGCGATGGTGCGTTCGATCTCGGCGGGGGTTGCAGCGCGGGGCGGCGCCGGCTTCGCGCTCACGCTCGCGCTCACGCTCACGCTCGCGCTGGGCGCTGGGGTGGGCGCCGGGCTGCGATCCCGCGTGGCCTCGATGTAGACGCCGGCGGCAGCGGCGCTGACGAGGAGGGCCGTGAGTCCCTTGTTGCGATCGTTCACCGATGCGTCTGCTACCACCACCCCGAGGACGTGTTAAGAGCCGAGGCCGTGGCCCGAGTGATCCGCGTCGCGGTGGAAGATCTCGCCGAGGGCGAGCGCACGTTGCCGGAAGCGGCGTCGCGCTACCTGGTGCGCGTGCACCGCGTCGGCGAGGGGGCGCCCTTCGTCGCCTTCGATCCCTCGGCACGGGTCGAGGCGGATGCCACGGTGCTCGACGCCCACAAGCAGCGGGTACGCTGCAGGGTAGGCCCGCTGCGTCCGGCGAGCGCCCTCGCCTCAGCGAAGGTCACGCTCTTGTGGGGGCTCGGCAAGGGCGACAAGATCGATCACGTGATTCGCGACGCGACCGCCCTCGGCGTGGAGCGGCTCGTGGTGGTCAGCACCGAGCGCAGCGTGCCGCGGCTCGGCGAGCGGGCGCGGGAGCGGAGCGACCGCTGGCAGCAGATCGCGCTGGATGCGGCGCGGCAGTCCGGGCGCGGTGACGTGCCGGAGCTGTCGCCACCGGCGGCGCTGGAGCAGGCCCTGGCGGAGACGGGCGCGCCGCGGCGCATCGTGCTGGTGCCCGAGGCGGAGCTGGCGCTGGCGCAAGCGCTCGCCGACTGGCACCCCGGTGAGCCCCTCGCGGCGCTGATCGGTCCCGAGGGTGGCCTCACCCAAGAGGAGATCGAGCAAGCGGTGGCGGCGGGCTTCGTTCCCGTTCGCTTCGGCCCCTTCGTGCTTCGCACCGAAACCGCCGCGACGGCGCTCTTGGGGGCGCTACTCGCCTTCGCGGAGCCTCGACGCTAGCGGCGCGACCGGCCTTGCCGGCGCTCGGCCCAGTAGTGGTAGGCTCGCGCCCCATGCGACGCAGGATCGGCATTTTCGTCGGGCTCTTCGCCGCGAGCCTGTCGCTCACTGCTCACGCGGCGTTGACGGACTCCGAAAAGGCGCAGATCGCCGGCTTCGTGCGGGACGCGGAAGTGGCGGATGCGGGGCGCGTGCGCGCCCTGGTGGCGCGACCGGATCTGAGCGAAGCGGAAGCTGCCGCGCCGCTGGTTTCGGCTTACGGCCCCGTGGAGTTCGACGCCCGGCGCGCGAAGTTCACCCGCGAGCTGTTGTTCGGCGCGGGGTCGGATGCCGCGCGTTCCACGCTGGCGCCCGCGGTCACCCGCGCGCTCCTCGGTCGTGCCAACGCCCGCATCCGCGCGCTCCCCGCGGGGGACAATCCGGGCTGGAGCAGCGGCGCCGTGCAGGCGGCGGAGGAGCTGGTGCGCTTGCACGCCTTCGTTGCCGACGCCATCGCGAACGCCGGCAAGCCGCCGGCAGATGGACACGACGCCAGCGCCGGCATTCGCGACGACGCGCTGAAGAGCGCTGCCGAGGCGTACCACGCGCATCTGGACGCCCACGCCACCTGGCTGAAGCCCAGCGCTGCGGCGACCGGCGCTTGGGTGCGCGTTCGCGCGCAGGTGGAGCTCACCACCGCGGCGCTCGCGCGGGGCGTGATTCCGCGTCACGAGGTGAGCGCGTGGCTCGGCTTCGACGACGCACGCCGCGCGCTGTTCGAGCGCCACGGTGTGCTGGTGGAGGACGGCGGCGCGCCGGCCGGCGCGGAGCTGTCGCTTCTTTTGTCGTGGCTCGATGGCCAGCCCCTCGCCGCCAAAGATCTGGATCTGTTGCTCGTGGCCAAGGCGCCCAGCGCGGGCCTGGAAGCACGCGGGCAGGTGGCGCGGGCGGGCGTGATGCTCGGCAGCGGAGCTGCCGAGGACGCGCTGTGGCCAAAGGACGTGGAGCCCGCCAAGCCCGACGCCGCCGCCGCGGAGCTCGCTTACGCCGTGGCTTGGCAGGCGACCCGCGCGGCCTTCGCCAAGAACCCCGCGCTCCGGAGTCTCGCGCAGAAGGTGGCGGCTCGCGCCGCGCGCGCGGGAGCCGACGGATACCTGTCGCGGGATCTCGTGGACAGCGTGCTGCGCCCCGTGGGAGCGGAGCTGCCCGGCGCCCAGGGGGCGAGCGCGGAGCAGCTGACGGCTCACGCAGTGCGTCTTCTTCTTGTCGATGCGGCGCGGGCCACGAGCGTTGCCCTGGTGCGGTCCGTTCGCGGCCATGACGAGCCCCTGGCGGCCCTCACCGTCGCGCTGAGCGTCCTTGCCACCCGTGACGGCAAGGTGGAGTCCCTAGCGCTGGGTCAGACCCAGGCGAACGGCAAGGTGGAGCCGCTGTCGCTCTCGGGCGTGACCGTGAGCGGCGGCGTCGTGACCGGCTTCGAGCTGAACAAGTCCAAGATCGCCATCGAGCTCGCGACCGACGGACGCGTCGTCAAGGTCACGCGAGACGGCAAGCCGCCGACGCTTTCGTCGATCCCGATGGCGCGACTGGTGCCGGAAACCGCCGACGCCTTCACCGTGCGCGGCGTGCGCTTCGAGAAGCTGAGCGGCGCGCCCCGCGGGCTCTCGGTGGACGACGGCCGCTTGCTGCTGGCGGCGGCGGAGAAATCCGGCGGCTTCGACGCCGTGGCCGGTGGCAAGGACGTGAAGGACGCGAGCATTCGCGCGAAGCTCACTTTGAGCGGCGCGGGCGGCGGGCTTTTGGTGCGGGCACAGCCGGGCAGCGCCAGCTATGACGCCATCGCGCTGCTGCTCTCGGCGGAGCCGCGGCAGGCGCTGCTGGTGCTGGTGGACGGCAAGGGCCGCGCCATCGAGCTTTCGCCCGCCGTCGAGCTCGCCAAGAAGGGCGCGGAGCACGCCGTCAGCCTCGCGGTGCGCGGTCAGGCCGTCACGGCGACGGTGGACGGAAAGAAGATCACGGCGAAGCTCGAGCGCGCCGCGGGGACCGGCAAGGTCGGCCTGGCGGTGCGCGCGGGCGGCCGCATCGAGGCCCGGGACATCTCGAGCCCCAGCCTCACGCGAGGTAAGTGAACATGAGCGGAGACAGGCGCGTACGCATCTTGGTGGCCAAGCCCGGTTTGGACGGACACGACCGCGGCGCGAAGGTGGTGGCGCGCGCCCTGCGCGACGCGGGCTTCGAGGTCGTGTACACGGGGCTGCACCAGACGCCGGAGATGATCGCGTCGGCGGCGATCCAGGAAGACGTGGACGCCGTCGGGCTGTCGATCATGAGCGGCGCCCACAACACGCTATTCCCCGCCGTCATCGAGGCGCTGCGCGCGAAGGGCGCGGACGACATCGACGTGTTCGGCGGCGGCATCGTTCCCGAGAGCGACATCGAGCGGCTGCAGGCCGCCGGCGTGCGCAAGGTGTTCCGCCCGGGAACGACCCTCGCGGAGATCGTCGAGTGGGTGAACGCGAACGTGACGCCCCGCGCGTTGTGAGCTCGTAGCCGAGCGCGCCGTCCGCAGCGCGGGGTTCCGCGGCGGACCGACATGCTTCGGAAAGATCAGGCGGCGCGGCGTAGGGCGCGATCCCGGATCGGGATGGTGCCCAGGGCCTGCGCTACGGCCACGGGGTCCGGCTGGGCGGCGCTGCCGAGGGGCGTGGAGTCGACGATCTCTGGCGCAGTGCGTCGAGCGGCCGGCTGCAGCCTCACGGTACCCACGAACAACAGGACGGAGATGGCGGCGGGGAACAGAGCGAGGAGGAGGAGCATCGTGACGTCCATGTCCGGGAGGCTTCGCAACCTACGTGCCGTGCCGGAACCGGCAGGACTCTAGGAAAGACCGAGGCTTTTGGACAAGCCCTGTGTCCTTTCGAACGCCGGCCGTGGGGCGTGAGACACACCTCCGGAGGCTACCGGCCTATTGGCCGAATGTGGGCGACCTGTGGATAAGGTGTTGCACGAAATGCTGAACGCCTGCCCATGTGGGCAAATGAGCGCACTTAGGTGCGCGGAATTACAACGAAAGCAGCTGGCCGACTTGTTGACAGGAAGGCCGCCGGCCCTCTAGGTTCGCGGACAGTCAGTGGGAAAAGGTGGGGCAGAGTGTCGGCTCTGCCCAAACGGTGGCAGAAGATGTTTCGCGGGCAGTTCGTGCACTCGATCGACGCCAAAGGGCGCGTCAGCCTGCCCGCGCGCTTTCGCGACACGCTCATCGGCGACGGCGACGCGCGCTTGGTGCTCACGCCGGCGCTGTTCGAGCCGTGCTTGCACCTCTACCCCATGCGCGCCTGGGAGGAGCTCGAGCAAAAGATCAGCGAGCTACCGAGCTTCGATCAGAACGTCGTTCGCTTTCGTCGCCTGTACGTCTCCGCGGCGATCGAGTGCGAGCTCGACAAGGCGGGACGCGTGCTCGTACCGCCCACACTTCGCGACAAGGCCGCGCTCGCCAAGGACGTGTTGTGGGCGGGCATGGGTCGCACCGTCGAGCTGTGGTCGAAGGAACGCTGGGATGCGGAGCTGTCCATGAGCCCCGAGCAAGAGCAAGCGTTCAAGCAGGCCGTCATGGAGCAGATCAGGATATGACCATCGTGGCAGCGTCCTTCGAAGAGCACCCCAGCTACGAGCACGTGACGGTGATGCCGCACGAGGTGCTGACGGCGCTGGCGCCGGAGCGCGGCGGTGTGTACCTCGATCTCACGGCGGGAGGCGGCGGTCATTCTGCGGTGATCCTGGCGGCGAGCGCGACGGCGCGGGTCGTCGCCTTCGATCGGGATCCGGCAGCCGTGCAGGCCGCCACGGAACGCCTCGCGGAGTTCGGCGAGCGCGCCCTGGTGGTGCACGGCTCTTTCTCGGACGTGGAGAGCTGGCTCGCCCACGCGGACCTGGGTCCCGTGCGCGGGCTGCTCGCGGATCTCGGCGTGAGCTCGCACCAGCTGACGGACGCGAGCCGCGGCATGAGCTTCCGCGGCGAGGGACCCCTCGACATGCGCATGAACCCGACGGCTGGGGAGACCGCCCTCGAGCTGGTCGAGCGCTTGAACGCCGACGACCTGGCGGACGTAATCTACCAGTACGGCGAAGAGCGTCGTTCGCGACGCATCGCTCGCTGCATCAAACAGGCGGCGGACGCGGGCGAGCTGTCGAGCACGCTCGACCTGCGGCGCGCGGTGGTTCGCGCGGTGGGGCCGCGGCGCGTCGGCGGCATCGATCCCGCGACGCGAACGTTCCAAGCACTGAGGATCGCCGTGAACGACGAGCTGGCACAGCTCGAGGGGCTGCTCGCCTTGGCGCCGCGGGTGCTTTCGCCGGGCGGCGTCGCCGTGTTCATCAGCTTCCATTCGCTCGAAGATCGAATGGTCAAGCGAGCGTTTCGCGATCGGGAGGTCTGGCAGCGGCTGAGCACCAAGCCGCAGGTGGCGAGCGACGAAGAGCAGGCGCAAAACCCCCGCTCTCGCAGCGCCAAGCTCCGGGCTGCACGCCGGGTGGAGGAAGCGTCGTGAGGGACAAGAACCCGTTCCTGCTGCTCTGGACCCTGGCGGTGCTCGCCGCCACGTCGGCCTTCGTGCTGTATCTGGGCCTGAGGGTGCGTTCCGTGGAGCTCGGCTACGATCTCGGGCGGGCGCACGCCCGCGTGGCTCGCCTGCGTGAGGTGAAACGCGTGATGGAGCTGGAGCTCGCCAGCCACAAGACCCCAGAGCGCGTGGACCTGGTGGCCCGCACGCTGCTCGGCATGAGCGAGCCGACACCGGACCGGATCCTGCCCGCGGGGCAGGCGCCGACGGTGGAGCCGACGGAGAACGAGGATCCCAACGCGCCGGAGCCGAACCCGTGAGAAGCCTGGAGACACCGCGCGGGCGCTACATCCGGCTGCGCATGGGCATCTTGTGCGGGCTGCTCGCCTTCGGCCTGGGCCTGGTGGTGAGCGCCGGCTGGGACCTGATGGTGAAGGACGGCCCGGCCTGGCGTGAGCTGGCGGAAAAGCAGCGGCAGCGCCGCCTGCACGTGGTGCCGAAGCGCGGCACCATCTACGACCGCAACGGCAGCGCCTTGGCGGTGAGCGTGGAGGTGCCCAGCGTGAGCCTCGACTCCGTCGAGCTCTTGCGCGGCGTGGCGCCGCAGAAGATCCCGGTCGTCGCTCGCGATGCGGCCAACCGCATCGCCAAGGCTTTGAGCTTGGACCCCGCGGTGGTGGAGCGAAAGATCCTGGCCAAGCGCCGCTTCTCCTGGCTCAAGCGTCGAATCACCGCCGAAGAAGCCGAGGCCATCCGCCGCATGTCGTCCAGCAAGGTGATGGGCGACGATCGCGTTCGCGGCTTGATGGTGGAGGGCGAGGGCAAGCGCTACTACCCGCGGCGCGAGATCGCCGGCCCCTTGCTCGGCTTCGTGGCCCCGGACGGTGAAGGCAAGGACGGCTTCGAATACAGCATGAACACGGAGCTGAAGGGCCACGTGGAGCAGCTCCGCGGCCTGCGTGACCGCTCCGGTCGCCTGTTGTTCTCGGACGGAGTCCAAGACGAACAAGCTCTCGCCGGTCACAACATTCACCTGACCATCGATCAGGGGATCCAGTACACCGCGGAGCGCGAGCTGGCGCAGGCGGCGCGCACCTTCGAGGCCGACGGCGGTTCGGTGATCGTGGTGGACCCCTACACCGGCGAGATCCTCGCGATGGCCAGCTGGCCCGGCTACAACCCCAACGACTACGGCGAGAGCGAGCCCGCCGAGCGGCGCGACCGCGGTCTCTCCGACGCGTTCGAGCCCGGCTCCACCATGAAGATCTTCACGCTGTCCGCGGGCATGGCCTCGGGCGCGATCCAACCGGACCAGAAGCTCTACTGCGAGAAGGGGCAGATGGCGGTCGACAACGTCGTGATCCGCGACACGCACCCTGCCGGCTGGATGACGATCGCCCAAATCCTCGCGGTGTCTTCCAACATCTGCGCCGCCAAGGTGGGCTTGGCGATGGGCGGCAACAAGCTGTACGACGCGCTCTTGCGTTTCGGCTTCGGTCAGGAGCCGAATCTGCCCTTGCCGGGTGAGTCTTCGGGCACGCTGCGTCCTCGCGGGCGCCCTTGGGTGCAGGTGGAGACGGCGGCGGCGTCCTTCGGTCAGGGCATCAGCGTGACCAACGTGCAGCTCGCCATGGCCGCGGCGGCGCTCGCCAACGGCGGCGAGCTGATGGAGCCCATCATCGTCAAGAAGGTGACCACCGCCACCGGCGAGGTCGTGCGGGAAGCCGCACCGCGGGTTCGGCGTCGCGTGGTTCCGCGGCGGGTGGCCAGCGCCCTCGCCGAGATGATGATCGGCGTGACGGAGGGCGAGGGCACGGGCACCGAAGCCGCCATCGACGGCTACCAGGTGGCCGGCAAGACGGCGACGGCGCAAAAGATCGATCCAGCGACGGGCCGTTACTCCCTGGACCGCTACGTCGCGTCCTTCGTGGGCTTCGTTCCCGCGAAGAAGCCGGTGGTGGCCATCAGCGTGATGGTGGACGAGCCGATGGTGGAGCACGCCGGCGGTGCCGTGGCCGCGCCGATCTTCCGCAACGTGGCGCGCATGGCGCTCAAGTACAAGGGACTCACGCCCCAGGGCACGGACCACGTGGACGTGGCCTCGCTGTCGACCAAGGCGGATCCCGCGAACGCGACCTACGAGCTCTTGCGTCAGGCCAAGGGCGAGAAGCCGCCGGTGCAGGAGAAGGTTGCGGGAGGGCCCGTGGGCTCCGGCCGCGTGCGGTTGCCGGACATGACCGGCTGGCCCGTGCGCGAAGCGGTGCGCCAAGCGATCGAGCTGGGCGTGACGCCCAAGGTGGTGGGGACCGGGCTCTTGGCGAAGCAGACGCCGGGGCCGGGAGGCGTGGTGGACAAAGGGGCGAGCGTCGTTCTGGTTTTCGAGCCGGCCACATGAGTGTCGTCGTGAGAGAAGAAAAGAGCCCCCCGCACGGCCTCACCCTCGGTGAGCTCGTGCGCGCGCTCGCGCGCTTCGAGCCCCAGGTCGTGGGCAGCGATGCCGTGCGCCTGCTCGACGTGCGCCACGACTCGCGGGCGGTGAGCTCCGGCGATCTGTTCGTGGCCCGCGGTCGCGGCGCGGGTTTCATCCACCAAGCGGTGGAGCAGGGGGCCGCGGCGGTGATGATCGAGCAAGGTCAGCCGCTGCCCGACGTCGGCGTGCCGGTCCTCTCGGTGAGCGACGTCCGCCTGGCGCTGAGCTTCGCTGCGGAAGCAGTGTGGGAGCGACCCACGCAGCGCATCGGCGTGGTGGGAATTACCGGGACCAACGGCAAGACCACGTCTTCGTATCTGGTGCAGCACGCCATCCAGAGCGCCGGCGGCCGTGCGGCCCGCCTCGGCACCTTGGGCTTCGCTTTCGAGGGCCAAGAGGACACGGCGTCGCTGACCACGCCGGAGGGCGACGAGGTCTCGCGCCGGGCGGCGGCGGTGGCGCGCGCGGGTGGCACGCACATGGTGATGGAGGCTTCCAGCCACGCGCTGACTCTGGGTCGCGTGGAGGCGGTGCACTTTCGCGTCGCGGCCTTTACCAACCTGACGCAAGACCACCTGGACTTCCACGGCACCATGGACGCTTACGCGCAGGCGAAGCTCCGGCTGTTCACCGAGCTTCTCCCCGAGGCCAGCGTGGTGAACGTGGACGACGCTTTCGGTCAGGAGATCCTGCGCCGGGCGTCGGGGCGAGTGCTGGCGGTGGGACGCGGGGGGCACGACGTGACGCCGCTCGGCGTGAGCGTGGACGCCCGCGGGCTCCACGGTCGCATCCGCGTGCTCGACCGCGAGGTGACGCTCGAGAGTCGCCTGGTCGGCGAGCACAACCTGGACAACGTGCTGCTGTCGCTCGGCATCGTCGCGGCGTTGGGGCTGGACGTAGACGCTGCCGCGGCGGGGTTTGCCGGCGCGCCGGAGGTGCCCGGGCGTCTCGAGCGCTGCGACGCTCCCGAGGACGACGTGCTGGTGGTCGTGGACTACGCCCACACGCCGGACGCGTTGGAGCGTGCGCTGCGAGCCGTGCGCAGCCTGGGCAGTGGCCAGGTGATGTGCGTGTTCGGCTGCGGCGGCGACCGCGATCCCGACAAGCGACCGAAGATGGGCGACGCCGTGGGACGACTGGCTAGCCGCGCGGTGATCACCAACGACAATCCGCGCTCGGAGGAGCCCGCGGTCATCGCTCGGGCCATCGAGGCCGGGCTTCGCCCGCATGGCATCGACTACGAGGTGGAGCTGAATCGCGCGGCGGCCATCGAGCGTGCCGTGCTCGCGGCTGCGCCGGGGGACGTGATCCTGATCGCCGGCAAGGGGCACGAGCCGTATCAGATCATCGGTGCCACGCGCCGCGACTTCGACGACCGCGTCGAAGCCAAGCGCGCGCTGGCGTTGCGGCGGGGGGCTGGCTGATGGCGACGCCCATCCCCGACAACCGCGCGGAGCTGTCCTTGGCGGACGTGCTCACCGCCACCGGTGGCGAGCTCTTGTCCGGTGATCGGGGCGCCGTGGTGCGGGGCGTCACCACCGACACTCGGGGTGACGTGAAGGGCAAGCTGTTCGTGGCCCTCGCCGGCGAGAGCTTCGACGGTCACGAGTTCGTGGCGCGGGCGGTGCGAGCCGGCGCCACGGCGGCGCTGGTGAGCCGCGACTTCGAGGTGCTGGGCGACGTGGCCGTGGTGCGGGTGGCGGACACGCTCACCGCCCTGGGCGACCTTGCCGGCTTTCATCGTCGCCGCTGGGGTGGCCAGGTGGTGGCGGTCGCGGGCTCCGCGGGCAAGACCACCACGCGGAGCGCCATCAGCGCCGCGCTGGGCGCCATCCTGGGCGCCGCCTTGCACCGCACGGCGGGCAACCTGAACAACCTCGTGGGCGTCCCCATGGTGCTGCTCGGTCTCGAGCCGCAGCACCGCGTGGCCGTGCTCGAGATCGGCACCAATGCTCGCGGCGAGGTCGCGCGGCTGGCCGAGATCGCCGATCCGGACGTGGGCGTGCTGACGCTGGTGGGCATGGAGCACTCCGAGGGCATCGGCGATCTCGACGCCATCGAGGCCGAAGAGGGCGACCTGCTGCGGGCGCTCTCCTCGCAGGCGGTGGCCGTGGGCAACGGTGATGACGAGCGCGTTCGGCGACAGTTGGAAGCAAGCCCGGCGGGCCGGCGTGTGACCTACGGCAGCGCCGGTGCGGACTACCGCCTGGTACGCCGCGAGACCGACGACGAGCTCGGCACGCAGCTCACGGTCGCACGCCCCTCGGGGGATCAGGTCACGCTCACCACGCGACTCGTGGGGCTGCCCGGAGCGCTCGCCGCGATGGCCGCGGTCGCGGTGGCGGATGCCGTGCTCGAAGCGCCCGCCGACCCGGAGCTGCTTCGGACGGGCCTTGCGGGTCAGGACGTCGGGGAGCGCGGTCGGCTCACGCCCGTGGCCTTGGCGAACGGCACCTTGGTGCTGGACGACAGCTACAACGCGAACCCGCCGAGCGTGCTGTCTGCCGCGAGCGTCGCTCAGGAGATCGCCGAGCGCCGCGGCGCTCGGCTGGTGCTGGTGGTGGGCGAGATGCGTGAGCTCGGCGCGATGAGCGAGCGCGAGCACCGCGCGGTGGGCGCGGCCTTGGCCGAGCGCCGGGCGGCGGCGCTGGTCGCCGTGGAAGGCGACGCACGGTTGTACGTCGAGCCCGCGCGGTCCGCCGGCATGGACGCGGAGTTCGCCACCGACGCGGAAGCCGCGGTGCCGTTGGTGCTGTCGCGAGTTCGCCCCGGAGACGTGGTCCTGGTGAAGGCTTCCCGCGGCGTGCGCGCCGAGCGCATCGTGGCGGCGCTGGAAGGGGGCGCGACATGATCTACGAGCTGCTCTACCCCCTGAGCACGAAGTTCGGCTGGGCCAGCTCCCTCAACGTCCTTCGCTACACGCCCTTCCGCGCCATCATGGCCACCCTCACGGCCATGGTGCTGTGCTTCTTCTTGGCGCCCTGGTTCATCCGCACGCTGCAAACGAAGCAGATCGGCCAGGTGGTTCGGGACGAAGGCCCCGAGTCCCACAAGGTGAAGGCGGGCACGCCGACCATGGGCGGCGCGTTGATCCTGTTGGCGGTGCTGGTCCCCACGGCGCTGTGGGCGGACATGCACAACGTGTTCGTGATCGCGACGGCTGCCGTCACCGCCGGCTACGGTGCCATCGGCTACCTGGACGACCGCCTGAAGATCCAAGGTGAGAACACCAAGGGACTCGCCGGGCGCTACAAGATCATCGGCCAGGTGGTGATTGGCGGCGCGGCCCTCGGCTATCTGTTCTTGGCCACCGAGAAGCTGCCGGCGGGATGGCTCGCGATGCGAGGGCGTCTCAGCATTCCCTTCATCGCCTTCGACAAGCACCCGGTGGAGCTGCCGCTGTGGCTGTACGCGCTGTTCGCCCTGTTCGTGGTCGTGGCCATGAGCAACGCGGTGAACCTCACCGACGGCCTCGACGGTCTCGCCATCGGCCCGGTGATGATCAACGCCGGCGCCTACATGGTGTGGGCGTACATCGCCGGCTCGGTGCTGTTCGGCAAGCCGCTCGCCGACTACCTGGACATCGCCGGCATTCCGGAGATGACCGAGCTCAGCATCTTTGGTGCCGCGGTGATCGGCGCCGGCATCGGCTTCCTCTGGTACAACACCTATCCCGCGCAAGTGTTCATGGGGGACGTGGGTTCGCTGTCCCTGGGCGGCGGTCTCGGCATGATGGCCGTGCTCACGAAAAACGAGCTCTTGAGCGTGCTGCTCGGCGGCGTCTTCGTGCTGGAGGCGGTCAGCGTCGTCACCCAGGTGGTGAGCTTCAAGCTGTTCGGTCGCCGGGTGTTCTTGATGGCGCCCATCCACCACCACTTCGAGAAGAAGGGCTGGCCGGAGCCGCGCATCATCGTTCGCTTCTGGATCGTCTCGATCCTCCTCGCTTTGGTCTCTCTGTCCTCCCTGAAGGTGCGGTGATGGATCTGGCGGGCAAGCGCGTGTTGGTCGTGGGACTGGGCAAGAGCGGCGTAGCCGCGGCGCGGCTGTGCCTCGCCCGTGGCGCGCGGGTGAGCGGGACGGACCGCGCCAGCGCCGAGCAGCTCTCGCCCGAGGCGCGGGGTCTGGGGATCCCCATCACGCCCCACGAGAGCACGGACTTCCGGGGCCAGGATCTGATCGTGGTCTCCCCGGGCGTCCCAGCCATGCCCGAGCTCGACGCCACCGGGGCGGAGGTCATCGGCGAGCTGGAGCTGGCCGCCCGCTTCGTGACTCGACCCATCGTCTGCATCGGTGGCACCAACGGCAAGAGCACCGTCACCAGCTTGGTGCGGGACATCTTCGTGGCTGCCGGGCTTCGCGTGTTCGCCGGCGCCAACCTGGGGACGCCGTCCGCGGAGGCGGCGGACGGGGACTGGGACGTGGTGGTGTTCGAGGCCTCCAGCTTCCAGCTGGAGCGCGTCTCCGAGTTTCATCCGCGGGTCAGCGTGCTCCTGAACGTGAGCGAGGATCACCTGGACCGTTACGCGTCCTTTCAGGCGTATGCCGACGCCAAGGGCAATGCCTTCACGAGGCAGACGCTGAACGACTTCGCCGTCGTTCCCGAAGCAGACGCCGCCTGTCGGCAGCAGGCCGAGCGCGGAGAGGCGCGTGTTCTCACCTTCGGCGCGGCGGGCGACTACGCCGTGAACGAGCGCAGTGTGGCGGAGCGCGCCACAGGCGAGGTGTTTTCCCTCGGCGCGCTGCGACTCCACGGTCGTCACAACCTGGACAACGCCGCGGCAGCGATCGCCGCCAGCCGAGCCCTGGGCGTCTCACCCGACTCCGTGGCCAAGGGCCTCGCGGCCTTCGAGCCCTTGCCTCACCGCATGGCGCTGGTGGCGGACGTGAAGGGCGTGCGCTTCTACGACGACTCCAAGGCCACCAACGTGGGGGCGGCGGTGACGGCGCTCCGCGGCTTGAGTGAGACGCGGGGCGTGCTGATCGCCGGGGGGCGCGACAAGCTCGGCTCCTATGAGCCGTTGGTGAGCGCGCTCGCCGAGAAGGGCCGCGCGGTGGTGGTGATCGGCGAGGCGGCGGAGCGCATCGCGGCGGCGGTGGGCGACACTCTTCCGGTGCATCGAGCGGCGACCATGAAGGACGCCGTGCGGCAGGCCAGCGAGCTCGCCCAGGAGGGCGACGCCGTGCTGCTCAGCCCGGCCTGCAGCAGCTACGACATGTTCAAGAGCTACTCCGACCGCGGCGATGCGTTCGTGCGTGCCGTCCACGAGGTGTCCGCATGAATCGACTGAAGACCCTTTGGGCTCCGCTGCGCCGCACCGGCGGCGTGGATCCGGTGTTGGCGGCCTTGGTGATCGCGCTGATCGGCTTCGGCGTGGTGATGGTCTACAGCGCCAGCGTGATCGAGGCCACGGTCGTGTTCCGCGATCCGCAGTACTTCCTCAAGCGTCAGGCGATCTACGGCGGCCTCGGCTTGGTCGTCATCTGGATCGTCTCGCGCATCGACTACCACCGCATTCGCCCGCTGACGTATCCGGTGCTCGGAGCGGTAGTGCTGCTGATGGTGCTGTCGGTCATCGGCTTCGGGCACACGGGCGGCGGTGCGGCGCGCTGGCTCAAGCTCGGCCCCGTGAACATTCAGCCGTCCGAGGCAGCCAAGCTGGCGTTGGTGTTGTGGCTCGCCTACTCCCTCGAGAAGAAGAAGGAGAAGGTAAAGAGCTTCTCCATCGGCATGCTGCCGCATCTCATCACCGCCGGCGGCCTGATGCTCCTGTGCCTGAAGCAACCGGACTTCGGCGGCGCGGTGGTGCTGTTGTTCCTCACCTTCACGCTGCTGTTCGTGGCGGGGGCGCGCCTCGGCTACCTCCTGGGCGTCGCCATCATCGGCGCCGGCGCCGCGGCTTGGCTGGTGCGGTTCACCTCCTATCGCTGGGAGCGAATGCTCGCCTGGTTCAACATGGCCGAGCATCGACAGGACCTCGCCTATCAGCCGTTCCAGTCGGTGATGAGCTTCGGCAGCGGTCAGGTCACCGGGCTCGGGCTGGGTAAGGGGCTGCAGGTCTTGTACCTGCCGGAAGCGCATACGGACTTCGTCAGCGCCATCATCGGCGAGGAGCTCGGCTTTCTCGGCATCCTCGCGCTGTGCGCCGTGTATCTGTTGATCGTCGCGCGGGGCGTGAAGGTCGCCTTGGAGGCGGAGGACGACTACGGCTCCTACGTCGCTTTCGGAATCAGCGTGCTGTTCGGCGCGCAAGCGCTGGTGAACATGGCGGTGGCCATGGCCATGCTGCCTACCAAGGGGCTGACGCTGCCCTTCGTGAGCTACGGCGGCTCCTCGCTGCTGGTGAGCGCGGGAGCGATGGGCATCTTGCTCAACATTTCGCGGCCGCGCGTGGGTGCCGCTCAGAACGTGCGTGCAGAAGAGCGCGGACCCAAGGCCGAGGCCAGCGCCGTTCTGGTGAGCGAGGCGGCGTTCTCGTCTTCGGAACCGAAGGACGACAAGAAGAAGAAGCGTGCGCCGCGAGGCGCGCCGGCGGAGGCGGCATCGTGAGCACGATCCTCTTCGCGGGTGGGGGCACCGGCGGACACGTGTACCCGATGATCGCCGTCGCCGACGCGCTACGGGTGATCGCTCCGGACGTGCACGTGGTGTTCGTGGGCACCGAGCGCGGAATGGAAGTCCGCGCCGTGCCGGCGCGGGGGTACGAGCTCGAGCTGGTGCGTGTGCTGCCCATCCGCGGCGGCGGGCTGCGGGGCGCCGTTGCCGGCGCGCTGCGCGCCGCGGGCTCCATTCCGGAGTCGCGGAAGCTCGTGGCGCGTCATCAGCCGCGCGCCGTGCTGAGCATCGGCGGCTACGCCGCGGGGCCGGTGTCGCTGACGGCGCGCGCGCTGGGCGTGCCCCTGGCGTTGATGGAGCCCAACAGTGTGATCGGCCTCTCCAATCGCTTGCTCGCGCCGCTGGTGCATCGGGCGTACACGGCCTTCGCGGGCGCCGAGTCGCACTTTCGCCGCGGCGCCGTGCTGCGTGCCGGGGTTCCCATTCGCGACGGCTTCGCGCCGCGTCCCTACGCTCGAGAAAAGGGCGTACTGCGCGTGCTGGTCCTGGGCGGCAGTCAGGGCGCTCGGGCGCTGAACGCGGCCGTCCCGGAGGCGCTGGGCCGCGCTCGCACCGGCGTGCGTGTCGTGCATCAGTGCGGTCGCGCCGAGGCGGACGTCGTGCGCGAGCGTTACGCGGCGCTCGGGGCCGGGCCGGTGGCCGAGGTGGTTCCGTTCATCGACGACATGCCCGCGGCCATTGGCGCCGCGGATCTGGTGATCGGCCGGTCCGGCGCCAGCGCCGTGTCGGAAATCTGCGCCATCGGACGACCGAGCTTGCTGGTGCCCTATCCCTACGCGGCGGGGGATCACCAGCGCGTGAACGCCGAGTCCCTGGTGGAAGACGGCGCCGCGGTCTGCGTCGCCAACGCCGACGCCAGCCCCGAGCGACTGGCCCACGAGATCGATCGTCTGGCCGCGACGGAAGGACTCCTGGAAGCGATGGCGGACAAGGCCCGTCGGCGCGGCAAGCCCGACGCCGCGGCCCACGTGGCTCGGGATTTGTTGGCGCTCGCGGGGATTCGCACCGGGGAGACGCATCGCGAGTCGAATCGGGAGCCTCCGAAGGACGGCTCCTCTCTGCGGGAGGCGACGCTCTGATGTTCCGCGGACGCGTGCGCCATGTGCACTTCGTGGGAGTCGGCGGCATCGGCATGAGCGGGCTGGCCGAGATCTTGCGAACGCTCGAGTTCGACGTATCGGGCTCGGATCTGCGCGAAGGCGAGAACACCCGCCGTCTCAAGCGCCTCGGCGTGCGTATCGACGTCGGCCATCGGGCGGAGAACGTCCAGGGCGCGGACGTGGTCGTGTACTCCAGCGCGATCTCGCCGCAGAATCCGGAGATGCTCGAGGCGAACGCCTTGGGCATGCCGGTCATCACGCGGGCGGAGATGCTCGCGGAGCTGATGCGCGTGAAGTACGGCGTCGGCATTGCCGGCTCTCATGGCAAGACCACGACCACGTCCTTGGTGGCCACCGTGCTGCGAGCCGCGGGCTTCGACCCCACGGTGGTGGTCGGGGGCCGCATGGAAGCCTTGGGCAGCAACGCGCGGCTCGGGGAGGGGGACATGCTGGTGGCCGAGGCGGACGAGAGCGACGGCAGCTTCTTGCGGCTGACGCCCACCATCGCCGTCGTCACCAACATCGATCCCGAGCACCTCGACTTCTACGGCAGCCACGACGTGCTCAAGGACGCCTTCGTGGAGTTCATCGAGAAGGTGCCGTTCTACGGCCTGGCCGTGCTGTGCCTGGATCACCCGGACGTGCAGGAGCTGCTGCCCCGGGTGCGACGCCGCCACGTCACCTACGGCCTGTCGCCGCAAGCGGACTACCACGCCCGTGCGGTGAAGAGCGCCGGCGTGGTCACGCACTTCGTGGCCTACGGCCGCGGCCAGACCCTGGGGGAGTTCTCGATCCGAATGCCGGGTCAGCACAACGTGCAGAACTGCCTGGCGGCCATCGCCGTTGCCGACGAGCTCGAGGTGCCGCTGGACGTGATGAAGGACGCGCTGGCGACCTTCCACGGCGTCGCGCGGCGGTTCTCCATCGTGGCGGTGGAGAACGGCGTCACCCTGGTGGACGACTACGGCCACCACCCGGCGGAGATCCGCGCCACGCTGGAGGCCGCGCGACGTGCTTTCGACGGCCGCGTGATCGTCGCGTTTCAGCCGCACCGTTACTCGCGAACGCAGCATCTGTTCGACGAGTTTTCGCTGGCCTTCAACGGTGCGGACGAGCTCGTCCTCACGGACATCTACCCCGCCGGGGAAGCCCCCATCGAAGGCATCACGGCCGAGCACCTGGCCAAGAGCATTTCGGAGCACGGCCACCACTCCGTGGAGTTCATCGCCGACAAGTCCGCCGTGGCGCGGCGCCTCGCGGAGCTTTCGAGCCCCGGCGACGTGGTGATCGCCCTCGGCGCCGGCGACATCAATCGCGTTCTAGAGGACGTGAAGCAGCACATCACGGGAGGGACTCCATGAAGCAGAAGCCTCGACACGGCGCTCACGTTTCGGCCCCGGCCGAAGAGCCCTTCGTTCCCGGTCAGAGCGAGCCGCCGAAGCACGGCGGCGAGCCCGGTTTCTTTCGAGCGCTGTGGTCCCTCACCAAGCTGGGAGCCGGCATTTTGTTGGTGATCGCGGTCTCCGGCGCCGTGGCCTGGGGAGCGCACCGCTACGCCCTCACCACGCCGCGCTTCGCCATCAAGAAGCTCGATGTCGAGGGTAGCCGACGGCTCACCGACGAGCAGGTGGCGACGCTGGCCGGCGTGAAGCCCGGCGACAACATCTTCAAGCTCGACACCGCCGCGGCGGAGCGTCGCGTCCTGGAAGATCCGTGGATCAAGGAAGTGAAGATCGCGCGGGAGCTCCCGAGCACGCTCAAGGTGGAGCTGTCCGAGCGCGAGGCCACGGCGATCGCCGCCATCGGCGACCAGATGTACCTGGTGACCCGCGGCGGGGAGCCGTTCAAGCGCCTGGAAGAGGGCGACCCCTTCGACCTCCCCGTCGTCACCGGCGTCTCCGGGGAGGAGCTGGCGCGGGACCGCAAGCGCGAGGTGGAGCACATCGGGATTGCCCTGGAGATCCTGCGCCAGTGGGAGCGCATCACCGTGAGCAAGACGTACCCCGCTCAGGAGGTCCATCTGACGGACGGAGGGGACGCCGTGCTCACCGCGGGCAAGAGCGCGATCACGATGCATCTGGGCAAAGGACCCTGGCGCAAGAAGATGCTGATGGCGGAGCGGGTGATCGGCCGCCTGGCCCACAAGGGGCGGGTACCGGGCATCATTTTCTTGGACAGCGAAGCGCATCCCGAGCGGGTGGTGGTGAGGATGCGATGAGCCCGGAAACGCACGTGAAAATTTGGCCCCGAAATCGGGTGCATGGCAGCGTCGAGACCACTTCGGCCGTACCCCCCGAGGGGTCCCCCAAGCGGCCAGGAGGAGCCACTCAACGATGACTCGCCACGCCCTCGAAAATCCGGAGATCATCGTCGGTCTCGACCTCGGGACCACCAAGGTTTCGGCCGTGGTGGGCGAGGTGGACTCCGACGGGATCACCATCCTCGGTGTCGGGAACGTCCCGTGCCGCGGCCTGCGCAAAGGCGTGGTCAGCAACATCGAGTGGACGGTGCGGTCCATTCGCGAGGCGATCGACGCGGCGCAGACCATGGCCGGCGTGGAGATCCGCACGGTGTACGCCGGCGTCGCCGGAAGCCACATCCGCAGCCTTCACTCCGACGGCGTGTGCGCCATCAGCGGCCGCGAGGTGACCCAGATGGATCTCGAGCGCGTGCTCGAGGGCGCCCGCGCCATTCCGGTGGACGCCGACCGCATGATCCTCCACGCGCTGCCGCGGGAGTACGTGGTCGACAATCAGGACGGCATTCGCGATCCCATCGGCATGAGCGGCGTGCGCCTGCAGGCCCGCGTCAACCTGGTGACCGCGGCCACCAGCCCGATCCAGAACGTGGTTCGCTGCGTGGAGCGCTGCGGACTCTCCGTGGCGGACGTGGTGCTCGAGCCGCTGGCCAGCGCGGACGCCGTGCTCAGCGAGGACGAAAAGGAAATCGGCGTGGCCGTCATCGACATCGGCGGCGGCACCACGGACCTGATGCTGTACGCGGACGGCGGCATCGCGCACACCAGCGTGATCCCGGCGGGCGGCAACAACATCACCAGCGACGTGGCGGCCGGGCTCCGCACGCCCATGGCGGAGGCCGAGCGCCTGAAGCGAAACTACGGCTGCGCGCTGGGGCGCATGATCTCCGACGACGAAGAGATCGAGGTGCCGGGCGTCGGCGGCCACGCGCCGCGCCGGGTCGCCCGCCGGCTGCTGTCCGACATCATCGAGCCGCGCGTGGAAGAGATCTTCAGCGAGGCCCGCCGCCGCATCGAGGAGACGGGTCTCTTGGAGCAGGTGAGCTCCGGCTGCGTGCTGACCGGCGGCGCGGCGCTGATGGAAGGCATGATCGAGTGCGCGGAAGAAGTGCTCGGCATGCCGGTGCGTCTGGGCTTCCCCATCGGGGTGAAGGGCATCGTGCAGCTGGTGCAGGGCCCGCAGTACGCGACCGGCGTGGGCCTGGTGCGCTACGGCGCGCAGCACCTGGCGGACGCCTACGCGCGTGGCGAGCACGTGGCTCCCGCGCCGGTGGTGGCCGAGGTGGACGAGGGCAGCGCCCCTCGCAAGAGCGGATTCTGGAGCTGGCTTCGGGCAGCGTTCTGAGGCGAGCTCGCAGGAGTTTGAAGAGACCAACGGAGTAACGAAGAGAGTCCAATCGGTCCCACTCAGGGGAAGAGGCAGCCCCGGGACTGATGGCACGAGACAACGGAATGCGGCGTAGCCGTACCCGGGAGGAAGGCGAACAATGAGTTTCTCGATCGAATTTGCCGACGAGACCCAGACGTATCAGGCCAAGATCAAGGTCGTAGGTGTGGGTGGTTCTGGCGGCAATGCCATCAACACGATGATCCACTTCGGCTTGGAGGGCGTGGAGTTCATCACCGTGAACACCGACGCGCAGGCGCTCAACGCCAACGCCGCCGCGGTGAAGATCCCCATCGGGGGCAGCGTCACCCGCGGCCTCGGTGCTGGCGCCGACCCCGAGCGCGGCCGCAAGGCGGCGCTCGAGGACGTGACCCGGCTGAAGGAAGCCATCTCCGGTGCCGACATGGTGTTCGTGACCGCCGGCATGGGTGGCGGCACGGGGACCGGAGCCGCGCCGGTCATCGCTCAGCTCGCTCGGGAAGAGGGCGCGCTCACGGTGGGCGTAGTGACCAAGCCCTTCATCTTCGAGGGACGCCAGCGTTCCCGGCGCGCCGATCAGGGCCTGTCGATGCTCGCGGAGCACGTCGACACGCTCATCACCATCCCCAACGAGAAGCTGATGACGTTGGCGGACGACGAGCTCACCTTCGTGGACGCCTTCCGCAAGGCCGACGAGGTCCTGTACCAAGCCGTCCGCGGCATCAGTGATCTCATCACGCTGGACGGCATCGTCAACGTCGACTTCGCCGACGTGCGCACGGTCATGGCCTGCATGGGCCGCGCGCTGATGGGCACCGGCTGCGCCAAGGGCGAAGGCCGCGCGCGGTTGGCCGCCGAGCACGCCATCACCTCGCCGTTGCTCGACAACATCAGCGTGGAGGGCGCCACTGGCGTGCTCATCAACGTGGTGGGCGGGCCCGACATGAAGATGCGCGAGATCCAGGAAGCGGCTTCGCTGATCCAGGAGCAGGCGCACGAGGACGCCAACATCATCTTCGGCGCGAGCATCGACGAGACCATGGGCGACGCCATCAAGGTCACCGTCATCGCCACGGGCTTCGAGGCCTTGGGCGAGGAGATCCCGGTGGAGGTCCCCCGCGAGGCGCCCCGCACCGTGCCGCAGGGCACGCGTCGCGACGCTCTGCGCGAGGGTTTCGCCAGCGCGCCGCCGTCTCGCGCCGCCCTCACCAGCAAGAGCCCGGAGCGCGAGAGCGCGCCGGCCTACTCCACGCGTCGCCCGGCGGCTCTGGCCGCCAGTCTGCAAGCGGGAGCCAACTCCTCCGCGCTGCCGGCCGTCCGCGACCGCATCACCTTCCCCTCCAGCCTCGACCACGACGATTGGGACACTCCGGCGTTCCAACGACGCGGTTCTGGCTGAGCCATTAGAGACTTCCTCCGAGCCTCCGTTGGTATGTTGAGAGCCCCTCCTCCTCGCAAGAGGGGGAGGGGTTCGATTTATTGTCGGTCCGCCGCGGAAACTCGCGCGCGTCCGATCACGCTCGCATTTCCACATCCGTGAGCCGTCGTCGTCAGGACGTGAGCAACGTCAGTGGCTCAGGGGTTGCGCGTTGGCAGGTGCGTTCCCGCCCTTGGCTCACTGCGGGCGACCAAACCACCAGTCGTTGCCAAAGGCGTCCTTCACCCCGGCGCGCCGCTCGCCGTCCGTCGTGTCCGCCGGAGCCATGGTCGACGTCGCGCCCGCCTGGAGAGCGCGCGCGTGCCACGCATCGGGATCGTCGACGTACAGAAACAGCATGGCGCTCGTGCGACGGCTGGCGCCGCCCACCATCAGCATCGAGTCACCGACCCGTAACTCCACGTGGACGCCGCCGCCGCTGCCACGCGCGCGCAGCGTCTCCTCCGCGCCGAGGGCGTGCCGCATGAACGCGAGCAGACCGTCGAGGTCGTCGGTGACGAGATACGGGGTGACGGTGGAAAACCCGTTGCGAATGGTCATGCCACCGTCAGCTTAAGACGGCTATCGCGGGTCGCAACGGTTGCGGCGCTGGGCGGGCGCTGCGCAAGACTCGCCGTCAGCTCGGACGGGGACTGACGATGCCGGCGAAGGTACGGCTCAGCGCCGGGCTTTCCAGTGCCATCGCCAACGTCCTTTCCTGCGAGTGGCGCGCGAGATCACCCAGCGTCACGATGCCGACCAGCTCGTCACCGTAGCCGACGACGGGAATGCGGCGCAGCTGCGCGTTCCGCATCATGGTCTCCACCTCCGACACCGACGTATCCGGCGTACAGGTGACGATGTCTCGGCTCATGGCCATGGCGACGTCCACGTCGGCCAGCCGGACACCCTGGGTGTAGGCCGCCATGCACGCGTCCCGGTCCGTGATCATCGCGATGGCACGGCCTTCCGCGTCGACGACCACGATGGATCCGACGTCGTGATCCCACATCAGCTTCGCCGCGTGCGCCAAGGTGTCCTCCGGCGTGCACGTGTGAACGTGATGGGTCATCAGGCTCTTCACTTTCATCGTTGCCTCCTGCTGAGCGCTCTCAGCAATTCTCGATCCACGTGCGCCCTTGCCCGGGCGTCAGCGCTCGTCGTGGCGAAACGACCCGAGCACTGGACGCCGCACAGCGCATTTCTGCCGCTTTCGTTTCGGAACGTGACTTGCTGAAGACGACTTCGTGCCCTTTTTACGTGTGTCATTCGGTGCCCTCGTTGCTGCGCTCGTGCTCACCAGCCCAGCCGGCGCCGTCGAGAAAGTCCATCCTGACCGTGCCAAGTCCGTCCCTCCCGAGCTCGGCTCCATTCCCCCCGAGCCCCACCACGAAGGTGGAGAGGACGTCGTGCCCGCGTCACCGCTCACCCCCGTGGTTCCCGAGCCGGAAGCGCCCCCCAAGCGCGCGTATCAGCTGTACTGGCAGCTCGACGTACCACTGCTCGTGAGCGCTGGAGTGCTGTCCCTGGGTCGCAGCTTCCGTACGGCGAAGGGCTCGGCGCCCGCGTACTGCACGACCACACCCGAAGGCTGTGACAAGAGCGACCTCGCCGCTTGGGACCGCCCGTACGCGGGCACCTACGAGCCGCGTTGGAACACCGTGAGCGACCTGGGCGCGGGTGTGCTGCTCGTCGCGCCCATCCCCCTGCTCAGCGCGGACGAAGGCTTTCTCAGTGCGCTCAACGACTCGGTCGTCGTCTACGAGTCCACCGTCACCGCCGTCGCGCTCTCGGCCCTGGCCACCCTCAGCACCAGCCGCGCTCGCCCCTTCGTGTACGGAACCTCGGCACCGGAAAGCGTGCGCAAGAGCCCGGACGGTGCGCTCTCGTTCATCAGCGGCCACACCACGGCGTCCTTTGCTCTGTCCACGTCGTTGTTCTGGACGGTGGAGCGGCGTCACCACGGCTCCGCTTACACCTGGGCCGTGTTCGGCGTGGGCACCGCCGTCGCCACCACCGTCGGCATCTCCCGCGTCAAGGCGGGCAAGCACTTCCCGAGCGACGTGGTGGCCGGCGCGCTGGTGGGCGCGTCCATTGGTACCTTGATCCCCGCGCTCCACGACACGCCCGTCCGCGTGACGCCGGAGGTCGACAAAGAGCGAGCGTCCTTGTCGCTTTCTGGGATCTTCTGATTGTCGGTCCGGCGCGGAAGCTCCGTTTCCGCGCCGCACCAACACCAAAATGGAAACAGGCGGCGGGCTACTTCTTGCGCAGGCCGAGACCGGCGACCACCAACCCGGCCAGACCGAACACGCCGCTGACGGGCCCGAAGATCATCATCCGGCGCATGGCGGCGCGCTGCACGATGCGCACGCCGAGCTCGCGGGCCATGGGGGAGAGGCGTGAGTCCGAGGCCCAACGATCGGCGACGGTGGCGTACTGATACGCGTTCATCGCGAACACGGAGCCGACGCCGAGGGAGATCAGCAGCAGGAACCCGCCGCCCAGGATCATGAAGATGTTGCGCTTCGGCTGCCGCGCGGGGGCCGCCATGCCGGCGGGGGCGGCTGCGTACTGCTGCTGCGGGGCGGGCGCATACTGCTGCTGCTGGGGGGCGGGGTACTGGTTCATCGCGCCGCTATACGCCCTTCGCAGGCCGACTCTTCCCGCTTTCTCTCAGCGGACGTGGAGCGGATTCTTGCGGGGCTCGTTGGGCGCCTCGCCCGACAGCTCCGCGGCCACCTCGGCCGGCAGCGGGAACCAGCGCAAGTGCTCGAAATCCGGAGACAACGGCGTGTCCTCCAGGGTGAGGTCGCGGACCTGGTCCGCGGCGCCGTCGAACAGCTTCTGCGCTTCCGTCAGGTAGCCGTCGAGGGCCCACTCCGGTTCCGTGGCGTGGCGCGAGCGGTATTCCATCTTGCCACCCTGGTAGCTCACGTCCGTCAGCCGCAACGGCGGCTCCGGCCGACCCTGACGGTGGCGCCACTTGCCGGTGGCGCGATCGAAGCTGTACAGCGGCAACAGCTTGTAGCCCTCCTTCGCCACCATGTGCACCGCGCGCAGCACGAACTGGAACACGCTCTCCGACAGGAAGTAGTTGAAGTTCACTCGCACCCAGCCGGGCTTGATCCCTTCACAGCCGAGCACGATCTCGCGTTCGAACTCCCGGCTGGTCTCGAGATCGATGCCCAGCAAACGGTGGCCGTAGGGGCCTGCACAGGAACAACCGGCCCGCGCCTGGATGCCGAATAGATCGTTCAGCAGCGCGGCGACGTAGTCGTGGTGCAAGTACCCGGTGCCGTGGCGCACCACGAAGGACACGATCGAAAGGCGCCACAGTTTGTTGTTGCCGAGGATCTCCAAGTGCTCGTTCTCGGACCAACTCTGGATGGCGCGATCGATGAAGTCCTTCTCGTGGGCGCGGATGGCGTCGTGGCCCACGGCATCCTTGAGCTGGAACACGAGACCCGCGCGGATGGCGCCGACGATGTCCGGCGTGCCGCCCTCTTCGCGCACCTCGGGGTCGTCCAGATAGCGGTGCTCCTTGGGATTGACGTAGGCGACGGTGCCGCCGCCCGGCAGCGAGGGCACGCGGTTTCGGAACAGCTTCTTCTTGGCCACCAGCACGCCGGGGGTGCCGGGCCCACCGATGAACTTGTGCGGCGAGAGGAAGACGGCGTCCTTGTACACGAGGTGGCCGTCGGGCCCCTCGTCCTGCATGTTCATCTCGATCTTCACGTAGGGCCCGGCCGCCGCGAAGTCCCAGAAGGACAGCGCGCCGTGGGCGTGCAGCAAGCGGGCGATGCCGCGGGTGTCGGAGCCGATGCCGGTCACGTTGGAAGCGGCGGAGAAGCTCCCGATCTTGAGCGGACGATCCCCGTAGCGGGACAGCTCGCGCTCGAGGATGTCGAGGTCGATGCGACCATCGGAATCCTCCGGAATGGTGACCAGCTCCGCGATCGATTCGCGCCAGGGCAGCTCGTTGGAGTGATGCTCGTAAGGGCCGATGAACACCACCGGGCGCTCTTCCGGCGGGATCTGCTCCAGCAGCCGGTAGCGATCGTCGAGCTCCCGGGGCAGCCGCAGGTTCATCACGTCGATCAGCTTGTTGATCGCGCTGGTGGCTCCGGAGCCGCAGAAGATGACCACGTCCCGCTCGTCCCCGCCCACGGAGCGCCGGATGATCTCCCGCGCGTCCTCGCGAAAGCGCGTGGTCTGCAGCCCCGTGCCGCTGGATTCGGTATGGGTGTTGGCATACCGCGGTAACACCTCGTTGCGAATGAAGTCCTCGATGAAGGACAGCGATCGCCCGGACGCGGTGTAGTCGGCGTAGGTCACGCGGCGCGGTCCGAAGGGACCGTCCAGCACTTGGTCGTCTCCGATGATCGAAGTGCGGATGGTCTCGATCAAACGCTCGGCAGAAGCAGTCATGATACGCTCACGAGCGTAGCGCGTCTGGCACCGGGTTTGCACTCCGTGGCGGCCCGACACCGGAGGCCAGAGGGATGCAGCGAGACCAGGAGAAACGCTCGATGATCGCGCGCAAAACGCGCTGTGGCGGAAACCGCACAGGCTGTCACCAAAGTCAGGGGCATTGCTCGTGAGCTGGGCTCTGCTCCTGACCTTGGCGGCGCCCACCTCGGCGCCACCGCCGCCCGATGGGCCAGCGGTGGATGCTGCGCCGACCGCGACGACGGCCGCGCCGCCAGCACCCGCTCCTGCTCCAACTCCGCCGCCGGCTGCTGCGCCGCCGGCTGCTGCGCCGCCGCCTGCCTACGGCTACGGCCAGCCACCGCCCGGTTACTACCCGGCGCCCGCCTACGGTCCCTATCCGGCGCCTCGCGATCCGGGGCCGGCCCCCGCAGCGCCGCGGGCGAAGGAGCCGCGGGAACCGATGCAGTGGTTGGTGCGTCTCGACATCGGTCTCGGCGGTTCGGCGGGCAGCGAGCAGAAGGATCTGATCGAGGCCGACGGCTACTCCATCGGCACCATGTTCTATCTCGGAGGCAGCTTCGACTACCTGCCGTCGCCCTTCCTCGGCGTGGGCGCCTTCGGCGGCTACGCGGACGGTGGCTCCACCCCGGACCAGGGAGGACCGGAGCTCAACGTCGAAGACTTCTACGCCGGCGGCGAGGTCCCCCTGGTGCTCGCGGGAGACGCGCCCATCGTGGGTGTGATTGCGCCGCGCTTGGGCATCGGTTGGGGCTCTCTCGACTTCGCCGGCGGAGGGTCTTCCAAGTCGCAATCCGGCTTCTTGTGGGGCGGTGCGGCGTCCCTGTTGTTCCCCGACGCGCACGTTGGGATGAGCCTCGTGCTGCTCCGCTGTCGGGTGGATCCGCCCGGGGACGTCGGGCGGCGCTACGATCTAGGCGGTACTTTCTTCACCTTCACGGGAGTGTTCAATGGCTAGCCTTCGCGGCCGTTTGGCCATCCTCACCCTGGGGCTCGCGGCCGCCGGAGCCTGCTCTTCGAACGTGGAGAGTCAGACCCGGCTGCTCGACGACGCCTGTGGCGGCGGCGAGTGCGAGACCAGCGGCGCCGCCCAGCAGGTCACGGGCCTCACCGGTGACAGCATCGGCTATCAGCTGGGGCCGGGCCCGGCCAAGCTCGACATTCCGCTGCCCACCTTCAGCGATCCGACGCAGGACTCCTTCGACGCGGAGGTGCTGGCGGAAGGTCACGGCACCCTCCATGCGCGCCTGCTGCGGGAGGACTGCACGAACGGCAGCTGCACCCGCACCGTGATCGACGAACGGACCACCATCGTGCCCCGGAGCTACGACTGGGTGCGCGTCGGCACCTTCGTGCCGGATGCTTCGATCAACGGAGGCGGGACCTTCGACGGCTTCGTGGTGGAGCTCGAGATCGACGCCGCGGCCTCCGGCACCTCGCTGGACGTGGCGGACATCCGGTACGACACCTTCGACGCCATCCGCTGCAGCACCTACGCCCCCGGCCGGCGTTAGCGGTGCCAGCTTCGGAGCCGGCGTCGCGGGCCGAAGCGCGGCGCCGGGCGACCGCCCACTTCCAGCAGCCGTTGCGCGCGGCCGCGATGTCCGGCGTAGGGCGCCAGCAGGGCGAGCATCTGCGCGTCGTCGCCGCGGGGCTCGCCGGTGAGGTTCACCGCCACCAGGTGCGGCAGATTGTAGTCGCCGACGGAGAGCGCGTCGGCGTCACCCAGGGCGACCCGGGCGATCTCCGCGCTGGTCCACGGCCCCACGCCGGGAAAGCGTTCCAGATACGCCCGCGCGTCGCGCAACCCGAGGGCCTCGAGCTCCCGCGCGCGCGCCGCGAGGCGCCGGAGGGTCTCGCTCCGGCGACGCTCGACCCCGAAGCGGGACAGCTCGAAATAGGGTAGCTCGGCGATCACCTCCGCCGCCGGCGGGAGCAGCATCGGCCGCGGGCCGGGGCTGGGCTCCGACCACGCGCGACAGATCCCGACGTAGGCGGCCAGGGCCTCCTTTCCGGCGACCTTCTGCTCGAGGACCGCGAGCAGGGTGGCGTGCCACACGGCGTGGGTCTTCACGATGCGCGCGCCCGGATGGCGCCGATGGATCTCGGCGAGGACGCCCGTCGGGTGGAAGCCCGTGATGTCGTCGCTGGCGCCGATGATCTCCGGCGCCAGCTCCAGCGCCTGCTCGGCCCCCGGCCCCCAAGCTTCCGCCGACACGCCGCCGTCGTCCGCGGCGAGTCGCAGCGTCGCGGCGCCGCTCGGCGTGCGCAGCGTGCGCCACCAACTGCCGTCGGGGTCTCTGCCGGTACAAGGGTCCGACCCGCGCCGCCAGAGCTGATCCAGCGTGTGGTCGAGGCTGACGGGAAGCGGCGGCTCGATGCGCCGCGTCCCGTGCTCCCGCGCCATGTCAGCTCTTGCTGGGCGTACAGGTGGAGACGCCGGCGCCCACCACGGCCTGGGGCACGCTGCCGACCACCTTCAGCGTGCCGTCCGTCGGTCGGTAGCGGGTGATGGTGGTCTTGCCGTTCAACGGCGCCGTGAAGATGTAGAAGTCCCCGCCCCAATAGGCGAAGGCGAAGGCGCTGGCGTCGCCCTGCACCGAGACCGGCACCACGTCGAGGATGGCGCCGGTGTGCTTGTCGATGCTCACCACCGAGCCACCGCCGGTGCTGTTCGAGTCCACGAAGTAGCCGTACAGACTGCCGTCGTCGGAGCTGGTGAGCTCCATGCGGTCGCCCGGCGCCGCTATGAAGGGGCCGACGAAATCGAGGCCGTAGGTCGTCAGGTCGATGCTGCCGAGACCGTTGACCTGATTCGCCGGTTGACTGCCGGCTGCCACGTACAGCGTCTCTCCCATGCCGTCGTCGTCCAGCGCGAAGCCCATTCCGAACAGGCCGAAGCCCTGCTGGCCCGGGACGAACTCGGTGGCCACGCAGGCGGCCGTCTCCACGCTGGCGGCGTACAGCTGCCCGGGTGGGTTCGAGCCCGTGGGCGACAGCGGCCGATGCAGGATGTAGGCGATGCCCGAGCGGCTCACGCCCATGGAGAACGGCGAGCCGTTGGTGGGGCAGTCGAGCTTGCCCACGTTGAACAGCGTGCCCTTGCTCGGATCGTAGCGATAGAGTGTCGACTCCTCCGTCACCAGGTACACGAACAGGGCGTTGGGATCGCAGGGCGCGAGGCCGTCGAACTTCACGTCCTTGAACACGACGTTGCCGTCGCCGTCGTCGGCGTCCGCGGCGTCCTGATCCTCGGAGGCATCCACCGGGGGCACGCTGTGATCGAAGCCCGCGTCCTGCCCGGTGCTGGCGTCCGCGGAGGCGCGATCGGGCAACCCGGTTCGAGAGCCGCACGCCATGGGGAGCGCGATGCCGAGGGCCGCGAGGGCGATCCAGGCTGCCTGTTCCAACCGGCGCATGCCTTGCCGGTCGCACTCTCCCGAATCGGCGTCAAGCACACGCCCCGAGAGCTTCCCCGAGCAGCTGAATGTCGGTGCGGCGCGCTGGCTCCGCGCCGCGGCCGACCTTCGCCTGCAAAGCGAAGGATTGTGAGTCGCGGGGCGGCTCAGTACTGTGACCCGCATGGCGAAGCACGAACCCGTGGAAAGCCCGTACCTGGTGCCCTTCGACGGCAGCTTTCGGGTGGACAAGGCCAAGACCCAGCCGCCCAAGAGCATGGCGGACAAGCACCAGAACAAGAAGCAGCTGAAGAAACAGATCAAGCAGATGCGGGAGCTGCAACAGCAGCTCTACGCGCACGATCGCTACTCTCTCTTGCTCGTGTTCCAGGCCATGGACGCGGCCGGCAAGGACGGCACCATCCGCGCGGTGATGAGCGGCGTGAACCCCGCCGGGTGCCAGGTGTACAGCTTCAAGAAGCCGTCGGAAGAAGCCCTGGATCACGACTTCATGTGGCGCATCTACCGCGCCCTTCCCGAGCGCGGGCGCATCGGCATCTTCAACCGTAGCCACTACGAAGAGGTGCTCGTGGTGCGCGTGCACCCGGAGTTCCTCCGCTATCAGAAGCTGCCCGAGCCGATCGACGAGAAGAAGCTGTGGAAGCAGCGCTACGACTCCATTCGCTCGATCGAGAAGCACTGGGTCGACAACGGCACCCGCGTGCTGAAGTTCTGGCTCAACGTATCTCGGGACGAGCAGCGTCAGCGGTTTCTGGATCGCATCGACGATCCGGAAGCCAACTGGAAGTTTTCCGCGACGGACGTGGAAGAGCGCAAGCACTGGGACGCGTACATGGATGCCTACGAGGAGGCCCTCAACCAGACGAGCCGGCCGTGGGCGCCGTGGTACTCGATCCCGGCGGACGACAAGCCCTTCATGCGACGCGTGGTGGCGGACATCGTCGTGCGCACGCTCAAGAGCATGGGGCTCAAGTACCCCAGCGTGACGGCGGACGAGCGGAAGAAGCTGCTCGAACGGCGCGCGGAGCTCTTGGAGTGAGCCCGCGTCCCAGCCATCGTCATTGACCCCCGGAGCGGATTCGGGAGAGCCTCCCGTCTCAAAGGCGGTTCAGATGCGCAAGCTAGGTTTGGTTTCGTTGCTGGGCATCGGCGTGACGTTGACGATCACTTCGGCAGCAAGCGCGCAAGGCGAGCCTGCGCCTGCCGAGCCAACGGCCGCTCCCTCTGCAGCTCCTCCGGAGGCCGCTCCGCCGCCGGTCCCGCCGCCACCGCCGCCACCGCCGCCGCCCGCGGGGACGGCGCAGCCCGGCTATCCGGCGCAGCCCGGTTATCCGGCGCAGCCCGGTTATCCGGCGCAGCCCGGCGCCTATCCTCCTCCGCAGCAGCCGGCGTACTACGCGCCGCCCCCGGCGCCACCGCCTCCGCCTCCGGAGGGCGTGCACGAGCACGATGGGTTCTATCTGCGCCTCGCCCTCGGATACGCGCACCTGAATCTCGAGTCGACGCTCACGGAAACCAACCAAGATGAAAAGATCAAGGGCAACGGTGCCGTGTTTCAGCTCGCGATCGGCGGGACTCCGGCGCCGGGGCTCGTGATCGGTGGCATGCTGCTCGGGCACGCGTTTGCCGAACCGGACGTGGAGATCAACGGCGTGAGCCGGAGCACGAGCAACACCACCGTGAACGTGAGCTCCGTGGGTCCCTTCATTCAGTACTACTTCGATCCGACGAGCGGGTTCTACCTCCAAGGCTACGTCGGATACGCCTCGGGCAATTCCCAATACGACTCTGGCGGGACCACCTACCAGAGCGAGAGCGCCACGGGGCCTGCCTTCGGCATCGGTCTGGGGTACGACTTCTGGATCTCCGATCAATGGAGCATCGGCCCCGAGTTTCGCTTCCTCTACGCCAGCCTCAAGTACTCGGGCAGCGGTCCGGACGAAGAAGACAAGGTCTACATTCCGACGCTTTCCATCGCCGGCACGCTGCACTGAGAGCGGGCTCGCGCCGCCCCGACATCCAGATGAGCCTCGAGGCTCAGGGAGTCTTCGTTTCCGAAGGGCCGAGGGCCAGGCCGCCTTCTCGCGGGTCGGCGTAGCCAAAGGCAGCGCCGTCGGCGAGGACGATGTCGTTGGCGTCGCCCATCGGGATGCGTTTCTTGCTGAGGGTGTGACCGCGGCGCACGAGGTCGTCGAGCACCGCCTTGGGCGGCGGGCGTTGGCGCTCGTAGCGCGCTTCGTCGGGAACGAAACCGTGGTGCACGCGGGGGGCGTTCACGGCGCGGTCGAGCGTCATGCCGGCGTCCACCAAGTTCATGAGCACCTGGGCGACGGTGCTGGGAATGGTGTCGCCACCGGGGGAGCCGAGCACCGCGACGAGCTCTTGGTCGCGGAACAGGAGCGTGGGCGCCATGGAGCTCACGGTGCGGGCGCCGCCCTTGGGGAGGTTGTCGCCCGCGGTGCCGAAGGAGGCGACGGAATTGTTGAGCACCACGCCGGTGCCGGCGGGCATGATCTTGGCGCCGAAGCCCGCGGAGAGCGTGGTGGTGAGGCTGACGGCGTTGCCGTCTGCGTCCACCACCGACAGGTGCGTGGTGTGCTCGAGCTCGCGCATGGCGGCGGCGAAGCGTGGATCGATCTCCGAGGAGGGCGTGGCGTGCTCTGGATCGATCGGGTGCGCTGAGAGGAGCGCGGCGCCGTTCTCCCACAGGGCGATACGGCGCGCGAGCTCGCCCGGCGGAAGGCGTTCGGGATCCACCACGGCGAAGCGCCGCGCGGCCTGCGCGCGCCGGCTGGCCTCCAGGAACAGATGCAGATCGAGGGCGGAGCCGCGGGCGTTCTGCCAGGCTTTCAGAGCGGCGCGCTGGCTCAGGATCATGGCCAGCGTGGGGCCTCCGGCGGAGGGCGGCGGCATCGTCTCCACCGTGAGACCGCGGTACGAAAAGCGCAGCGGCGTGCGCTCGATGGCGCGGTACTCCGAGAGGTCCGACGCGTGCCACAGGGCGTTCTTGCCCAGGCCGGCGATGAGCCTCTTGGCGGTCTCGCCCTGATAGAAGCCGTCGCGACCCTGCTCCGCGATGCGGCGCAGCGTCTTGGCCAGATCGGGGCGGCGCAGGCGCGTGCCCGCTTTCTTCGGATCTTTGCCGTCGCCGAACACCGCCCGGAGCGGAGGGTTCCTTTTAATCGATGGCCAGCTCCAGCGAATGGTGAGGCCCTCGCGGTGGCCGATGCGGTGGCCCTTCTCCGCCAGCTCGATGGCGGGGGCGAGGACGTCCTCGCGCGAGAGCTTCCCGAAGCGATCGTGAGCCAGCTCGAGGCCGGCGACGGTGCCCGGAATGCCGGCGGCGTCGGGACCGATGGCATCGTGGGCGATCATCTGATCGAAGCGCTCTCGCGTGAGCGCTTCGGGCGCGGTCTCTCGGAAGTCGATGGCGACGGTGGGCTGGCCCACGCGGTGAACCAACATGAAGCCGCCGCCGCCGATGTTGCCGGCGCTGGGGTGGGTGACGGCCAGGGCGTAGGCCACGGCCACGGCGGCGTCCACGGCGTTGCCGCCCGCTTCCAAGATGCGCACGCCGGCGCGGGTGGCTTGGCTTTCCACGCTGACCACGACGCCGCGCTCGGAGCGCACCGTGTTGCCGCCGCCATGCACGACGGGCAGCGGTGGCTTCGGTGCGGGAGGAGTGAGCGACGCCGAAGGCGGCGCCGAGGCCGTGACCGGCGGCGCGCTCGACGGCGGCGGTGTGGCTTCACCGTGGCCGCTGGCCGAGCGCGTGCACGCAGCGGCGAGGGCGGCGACGACGAAGAGCCCGCGCTTCAGCCCGCCCACGCCCCCTGCGCCTGGGCTCGAGCTTCCGACGGCAAGAGCTGCGCCGGCTTCACGGGGATCGGCTCGCCGCCGCGGGCGAGGTAATCGTCGTAGATCATGAAGCGCAGCCGCATCGCTGCGATCTGCAGCACGATCGCCGCGGGGTAGATGCCGACGTAGCAGAGCATCATGCCCAAGAGCACGATGCCCACGGCCACGAACATGAACGCGAAGTTCTTGATCATCACCCGCCAGAAGGTGGCCTTGCCGTAGGCGAACACCTTGCCCATGCTCAGGGCTTCGCTGAAATTCTCCGTGAGCTCCGCGCGGGTTTGGGCGGCGTTTACGAAGGCGCTGACGCCGAGCATCACCATCAAGGCGATCAAGCCGAGCAGGCCGCCGACGGCGATGCCGATGGCGGGCTCGTCCGTGGCGGCGATCACGCCGGCGGTGCCAACGGCCGCCAGGGCGATGAAGCCATACACGATGATCAGCACCGGGATGGTCATCACGATCTGCACCAGGAACACCGTCAGCCCGCGCCGGAGGTACTCACCGAAATCCGAGAAGTCGATGTACGGGATGGGCTGGGGGTGACGTCGCACCAGGCGCTGCTGGGCCTCGCAAAACCAGCCGGCCATGGCGATGGGGCCGGCGATCGGGATGACCATGAAGATCACCGCGAACATCACGTTGTGCTTCCACTCCGGGTCCTCGAACACCGCCTTGACGGCGTCGATCACGCTGACGCCGCGGCTCGAGCCAGGGCCTGGGGCATACCCTACGTCTTGGGCCGGAGCCTCGGCCTGCCAGGGAGGTTGCATCGGCGCGATGGTAGCAAATCCGCCACCTCCGGCCGCTCGGGAAATCGGTTGCCTGCGTCCTGGCCTGCTCTAATGTGACCCCCATGCCGTCGGACCGCACGTTCATCCCGCTCAGCATCGCCGTTCTCACCGTCAGTGACACTCGGACGCTGGAGACGGACACCAGCGGTGGCACCTTGGTGGAAGCGCTCGAAGGGGCGGGGCACGTCGTGGCCAGTCGCGCGTTGCTCCCCGACGACGTCGACAAGCTCCGCGCGCAGCTCGTGGAGTGGATCGAAGATCCGAACATCGCGGTCGTGATCGCAACGGGAGGTACCGGCATCACCGCGCGGGACGTGACGCCGGAAGCGCTTGCGCCCCTCGTCACCAAGCCGATCCCCGGATTTGGCGAGCTGTTCCGCTACCTCTCGTATGCGGACATCGGCGCGTCCACCATTCAGTCCCGGGCCGAAGCCGCGCTGTGCAAGACGACCTTGGTGTTCACGTTGCCCGGCTCCACCAAGGCCGTGCGGCTCGGCCTCGACAAGATCATCTTGCCGCAGCTCGACGCTCGCACGGAGCCGTGCAGTTTTGCCGAGCTCTTGCCGAGGGTAGTCGCCGGCTGAACGTCGATTTTTGTTTTGGGGTTGGGACGGCGCGATGCCCGTCGCGTCGTTGCGGGGGCGGATGCGGGTGCGGATGCGGATGCGGGTGCGAACCGCGGATGCGGATGCGGGCGGTAGGTAGGCGCGGAACAGGCTCAGAACGCCGCGCCGCCGCGGGAGACGACGCCACGCGCTTGCAGCAGGTACACGTGGTACTGGCTGCTCAGGATGTTGGCGGAGAAGGGATCCGCGCTGTGGCTCATGCGCGAGCGGGGGGCACAATGCTCGGGGGGGGCGCTGGGGAACGGCGCTTTGTGCGAGGTGGATGTTCGCGTCGCTTCGAGGCGCGGGCGATTGGACAGGGGGCTTCGCTCAGGGCTGTCCGAGCCTACCGGGGAGGGACACGCCGGTGAGGGTGGGACCCTCGCGCAGTGGCGCGGGCGGAGAACCCGGAGAGCACAATGCTCAGAATCTACTCGGACGTGTTCGCGTGGTTGGATGGCGCGTTGTGCGAGGTGGATGTCCGCGTCGTCGCTTCGAGGCGCGGGCGATTGGACAGGCGGCGTCCAGGCCAAGCCGCTCGCCGGTGGCTGCTGACGCAGCCACCGGCGCGACTCGGCGGCGTCGCGCAGTGGGGCGGGCGGAGAAGCGGAGAGAGCAATGCCAGGTGGCATGCTGGACTGGCTGAACGCAGCCAGCCTGCCATCCCGCGCATCGAACGACCCCGCCTGCGACTCGCCGGCATGAGGGTCGGGACACCGCCTCGCGCAGTGATGGCGCGGGCAACAAGAACGCGCCAGTACACCATTGCGCTGGGCAGATGCGCAGAATCTACTCGGACGTGTTCGCGCCGCCGCTGGATGGCGCGTTCGTGCGAAGATGAATGTCATCGCGTCGATTCTCAGGAGGCGCGCAAGGGGCGGACGAGGTGGGGCTCAAACGCAAGGGGGGAGCGGAGCGGGAGCTCGGGCGGGGGGCAGGGACGCCGGGGAACAGTGTGGTTCGGCGCGTTGTGCTGAATGTTCGCGTCGCTTCGAGGCGCGGCGTGGACAGGCCGGCGTGCTCGGCGGCGTCCAGGCCAAGCCGGCTTCGCCGGTGGCTGCTGACGCAGCCAGCCTGGACCCCGCCTGCGACTCGCCGGTGAGGGTGGGACACCCCTCGCGCAGCGGGCGCGGGCGGAGAACCCGGAGAGAGCAATGCTCAGAATCTACTCGGACATGCTGGACTGGCTCGAAGAGCTCGCAAGGCTCATCCCGCGCATCGAACGACACGATCCCGATCTCGCGCGGCAGCTTCGGCGGGCATCGCGCTCGGTCGTGCTCAACACCGCCGAAGGCATGGATGCGCGCGGCCGCAACAAGAGCGCCAAGTACACCATTGCGCTGGGCGAGATGCGCGAAAGCTACGCGGCGCTCGAGGTCAGCGTCCGGCTTCGGTACCTGCCGCCGCTGGAGCCTGGCTTCGAGGATCGCTCGCAGAAGATCATCGGCACGTTGCATCGTCTTGCGCACTCTCGGGCGCGCGACGATGCGAGATGAACGGCTGCCAAGGGGCGACCGTGCGGGGCGCGCCGTCGAGGTGCGCCCCGCTCAAACGCGGGAGCGGGAGCGGGAGCGGGAGCGGGAGCGGGAGCGGGAGCGGGAGCGGGAGCGGGAGGGAGCAGGAGCGGGAGCAGGAGCGGGAGCAGGAGGGAGCAGGGAGCAGGGGCAGGAGCGGGAGCAGGAGCAGGAGCAGGAGCAGGAGCGGGAGCGGGAGCGGGAGCAGGGGGCGGGAGCGGGGGCGACGAGAGCTGTCGCGTTCGGAGGCTGGTGCCCACGCGCGGCTGAGCTACGACTACGCAATCCACGACGCGGCGGGCGCGTTGTGAGTTGCTGAGCGGTTAACGGACGAGCCAGAGGTCGGGGTCGGTTTCGGCCCAGCCGGAGAGATCGCCGGCGGGGGTGGCCACGACGGGAGTGCCCAGAGCGCGGGCTTCGCGGATCACGCTGGGCGCGCCTTCCAGACGCGAGGCGCTGAGCACGACGTCCGCAGCGGCGAGCCAGGTGAGGGCCGCGGAGCGAGGCAGACGGCCGAGGAGCTCGGCGCCGGGGAAGGCTTCGGCCAGGCGCTCGTGCTCCGGGCCGTCGCCCAGGACGATGACACGGGCATCGGGCACCAGGGTTGCCGCGCTCAGGGCGACGTCCACGCGCTTGTCGCCCACCAGCCGGGCGGCGATCACCAGCACACGCTCGTGGGCTTCGAGCCCCAGCTCGAAGCGGGCTTGGTCGTGGGTCGGAGCGCCGTCGAGGCTCAGGGCGCAGGGCTCGACGCGACTGTGGCGCGCGAGGTCGAAGGTCGTGTGCGCGTCGAGCACGTGCAGCAGCTCTCGTGAGACGAAGCGGAACGTCGCCTTGCGGCGGATCAGCGACGCCAGCACGTGCTCGCGAAACGCCGCCGGCGCTCGGCACAAGAGCCGCGCGTCCGTGCCGTGCACTACGACCTCGATGGGAGCGCTGCCCGCGATGGCAATGGGCCAACCCGCGGGGACGAGCCAGTGGGCCACGATGCGATCGATCCCCGAGAGATCTGCGAGCACGCGCCGGGCCTCGAGGACGAAGCGCGTGGCGCCCAGCGTGCGCAGGGGACGCTCGCGAAGGCGCGCCACGGCGCCGGGCCAACCGAAGGCCCCCGCGTCGGGCAGCTCGATCAGGGTGAGGGGACCGCGGTGTGACCGCGGCGGACCAACACCCTGAGGACAGATCACGGTCACGTCGTGACCTTCCTCCGCGAGCTCCAGTGCCTCCGCCTCCACGAAATGCCCCGCCGGATCCTCCGGCGACGAGGGAAACGATGTGGAGACGATGGCGACCTTCATTTGCGGGGCAATTCGCCCAGCTCTCGCAGGCCGTCGGTGCCGTGCTCCTCGAGCAGCTCGCCCAGGGTCCGGAGGTAGCGGAAGGAGTAGATGCCGCTCGAATGACTGTCGCCCCAGGTCAGGCCCAGGGCGTAGTTGCCGACCTGGGTGATATCCCGCAGCTCCTCGTTGTTGCCGGCTTGGAACACGATCGCCCCGCCATGCCCCTGGCACCCCGCGCAGGGGCAATAGCCTCGCAAAATACCGTTGGGATACGTGTAGTTGCGACCGTCACCAAAGGTGAGGGTGACGTCTTTGGCGCCGTGGGGGGCGCGCACGGCGGTGAGCTGGGTGCGAGGGTCCGGAGCCATCTGCCGCGGGTACAATGGGGGCGGCCGAGGGCGCTGTAAAGCGGGGGCCGAGAAACGGGCTTGCCAGGCGCGGTCTGCTCTGTCATATCCAGCCCCCCCGTGAGCAATCCCAGCGAAGCAGTTCAGTGTAAGCCTCTCGAGGTCCAGGTCGGAGACAAGGGCATCGAGCGGGCCATCAAGCACCTCAAGCGCAAGATGGCGGCGGAGGGCATCCTCCGTGAGCTCAAGCGCCGCCGGCACTACATGAAGCCGTCCGTGAAGCGGCGCAAGAAGATGAGCGAGGCCGCTCGTCGCCGCCGCAAGCGCCAAAAGACCGATCAGGCGCCCTGAGCCGAGTGGCTCGCAAGAAGCCCGGTCTGTCGACGCTCAGCGTTCATGCGTCTGAGCGTCGTGACGCGTCCGGCGCTCTGGATTGTCCGCTGGTCCTCTCCAGCGCCTTCGCCTTCGAGTCGGCGGAGGTCGCTGCCGCCGCCTTTCGCGGCGAGAACGAGCACCTGATCTACGGCCGTTGGGGGAACCCCACCGTCAGTGAGCTCGAGGCGCGCGTCGCCGCCCTCGAAGAAGCAGAAGCCGGCGCTGCCACTGCCAGCGGGATGGCAGCGGTGTCCGGCGCGATCCTGTCGCTGGCCAAAGCAGGGGACCACGTGGTGGCTCCCTTGGCTTGTTATGGCGAGACGGCGCGCCTACTCCGGGAGCGGCTACCAGAGCTCGGCATCGAGACGACCTTCGTCGATGCCACCAGCGTGGCGGCCTACCGCAGCGCGTGTCGTCCCGAGACGCGCGTGCTGTACGTCGAGACGCCCGCGAACCCGAACCTCGCGATCACCGACATCGAAGCCGTGGTCGCTCTCGCCCGCGAGCGCGGCGCGCTGGTGGTGGCGGACAACACCTTCGCGACGCCCTACTGCCAGACGCCGCTGGCGCTGGGAGTGGATCTCGTCGTCCACTCCCTCACCAAGGCGCTGGGCGGACATGGGGACGCCATCGGCGGCGTGGTCGTGGGCAGCGCCGAGCGCGTGGCCCGGGTGCGCGAGCTCACGCTCAAGAGCTTCGGCAGCGTGCTGTCTCCCTTCAACGCGTTTCTGGTCGCCCGCGGCCTCAGCACCTTTGCCTTGCGACAAGAGCGGGCTTGCGCGTCGGCCGCGCGCATCGCCGACGCGCTGAGCCATCGTTCCGGAGTAGCCCGCGTGCACTACCCGGGGCTCGAGAGCCATCCCGGGCACGACGTGGCTCGGCGACAGATGCGCGCCTTCGGCAGCCTGTTGTCCTTCGAGCTGACCGGCGGCGTGGACGCCGGCCGCCGGGTCCTGGACCGAGTCCAGCTCATCAGCCACGCCGTGAGCCTGGGGGACGTGCGCTCGCTGATCACCCATCCGGCGTCCACCACCGCTGCCAGCGTTCCCGCGGACGTGCGGCGGGCCGCCGGCATCGGGGACGGGCTGATTCGCCTCAGCGTGGGCATCGAGGACGCGGACGACCTCCTCGCCGACCTGGAAGCCGCTCTCGCGAGCTGAAATCTGGGCCAGTTACCGACACATCGGTACGGTCGGGGCCCATGTCCGTCGCCTCTGCCCAAGTGGAGCCGCGCGAGCTGCCGAAGCCGCCGGTTCGCATCCGAACCCTGCTCCTCGTGGCTCTGGTCTTCGGTACGGGCTACTGGCTCTACCCGCGAGCCATCGCTGCCTGGACGCTGCATTCTCGAGCGACGGCGCTGGCGGACTACGCGCTGTGCATGGTGGGCCCCACCGGACCCTCGCTGCTCCGGGACAACCCCAGCGAGTTCCGCGTGTTGGTTCGACGGCGGCTGATCTCGACGCCCGCCGCAGAGCGGCCGTTCTCCGACTGCGCCAAGGCGGCGCGGGAGCTCACCGGGTCCTCCGAGGTGGAGCAGGCGCATCGCACGCCGGCGTGGAGCTTCGTGGAGTACGGCGGCGCGGCCGCGGATCGCGCCGCCGCAGGCGGAAGAAACGAAGCCTCTCTGGACGACCTGCGGGTGACGACGCGCCCCTTGGCGCTGATGGCCAAGGAAGCATGGCCGTTCATTCGCGGGGGCTACACGCGCCTGGTGCGGCCGTCGCTCGGTGCACACGAGGCGGTGCACCCGGTGGAGCTGCCGCGCCCCAACGTCGGACGCGGACTACCGGCGTGGCGCGCTTGGTACCGCTCCGTGCAGAAGTCCGAGAGCGGCCCGCTGATGCTGGCCGTGGGCGCCGGGGCGAACCTGAGCGTGTACAAGAGCGCGGACGGCGGAATCAATTGGTCCCCCGCGCCGCTGAGCGGCGCCGCCGGCTTTGCCGGGCGCTGCTCCGAGGGTGAGCACACCTACACCTTCGCTCTCGACGACGACGGCAAGACCGTGATGGTCGGCTTCGAGGGTCCCGACGGCCCGCCGAGCCACACGCCACTGGCCAAGGCCCAGGCGCAGATCGTGGGCGTGGGCTGTGACGACCGTGCGGTGGCTGCGGCGCTGAAGGTGGAGTCGAGCCCCGAGGTCGCGCTGCGCATCTGCAAGTTCCGCAGCGGCTGCCGCACCGTGCCGCTGCCGACGTTCGGGGGACCGACGGCGCGGCCCCGCTTTCCCCTCGACGTGGCGCGCCTCGACGGCGTGACCATCGTGGCGGTACCCATGCACGACGTCGTGCGGGTCACGTCGTCGCGGGACGACGGCCGTACCTGGACGCCCTACAGCGTGGCCTTCGACCGCGCCGCGCACTCCGAGGTGCGGGTGGACGTGCCGATCCCGGACCGCCTCTTGGTGGTCGGCCAGCGCGTGCTGCTGTACGGCGGCGCGCCCAAGCCGAGCCAGACGTACTCGCTGTTGTTCTCGGACGACGCCGGCGCGAGCTGGCGCACCGAGTAGCCGCGGCTCAGGAGCCGAGGCAGCCGAGCAGGATGTCGATCTTCGCCTGCGAGTCGCTCTGCACCGCGGTGCAGGTGGAGGCACACAGGTTGATGGTCGTGGGCGAAAGGTTGTTGTCGTAGTACCAGCCGCCGCTCGGACCGCACTGACCCTGATCCGAGACCTTGGTGATGGGCTGCGGCGCGCCGCCACCGCCCGGCGTGTACTGCACGTTGACCTTGTCCGGATCCACCACGCCGCCTTCGGCCTTGGGCACGTTGTACTGACAGCCGATGGCGGACTGCTGAATGGCCTGAAGCGCAGCGATGAAGGCCAGCGGATCGCCGTTGCCCACGTTGTAGTAGTGGCAGGGCCCGGCCCCGCTGCAGTAGTTCGTGTGGGCCTGGGCACCGCCGGCGGTGGCGATGGTTTCCAGGGTGGAGAACGTCGCGCCGGTCATGCCGATCACGAAGGTGCGGATGCCGGTGGCGTTGTAGTGGGCTTGGACCAAGCCGCCGAGGTACGCGGCGCCGCTGTTGCAGCCGTTGGGCGCGCCGTCCGTGATCAGCACGCCGATCATCACGCGACCGGGTTGCACGTTCTTGCCGGTGTAGTCGACGAGACCGCGAATGCCTGCTTCCGTGGGCGTATTGCTGCCGCTGGCGGGCTGGGCGTTGAGGCTGTTCTGGAACGCCGTGATGTTGTTCGGAAGGATCGAGAGCGGCACCGCCGGGGTCGCGCAGGTGCCGCCGTTGGTGGAGCAGGAATACCCCGTGATGGGGAAGTACTGCAGCGCGACGCCCATGCCGACGGAGCTCGGCGCGTTGAAGAAGCCGTTCAGCGCGTTGATCGCGTAGCACCACTTCGACGCCGTGGTGTCGCCGATGTTGCAGTCGGGCGCCATGCTGCCGGATTGGTCGAGCATGATGTACATGTCGAGGGCCACCGGTTCCGCTTGCGCCGTGGTGGCCGCGCAGGCCGAGTCTTGCGTCACTCCGCCATCGCTGCCGACGGGGCCGTCGTAGGTGAAGGTGACGTCCGGAATGCCGGCATCCTCGATGCCGCCGGTCCCGCCCCCGGTGCCCGCGGAGTTGCCGCTGCCGCCGGCTCCCGCGGCGTTCCCCGCGCCGCCGGTGTTGCCGCCGGACGCGCCGCCGCTGCCGGAAGCGTTGCCGCTGCCGCCGGTGTTCGCCCCCGCGGCGCCCCCGCCCGCGCTCGAGCCGCCGCCGCCCCCGCTGCTGCCCGACGATCCGCAGCCGTAGAAGAACGATCCCGCGATAGCCAAGCAAGCCACACTCAACAAAGCTCTGCGCATGGTGGAAAGTGTCGAGCAAAACGGAACTTTGCGCAAGCGCTGCGCGAGCCCGACGCGTGTGCTGCCGTGTGGGTTCAGGTCGCAGACTCAGGTAGGATCCGCGCGATGATCACGTACCGCCGGCAGGTGCATTTTCATGAGGTCGACGCTGCGGGACTGGTGTTCTTTCCGCACTTCCTGACCTGGGCCCACGAAGCCATGGAGCAGCTGTTCGCCACGTTGGAGGGCGGGTACTCGGGGCTCATCGGCGTTCGCCGTATCGGCCTGCCCGCGGTGCGAGTGGAGAGCGAGTTCTCCGCACCGGTGCGCTTCGGCGACACCGTGGCGGTGGAGGCTTCCGTGGCGCGCCTCGGCAATCGCAGCCTGGAGCTCCGCTATCGCTTTCTTCGCGAGAGCGACGGCGTGCTGGCCGCGGAGGTGCGGCACACCGTGGTGAGCACGGACCTGACGCAAGTGAAGAGCACCGAGATGCCAAAGGACGTGCGCGCCGTGGCCGAGACGCACTTGGAGTGACGTGCGCGACGGGCATCGCGCCGCACCAACATCCAAACGAAAAGATCAGAAGCTGCGCTGGGCGATGGACGACAGGCTCGCGCGGACCCAGCTCTCCCGCGAGCCGGGACCCGTGACGGGGTCCACGTCCGCAGCCAGCAGCGTGAGAGCGCGCACCTGCACGCGAGCGCGGGCGAGCTCCGCGCCGGCGTCGGAGCGCTTCTCGAGCTCGGCCACCACGCCGCGCCACACGGCCAGCGCGGCGCCCCAGGCTCGGCCCTCCACGTACCAACGACCGAGCCGCTCGCGACGGGAGATGTCGTCGGGGGCGAGATCGACCGCGACCTGCAGGTCGTCGAAGGCCTGCCGCTCGTTGTTGAGCTTCTTCTCGAGCAGCGCGCGCCGTTCGAAGGCCAGCGCGCGGCCGTCCCGCACGCGCGTGGCCAAGGTGTAGACGCGGAGCGCTTCGTTCAGATCGCCGACGGCCTCTCGTAGCGTACCCAGGCCCAAGTACGCCGGGCCGAAGCCGGGATCCATGCGCACGGCTTCGGTGTACAGGCGCAGGGCGTTGCCCGTGTCGCCCACCCGCCAGCGGGCCTCGGCGCGGGAGGTGAGCTCGCGCGCGGCGGAGGTGGCCCACGACTCGTGGTGCGCCGGTGGCTTCGGGAGCTGCTTGGGCGGCGGAGGGGTGGCGGGCACGTCGTCGAAGCGCGCGCTCGGCTGGGCGAGGGCTGACCCCGTCAGGGTCAGCGCGAACAGCCAGATCCGGAGCGGGCGCATGCCGTCGGGTGGAATAGCACAGGCCGACCGTTGTGGCCGGAGGCCCGCAGGGCGCGGCAAGCGGCCCACACAGCAGCGATCATCGCTCGAAATACAGCGTGTTGCGCTCGCGGCACGGCCATTGCTGACTGCCGCGCGGAGGTCTGTCTTGAGTCGAACCCGAGGAAATCCGCGAGCACGTCTGCGATGGGTCGCGTTGGTACTGCTCGGCGCGCTGTCCGCCTGCATTCGTGGAGGCAGCACCATGCCGGCGGTCTCGCCCCAGGGCACCTTGGGGCTGGGCGCGGAGGACGCCCGAGGCAAGAGCGACGGACCATTTCGTGTGGTGTATTCAGGGCCCGAAGGGGAGGCGTCGGCGGGCAGCGAGATCAGCCTCGTGTTCAGCCGAGCGCTGCGGGAGCTGTCCCTGGCCGGCGACGAAGCGCCGCCGCCGGTGAAGCTCACGCCGGACGTGCCCGGACGCTGGCAATGGGTCGGGACGCGCGCCTTGGTGTTCGTGGCGGCCGGGGGCCACTTGCCGGGGGCGACGCGCATCTCCGTGGAGGTGCCCGGCTCCACGAAGGCGCTGGACGGTTCGCCGCTGGGCAAGCCGTATCGCTTCGCCTTCACCACGCCGCGACCTCGCGTCGTGCGCTCTTCGCCTTGGGATGGCGCCAACGGGCTCGAGCCCAAGACCACGGTGGAGCTTCGCTTCAACCAGCCGATCGATCCCGAAGCGCTCCGTCGTGTGACGCACGTGTCCGCGGTGCGTGGCGTGCAGTCGGCGCCCATCGCTTTCTCCGTGCGCCACAAGGACCCTCAGAAGACCAAGCTCCTCGAGCTCGTGCCCACGTCGCCGTTGCCGATCCACAGCGAGATACGCGTCGAGATCGAAAAGGGGCTCACCAGTCAGGAAGGGCCGCTATCCGCGGACAACGCCTACCAGCTCCGCTTTCACACCTATGGGCCCCTGGTGGTGGACAGACTGTCGTGCGATCGCGACACGCCCCACAAGGACTGCGCCCCAGGCGGATCCATCGGTCTCAGCCTGTCGAATCCGGTCAAGATCAAGAGCCTTCGCGCGGCCATCCGCGTGTCGCCGCCGGTGCCGCTGCGCTGGGACTCCTGGCGCGAAGACGACGACCTCACCTCCTACGTGGATCTCGTCGGCCCCTTCAAGCCGGGGCGGAGCTACACCATCAGCGTCGCGCCGACCATCGTGGACAATCACGGCCAGCGCATGGCGAAGCCGTTCAGCCAAACGGAGCGCATCGACGACCTGTGGCCCACGGTGGAGGTCGGCGTAGAGGGCGACGTGCTCGAGCCCAAATTGATGCGGCCGATCACCGTCGGCTCGGTGAACGTCAAGAGCTACGAGCTGGTCTCGCGGGCCGTGACGCCCAAAGAGGTGTTGGAGCTCGGTACGCTCTCCAGCTCCGAGAAGCAGTTCGACGCCCTGGCGAAGTCGGGCGTACGGACGGTCCAGCCACAGGGGGCGACGAATCGTCTCGTGTCGCGACCCGTGGACACGGGCAAGCTCTTGGGCTCCACGCACCGGGGCGCCGTGGCCATCGGCGTGCGCTACCAGCAGCGCAAGGACACGAAGCGAACCCGGGTGGAGCACGAAGTTCGTGTCGTGCAGGTGACGGATCTCGCTCTCACGGCGAAGCTCTCGCGCCACGGGTCCGTGGTCTGGGTCACGCGGCTCTCCAATGGAGCACCGGTGCCGAAGGCGGAGGTGCGCGTCCTTCGGCGCGGCAAGCCCGACGCCACGGTGATGGCGGACGACCTCGGCATCGCGCAGATCCCCGAGAGCGTGCTGTCGCCTCGCTTCTACGACTCGGGGGATCGCGACGCCCTGCTGGTGGCCAAGAGCGGCGACGATTGGGCCTATCGCATGGCGTCCGACTACCTGTCGCCCTGGCGCCTGGACGTGCCCACGGATCTCTCCGGCGATGAGCGAGCCCTGGGTCTGATCTTCACCGAGCGGGGCATCTATCGCCCCGGCGACCAGGTGATGGTGAAGGGCATCGTTCGCATGGAAACGGCGACCGGCAACGGCATCCCGAGCGGCAAGAGGCTGACCCTCACGCTGCAGAGCCCGGACGGTGAGTCGCTGGGCAAGCAGGCGCTGACGACCAGCCGCTTCGGCACCTTCGATGCCAAGGTGCGGGTGCCCAAGAGCGGCGCCCTGGGCAGCTACCAGCTGCGAGTGGAAGGGCTGGGGGAGCAGGCCATGGGCCAATACTTCGAGGTCCAGGAGTACCGCCCGGTGGAGTTCAAGGTGGGCGTCGACAGCGATCGGCCGGAGTACGTGCGCGGACAGAGCGCGAAGTGGACGGTGCACGGCGACTACCTGTTCGGAGCCCCGATGGCCAAGGCCGCCGCCCGGGCCACCGTCACCCGGGCTTCGACCTGGTTCTCACCCGCGGACAGCGAGGGCTACTCGACCCGGGACGACGTCTACTACGCGGACCTCGACGACGAGAGCATGAGCTCCGCCATGCTGGAGGACAAGCGCGGCACCCTGGACGAAAAGGGCACGCTGTCTCTGGCCGCGGATCTCGCGATGCCCGGACAACGAAACACCGAGATCGTCACCGTGGACGCCGAGGTGACGGACGTGTCGCGGCAGACGGTGGCGGGCAGCACCGCGGCGCTGGTGCATCCTGCGAGCTTCTACCTCGGCGTGCAGGACCTCCCGGATTACTTCGTGGACGCCCCCGGGAACGTGAAGGCCTCCATCGTGGCCCTCACGCCCAAGGGTGGTCGCGTCGCAGGCAAGAAGGTCCACGTGGATCTGGTGCGGCGTCGTTGGACGGTCGCTCGACAGGACGCCGGCGGCGGGCGGGTGCACTCCGTGAGCAAGCCGGTGGACACGGTGATGGGAGGGTGTGACGTGGTCACGGGGCAAAAGCCGGTGGCGTGCAGCATCGCCGTGCCGGAGGGCGGCTACTTCTTCCTCCACGCCAAGGGCAAGGACGAGCGTGGCAACCCCGTGAGCGCGTCGCAGTCGTTCTTCGGCATCGGCGCGGGCGGCGCGAGCTGGCGGGACGACGATCGCCGGAAGCTCGAGCTGGCGCTGAACAAGAAGGAGTACCACGTCGGGGATCAGGCCCGCGTGCTGGTCAAGAACCCGTTCCCCAATGCCGATGCGTTGGTCACGGTGGAGCGCGCCGGCGTGTACCACACGAAGCGGGTCAAGCTCAGCGGCCCCACGCCCACGGTGACGGTTCCGGTGACGGACGAGCTGCGGCCCAACGCGTTCGTGTCCGTGCACCTCGTGCGCGGACGGACTGGCGGCGCTCCGGCGCGAGGCAAGGCCGACGTGGGGGCGCCGGACTTCCGCGTGGGTTACGCGGAGCTGTCCATCGATCCCGAGGCGCGACGGCTGACGGTGGACGTCACGCCGGACAAGACCGAGCTTCGGCCGGGGCAGACGGTGAACGTGGGCGTGCGCGTGCGCGACGCAGCCGGCAAGCCGAAGTCCGCGGAGGTCACGCTGTACGCGGTGGACGAAGGCGTGCTGTCTCTCATCGGCTACAAGACGCCGGATCCGTTGCCCGTGTTCACCGCGCCGCGGCCGCTGCAGGTGGCCACCGTGGAGTCCCGCGATTCCCTCGCCAAGCTCGGCCTCGGAGAGCTCGGCAGCGCCTTGGGGCTGGACAAGGGCCTCGACGGCGGCGACGGCGGGGAAGGCAGCTCGGTGCGTCGCGACTTCCGTCAGAGCGCGTACTTCAACCCCAAGCTGGTGACCGGTACCGACGGCACGGCTCGGGTCTCCTTCAAGATCCCCGAGAGCCTGACCACCTATCGCCTGATGGCCGTCGCCACTTCCACGGACGATCGCTACGGCTTCGGCGATTCCCGGGTGGTGACGAGCAAGAAGCTCATGGCACGCCCCGCGTTGCCGCGCTTCGTGCGCACGGGAGACGCCTTCGAAGCGGGAGTGGTCGTCAGCGCCAAGCACTTCGGCCCGGCGGAGGTCACGGTCAACGCCAACGTGACGGGCTTGGAGCTGGGTGGTCCCGGCAGTCAGACGATCCAGCTCGAGCGCGACGAGTCTCGCGAGGTGCGCTTCCCGATGCGCGCCAAGACGTCGGGCGACGCCAAGCTCTCGTTCATGGTCAGCGGCGGTGGCCAGCGGGACGCCGTGGAGGTGCGCCGCAGCGTCAGCGTGCCGACGGTGATGGAGTCCGTTGCGCTGTACGGCAAGACGGACAAGGCCGCCGGGGAGAAGCTCGGAGATCTGCGCGCCATGCGCACGGACGTGGGCGATCTCACGCTCACCGTCGCTTCCAGCGCGTTGGTCGGTCTGGAGGGCGGCGTGGATCAGCTGGTGGAGTACCCCTACGGCTGCACCGAACAGCTCTCGAGCCGCTTGATGCCGCTCTTGCCGCTCCGGGATCTGGCCAAGGACTTCTCCATCCCGTTGCCCAAGAACGTGGACGGCGTGGTGGAAAAGACCGTGGCAGAGCTGGTCGCGCGCCAGAAGGGCGATGGCGGGTTCGGCATGTGGCCGGACTCTCCGGAGAGCTCGCCCTGGATCAGTGCCTACGCCTTGTGGACGTTGCATCAGGCCAAGGGTCGAGGGGCTGTCGTTCCGCCGCGGGTACTCGAGCGGGGCACGAGCTACGTTCGGAGCTACCTTGCGCGGCTTCGGGACGACCCGTTGTATCTGTCGACGGCGGCCTTCGTGGTGGACGTGCTGGCGGAGACGGGGGCGCCCGACGTCGGTTACATGGGGCGGCTGTTCGAGCGACGCAAGGAGCTGCCGATGTTCGCTCAGGCGCTGCTGCTGCACGCCCTCAGCATCAGCAAACAGAAGGCGGAGCTGATCGATCCGCTGGTAAGGGAGCTGGAAGGCAGCCTGTTCATCGAAGCCAACGCCGCCTACGTGAAGGAGAACCTCGGCGACGAGTACGCCGTGCTGATGGACTCTCCGGCGCGGAGCAGCGCGCTCGTGTTGCGCGCGCTGGTGGCGGCACGACCGTCGCACCCGCTGGCTGCGGAGCTCGCCCGGGGGCTGCTGCTGTCGCGTCGCGGTGGCACCTGGCGGTCGACTCAGGAGACGGCTTTCGCGCTCCTCGCCTTGGACGCCTACCGCAAGGCTCAAGAGAAGGTCGTGCCCGACTACGACGCCAAGGTGTGGCTCTCCGGTAAGGAGCTGCTCTCCACCACTATGAAGGGCCGCTCGGTCTTCGCCGAACGCCAGGTGATCGGCGCCGGCAAGGTGGCGGGCTCCGGCGGCGGCCTGCTGGTGTTCCAGAAGGAAGGCGCGGGCACGCTGTTCTACGAGGCTCGCCTGCGCTACGCGCGGCGCACGCTGCCGGCGCGGCCGCTGGATCGCGGGTTCTACATCCAGAAGACGCTGCGGCCGGTGTCGCCGGAGGGCTTGCCGGACGCGATGTCGACGATTCCGGAGGTCGGCGCCACGCGCTTCCCGGCGGGCTCCTTGGTGCTGGCGGATCTGGTGATCGTGACCCCCACGCCGCGACAGTACGTGGTGGTGGAGGATCCGCTGCCCGCGGGCCTCGAAGCCGTGAACTCCCAGTTGTCGACCACGGCGGCGTGGCTGAACGTACCCGGCTCCGAGAGCAGCGAGCAGTGCTGGGAGTGCGACGAGCAGGACGACGAGCTGGCGCACGGGACGGCGTTCCTCGACAGCTGGTACCGACGCGAGCTCAGAGACGACCGCGTGCTGTTCTTCGTCGATCACATGCCTGCGGGCATGTACCACTACCGCTACCTGGCGCGGGCCACGACGCCTGGGCGCTTCGTGCTGCCGCCGGCCAAGGCCGAGGAGATGTACACGCCGGAAGTTTTCGGCCGCACCGGTGCGCTGTCGGTGGAGGTGAAGTGAGGCTCTCCGAGCGCAAGCGACGCATCCTGCGCGTGCTCCTGGCGCTGCTCGTGGCACCGGTGAGCTGGCTCGTGGTGGCGGCGGCGCTGACGCCGCTGCCGCCGGACCTCGTCCGGACGCCGCAGGCGGGGAGCGTGGGCGTGCGGGTGCTCGACCGCGACGGTCGGCTGATCCGCCAGCTGCGGGCAGCGGACGGCGTGCGGGCCTTGCCGGTGCACCTTTCCGAGCTGCCGCCGGCGGTGCCCAACGCGTTGATCGCGGCAGAGGACGCCCGCTTTCGCTACCACCCGGGCATCGATCCGATTGCCATCGCGCGGGCGACGGGACAGCTCCTCTTGCACCGTCGCATCGTGAGCGGGGCGAGCACCATCACGCAGCAGCTGGCGCGGACGGCGTTCGACCGACCGCGGACCCTCGGCGGCAAGCTGCGCGAGATGGCGCTGGCGGTTCGCATCGACTGGAGCCTCGACAAGGACCGTATCCTCGAGGAGTACCTGAGCCGGGTGGAGTTCGGCCCGGGTCTGCGAGGTATCGAGGCCGCGAGTCGGCACTACTTCGACAAGCCGGCGTCCAGCTTGGGGCTGGCGGAGGCGGCCACCCTGGTGGCCATGGTGCGCGGCCCCGTGCTCTACGATCCCGAGCGCGGCACAGAACGCGTCCGGCGGCGTCGGGACCGCATCTTGGAGCGGATGGTGGACGCCGGCCTCGCGACGCGAGACGAGGCCGAGCGCGCCAAGGCGGAACCGGTGCGGCTGCAGCCCCGCTTTGCCGAGGGCGGCGCCGAGCACCTGGTGAGCGCGATTTCCCAAGGCAAGCTCGAGCCCGAGCTGTCCCGTCAGGGTGTGCTCTCGTCGGTACGAACCACGCTGGATTCTCGACTGCAGCACGAGGTCGAGACGCTGACCTACGAGACCGTGCGGCGAATGAAGGAGCACGACGCGAGCGCCGCAGCGGTGCTGGTGGTCGACAACGCCAGCGGGGAAGTCCTCGCCTACGTCGGCTCGCCGAGCTTCTTCGACGACGCCGCCGAAGGGCAGAACGACGGTACACACGCGCTCCGGCAACCGGGCTCCACGTTGAAGCCCTTCCTGTACGCGGCGGCCATGGAGCGGCGGGGGATGACGGCGGCGACGCTGCTCGCCGACGTGGAGCTGCACCTGGCGACGCCGGCAGGGGACTACGCGCCGAACAACTACGATGGGCGCTTTCACGGGCCGGTGCGCCTGCGCGAGGCACTGGCGAGCTCGCTGAACGTGCCCGCGGTGGCCACCGCGGCGGACATCGGTCCCGAGCGCGTGCTGTCCATGCTGCGCGGCTTCGGCCTCGACTCCCTCGATGCGAGCGCAGAGCACTACGGCGCTGCCATTGCGCTGGGCGATGGCGAAGTGCGGCTCGCGGATCTGGCGCGGGCCTACAGCGCCCTGGCGCGGGGCGGCGTGCTCGTGCCGCTGCGCTACGTGAGCCGTGCGACGTTCGCCGACGGTCGCAGCGTGCAGCTGCAGAAACGTGACGAGCGCCGCGTGGTGCGGCCGGAAACCGCCGCGCTCCTCAGCGACGTGCTCTCGGATCCCCACGCCCGGGCTGCCGCCTTCGGGCGTGGCAACGCGCTGGAGCTGCCCTTCGCCGTGGCCGCGAAGACCGGCACCAGCAAGGGCTATCGGGACAACCTCACCGTCGGGTTCACCCACGAGGTGACGGTCGCGGTGTGGGTCGGGAACTTCGATGGCTCACCGATGGTGCACACCAGCGGTGTGACCGGCGCGGGTCCGTTGTTTCACGACGTGATGGTGGCGGCCATGCGCGGGCGTGAGCCTGCGCCGCTGGTGGATGGCGAGGGTCTGGTGGACGTCACGGTGTGCCCGCTGAGCGGAATGCTACCGGGACCAAACTGTCCGCATCGTCATCACGAGCGCTTCGTGCGCGGCACCGAGCCCCACGAGAGCTGCAGCTTCCACGTGCGTCGCTGGGTGGATCGAAGCGACGGCCTGCTGTCCGCCGGGAGCTGCGCCGGGGCCGAAGAGCGCGTGTTCGAGAGCTACCCCGCGCGGTTTTTGCCCTGGGCTCGCGCCGCTGGGCGGCCGTTGGCTCCGACGAACGCTTCGCCGCGCTGCCCCGCGGCGAAGCCGGTGGAGTCCGACGTGGCCGTGGCCTATCCCTACGCCGGAGCGCGCTTCGTGCTGGATGGCGGCCTCACGTCTCGCGCCCAGGCGATCGTGTTGTCCGCCCGCGTGTCATCGGAACGCTCCACGGTGCGCTTCGTGGTGGACGGGCGAAGCCTCGCCGTGGTCGGCGCGCCGTATCGCACCGTGTGGCCGCTCACCCGCGGCGAGCACAGCGTCCGTGTGGAGACGCTCGACGGACGCCGCAGCGAGCCGGTGAGCTTCGTCGTGGATTGAGGTTTCCGCGGCGCCCCGACAAAACTCTCTTGCTGCTCCATGGGCAGAAGAATGTTGGTGCGGCGCGAGCCCCGTCGCGGCCAGCGCGCGCGGGTCAGCCCGCGACGCCGAGACGACGGCGCGCTTCGGCGTATTGCTCGCTCACGCTGAATACGGCGAGGTCCCGCGCCTCGGGATTGCGCACGATCCACTTGAGGCGCTCGACGCCATCGCCGGGCGGTCCTTCGTCGTGGCCCGAAGCCAGAGCCACTGCGGCGAGTGCGACGTTCGGATCCCCAGTGACCAACAGCGCGGTGCGGTTGCCCCACTGGTTGATGGCGGTCCCGAGCTGACTCGCGCGGTTGCCGATGGAGCCGATGACCTCCAACGCCAGCACCGGAACGTCGTCGTCCAGCCGGCGCGTGATGGCGGAGCGCAGTCGCTGCTGCGCGTCGGCGAGCTTCTTGGCGTCCACGTTGGGCGGCGACCAGTTGGTGGCGAACACGCTCAAGTAGCCTGCCATCACCGGCCACAGATCGATGGGCGCGGTGCGCGCCAAGGTGCACGCTACGCCCTGGATGATCTTGAGCGCGCGAACCACCAGGAAGTTTCGCACGGCCTCGTCGCCCGCTTCCAGCAACTCGGTGCCGAACACCAGGCGCGCGGGCAGGGTGGATAGCGGTAGGACGTTCTTGCCCACCGCGGGGGAGGAGTACACCTCGAGGCCGTTGATGCCGAAGCGCTGCGCCAGCTGTTGGAGCTGGCCCACGAAGCCCTGCGCCTCTTGGGGCAGGGGAGTGGCGCGCAGCGTACGTAGGTCCACGGCGTAGGCGGCGTCCAGAGCGTCGCCGCTCTTCTTCAACAGCGCACGGAGCGGGAGCGTGAGCAGATCCGGGGCGAGCAGCTCGTCCAGCCGCGGGTCGGCGGCGCTCGGCCCCGCGCCCGTGATCTCGGTCTCGCGGCCTTCCAGGGCATCCAGCGTGGCATGCGCGATGGCCGCGGCGTCGGTGCCGCCGCGGAGCTCGGCCACGGTGGCCAGCGCCGCGAACAAGCCAGAGTCGAAACGGCCCGTCGACAGCGCGCGGCGCGCGTCGTTGGCGGAGCGATCGAGCAGCACGTTGAGGGCGGTCGTCTCGCCGTGGCGTTGGTAGAACTCCGCCAGCGCGCGAAGCACGATGCCGTCTTGTGGCCAGGTCTTGCGCGCGCGGTCGAGCGTGGTCTCGGCCTTGCGGCGATCCTGCGCCAGCTCCTCGAACACCTTGGCCAGGACCAAGGTTCGATCGCGCTTGTCCTCCGGGCTGCCCGCCTGGTTCACCAGCTCGGTCTGCATCTGGATGCTCTTGGCCGTGTCTCCTAGCCGGCCGTACACGAACACCAGGCGCTCCACGGCGCCCACGTCGTTCGGGTGGCGCTTGAGGATCTCCTTGTAGGCGAGCTCGGCGCGCTCCGGATTCGGCAGCTCGGTTTCGTACAGGTTGCCGAGCTTGCGGTAGATTTCGACTTGGCGATCCGCGTCCGTGGCGGAGCGGGCCAGGCGGATCCACGCCTGCTCGGCGCCTTCCCAGTCTCCTTCTGCGACCGACAGCTCCGCGAAGGCGTCCAGCGCTTCCACGTGATCGGGGTTGGCGTCCAGGGCCGCGGACAAGGCCATCTTGGCGGCGTCGCGATCGCCGACCTCGGCCAAGGCCCGGCCCCGAGTGACCTCCAGGGAAACGCGCTCTTCGGGGTCGTCGGTCTGGTCCAGCCGGCGCTCGAGGAGCTCGGCGAGCTTTTCGCGGTCGTCGCGGGCGATGTACAGGTCGCGCAGGCGCTCGAACACGTCCGCGTGGCGCAGATCCAGATCGGCGGCGTGCTCGAGACACACTAGCGCGCGGTCGCCGCCTTCGCCGTGGTCGAGCCACAGTACGGCGGCGGAGTACCACGCGGTCACGCGATGCGCGTCCACGGAGCTGGCGGCCGCCACGGCTTCCATGGCTTCCGCGGCCCGCGCATGCTCCCCGGACTTTTCCAGCACCTCCGCTTGGGTGGACAGCGCGATCAGGTGCTCCGGCATCAGCTCCACGGCGCGATCCAGCAGCTCCTTCGCTTCGCTGACCTTGCCGAGGCGCGTCGCGGCCTCGCTGGCCCGGAGCGCCAGGGTGGCGGCGTCGATGGCTCGGCTGGCGCGCTCACTGAGGTGAGCGTCGGCTTCGTAGCTCGCGGCGTCGTCGCCGGACTGACGTGCCAGGGCGGATTGCGCCCGCAAGGCCCACAGCGGCGGCGGCTCTTGCTTTGCCGCGAGGGTCACCATTTCGCGAGCGCCGTTCACGTCGCCGCTCCCGCGTCGCCCCCGCATCGCGAACAGGGCGTGCGCTTGCGCCTCGCTGCGATCGAGCAGTCCGGCGAGAGATGCCGCCACCGGCTCGAGCTCCTCCGCGCGGCCGCTGCCGACGTAGCCGTGCTCGAGGCGGCGTAGCGAGGGGAGGTAACCCGGCTCGCTCTCCAAGATGGCGGTGTCCCACAGCATGGCGCTGGACTCGCCGCGCGCGCGGTCCAGGCTGCCCAAGCGCTCGTACAGCTCGCGACGCAGCTGGACGTCTTCTTCTTCGCGGGCTCGAGTGAGCAGCGTGTCCGCCAGCGCGGCGGCGCCGGGACCCGAGGCCGCCAGACGTTCGGCCGTGATCTTCACCAGCTCGCCGCCCAGGCTCGCGGCCTCGTGGGCGGCTCGCGCTGCCGCCTCGATGTCGCCCGCCTTTTCGTACTCCAGAGCCGCGTCCAAGAGCAGCCCCGCGCGATCGGTCTCCGCCGCGGTTTGGGCGACTTCTTCGCGCCAAGCGCCGCGATCGCTCCCGCTGCCGGGGGACATCCGTTCGCACAGCTCGCGAAGGCCGACGTCTCCCGGGCGGGCCGTCAGGGCCTCCTCCAGCAGCGACACGGCCAGCGTCGTGTCGCCGTCCGCCACCAGCAGCGCTTCCCGCACGTTGTCGAGGGCGCGTTCGATGGGATCCGTCGTTCCGTCCCGACGAGCGCGCAGCCACTCGACCACGCCGCCGGCGTCGCCTCGGGCGCGAGCGCGCACCTCGCCTTGGATTTGAGCGAAGGGCAGCTTCGGATCGGCTTCCGCGGCGCGCTCGATGAGCGCTGCCGCGGCGGGATCCTCGCCCAGACGCAGTGCTGCTTCCGTGAGCAGGAGACTCGAATGGGCGGGTTCGGGGATCGCTTCCGCGAGCGCGGTGAGCAGCTCTGCCGCTCCCGGCGGTGGGGCCTGCGCGACGAGCGCGCGAACCGACGCCTCGTGGGTCGGGTCCGCTCCCAGCACTGCTGCATAGCGACGGCCGGCGTCGTCCAGGTCGCCACCGAGCTCGGAGATCAGCGCTGCGGCGGCGTTTCGATCCCTCCGCTCCTCGGGACTTTCGTCTCCAGGCCACTCCGCGATGGCACTCGCCACGCGGGCTGCGTTCTTGTCTCGCAAGCTCAGCTCCAGCGCGGTGAGCTTGGCGAGGGGCTCGTCGGGATGGGTCTTGGCGTAGGACTCCAACGCTGACGGGAGCAGGGTGGGATCGGCGCTGGCGGCGAGCTGAGCGATGGCGGCGCGGCCAAGCCCCACCTCCGCACGCTCCGGGTCAGCCCCCGAGCTGGGAACCGTGGGCATCGCGGCGGGGGCCGCGGCACTGGCCGCCGCGTCGCTCAAGGCAGCGAGCCGCGGATTGTCGGCGAGACCCTGGAGCAGAGGCGCCAGGGCTTCACGGCCGCCGCCCGTGAGCGCCGCCAGGGCGACCCGGTCTGCGGCGGTAAACGCTTCGTCGTCGGAACCGAGGGCGGACTGCACGGCGGCCGCGTCGTTGTGCTCCAAGGCGCGCGCCGCCAAGGCGCGGCGGGCGGCCGTGCTGGGCGCCGTGCTCAGCAGCCGATCGAGCGTACGGATGGCTTCGGCGCGAGTCTCTGACGCCGGCGCGAGCAGCGCTGCCGCGAGCCAGCGCGCCGCGCGATCGAGGCCATGCACCTCCGCGAGATCTCGGATCGCGTGTCCCGCTGCCGCGCGATCGCCGCTGCTCAGGGCGCGGCGCGCATCCTCGAAGGAGACTGCAGGAATCGGCGTGGCCAGCTCTGCGCTGCCTCCGCGAAGGCGGACCAGATTGGCGACAGCGGTGTCGAGGGTCTCGATCCCGGAGTCCTTGAGCTTGGGGGCTTCCGCCGAGGCTGCCAGGGCCCGGACCACCTTGGCCACCGGTGCTCGCGCGTCCGAGGGAGCGAGGCGGGCGAGCACGTCGAGCTTGCGCTCGGAGCTGGCCTGGTCTCCGAGGCCGAGGCGATGCACTTCCGCAGCCAGGTACGCGGCATGAGCGCGTCCCTCGTTGCTGGGTGCGGAGCGTGTCTCGGTCTCCAAGCTGGCGGCGACGGCTTTCCAGTCGCCCTCTGCGGCCGCCAGTAGGCGGGCTTGGCGCGCCGCGATCGCGGACGACGGCTGTTGAGTCGCGGCTTGAGTCGCCACTCGGCGCGCGCGCTCGAGGTCGCCGCTCATGGCCCACAGCTCGCTGGCAATCACCAACGCGCGGCTCTTGCTGTCCGCGTCGGGGCGAGCGATGGCCTCTCTCTCCATCAACTCCGCCCGCGCTCGGAACATCTCCAACGCGCCGCGGTCGTGGAGGTGCGCTGCGGCGGGGCGCTCATCCCCGGGCAGGGTTGCGGCGGGGGCCACCGGTCGCACCTCGTCGTCCTGGCCGCCGAGCAGATCGTCGATGCTGTCGGACTCTGGCTCGGCGATGGCCGGCGGTGTCCCCACCTCGGTGTCCCGCGAGACCTCGGAGCCCACCTCGGTATCGCGAGTGATGCGCACGGCGGCGATGTCCGTGTCACGAACCACCGGCGTGGGCGGGGCGACCTCTTCGAACTCGTCGGCGTCGAGCTGGTCGTAATCCGCATCCGGAGTGGAAGGGAGGGAAGCCGCGAGGTGGCTGGCGTCCACGCCATGGGGCGGCGTGGCGCGGGCATCGAGGGGCGGCGCATCCGCCTTGATCTCGAGCTCTTCCAGATCGAACGAGTCGTCGCGGAAGGGCAGCTCTTCTGCTGCCGGGGGCAGCGCGGGGCTCATGGCCGGAGGGAACGGCTCGCGCGGTGGTGGTCCGGGCCGATTGACGGCGGGGGGCTCTGCCGTCGCTTCCGGCCGCGGGATGCGCGGCGGTGGCGGCCGCGGCGGTGCAGCCCGCGGCAGCGGTGGCGGTTTGACGCTCTCGGCGATGTCGTCGAGGAGCTCGTCGACGTCCGCCTGCGCCTTGTTCGCCTCTTCCGCGGCGGCCGAAAGCTCGTTGGCGGACGCGATCACGGTGACCTCGTCTTCGGGGAAGTCGCGCTCGTCCGGCACGTGGAGCGGTGGTCCGGGCGGCGGGGCGCTCTCCCCGCGCGGCTCGTCGTCGGCGAGCAGCGAATCGAGGAGTGCATCAGGCTCGAAGTCGAGCCCGCCGAGCTCCTCGCCGATGCTGCGGGCGCTGCCGCTCCTGCCGGCACCACTGGCGTGGGGATTCGGCTTCGGCTTGGGATCGTCTGCGTCGCTCATCGAACACCCATGCCCAGCTTCTCCCGCAAAGAGAGATAAGTGGGCGACAGCACGAAGCCCAACAAGCGGGCCGCGCGCGCCTGTGCCTCCATCGAAGCCCCCAGGCGGCCTCGGGGGATGTCCCCGCCGCTCAGGACGTAGGACACGTCTCCCGCCGCGATGGCCGCCAGACGGTCGAGGCTCGACGTTGCCGCACGTACCCACGCCAATGGATCCTGTCCCGAGTGGGCGACGGCCGTGGCCAGCTCCGGCAGCACCTTCTTGACCCGCCGCGGCATCTCCTTGGTGAGCACCCGTTGGAACTCCCCGAGCATCGCGTATTGGGGCGACGGCACGTCGATGCCCACCACGCGACAGGCGGCCACCACCAGCGCAGCCACGTCGGTGGGGTCCCGGTGTCGCAGGATGGTGACGCCCCGGCGCAGGGCGAACAGCTCGCGGGCCACTGCTTGGCGGTGGGCCGCGGACAGCGGTGCGTTCACCTCCGCGCCGATCACGACGGCGGGGGTCTCGCTGGCGACGCCGGCGATGAGCATCGGATCCTTCCCGCCCACGTAGAGATCGAAGTCGCCCACTCCCAGGGCACCCGCCCAGGCGGCGATCTCGTTGCGAACCGGGAGCCCCGCGCGAGGATCGACGCGCTGCTTGCGTCCCACGCCGAACGCTTCCAGGCCCGGCCCGAGCGCTTCCGCGAAGGTCGTGGCCAGCGCCCGCATCAAGCTCGGAACGGGCCCGCGATCTTCCGGATCACACAGCTCCGGCAACGCGGTCTCGTCGATGGCCATCTGCGGTACCCGGGCGACGCGCTGGTCGAGCACTGCCAGCTCGCGATCGATCTCCGGCGAGCCTTCCCCCAGGGTCACGAGGGCGCCCAGGGCAGCCTGACGCACCCGTGGAAGATCGAGGCGCGCGGCGATGCGAGCGAGGCGATCCACGCGTTCGGGATCCATCGGCTCTTGCACCAACTTGCCCACGATGGTGTCGCGGCCGCGGGAGAGCAGCGCGTTCGAGACGTCTGGCGGGAACACGCCGCTCAGCACCAGGTCCAACGCCTCGCCGTCATCCGGCGACTCCTCCAGCAGGCGCTCGACCGCGGAGAGGGCACGCTCGGGATGTCCCTGACGGTCGCGGTGGATCGCCACGGCCAAGCGCGCGGCCTCGGTCCGCCCGGAAGAGCTCTCGCGCTCGTTCATGAGCTGTTCCAGCACCTGGGTGGCTTGCTCCCAGGCGCCGAGCTTGGCGGCCGAGCGAGCGAGGCGCTCGCGCACGGGCAGGGTCGACAGTCCGCTCTTGTACAGGGACTCGAGCACCGTGAGCGCCTTCTCTGGGTCGTTCAGCTTGTTCTCGAAGATGTCCACGGCGGCGACGCCGCTCATCAAGCGTTGCTTGGCGGGGGCCTCTTCCAGGGTGGAAAGCCGCCCGAGCTTCTCGGCAGCGGCGCCGAGCTTGCCCGACGTGAGGTAGATCTCCCCGGACAGGGCCAAAGCGCCGACGTGATCCGGCTCCAACATCGTGACGTTCTCGAGAGCGGCCAACGCACCGTCGCGGTCCCCGGCGCCGCGCAGCACGCGGGCGCGTTCCCAGAACAGCTTGGCGATCTCTTCGGGATCTTCCGCGACGTCCAAGCGCTTCGCGATCAGCTCCAACAAACGCTTGCCGTCCTTGCGGGCGCGGACGATGCGGAACAGCTTGTCGAAGGCCACGAAGCGACCCACATCGCGCTCGACGGCGCGAGACAGCGCGAACTCGCCGCGCTGAACGTCGTCGAGCTCGTCGATCAAGATCAGCGCGGCGTGCTCCCACAGCTCGGCGCCCAAGTGGTCGTCGCTGATGGCGTCGCCCAACGCCGCGCTGGCCTCTGCCACCGTTGCTCGGTCCTTGGCTTCTTCCGCCGCGGCGCGCAGGCCCTCCCAGCCGATGAGCTCGTCGGGGTACGCCTCCACCACCGCTCGAAACGCGCTGGTGGCGGCTTCGATGTCACCCGAAGCCAGGCAGTTGTAGCCGTACAGCGCGCGCACCAGGGAAGAGGATTCCTCCCCCAAGCTGCTCTGGGCGGCCGCCAGCGCGTGCGCGCGGCGGCGAGGATCCGCACCCGGCGGGGCCAGCTCCAGGTTGGTGAGGCGCGAGAGCTCGTCGGTGGTCGGTAACAGCGGCGTGCTCTCGTCCCCGGCCAAGCGACTCACGATTGCGGCGCTGCAGGCGAGGGCGCTGTCGGCCGTGGGGATGCGTGTGGCCACTGCGCGACGGGCCTCCACCTCGGCGTCGCGATCTTCCAACGCGATGGTGCTCGCGAGCCACTCGAGGGCAGCGGGCGGACTGGCGTCGGCTTCGGTCCAGCGCCGAGCGCTCTCGCTGGTGGACATCGGCTCCGGCGCCGTGCCGGCCGGGGTCGCCGAGAGCCCGAGCACGTGCTCCGACGCGCGAGCAATCGCCGCCGCGGTGCCCCCCAGCTCGGCGATGGCGTCCAAGGCTTGCTCGGCAGCGGTGGGGTCGGCGTCTTCGGGAGTCCACAGTGCTTGCGCCAAGAGCGCCGCGCGACCGATCTCGTCGTTGGCGTCCTTCAGCTGCTCGAGGGCGTCCGCGGCTTCGTTCGGGTTGCCGTCCTTGCCCGCTTCGAGGGCGAAGCGTTCCAGGGCGAGGGCAGCCGGATCGGCGTCTTCTGCGGCGGCCTCCAGGGCGCGCCGGCGCGCGTCGATGGAGTTGGGCTCGGCCGCTCGGAGGGCCCAGGACAAGAGCGCGCTGCCCGCCGCGGGGGCGTTGGCACTGGCCGCGTTGAAGCTCTCCACGGCTCGACTGCGATCGCCGCTCTGCCAGAAGGCGATCCCGGCCTCGAGCTGGAGCGCTGCTGCCAGCTCCGTGTCCGCCGTTGCCAGCGCACAGGCCGAGAGGACCTCGGCGGCCTTCGCTTCTTCGCCAGCGAGGCGAGCCAGCGAGGCGAGCGCTGCGGCCACCACGAGGTCGGAGGCGTCCTCTTCGTGGAGGGCGGACAGCTCCTCCACCGCGCTCTGCCGGTCGTCCGCTCCGAGCGCCCGCAGCGCCCGCAACAGGCGCAGCGCTCGCCCAGCGAAGGGATCGGTTTCGAGCTTGGCGAGCTCGCCGAGGGCCGTGCGCCCTTCTTCGCTGGAGGCGCCGTCCAGCAAAGGGAGCGCGAAGCTTCGGAGCACGTTGCCCAGCCACGCGCCGCCGGCGCTCTCCGCGAGGGACGCCAAGGCCTGCGTTCCGCTCGGCAGCTCCTTGCGACCCAAGCGACTGCGAGCCAGCTCGAACCACAGGCTCGCTTGCTCCGACTCGGTGGCCCCCGCGGCAAGCAGGCGGCGCGTCGAGTCCTCGAACCATGCCGCGTCGCCGATCAGGGCGCTCAACATGCGGGACACTCGGGCCAGCGTTCCTGGCTCCGTGCCGTACATGCCCGCCTGCGACAGCGCGGCCTTCGCGCCGGCGACGTCGCCGGCGCGCCGCGCCCAGGCGTCGGAGGCAGCGAGGAAGAAGCGAGCCTTGCCCTCGTCGCTCTCGAGCTGCTCCGCGGTTGCCTCCAGCGTGCTCGCCAATGCTTGCGGGTCGTGGCCACCGGAGAGCAGATCCAGTGCCAGGGCGCGAGCCGGAATGCTGCCCGCGTCTTCGACCAGGGCCTTGTTCACGGCGTCCAGTGCTCCGGGACCGTCGCCTTGCTCCGCGGCCCACTCGGCGACGCGCAGCCACAGCGCGGCGGCCATGGCGCCCTTCGAGCCTTGTTCCAGTGCGCCCCGCGCCAGAGTCGCGGTCGCTTCCGTGTTGCCTTGTGCTTGCGCCAGCGCAATCTGCGCCCGTCCGAAGGCGGGCTCGGTCGGCAACAGCTCCGTGGCGCGCGCGAGCGACGCACTGGCCGCCACGATGTCCCCGCGGCGACGATGCGCGTCACTGGCGCGCAGCAGGGCTTCGGCAGCGTGCGCCTTGCTACGGGCCGAGCGTGGAACGCCCAAGGCGTCGCCGGTGCTCTCGTCCTCCATGGCGCGGGTGATGAGCGTCGCGCGCGCTTCCAGCGCCTGCGCCGCGACGTCGTTCTTGCCCAGACGTCGAGCGACCTCCTCGAGACTCGCGAGGCACACGTAGGTGGCTTCGCTCTTTTGCTCCAGTGCTGCCTGGATGGATCCAATGGCGGCTTCGTCGTCGCCGAGCTCCAGCTGCAGCCGCCCGAGATCCAGCAGCAAGAGCGCCTGCCAGGTTGGGTGCTGGCACAGACGTGCCCGCGCAGCGAGACACTTGGCTCGAAGGGACTCGTCACTCAGCGTGCCGGCCACCACCTCGAGGGCCAACCACGCGCCGCCGTCGTCCGGCTTCTCGTCCACGGCTTCTTCGAGCAGCGCACGTGCGGTGTCGATGTCCTGCTCTTCGCCAATCACGAAGGCTGCGCGCTCGGCCAGGGCACGCGCGCGCTCCTCGGCGCCGTCGGCCACGGCCACCAAGCGTTCGAGGAGCTTGCCCAGGTTCTTCTGCGAGCTGCGGCGCTGGAGGATCGCGATCAGTCGCTCGAGGGGCTCGCTGAACTCCGGCTCCGCGTTGATGGACGCCAAATAGTCTCGAGCAGCGCCCGACTCGTCGCTCGCGAGCTCTTCGAGCACGGCGATCTCGTGCAGCAGCACGGCCTGTGCGGTGGGGGAGTCGTTGCCCTCCAGCTCTTCACGAAGCCGGGCAATCGATGCGCCGGTCACGTTGGGGTCGGGAGGGATCGACGTGGCGGCGTTCGGCGGGCTGGAAGTCCTCGTCATTCGCTTCTGCGATCGCGGCGCGTATTCGACAGTACAATAGGTCGACCCGCTCAGAAATCGCGAGTGATATCCGCCATGATCACTCGTTTCTGATGACCACCCAGTAACCTCGCGGGGTATCCAGCGGCTCCGGGTACACTTTACCCTTCGCCAGCGTGAAAACCGCGTACTCGAGCTTTGGCTCGAGGACCCCTCGGGGCACCACGCCAATGTCCTTGGTCGAGCCGCGATCGCCCTTTTTTACGGCCTTTGCGAAGTCGTCCTTGGCCTCTTCCAAGGTGGCCTCGGCGAGCTTCTTGGCTTCTTCCTTGCTGCGAGCGCTGTCGGGCGCGAACTGTGCGCCAGCGTAGGTGAACAGAATCACGCCGATGTGCACGTCCTTGGGGGCCGAGGCGGGCAGCGCCGAAGCACCCGCATCACCCTCGTCCACGACATCTGTTTCGGTATCGAGGGAGATTTCCGGTCCAGCATCCTCCGTTTGGGGCTCCTCCACGGTCGGCGGCGGCTCCGCGGCGGCCGACGCCGAAGGTGCCGCGTGAGCGGCCTCCCGCGCCGGCGCACCGACCTTGAGCGCCAAAGCGACGAGCGCCACCGCGAATACGAACCCCAGCAGGACCGACGTCCACCGCTGCATGCCCGCTCGGCTAGCACGAATGAGGCCGGAGCGGCCTCAGAAACCGCGACACGGGCGCGGGTCTCCTGCTAAGACTGGCGCAGGATCCGATGTTCAAGGTCGAGTGTCCCGGCTGCCAGGCCCCCTACCAGGTCGACGAGCGCCGCGTCCCCTCCAGCGGCCTCAAGATGCGCTGCCCCAAGTGCGGCACGTCGTTCCAGGTCGACCCTCCGCAGGATCCGCGCGCCACCGGACCGAGCCCGGTGCTGGGCGCTGCATTGGGAGGGGCTGCTTCCGCGCCGCCCCGACCCAAGCCTCCAGCAGCCCACAAGGCCACCATGCTCGGAGTCGGCACGGGTGGGCCACCGCGCCCCGCACCTCCGCGCCCCGGGGGGCCACCACCTGCACCACCTCGGCACATGCCCGCCGGACCGCCCGTCATTCCCAGCGGGGATCTGGAGCTCGACGACATCGATCTGCCCAGCGTCGGTGCGAGCCATGCAGACTTGCCTGCACCCGTCGGAACCAAGCCCAAGCCCTTGGGCGCGACAGCGCCGCTCGAGGAGCTCGCCGACTTCGGTGATCTCGGCGTGGAGCTTCCGGGCGACGAGGCGGATCTGCCGGCGCCCGTCGCCGCCGCACCAGCGAGCTTCGAAGCAGAGGAGCTCGATCTTCCGGTGGTCGGAGGACGACCCCCACAGCCGGAGCTCGATAGCGGGCTCGATCTGCCCGCGCCCCGCCAGCCTCTCGACATGGACCTCCCCAGTGTGGGGCGAGGTGGCTTCGGGGAAGTGGATCTGCCTTCCCCTGGAGGACCGCCCCAAGGGGGAGGATTCGGAGAAATCGATCTGCCCACGGGCCACGCCGGGCTTCCCGCCGTTCCAGACGTGGGGTTGCCTTCGCCAGGGGGCGCCGGTCTGCCTTCCCCCGGTGGCGCGGGACTACCGACCCCTGGCGGAGTCGGGCTGCCGACGGCCGGAGGCGCTGGCTTGCCAACAGCCGGAGGCCCTGGCCTGCCAACAGCCGGCGGACCCGGATTACCGTCGCCCGGAGGCGCTGGTTTGCCCACCGCGGGCGGGGCCGGCTTGCCCACCGCTGGTGGCCCTGGCCTGCCAACCCCCGGAGGCGCGGGTCTGCCGTCCCCGGGCGGACCGGGTTGGCCGGCAGCGTCGGAGGCGGGCTGGCCGGTGGCCGCCGGCGGTGGTGCCGACGAGCTCGAGCTGCCTCTCACCGGCGAGGACCCCAACGCCGCGATCGTTCGCCAAGCCGGAGGCGGCACCGCGTTCGGTGAGGTGAACCTGGAGGGGGGAGATACCGGTGGGGTCCTCGAGGCAGAGGTACCCACGGCGCCGGACGACATGGAGTTCGGCGCCATCCCGCAGGAGACGTCGGCTCCGGAGCACATGCAGCCGGTTCCCATCGCACCGCAGCCGATGCCGCTGCCCGGTGCGACCCCGGCCAAGAAGCGCCGCGTCGGACTTCGCGCTGCCGCCGCCATCGTCGTCGTGCTCGCTCTCGGGGGCGCCGCTCTGGCACTGGTTCCATCGGTGGGCCCCTTCGGTGCCTATTGGATTGCCGACAAGCTGCAGAGCGGCGAGCACAAGTCCCTGATCGCCAAGACCCTGAGCGAGGTGCACGGCGATCTCGGCAAGGACACCTACCCCTCCGCGAAACACGCTCTCGAGGTCGTCGACAAGGCGCGGGCCAGCGCCAAGCGGCTCAAGTCGATGGCCGCCTACTCCGCGTACGTGATCGAGCTCGGACAGCTGCGTTTTGGCGCCGACGCCGAGCTCGACGCGCGAGCGAAGGTGCTGCTCGACGAGCTCAAGGAGGAGCAAGACGTAGAGTTCCTGCCCCTCGCCCGAGCCGCGCAGGCCGCGGCCGAAGGTCAGCTGCCGCGGGCTCGCCAGCTCACGCAATCTCTCGAGAGCAAAGCGCCCCGAGACATCGACGTGCTGGTGCTGCGGGGGGAGCTCGAGCTCTTGGCCAAGGATCCGAAAGCCGCAGAGACGGCGTGGATGGCTGCCGAAGAGGTCGAGAAGAGCGCGCGGACGGCGTTCGGTCTGGCGCGGGCGAAGCAAGCGATGGGCGCGGGCGAAGACGCGAAGAAGCTCGCGCGCACTGCGCTCGAGCGCAGCCCCGCTCACGTGGGTGCCAAGACCCTGCTCGCGCGACAGATGTGGAAGACCGAGCGCAAGGAGGTGGAAGCCACCAAGCTGCTCGAAGAGGTGACGAGCAAGAAGGCGGACGCCAGTCCGGAAGAGCTGGTGGGGGCCGAGACCTTGCTCGGCGACATTCACCTGTCGCGCTCGCGCATCTCTCACGCCGAAGCGGCTTATGCGGAAGCGCTCAAGATCGATCCCAAGGCCAGCGGGGCCCTCGCGGGTCTGGGCGATGCGCTGTATCGCGCGGGCCGCTACTCCGAGGCCTTGGCGCGCTTCGAGGCGGGGGTGCAGGCCGATCCCGATGACATCGCCGCGAAGGTCGGCGTGGCCAAGGCCACGCTGGCGCTGGAGCGGCTGCAGGACGCCCGCGCCGCGATCAAGAAGCTGCGCGAGACGCATCCGAAGTCGATGCTGGTCGCCTACTGGTTCGGCAAGATCGAAGAGGCAAGCGGCGATCGCAAGACCGCCGAGGCCGCGTATCGGGACGCCATCAAGATCGGGGGCAAGGACCCCGACGCCGTGGTCGCCTACGTTGGTTTGGCGCTGTTGCTCGGCCAGCAAGGTCGAACCGAGGAAGCGCAGAAGGTGCTGGCGGACGCTCGCGACCAGCTCCCGGACTCTCCGGCGATTCACATCGCGCTCGGCGAGTTGGCGCAGTCGCAAGGCCGCTACGACGCCGCAGTGTCGGAGTTCCGAGAAGCGCTGAAGCTCGACCCGGGCGACGTCGGCGCCAAGTTCCGCCTGGGTGCGGCGTTGCGTCGCGATCGCAAATTCGAGGAAGCCACCAAGGTCTTCGACGAGGTCGCCAAGGTGGACCGGGACTATCCCGGATTGGCCCTGGAGCGCGGGCTCCTGTACGAGGCTTCGGGGCGCACCGACGAGGCACTGAAGGCCTACGAGAGCGCGCTGGCGAAGGCTCCCAACGACCCGGATCTGATGCTGCGGGTGGGATGTGGCAAGACCGTGTCCGGCCGCGCCGCGGAAGCGGTGAAGCTCCTGGGCAAGGTGCTCGAGAAACGTCCGAACTCCGCGGAGACGCACCACTGCTTGGGGCGCGCCTTGTTGGTGGAGGGAAAGAACCTGGCCGAGGCGCTCAAGAACCTCCAGCGCGCAGCGGATCTGGATCCCAACCGTGCCGAGTACTTCCTGTACGTCGGTTGGGCCGCCAACGAAGCGGGCCGGCTGGGCGTGGCCGAGACGGCGCTCCGTAAGGCGCTCGATCTGGACCAGGGGCTGGCGGACGCCTACTGGCAGCGCGGCGTGCTCCGGGCTCGTGAAGGCGCCGTGAAGGACGCCGTCAAGGATCTGCAGAAAGCCCTCGAGCTACGCCCCAGTCGCTTCGAGGCCCATGCTGCTCTGGCCGACGCCTACAACCAGCTCAGCCGCGAGGACGACGCCATGAGCGAGTGGCAAAAGGCGTTGTCGGAGAGCCCGAACAACGCCACCTGGCGCTATCGCTACGGCAAGCTGCTGGTCGACAACCGGCGCACCAACGAAGCGCAGGAGCAGCTCGACAAGGCGGTGGAGCTCGGGGACGCGATGGATCCCAAGCCGGACTGGATCTACGAGGCGCACTACCAGCTGGCGCGGGCGCTCGGCCCGCGCAAGGAAGCCATCAAGCACTGGGAGGCCTTTCTGCGCGGCGGCCCCAAAGACTCGCCGTATCGCGTGGACGCCAAGAAGGCGCTCGCGCAGCTCGGGAGGCCGTGGGACGGGGATTGAGCCCGTGTCGGTCCCGTTCACGCTGCTTTCCGGCTTTCTCGGCTCCGGCAAGACCACGCTGCTCAACCGGATCTTGAAAGAAGATCACGGCGAGCGGATCGCCGTGATGGTGAACGACTTCGGCGACGTTAACATCGACGCGTCGCTGATCGTGGAATCGAGTGCCACGCGGGTGACCCTCGAAAACGGCTGCATCTGCTGCACCATCCGCGACGACCTGATGAACAGCGTGCAAGAGCTCCTGAAGCTGCCCGAGCCGCCGGATCGCGTCGTGGTGGAGATGAGCGGAATCGCCGAGCCCGGCGCGGTGCTGCGCACCTTCGCGCTGATGGAAAAGAGCTGGCCCCTGCACCTGGACGGAGTCGTTGCGGTGGTAGATGCCGAGCACTTCCCAGCGGAAGGCGAGCCGCACCACGTGCTGGCCCGGGAACAGATGGCCCTCGCGGATCTCGTGGTCGTCAACAAGGTCGATCTGGTGACCGCGGCAGAACGCGAGCGGCTCTTCGCAGAGCTCGCTCGCTGGGTGCCTCACGCCCGCATCGTCCCTGCGTCTTACGCCGAAGTTCCGCTCGAGGTCGTGCTCGGTATCGGGCGTGCGGCCGGCGACGCGGACGAAGCCGCGCCCCACGCGCCCCACGGCTTTTCTACGTTCACCTTTCGCGAGTCAGCGCCTCTCGCGTTGGACAAGCTGCGGACCGTGTTCACCGAGCTGCCTCCCACGGTGTATCGCGCCAAGGGCTTCGTGCAGCTGGCCGACAAGCCCGAAGCCCGTGCCGTGCTCCAGGTCGTGGGTCGCCGCGCGCGGCTCTCTCTTGGGGAGCCGTGGCGCGAGGGCGAGGCGAGAGAAAGCGTGATCGTGCTCATCGGTGAGGAGGGCGCCATGGACCCGAGCGAGCTTTCGGCGACGCTCCGCTCGACGCTGGCCGACTCCGCCGTGAGATCGCCCCTTTTGGGGGCCATCGAGTGGATCCGCAGCCGATTCCCCCGGCCGAGACGCTGACCGGTGTATCCTGCCCGCGATGTGTAGGGGCAAAAAGTGGCTCGGGATCTGGCTCATCACCCTGCTCTTGGTGGTCGCCTGCAAGAAGGAATCGCACGACACCGGCAAGCTGCGCATCGCGGTGATCCCCAAAGGCACCACCCACGAATATTGGAAGGCCGTTCATGCCGGCGCCGAGAAGGCCGCCAAAGAGCTCGACGTGGAAGTGATCTGGAAGGGGCCCCTGAAGGAAGACGACCTCAAGAGCCAGATCGATCTGGTGCAGACCTTCACGGCCCAAGGCGTGGGCGGCATCGTGCTCGCCCCCTTGAACGACAAGGCCTTGGTCGCGTCGGTGAAGGGCGCTCAGAACGCCAAGATCCCCGTCGTGATCTTCGACTCCGCGCTGTCCGGAGGAAGTCCGGTGAGCTTCGTGGCCACGGACAACCGCGCCGCCGGCGGTCTCGCCGGTGAGCGCATGGCAAAGCTCCTGGGCGACAAGGGCAAGGTGGTGGTGCTCCGCTATCAAGAAGGCTCTGCGAGCACCCACGAGCGCGAAGAGGGCTTCTTGGAAGCGGTGAAGAAGCACCCCGGGCTCGAGGTGGTGAGCGACAATCAATACGGCGGTGCCACCACGGAGACGGCGTTTTCCGCGAGCGAGAGCCTGCTCTTGGCGCGCAACGCCGAGAGCGGCGGTGTGGACGGCGTCTTCTGCCCCAACGAGTCCACGACCTTCGGCATGCTGCTCGCCCTCCAGAAGGCGAAGCTGACCGGCAAGATCCATTTCATCGGCTTCGACGCGTCGGACAAGCTGGTGGCCGGCGTGAAGTCGGGATCCATCGATGGTCTCGTGCTGCAGGATCCTTTCAAGATGGGCTACACCGCGGTGAAGACGCTGGTGGAGCACAAGAAGGGACAGAAGGTCGCCGAGCGCATCGACACGGGCGCCACGCTGGTCGACAAGGCCAACATGGACAAGCCCGAGATCGTGCGCCTGTTGAAGCCAGACCTCGAAAAGTGGCTCGGGAAATAGCCCGATGGGGATCGTCCTTTCGGGTGTCGAAAGGGCCTTTGGCTCCACGCGGGCTCTCGCCGGAGTGAGCCTCGAGGCAGAGCCGGGGCGCGTTCACGCCGTCCTCGGTGAAAACGGCGCGGGCAAGAGCACTCTGATGAAGATCCTGGCCGGGGCCCTGCTGCCCGACGCCGGCAGCATGCAGCTCTCCGGAAAGCCCTACGCGCCGTCGAGCCCACAACAGGCTCGTGAACGCGGCGTCGCCATCGTGTACCAGGAGCTTTCGGTCTGTCCCCACCTCACCGTGGCGGAGAACGTGCTCCTCGGCATGGAGCCAACGCGCGGTCCGCTCATCGACCTGAGCCGCGCTCGCCAACGGGTGGAGGCCGTCCTTAAGCCTCTGAGCGGTGGTCGCGCCATCGCCGCGGACGCGTTGGTCGGCGAGCTGCCCTTGGCGGCGCAGCAGCTGGTGGAGATCGCTCGGGCCCTGGCGCTTCCCGACGCCAAGCTCTTGATCCTGGACGAGCCCACCAGCAGCCTCACCGGAGACGACGTCGAGCGGTTGTTCTCCGCCCTGCGCCGCCTGGCGGAACAAGGGCTCACCATCCTCTACATCTCGCACTTCTTGGACGAGGTGCGGCGACTCGCCGATGACTTCACCGTGCTTCGAGATGGCCGCACGGTGGCCGGGGGGCGCGTGGAGGACTCGGACAACGACACCTGGGTCGCCCAGATGGCGGGCCGCGCGGTGGAGAAGCGCGCGCGCCGGAGCGAGCGAAGGCCCGGGGACGTCGTGCTCTCGGTGCACGAGCTTTCGGGGGCGGCGTTGCCCCGCGGCGCGAGCTTCGAGCTTCGGCGCGGCGAGATCCTCGGAATCGCCGGGCTGGTGGGCTCGGGGCGCACGGAGCTCCTGCGCGCGCTGTTCGGCCTCGACCCCGTCCGTTCGGGTCGCATCACCGTGGGCGGGACCAGAGGCAGCGCGGGCCCCGCACAGCGCCTGCGGCAAGGCGTCGGCATGCTCAGTGAGGATCGCAAGAACGAAGGCCTCGCTACCGCGCTCTCGGTGGCCGAAAACCTCACCCTTTCCAAGCTCACGCCGTTTCGCCGGCGTGGGCTCCTGTCCCCCGCTGCCCAGCGCAGCGCTGCAGAGCGCTGGGCCAAGGAGCTCGGCATCGTGCTTTCGGACGTTGGCCAAGCCGTCGGTGAGCTGTCCGGCGGCAATCAGCAGAAGGTCGCCATCGCACGCTTGCTCCACCACGACGTGGACGTGCTCTTGCTGGACGAGCCCACTCGCGGCATCGACGTGAACGCCCGCGCTCAAGTCCACGGTCTGATCGAAGAGCTTGCCGCGCGCGGCAAGGCCGTGCTCCTGGTGAGTAGCGCTCTGCCGGAGCTACTCGAGCTCTGCGATCGCGTTGCCGTCATGCACCGCGGCCAGCTGGGGCCCGCGCGACCGGTGGCGGAGCTCTCGGAGGAGAGTCTGCTCGCGGAGGCGACGGGCGTATGAAGGATCTCCTGCGTCGACCGTGGTTCGGACCTCTGGTGGCGCTCGTCCTGGTGTACGCGCTGTTCGCCGTCGCCAGCCCGGATACCTTCGCGCGCCCGGAAAACCTCGCCACCATGCTGCGTCAGACGGTGGTCGTGGCCATCGCCAGCGTGGGCATGACTTACGTGATCGTCGCAGGCGGTATCGACCTTTCCGTCGGCTCTCTGGTGGCGCTCACCACGGTAGTGGTCGCCAAGGTCCTCGCCGGCGGCGCTTCCCCCCTCGTCGCCGTCGCCGCGGGGGTCGCCCTGGCTACCGTCGCGGGCGTCGTCAACGGCACGTTGGTGGCGAAGCTCGGCATCACGCCGTTCATCGTGACGTTGGGCACCATGAGCGCGTTGCGCGGCGCCGCCAAGGGTATCGCCAACGAGCAGAAGATCGACGTGCAGTCCGCCGGCCTCGACACCCTGATGGCACCCACGAGCTCCGTGTGGCTGCCCCCCGCGGGGGTGTGGGTCGCGGCGGTCACCGCCCTCTTGTTCGCCGGCATGCTGCGCTACACGGTGTTCGGTCGCCACGTCGTCGCCATCGGCTCCAACGAAGAAACGGCGCGCTTGTGCGGCATTCGCGTGCCTCGAGTCACCATCTGGGTGTACGCCCTCGCGGGTGCCCTCGCCGGTCTCGCCGGGTTGATGGAGTTCTCGACGCTCACCGTGGGGGATCCCACGGACTCCATCGGTCTCGAGCTGGAAGTGATCGCCGCCGTCGTGATCGGCGGCGGCTCCCTCGCGGGTGGTCAAGGATCCATCGCCGGCGCCCTCGTGGGTGCTCTGTTGATGACGACCATAAAGACCGGTTCCACGCACGTCGGCTTGCCCAACTGGGTCCAGGAAATCCTCACCGGCGCCATCATCGTGCTGGCGGTCGCCATCGACCGCCTCCGTCGCCGCAGCTCCCGTTAGCGTTTGAATGTTGGTTCGGCGCGAACCCCGTCGCGGGCGGGCAGCGCTGCACGGCAGTGCCAGAACGGATATGCTGCCCAGCCATGCGCCGACTCACTCCTGCTCTGCTCCTCTGTGCGCTCCTCGTTGCTCCGCTCACCGCCCAGGCGGACGTCGGCCCGCCGCCGAAGTGCGAGGAGGGCTACCACGACGAGTATCACGAGGGGCATCACTGCGTGAAAGACGGGACGCACTACTCCGAGTCCGACCCCCCGCCGGACGAAGACCCGACGCTTGCGCCGAGCTCGAGCGCCGCCCCCAGCGCAGCGCCGCCGGCCAAACCGGAAGCGACGAACGCTGCCGCGGCCCCGCCGCCGCCCGCGGCCAACCCCACGGAGCAACCCGCGCCCACGCCGCAGAGTCACGCCTGCGCTTGCACCGCGACCGGTCGTGACGCGGACGCCTCGCCGCTCGGCGTGCTGCTGGCCGCAGCGTTTGCTCTCGCCGCCGCGGCGCGCCGCCGCGCGACGAGATCGGAACCATGAAGTACAAGGACCGGGAGCGCATCATCGAACGACTGCCGTACGAATGCCGCGTGGGCTACGTGGCGTTCTGCGTTCAACGGTGCATCGACGAAGCGCGCCGCCACGCCGCGGCGCGGGAGGAGCTCCAACGGCTGCCACTGCTCTCGGAGGGCCTCGACATGCTTTGGGCGCGCGCCGAAAGGGGCGTCGAGCCGAACCCCGCGCGAGTGGACGCCATTCGCGCTCACTTGCGGGATTACACGGCAGCCGACCCCGACCAAGAGAACGAGATCTTCAACCACGACGTCACCCTGGTGAAGGCAGCGGGCGAGCTCCTCGGAGGTCTGCTGCTGCTCGAGGACCCCGCGGCGCTCGACGCTTACGACATCGCTGCGGCTCTGGAGGGCCCCGAGAACGCGGTTTCTCTGATCTACGTCGATTGGCAGAGCGCAGGGGACGCGGAGGTCGGCGTGATCGACGCGGCGTTGAAGCGGCTCGACAAATCGAAGGCCAAGCCCTTCTCACGCGAGTGCTTCGCCGGCATCCGCGACTGGGAGCGAGGCGACGTGAAGGCGGAATACGCGGAAGGACGCCTCACGGGCACGGACGTCGACGAGGAAGACTGAGTCGAGATCACCTTTCCGTACGACTCGCGGAACGCCGCGCGACGATATCGTGAACGCCCGCATGCGGAGGTTCCGCGGCGGGCCAACATGAGGGCTACGATCCTGTCGCTGCGGCGCGAATCCCGTCACGAACGCCGCTAGCGCCTCGCCGTGAGCTCCGGTCAGAGCTGGGCGAGGCGTTCGAGGTAGGCGTCCGCCAGCTGCGCGCCGGTCGGCGTGGGCGCCGCGCCTTTGTCGGGGCGCAGGCCCTCGCGCACGCGTGGATGCGCCAGCCGCTCGCGCAGCGGAGCGAGCAGCCGCTCGGACGGCACCAGATCGATGAGCGGCATGAGGCGCCCGATGCAGCGATCGTCGTGTGGGTTGCGGAAGTAGTGGGCCGACTTCTGGTAAACGACGTCTTCGCGGAGATCGGTCGGCAGGTGCGGGAGCACCTCGCGAGCGATCTCCGGTGGGGAGACGGGAGCAAAGGGGCGAAGCTCCGGCGTCCAGGGGTGACCGCTGGCCACGAGGATGCCGCTGATGACGTACTCCTGGGCGTCGCTGGCGCCCATCACGGTGGCTTCGGGGCCGCCACCTTCCCAGATTGTCGCGAGCGCCCGAGCGTGCGAAATGGCCCACTCGACACCGGCCTTGCCAATGCGCTTGCCCAACGCGAAGAGCTCTTCTTCGGTGGCGTCCACGTCGGAGATCCCGTAGCCGTTGAGGGAAACCTCGCTGAGCGCTTCGGCGAGCTCGAGCGGAGTGAGCGCGGCCTCGACGAACTTCGGCAGTTGGCGATCGCCGTTCGCGATCTCTTCCCGCCACGCCTTCCACAGCGGCAGCTTCGCCTTGCCGTAGGAAACGATCTTCTCCAGCGGGCCCGGTGGATCGATGCCCAGCCAGCGACGTCGGTCTCGCCCCGACTCCGGGATGCCCCAGTTGCCTGCCGAAAGCCGAATGCCGTCGCGTCGGGCCAAGAGCTCGGCGCACGCGCGCTGGAGTGGGCTCAGGCGCTCTACCAGCACGACCTCGCTCTGCTCGAAGTCGTCCCGGAATCCGCCTAGCCGAATCAGGCTCTCCGCAGCCCTCTCGAGGCGCTCAGCATTTGTTTGTTGGAGCGGCGCGGAAACGGCCCGCACGAGCGCGAGCTTCGTCGCGGCCGGCGCGTCTCCGAAGCGTTGCGCCAGCGGCTGCAGCAGATGGCCGTTGAACCACGGGAATCGGTCGAAGCTCTGGGCATCGAACAGAGGACCGAGATCCGCTTCGGGGACCGTACCGGCGGTGAACATCTCCGCGAGGGCCACGGCCGCGCGTTCCAGCGCATCGAGCTTCAGGCCGCGCACCACGCTCGCGCTGTCGGCATCGGCGAGGCAGCGCGCGAACAGGTAGCTCGCCCGGGCGGCCCGGGGCGAAAGCAGGGATTCGTCGGCAGTGGCGGCCTCGAGCGCCTCGGGAACGTAGGGCAGCACCAACGCCGCGGCGGCCGCCACCTCCGTCCGTTCGCTCGACAGGGCAGCGAGGACGAGATCGGGGGCTTCGGAAACGACGCGTCGAGTGCTGGCGCCGAGGCGCGCGTCCGGTGCCGCGCGAAAGCGTCCGCTGCCCACGGCGTCGGCGCTGCCTCCGGCGACCACGTCGGCGAGCAAGCGCCCTGCGAGCTCGCCGCCCTCGTCTCCGCTGGCCAGTGCGCTCAGCAAGAGCTCGGCCGCCGCGGGGCTGGCAGAGAACCACTTGTTGGTGTCGAACAGCTCGGAGGACAGGGCTTTGAAGGCGTCCGCGCGCTCCTCCGGACCGCCCGTGAGAGCGCGCACCAAGCGGGGGACGTACTTGGCGTTCTCCGAGTAGGTCCGGAGCCGCGAGAAGTCCGCCTTGGCGGCCTTCTTGCGAGGAGCCTTGGCGGGCACGGGCTTCTTCTTGGGCGGCGCCTTGGCGGGTGCGGGCTTCTTCTTGGGCGGCGCCTTGGCGGGTGCGGGCTTGTCCTTGGGTGGCTCCTTCGCAGGCACCTTCTTCCGTTTGCTGGGCGCCTTCTTGGGTGCGGGTTTCTTCTTCGTCGGCGTCTTCTTGGCAGCCATGCTCACTCCCTCGCGCTCTGTCGCGCTCTGTCGCACTCCTCGCAGCCGGCGGCGGCAGGATGCAAAAATACCATGGAATCGGCCGCGAGCGCTTCGAGCGCCACGCGCACCACGTCCCGCGAGCGCATCAGGCGTGCGGTGGCGCTGCCAAGGCGCCCCTCGCGTTGCAGGCTCGCGGCGCGGAGCCAGTCGTCCGCCAGCGCGAAGCGCTCGCAGCAGTGATCGTTCTCCAAGTAGTCGATGCGTTTCGCCACGCCGCCATCGAGCACGGTGCAGTGGTGCGGAACGCCGTAGGGCACCTTCGCGATGAGCTCGGCGAGGTGCAGCGTGGTGTTCGCGTCGTGCCCCGGCCCGAGCAGTAACACCTGGCCGTCGTGGTCGTGCACACGGCCCACGGGGCTCGCGGGAACGTGGGGCGGCAGCGGCAAGCCGTCGCGCAGGATCGCCTCGGCGGCCGGACCCGCGGCGGCGAAGGCGAAGGCGTGGTTGCTGCGGCGCACACCGGGGAGGCGCCAGAAGACGTCGGCCGTCACGCCCAGATCCGGCGCGGCGGGGGTGCTCCTGGGATCGAACGGCGTGTCGTCGTCAGCGCCCCAAGACGGCATCACCAGCGTGCCGTCGGGACCGAGGGCTTCGCGGAGCGCGGAGACAAGGCCCGTTGGCCCATTTTCCACGGGCCGCACGGCACGAAACGAGATGTGCGCGAGGAGCACGCCGCCCGGCGCGACGCCGAGCGCGAGGAGCTCTTCCGATAGCGTCACGCAGGCAGCCTAACCTAGCCGTGCTACGAACGATCCATGGCCATCGACGCACTCGCTTTGCTCAAAGGTCGCGATCTGCCCCTGCCGTCCGAGCTCGTCGTCGAGACGCTCGAGGACGGCGTGCTCATTCGCACGCAACAACGCTTCGGCGCCGAGCCGGAAGACATCGGGGCGGCGTTGGTTCAGCTCCTCGGCGACGCGCTGGACCCGCACGACGATCCCCGCGGGGTGTTCTTGGTCCCCGACGTGGCCAAGCCGCGCGCTCGAACCTACGAGGGCGTGATCGAAGAGATCGGCGAGGCGGGGGAGTGGGCGCCGATAGCGAGCGCGGGTCCACAAGCGGCGCCCGACCTCGCGAACATGATGGGACAAGTGATGGGCGCTTTGGGCGGCGACACCATCAACGAGATGATGCAAGCGCTGGCCAGCGGCGACAGCGCGGCGCTGGCGGCGATGCAGGGCAAGGTCGCCGCCGCCTTCGGCGGTCAGGACGCCCTCGAAGCGTTCGGCAAGCAGATGCTCGACGCCGTCGGGACCGAGGACGACGAGCTTGCCGAGCTCGTCCCGACGGCGGACGACAAACCCAAAGCCGACGAGTGACGCGTCACTGCATCATCGCGCGGTAGGCGAGCTGGTGCTCCCACAGCGCGAGGAACACGCGGTGCTTCTTGTCGTGGTAGCGGGCGACCTCTCCCGCCGTGGGCGCAATGGTGCTGCCCGGCGCGGTCATGGCGCCCATCGCCGCCACTACTGACGGGTGCGCGCCGGCGGCGACCGCGCCGAGGATCGCCGAGCCCACCAGCACGGCTTCGGGCTCCCGAGGCAGCGCGATGGGGCGTCCCGTCACGTCGGCGTGCTCGCGCACGAACACCGGGTTCTTGCTGTCGCCGCCGCAGGCGAACAGCGTTTCGATGCGATAGCCCTCGGTTTCCAGGGCCGCGAGGATATGGCGGGTGCCGTGGGCGATGGCTTGGATCGTCGCCAGGTACAGGAGCGCCAGACTCTCCACGCTGTCCGTGAGCCTCAGGCCGCTCACCATGCCCTTGAGGGTCGGATCCGCTCGGGGTGAGCGATTGCCGTGGAAGTCCGGCAGCACGTGGAGCTCCGCCGTGAGGGCGGCGGGGAAGGGGGCCGGCATGCCGTCGAGGACGTCGTTCAAGAGCGCGTACACGCTGGTGCCCTCCGCTTCCGCGCGCTGGCGGAGCTCGGCCCCGCGGGCGTGAGAGAAGATCACGTGGTCGATGAGGGCGCCGGTCGCCGACTGTCCTCCCTCGGTGAGCCACATGCCGGGTACCATGGCCGAGAAGTAGGGGCCCCACACACCCGGCACGAAGCGCGGCGCCTTGCTCACCGCCATGTGGCAGCTGGAAGTTCCGCCAATCAGTGCCAGGCGGCGCTCGAGCTCGTCTTCCGTGGGTGCCTTGCCGTCGAGCGGAATGCCGATCAGGCCGAGGCCGCCGGCGTGGGCATCGATGATGCTGACGCCCACCGGCGTGCCGGGGGCAAGGCCGAGCTCTTCCGCAGCCGCCGCGGTGAGCGCCCCGGCGCGCTCGCCCATGGGCCGCACGCGCCGGCCGATGCGCGCGTGCTCGCTCTCGGCGAGGTCTGCGAGGCCGATCTGGGCGAAGAAATCGTCCGACCAGCGCCCTCCGTCCTGCCCCAGGTAGGTCCACTTGCAGACCGTGGTGCACAGCGAGCGGACGTCCTCGCCGGTGGCGCGGTAGACCAAAAAATCAGGAAGGTCCAAGAAGCGTGCAGCGCGGCGGAAGCTCTCCGGGAGGTGCTTCTTGAGCCACGCGAGCTTGGGCATTTGCATCTCCGGAGAGATGACGCCGCCCACGTAGTCGAGCACCTCGTGGCCCGTGGCGTTGATGGCCTCGGCTTCGGCGATGGCGCGGTGATCCATCCACACGATCACGTTCTGCTCGGCCTTGCCGCTGGGGCTCACGCTGACCGGGCGGTCTTCGGCGTCGAGCAGCACGAGGGAGCAGGTGGCGTCGAAACCGATGCCCACCACGTCCTTCGCCTCGATGCCGGCTTCCGCTAGAGCGGTGCGGACGGCGCGCCCGGCCGCGCGCCAGATGTCGTCCGACGATTGCTCGACGAAGTCCTCTCGTGGTCGCCAGATCTGGATCTCTTCCACACCCACGCCCAGGCGCCGGCCCTTCAGGTCGAAGAGCCCGGCGCGCACGCTGCCGGTGCCCACGTCTATCCCGAGCGCCGCCTGGGTCATGCGACCCCGAGGGTGCGCACCGAGAACCCGAGCTCCTGGCTCAGCGCGACCATCTCGCCGAACACGTCACCGTAGGCCACGGCAACGTGATTGGATTGGTAGTGGGCCATGAGCGTGTCGCGCCCCACACCGAGATCCGCGGCCATGAACGGCCACTGCCGCGTGGTGCCCTCCCACCACGCATCACGCTTCTCCGGTGGCAGCTTCACGACCTCGCCCTTGCCCACGTCCATCCACAGGCGTCCGCCGCTGATGTAGGCGCGGGCCCAGGTGATGGCGCCGGGCAAGCTCTCGCCGGCGAAGGTGCCGCCGGGGGTGGGGAAGTAGAGCGCCGGCTGACGGTAGCTGTGGGCGCCCATCAAGGTCTCGGGATCGTGGTTGAAGGCGTAGGCGCCGCAGGATCCGGAGTTCAACAGCACCCACAAGAAGCGGCCGTCGTGCTCGGCGCCCCAGCGCACGTCGTGGAACATCACGGCTTGGTGCAGGCCCTTGTCCTTCAGCAGCCGCTTGAGCATCTCCATGGGCACCACGTTCCCCTGGTCCGCCTCGGTGGCGCAGGCGATGGTGTCGCCGTTGGATTCCGGCCGGCACGCGCTGTTGAACAGGCCTTCCGCCAGATCCGAGGGCGGACGCAGTGGGATGAGCCCCAGCTGGTACTGCCAGCCGATGCAGTCTGCGCCGTACTCCTCGACCAGATCCTTGACCACGAGATAGTCCCGGAGCTGCTCCTTGCTGCTGTGCTCGTCGAAGTCCTTCGCATCCCCCTCGCCCCAGTGAAAGACGAGCCCACGATCCTTGACGAAGGCGAGAGCGTCGGCGATGCGCCGTTCGCTGATGCCGCGCCCACGATCGATGATCCACGCCTGATCGATCTTGTGCTCGGCGAAACCGTGGGGCGAAAGGAGCCGGGGTCCAAAGTAGCCGTTGATCATGCCCATGGAGGTGTCTCCCAGCATCAAGATCAGCGGCCGGCGCTGCTTCATGCCGGAGAGCACGCGCAATGCTCGCGTTCGCGCCTCTGTGCTCACCACGGCGGAGCGCTGGATGCCGTCCGTGGCGTAGGCGATGGCCCCGCTGGACAGCCACTCGTCCAGCCGTTCCATGAACGTGGCGTCCTTCGTCCAGTCCGGAGCGTCGGTCCAGATGCGAGAATGCTTGCGCCCCAGGCTCTCGAGGCAGGCACCGGTGTTGAGCAGCCCGACGAGGCCCGGCCACTGGCCGCTGAAGTTGCTGGCCATGAGCAGGGGATTGTCCTTGCCGACCACGCCGTCCGTAGTGTTGGGTCCGTACACCCAGTGCACGAACACGCCGACGATGGGATCGTCCACCGGCGAGAGCTTTTCGATCGCCTGGTGCGGCTTGTCGATGAAGCCCGGCACGCGATAGGGCGTGCGGCCGAGCTTCTTCAGTGCTGCCTCCAGCTGCACCGTGGCAGCCTCGATGCTCGGGATGGCCAGCTCATTGGGCTTCGCCCGACCATCGCCGGGCCAATACACGCAGACTTTCTTGTTCATTTCAGCTCCTCCCCTCCGCGCGCCACGCTCTCTTTGGTGGTGCGCCGAGTACCGAGCACGATCTTCTTCGCGACCTTTTCACCCCGAACCAGCTTCAACGCGACGTCGATGGCCTCCGCTCCACCCGTAGGATACTGGAACGTCGCATCCAAGATGCCTTCGCGCACGTAGCGCACGCCCTCGTGGGGCAAGGCGTCGATGCCCACGAAGCGCATCTCTTTCTCGCGCCCCGCGGCCTTGGCCGCCAGATAGGCGCCGTGGGCTCCAGGATCGTTGTGGGCGTACACCAGATCGATCTTCTTCTGCGTGGACAGGGCGGAGTCCATTTCCTTGCGGGCGTTGGGCTCGAGCCATGCCATGTCCGCCGTGAACACGATCTCGAGCCCCGGGTTCTTCTCGCGCTCGAGGCCTGCGAGAAAGCCCTTGTGGCGATCCTGTCCCGGGGTGGAGGTCATCAGCCCCTCGAGCTCGACGATCTTGCCGGTGCCGTTCAGCGTTTTCCGCACCCACTCCCCGGCGGCGCGGCCGATCTTCACGTTGTCCGCGCCGATGAAGGTCGTGTAGGCGTCCCCCAACACGGCCCGGTCCAGCACGATCACTGGAATGCCGCTGTCGAACACCCGTGCCACCGGCTTGGTCAGCGGCGCTGCTTCCTTCGGCGAGATGATGAGCACGTCTACGTGCTCCGCCGCGAGCTCCTCCACCTGCGCGCGCTGTCGCAGGGAGTCGTTCTGCGCGTCCTTCATCACCAGCCGCACGCTCGGGTGCGCCTTGGCCGCCCTCTCGATGTCCGCGTTCATCTGCACGCGCCAGGGCTCCCCCAGGTTGCACTGGCTCATGCCGATCACGATCGCCGAGCTCTTCTTCGGCGAGTCTTCCCCCGGCGGCGGCGCGCTCTTGTCCTTGCAGCCGGAAAGGGCGCAAAGCGCCACGCAGACGACCCCGAGCTTTCGCCCCGCGAGCATGGCGCGAGCATAGCGCACCGCCCGCTTCATGGAATTATTGTTGGTCCGCCGCGGAACCACCGCACGCGGGACGACGCTCCAACGAGTGCTATTCTCCTTCGATGGGGAGGCACGCCTGGAAGCGACTATCCTCCGTTCTTCTCGTCGCCGCGTTTTGGGCTGGCTTGGGCGGTTGTGGCTCGGATTGCTCCACAGGCACCACGTGTCGCTCTCTCGACGTGATTCGCTGGTGTCTGGCAACCCAGGGTGCGTGCACGATGGAGTGGGTCGTGAGTGGGTGCGCGGAGGGGTTGCCGTGCTCGCACGTATACTTCCCGGCGCAACAGGTGTGGTTGGGCTATCAGCCCCCGCCGCAGCGCCTTACCGTGGACTTGACGAAGTTGCCGGCGAACGCCGTCGCGATGGGACGCTTGGGGGTATCCGTGCACTCGGGCGCGCCGCTGCATTTGGCTCCGATACAGATCTCCTTCTTGGGAGCTCAGCCGACGTGCACCACGGATGCTCAGGAGTTGATGCTGACCCTCAATTGCGACCGGCCTTCCGACACGACGGCAGTAGTGATCCAGCGAGACGCCGGATCGCCTGGCGATATCTTCGAGGCGCTCGACGTGTATGTCCGTGTTTCCGAATCAAAGTGCACGCAGCGCACGACCGTCTGCGGTAGGTGAGCACTCCGAAGATAGCTTACTCCTGCGATGGGAGCGCGAGCCTTCCCGTGGCCGAGGCGCGCGCGGCGGCTTCGGCCCAGGTCGTGGCCTCCGGGGCGCCGCGCACGAGGTCGACCTGGACGCAGCAGCACTGAGCCGGGAGCGGGACCTCGCCGAGCGTGTGGGTGCGGACGACGCGCGCACTCGTCTCCGGCCTTGCCAGCTCCACTACGTGCCAGTAGTCGTCGCGGAGCCGGGCGAGCGTTGGAGCGACCTTCGCCAGCGGGGCCCGAGGGTCGACGAGCACCACGGCGGGTGGCGGCAGCCGCGCGCCGCCGCCGCTGTGGCGGGCGCGCTCGTCACGAAGGGCCCTGGGGTCGCGCGACGAGCGGCCGTCGATCAGCACGTTGTCGGGCTGGATCTCGATGACGGGTCTCGGTCGCGCCAGCCGGCAGGCGCTGCAGTTGGAGTCGCCCGCGGCGGTTGCGCCGGGAAAGGAGCAGGCGATGCGACCGAGCTCTCGCTCGGGCAGAGGTTGGGAGCCATCGAGCCCGCGGCTTCGGGTGGCAGCGAAGCTCAGCGCTCCCAGCACGAAAACGGCGCCGGCGCTCAGCCAGCGGAGGCGCGAGACTGCGGCGATGCGGCGGGCGGTGAAGGCCAGGGCGACGGTGCCCACGATCGCAGAGATCACGATCGCGATCTCGAGCTTGGAGGTGAGGGCTACCGTGCCGAGCACGACGTCGCGGAGGCAGGGCGAGGCCGCCGCGCACTCGACCTCGTGGTACGCGAGATCGATGCGACGCAAGAGGCCGTAGCCGAGCACGCCGCTGACCACGGCCACGCACGCCGGCAGCACGGTGCCGCCGCGCCGCTGGTTCGCGAGCCGCGCCAGGGCCAGCACTCCCGACAGCACCGCCACCAAGGTCACGACCAGCGCCAACAGCGTGTGACCGACTTCGGCCCGTTCCCGTGCCGAGCGCAAGCCGTGCTCGGCGAGCGCCTGCTGCTGCGCGCCGAGCAGCGTCGAGAGGGCCACGCCCAGCGCGCCGACCGAGCTCACCCCGAGGACGACGGCCGAGATGGCGCGCAGGCGCTTCGGGCTCGCCAGGATCAGCACGAGCCCCGCTACGAGGCCCACCGCCAGGGCCGCGAGCGCTGCCGTTCCCCAGGCCTGCCTCGAGGCGCTGGCGATGCTCTGGCACAGGTGCCCGATCATGGTCCGCCCACCCACGCCTCGAGGGAGCCGAGGAACGCCTGGTAGCCGGCGAGGTTCAGGGCCGCGAGCGCCAGGAGCGTGACACCCCACAGAAGGAGAGCGGCCCAGAGGATTCGAGTCGTGGTCGACTCAGCTTCGGGTTTGGACATGCGCGCTCAGAAGATGATCTCGAGCGAGACTTGATACTCTGCGTCGTCTCCGGTCAACGTCCGGGTGAGGAGGCTGTAGGGGCGGATGCAAGGCAGAACTGTGCAGCTGCCCGGCGGACCGCGCGGTTTCCGCGGCGGACCAACAAACAAGACCAAAAGAGCTTTCTTTGGAGTCCTGCCATCTTGCACCATGCGTTCGGGCCATGAAGCGTAAGAACCTGATCCGTGGGCTCGCTTGGGTCGGGGGTGTGGTCGTCGTGCTTTCGGTGGCGGTCGGCGGAGTCCTCGGCGTGCTGCTGTATCCGTGGCTCGCGCTGCCGGACGAGCCCGAGAGCGTGATCGCGACGCGCTGGCAGAAGGCGGAGGCGATGGCACGAGTGCCCGAGCCCAGCGGCGACGACCGGCTGCTGCTCGAGGCGGCGGAAGCCATGCGCGGCTTCGACCCACCACGGGCGACCAAAGGTGACGTGCCCTACTTGGGGCGGGATCAGCTCACGAAGCCGCAAGAGACGGCGCTCGACTCGCTGTCACGTTGGTTCCAAGCGGGCGCGCACTACGTTCCGCCGGAGTGCCTCGGACGTGGGCGGCGGGAGAACGCCGCGCTGCCGAGCTTTCGCTTGGGACAGGCCGCGCTGTACACGGCTCACGACGCGGAGGATCTGCCGCAAGTGGAAGCGGTGTTGGCCCTCGCCCAGCAGCAGCGCCAGGTCGGCAGGCTGGTGGACATGGCCATCGGCTTTTCGCTGGCGGACACGGCGGCGCGCTGGAGCAAGGAGCGCAGCGTAGCGTTTCCCCCACGTTTCGAGCGCTATCGGCCGAAGGTGGCGGAGATCCGTGGCGGCATCGCCCGGGACGTCGTCTGCATCCACGGCATGATGACCGGTGGTACGCCGCCGATGTCGCTGGCCCCCGGGCACGGCAGTGGACCTCCCTTGGGCATCGTGCGCATGAAGCGGGAGCGCTTGGTGTACGAGCAGACGCACGGTCGGCTCCTGGAGTTTGCCGAGGGCACGGGCAACGACTGGAAGAAGATGGCAGCGGAGTACGAACGCGTGGCCAGCGATCATCCGAAGAGCGTGTTGCTCGAAGCCATCGGCTTCTATGGGCCGGTGATCGAGAAGGCGGGGCAGAACACGGAGCACTACGACACGCTGGTGCCGAAGCCTTGAGCTAGCCGGCGCTGCCGCCCATGCGGCGCTGGAACAACACGGCCGCGATGATGATCACGCCGGTGAGCATCAAGCGCGCTTCCGTGCTGTAGGCGTTCAAGCTCAGGATCTTCTGCAGGTAGCCGAGGGTGAGGGCGCCCACCAGCGTGAGCCCCACGCCGCCGCGCCCTCCTGCCAGGCTAGTGCCGCCCAGCACCACCATGGCGATGGCGTCGAGCTCGTATCCCATGCCGGTCTCGGGATCGCCTTGGGTTTCCTGCGCGGCTTGGCAAATGCCGGCGATGGCCGAGCACAGCCCCGCGAACGCGTAGGCGAACACCAACGTCGCGCGGACCGGCACGCCGGACAGCCGCGCCGCTTCGTAGCTGCCGCCCACCGCGTACAGGTAGCGACCCACGCGGAGCCGCCGGAGCACGATCCACGTGATCAGTGCGACGCCGAGGAAGATCAGCGTGACGATGGACAGGTTTCCGCCCAGCACGCGGTGATCGATGGCGTCGAAGATCTTCGGCTGGGGCACCGTGACGAAGTCCCCGGCGGCGTTTTCGAACGCGCTGGTGATCTTCTGCCCACCGGAGAGCAGCTTGGCGAGGCCGCGGGCGAAGACCATCATCGCCAGCGTCACGATGAACGCCTGGATGCGCGGCAGCGCCACCAGCACGCCGCTCACCACGCCGGCAGCAAGACCGATGGCCAACACCGTGAGGATGGCCACCGGCGCGGAGACCCCCAGGGGCATGGTGAGGAGCGCGAAGCTCACGGCGGCGAGGGCCAGCACGCTGCCGACGGACAGGTCGATGCCCGCCGAGACGATCACCACCGTCATGCCGCAGGCCAAGATGCCGTGCACGCTGATTTCCCGCAGCGTGGCGCGGTGCGCGTCCCACACGAAGAACGCGCCGCCGCCGTTGAAGGCCGCGCCCAAGAGCAGCACGCTCACCAGCGGTATCAGGGCGCGCAACCACGGGCGTGAAAGGAGTCCGCTCACGCTGCCCCCACGAGGGAAGCGAGCAGCCGTGCTCGGTCGAGCTCCGAGCCGTCCAGCGTGGCAGTGACGTGCCCGCGGCGCACCGACATCACCCGATCACAAACGGAAATGAGCTCGTCCAGGTCCGAGCTGCGGAGCAACACGCTGACGCCCCGCTCGGCGAGCTCGCGGATGAGCCCGTGGATCTCGCTGCGAGCGCCGATGTCGATGCCGCGCGTGGGGTCGTCCAGCAAGAGCACGCGCGGCTCGCACGCGAGGCAGCGCATCAGCGCGAGCTTCTGCTGATTGCCGCCGGAGAGCTGTTCGCCGCGTGCGTGAAGCGAAGGCGCCGAGAGGGACACGCGTTTCGACAAGCGCTGCACGTCCTCGAGATCGCCTCGGGAATGGATCCAGCCGAACATGCTTTTGTTGGTGCGGCGCGAGAGCGTCGCGTTGTCGACCACGCTGCCCGTCAGGATCACGCTCGCGCTACGGTCGCTCGGCACCAGCGCCACCCCCTGCGCCAGGGCCTCGCGCGGCGATTTCGGCGCGTACGGCGCGCCGGCGAGCAACACGCGACCGTGCGGCGGCCCAGCGCTGCCGAACACGGCGTGGAGCAGCGCGCTCGCCCGCGAGCCCGCGAGCCCGGCGAGCCCGAGGACCTCGCCGGCTCCGAGCTCGAACGACACGCCGTCCGGGTCGGCGGGGTGCAGCTGCAGCCGTTCGACGGACAGCAGCGGCGCGCGGGCGCCGCGCGCCTTTCGCGGCCCATTCGTCGCGAGCTCGCGGCCCACCATGGAACGCACCAGCTCCCTCGGCGTCAGCTCCGCGGCGCGCTCCGTGCGCACGTGCGCTCCGTCACGCAGCACGCTGATGCGATCGGCGACGCGGTAAACCTCCTCCATGCGGTGCGATATGAAAATCACCGTGGTCCCGGCGTCGCGCACGCGCATCACGTGGGAGAAAAGTCGCTCTGCCTCCGGCTCGGTGAGCGCGCTGGTCGGCTCGTCCAGGATCAACACGCGCGCGTCCTCCGACAGCGCGCGGGCAATTTCCAGGAGCTGACGATCCGACAGCGGCAGGCTCTCCACGGCGGCGTCCACGTCCACGTCCAGGTCGAGCGCCGAGCACACCCGTCGCGCGTGCTCGCGGCGCCGGCTCATCCCGACGCTGGGTTGGCCGAGGAGCAAGTTGTCCGCCACGCTCAGCGAACCGACCAGGGACAGCTCCTGGTGGATGGTCGCGATGCCGGCGCGGACGGCCTGCCGCGGCGAAGAGAATCGCACCGACGCGCCGTCCAGCAGCAGCTCACCCTTCCAGTCGCCGATGGCGCCCGACAGGATCTTGATCAACGTGGTCTTGCCGGCGCCGTTCTCTCCGGCCAGAACGTGCACCTCTCCGGCGTCGATCGACAAGCTCACGCCGGTGAGAGCGCGAGTCGGCCCGAAGGACTTCGCGACATTTCGAAGCTCGAGCCGGGGCGCTTTCACGCCCCGGAGCATAGCGCTCAGGCAGACAGCTTGTGCACCGCCACTTGCTCTTTCGGTGCTGGATACGCGGCCTCGGCGCCGACGTTGCGAATCACCTGGTTGGTGGCGAAGTAGACCTGCCAATAGTGATCCGTGTGGGTGTATGGCCTGACCGCGAGTACGGGGCCGGACAGCGTGAAGCGCAAGATCTCCACGTCGGGCGCGGGCTCCGTGCACACGTTGGGGATCTCGGCGAGCTTGGCTTTCAGTCGTTCTACGGCGTCTGCGGGGTTTACCGTGAAGTCGAGCTGGGCCTCGATGTCGACGCGGCGATATGGGTTCGCCGAGAAGTTCTGGATCGTGTCGCCCAGGACCTTGCCGTTGCCGACGTAGGTTTCGATGTTGTCCGGGGTGTCGACGATGGTTACGAAGAGGCCGATCTCCTTGACCGTTCCGGTGACCCCACCGATGGTCACGAAGTCACCCACCTTGATGGGACGCAGCACCACCAGAAAGACTCCACCGGCGAAATTGGCGAGCAGCCCGCTCCACGCCATGCCGATGGCCACGCCGGCGGCGGCGAAGAGCGCTGCGAAGGTCGTCGTCTCGATGCCGAAGTAGCCGAGAATGGCGACGACGAGCACGATGTTGAGCAAGACGGAGAGCAGATTGCCCAGATAGCGCTGAACCGTGGCATCCATCTGGCGCGCGGTCAGTGCGCGCCTGAGTAGGGACACGGCGAAGGCGATGAGCCAGCGCCCGAACATGTACGCGACAATCGCGAACAGCAGCTTCAGCGCGATCTCGATCCCCTTGGTTTGCAGCGTTGCGAGCAGAGGTCCCGTGTTCATGACTGGTCTCCTGTGGTTCGACGCCGCCTCAGCAGGTTCCGTGCCAAGCCCGTTGCTCGACGAACAGCTCAAATTGCCCAGAGGCGACTGTCGGCTCCAGCCTGCAGTCGTCGCCTCGGGTCCACCGAGGGCTCAGCGCACGATGGATCGCAATCGCATGGGCATGCCGTGCTCGGGCGTGAGGGTGACCCTTGGCTTGAGGGCCACCCGATGCCCCGGCACCAGCGCCGGCCGAAAGCGTTGGAACAGCGTGGCCAGGATCAGCCGAGCCTCGAGCATGGCGAACACCTTGCCGATGCAGGTGCGCGGACCCGCGCCGAAGGGAACGTACGCGGCGCGGGGTAGGGCGGCCTTCGCTTCCGGTGCGAACCGTTCGGGGCGGAAGCTCAGGGGCTCGGGATACCAGCGCGGATCGCGGTGCGTGAGCAGTACCCAAATCACGAGCTCGCTGCCCCGCGGCACTCGATACTCGCCCACCGTCACGTCTTCGGCGGCTCGGCGCGCGATGACGTACACCGGTGGGTACAGACGCATCGCTTCTTCGATCACTTGCTCGGTGTAGGGCAGGCGATCGAGATCTTCGTAGCTCGGGCTGCGTCCCCCGAGCACCTCGGACAGCTCACGGCCGAGGCGCGCTGCCACCTCCGGGTGCTGCGACAGGAGGTACCAGGTCCAGGTCAGCGCCTGGGCGGTGGTCTCGTGTCCCGCCAAGAACAGGGTCACCAGCTCGTCGCGCACCTCCCGTTCGGTGAGGCCGGTGCCGGCGTCGTCTTGGGCGGAAAGCAGGCGATCGAGCAGGTCGTCGTGGTCGCCGAGGCCGCGCCCGCGGCGCGCGCGGATCATTCCGTAGATGATGCGGTCGAGGCTCTCTATGGCGCCCCGGAGCCGCCTCCGCCCCGGGGAGGGGAACCAAGCCGGAAGCAGATCCGGTCGCGTGACGGAGTCCTGCAGCGTGGCCATGGCCTCGGCCACCTCACTGGCCTCCTGGCCTGCGTCGTGGCTGAACAGCGCGCGGCACACCACGTCGAGGGTCAGCGTCATCATCTCGTGACCCATGTCCACCGTGGCACCGTCGTGCCAGCGCTCGGCCAGGGCCTCCGTCGCCTGGGTCATGAGCGAGCAGTAGCCGACCAAACGCGCGTGCTGAAACGCCGGTTGGATCATGCGGCGGTGGCGGCGCCAAGCATCGCCGTCGCTGGTGAGGAGGCCGCCGCCCAACACGCGGGACAGGCGCTCCAGAGCGTCGTGTTGCTTGGTGAAGGACGACGCCTGCTCGACCAACACGCGATACACGTGATCCGGGTGGCGCAGCACGTACAGCCCATCCGGCTTGCCGGGCACGTAGTAGATGTCGCCGTGGCGCTCGAAGCGCTCGCTCACCACGCCCACGCTGTCGCTCAAGAACCGGTAGCCGGTCCACAGCTTGGCGAGCAAGCCGCCTTGTGTCGGGCCGGGAGGTGTCTGCTCGCTCACCGGGTGAACGGTCGCGATGCGAGGGGAAGCTGTCAAGCGGGCCACAAAACGAAAACGGCGCGGACGAGGCCGCGCCGCTTTCGTCACCAGCCGGCGGTCGGCTAGTTGTCGATGAAGCTCTTGAGCTGCTTGCTGCGGCTCGGATGCCGCAGCTTCCGCAGCGCCTTGGCTTCGATCTGACGGATGCGCTCGCGGGTGACCTCGAAGTCCTGGCCTACCTCTTCGAGAGTGTGGTCGCTCTTTTCCCCGATGCCGAAGCGCATGCGCAGCACCTTCTCTTCGCGTGGGGTGAGCGTCTTCAGGACCTTTCGGGTCTGTTCCGAGAGGTTCATGTTGATGACCGCGTCCGCCGGGCTGATCACGCTCTTGTCCTCGATGAAGTCGCCCAGGTGGCTGTCTTCCTCTTCGCCGATGGGCGTCTCGAGGCTGATGGGCTCCTTGGCAATCTTCAAGACCTTGCGCACCTTGTCGAGCGGGAGCTCCATCTTCTCGGCGATCTCTTCCGGAGTGGGCTCACGGCCGAACTCCTGCACCAGATAGCGGGAGGTGCGGATCAGCTTGTTGATGGTCTCGATCATGTGCACCGGGATGCGGATGGTGCGGGCCTGGTCCGCGATGGCGCGGGTGATGGCCTGACGAATCCACCAGGTGGCGTAGGTCGAGAACTTGTAGCCGCGCTTGTACTCGAACTTGTCGACGGCCTTCATCAGGCCGATGTTGCCCTCCTGGATCAGGTCCAGGAACTGCAGGCCGCGGTTCGTGTACTTCTTGGCGATGCTGACCACCAGGCGCAGGTTGGCTTCCACCAGCTCCGCCTTGGCCTTCTCCGCCTTGCGCTCCCCGGCCTGGATGGCGTCGTAGGTCTTGAGCAGCTCGGGCACGTCGACCTTGAGCTCCTCCTCGACCTTCTTCACGCCCTTTTGCGCGCTCTTCAGCGCCTGATCCATGTCGTCCAGGTCGCCGTGGTCGACACCCAGCTTGCGGGCCAAGGCACGCTCCGCCTGCGGATCGTCCTTCACCTCGCGCAGCATCTTCTTGAGCTCGCTCTTGCTGGCGCCGGTCTGCTTCTCGAGCTCCAGCGCGCGGGACTGCGCGCGCTGGACCTTCTCGATCATGCTCTTGAGCTTGCGCACGATCTTGTCGATCGTCTTCTTGTTCAGGCGCATCTCCTGGAGCGTTTCCACGAGCTGGTTCTTGTTGCCGTCCAGGTCCTTGTCGATGGCCTTGCGCCGCGGCTCTTGAGCGCCCTTGCGCTCCTCGAGCAGGTCCTGGTTCTTCTTGTCGATGCGCTTCACGCGATCGATGAGACGAATGATGCGACGGTCCGCTTCTTCCTCGTCGAACTCGTGCTCTTCGTCCTCCGCGTCGCGCACGATGTCCTTCACGCGGATCTTGTGCGCGCGGAGCTTCTCGCCGATGTCGATGATCTCGCGCACGGCGATGGGGCTGTTGAGGATGGCGGCGAGGACCTCGTTCTCGCCCTCCTCGATGCGTTTGGCGATCTCCACTTCGCCCTCGCGGGTGAGCAGCGCCACGCTGCCCATCTTCCGCAGGTACATGCGCACCGGGTCGTTCGACTTGTAGTAGTCGTCGTCCGAGGCCTTGGCGGGAGTGGAGGGGGTCGCCGGGGCCGGGGTTGGCGCCTCGGCGGCGTCCTCGTCCTTGCCGTTGGATTTGCCGTTCGCGCCGTCCTCCCGGGCCATGCGGCCGCTCGGGATCTTCAAGTTGGCGGACTCGTCCACCACCTCGATGTCGGCGTCGTCCAGAGCAGAGAGGACGTCGTCCATCTGATCCGGACCGATGTCCTCACCCGGCAGCGCTTCGTGCACGTCGTCGTAGGTGAGGAAGCCCTTCGACTTGCCCAAGGTGATGAGCTGGTCGACGTTCTCTTTCTTCGCCTTCCCGTTCGCCTTGCTGGCGCCGTTGGCCTTGTTGGAAGCGGCGCCGTTCGCCTTCTTGTTCTTGACCGGCGGCTTGGCTTCCTTCTTGGGCGCGGCCGCCTTCTTGGGCGCTTCCTTCACGGCTGCCTTCGCCGACGCCTTGATGGCGACCTTGCTCGTCGATGCACCGTTCACCTTCTTGGTGGCGCTGGCCTTCGGCTTGGCGATCGCGGTTGTCTTCGCTTTCGCTGCCGGCTTGGCCTTGGCCTTCGAAGCAGTGGCCTTCTTCGGCGCGGTGGACTTGGTCCGCTTGGTCGACGCTTTCTTTGCTCCCACTGTTACCTCTCTTCGAGCCCGCGGCGCTCCCGTGCACGCCGCATCTGTTCACGCAGCAGAGCGTCCTCTGCTTCGACATCGCCGCTTGCCGCAGCCCGCTGAAGCTCCGCGACCACTTCCGTGCTCTGTCGCTTCAGCTCGAGTCGCTTCAACTTCTCGACGTTCTCCAAAAGCTCTTTTTTCGCGTCCTCGAGCCGCTCGTGCCGCGGGGCGGTGAGCCGCGCGGCCGCGAATGGATGGATCGAAGGCGAGAGCTTCGCAAGGACTTGTTCAGGGTTTGGGATCCCGCGGCCATCCCACGCCTGACGCAGCGCGGCAATTGCGGCTGCGGCATCCCCGTCGACGCGCTCGACCCCGGCCACGACTTCCTCTGTAGCGAAAAGCTCCGGGTAGTCCAGTAAAGCGCCGAGAATCTCCAGGCCAATCTCCTCTTCGCGATTGCGGGAGCGGGCCCGGGAGGGGTCCTGCGGACGGCGCTCGGGGGTGCCGCCGCTGGGGCGCAGGGCGTCGAGCACGCTCTGACGCAACGCCCGGAAAGTACGGGCATCTGCCCCGCCGAGGCGCTGTGCGATGCGGTCCGCGTGCTGTTCCGCCATGGCGCGAACGGTGGGATCGTCCTCCGAAGCGAGCAGCTCCGTCACCTCGCGAATGCGCGCCGCCCGGCCTCGGGCATCCGTCGCCGAAAAGCTCGCGTCCATGGCCGTGTCGATCAGGTACTCCAGGAGGCCTCGGGCCGCGCCGATGACCCGGCGCGCCGCTTCTGCGCCGTGCTCTCGCACCAGCTGGTCCGGATCCGCGCCCTCCGGCAGCGTGGCGACCTTGCCGTTCAAACCCGCCTCGCGGCAGGGCTCCCGACCCGCCTCGGCCGCGTGCCGGCCTGCCGCGTCGCCGTCGAACAGCAGCACCACCGTGGGCGTGAAGCGTTTGATCTGCTTTGCCTGCTCCGGCGTGAAGGCGGTGCCCAGGGGCGCGACCACGTTCTTCAGGCCATGGGCGTGCAGCGTGACGACGTCGAAGTTGCCTTCCACCAGCACGCATTCGCCGTCTGCGCGCAGCGCCTGACGCGCTTGATACAGCCCGAACACCACCTCGCGCTTCTTGTAGATGGGGGACTCGGGGGAGTTCACGTACTTCGGCGGTGGATCCCCGCGGCTGCTGGAGAGCGGTTCGATGCGCAGGGTGCGCAGCTCTTCCTCACTGGGCTCCGGCAGCGTACGGCCCGAGAAGCCGATCACGCGCCCTTGCAGATCGACCACTGCGAACATCAAACGATGACGGAAGCGATCGTAGTGTCCGGCGCCGCTCTTGCGTGGCGCCAACAGGCCGACACTCTCGGCGGCGCGATGACTGATCCCGATGTCCCGCAGGTGATCGCCGAGCTGGCTCCAGCCGTAGGGCGCATAGCCGATGCGAAACGCCTGCAGTGCATCGGCCACCGTGTCCGTCGGCGCCTCGGGGTTCAGCCCGCGCCGTTCGAGCTCCGCCAGGGCGTGTCCGGCCAGGGGATGCTCGGCGAGCATCTTCTCGAAGAAGGCCGCCGCGGTGGCGTTCGCGTCGAACAGCTCTTGTTGCCGGCGGCGCGCTTCGTCCCGCCGCAGCCGGTCGCCATCCGAAGCCGTCTCCACGACCTCGATGCCGGCGCGGTCCGCCAGCCGCCGTACCGCCTCTATGAAGGAGAGCCCCTCGGTCTCCATCACGAATTTGAAGGCGTCCCCCGAGGCCCCGCAGCCGAAGCAGTGGTAGAAACCGCGCTCCTCGTTCACGTGAAAGCTCGGCGTCTTCTCCTTGTGGAACGGACACAGACCTACGTGGCTACGGCCCCGCTGGACGAGCTTCACGGCCTCGCCCACGAGCGACACGATACCGGTCTGCTCACGGACGCGGTCGATGGTTTCCTGCCCGATCACGATCGCGTAGGCATACCGCAAATCGGCGCCACGCCAAGCTCGGGTTTTCCAAACAACCTCGCGAGGTTGGCACCTCACTTGCAGGTTCCGTGGCCGTACCATCCAGGCGTCATTCACAATTCCCGGCGCGGTGGATGCCAGCGCGAAGAAATCGCCTGATATCGGTTCCTCTTCGCGCTAGAGCAGCGCCGCGATGTACCGATTCCTCCTACTCGCCGCTGCGCTCGTGCTCGTTGGTTGCGGGAGTAACGACGACGCAGCGCCGAGTGCCGGGGGCAGCGCGGGCGCGTCGGGCGCTGGCGGCTCGAGTGGAGCTTCCGGCTCGAGCGGAGCTTCCGGTTCCAGCGGAGCCGCGGGCGACGAGGCCATCGTCGAGGCCATTTTGGACGGCAGCGTGAGCGCCGAGACCGGGCTGATCGACGTCAGTCATTCCGCCGGCCTGCCCGTCGCCACCCCCGAGGGATTTTTGTTTGTGCGGCGCGACGACGGCGCCGGTCCGTACTCCCTGGCCGGCGACATGAACGACTGGCAGCCGGCGGCCATGACCCAAGCAGCCGGCGTGTATTGGATCGAGGTGCAGATCGCCGACCCGGACGGCGTGAAGTACAAGTTCGTCGACGGCCAAGGCACCTTCGCTGCGGATCCGCTGGCGCGCCGCTACGGCTGGGACGAGTTCGGCGAGTTCTCGTTGGTCGCCGCCAGCGCGCCGCATCGCGAGCGCTGGTCGTCCGTCAGCGGCGATGGGCTCGCACCGCGCACGGTGCGGGCGTGGGTGCCGACGGCGCATCCGTCGCACCACCTCTACGTGCACGACGGCCAGAACCTGTTCGAGCCCGACGCTCCCTTCGGCGGATGGGAGCTGGACCAGACGGTGGGCAGCGACACGCTCGTGATCGGCATCGACAACGGTGGCGTGGCGCGCATGGACGAGTACACCCACGTGCCCGATGACATCGGCAGCGGACCGATAGGCGGCGAGGGTGACGCCACCGCGGACTTCGTCGAGAACGCGGTCCGACCGCTGGTGGAAGCGCGCTACGGCGTTCCCGACAAGGTGGGCGTGATGGGCTCGTCCCTGGGCGGGCTCATCGCTTTCCACGAGGTGCTGCGCTACCCCGATCGCTACGACTTCGCGGCCTCCCTTTCCGGCACCTTCGGTTGGGGCAGCATCGGGCTCCACAACGAGACCTTGATCGAGCGCTTCGCTGCGGCTCAAAAGCCGAGCACGCTCCTGTACCTCGATTCCGGGGGGGGTCCGGGCTCCGGCTGCGTCGACAGCGACCAAGACGGCATCTTGGACGACACGCCGGATGCCGCCGACAACTACTGCGAGACGGTGCAGCTGCGGGACGTGCTGCTCTCCGCCGGCTACGAGAACGAAAAGACGCTGTGGCACTGGTGGGAGCCGAACGCTGCCCACAACGAAGCGGCCTGGGCCGCCCGCGCTTTCCGACCGGTTCAGATCTTCGAAGCGCTGTGAGCGGCGCTCAGAAGGAGGAGCCGGGCTGGGTGAGGAACAGGCTCTCTTCCGGAGTGCTGGTGCGGTCGAGCACTTGGTTGCGGTGCGGGAAGCGAGCAAAGCGCGCGATGATGTCGCGGTGCTTCCCTGCGAACTCCGCGCCCTGAGCGAACAGCTCTCGCAGGGCAGGGGAGCCGGCGTTCGCCGCGAGCTTGTCGAACTCGGCGATGCAGCGCTCTTGCAGCGCCAGATCTTCCGCGTGCATCAGCGGCATCACCAGGAAGTAACGGAGCATCGGCGGCAGCTCCTCGAGCGCGCCGCCGTCGATGCCTTCGAGGGCCAGGCGCTGCGCCCGCTCGTCGGCCTCGAAGGCCCGGCTGCTGTCGCGGTGGATGTTGCGCGAGAACTGATCGATGAGGATGATCAGCGCGGCTCGACCGCGCGGCGTCTTCGCCCAGTCGTCGAGCTGTCCCTGCGCCGCGCGCTCGCGCAGTGCGCCAAAGCGCTCGCGGATCTCTTGGTCGAGCTCCGGGTCCTTGCGCCAGAAGCGCGCGAAGCGCTCCTTCGGAAGGCTGCCGTCCGGCAGCGGCTCACCAATCCAGAAATCGATCACCTCTTCGATGTCGCTGTTGCCCATCCGTCGAGCACTATGGCGGACGACGGAGGACGCCGTCAAACCTTCAGGGCGCGGTCGGCCGCGTGCGGAACGCGCCGTACACCACCAGCATCAAAGAGCCGAACAGCGCTGCAACGACGAAGGTCCGAAATTGCTCGGCCGGATTGAGCAGCGGGGAGGCGAGGGTGCGAGCGAGATCGAGTGGATCGAGCAGGACGTCCCAGGAGTTCTTGCGCAAGAAGCGTCCGAGGTAGATACCGTAACCGGTGAGGCTGGAGACGCCGGCGACGAACAGCCAGCCTGCGGCGCGACCGGCGCTGCGCTCCACTTCGGAATGGACGGCGCCGAGAGAAGTGACGGCACACAAGAGCCCCGCCCAAGCGAAGGACGTGAGCATGCCCACGTCGTACCAGACCGGGACGGGCGGCCGGGAGCGCAGGTGAACGAAGTCCGTCACCAGGTACGGTGCGTTGGGGAAGAACACCAGCCACACCGGGAGCAGGAGCCAGCGCCACTCGCTCTTCACGCTGGTGGCGAAGAAGCTCACGGACCAGGGGATGAACGCCAGGATCAGATTCCAGGCGAGGAACGCGAAGGCGTGGCTTCGGACGTGGACCATGCGTCCTGCGAGCAGCGCGATGGCCAGGGCGGCGGAGGCCCCTACCGCAAGCAGCTGATGCCGACGTGCGGCGGTGAGCAGCGTGTCGAGTCGTTCCTTCATCCCGCAGCCGAGTACGCCACGACGACGATCGCCATTCCATGACGCTCGGGCCGCCCCGCGAAGACTTCACCAGGGCTGCACGCGCTCTGCACGGTGGCGAACCGCGAAGACTCGCGGCGGACCCACAAAAATGATCGAGACCCATCACCGCTGGAGAAAATTCTCAGTAAGATCCGACGACTACGGCTTTGAACTACCTTTCATGACAATGTCGCTTGCTGCCGTACATTATCTCACTTAGTGAACCACACATGGCGAACCGCATCCTCTTCGCATTGGGCTTGGTGTTGGCGCTCTCGGGATGCGGGGCGGATCCCGCGCCGGCTCCCGTGGACAGCGAAGCGCCGGGACCCGACACCGCGGAGCAGGTGGACGACGGCAAGGCGGACAGCGTGGAGCTGCGCGTTCGCACCGGCGTCACCACGCTTTGGGTTCGCAAGCTGGCCACTGTGGACGCAGGCCCGGCGGGACCGCGGGTCACGATCCACGCCCGCACCAGTCGGAATCTCGCTTCCGCGTTCTCGTGGGTGCCGGACGACGCCTTCGGCACCACCAACGTGGTGAGCGCCCGGAAGCTCGAGGTGGTGCTCGACGAGGGACACGAGATCAACACGCTGCTGTCCGGCATGCCCATCCTGGTGAACATCGACACCACCACGGGCAGCCCCAACCACTACACCGCGCGCTTTCAGCTGGTGCCGCGGCTCGGATCCTTTCACGGCTCGAGCGCGCTCCACCCGAGCACCGTGGTGCGACCGGTGTACGTTCGCGACGAGCAGAATCCGCTCCGCTACCGCGGTCACGTCCGAGGCGACGACGCGCTTTCGGCGCTGTCGGTCTCCGGAGCCGTGAGCGTGAATCCCGTCAGCACGACCGAGGTCGACTTCGACTGGACCTACGAGAGCTTGATGGCGGCGGGCTTCCCCGCGGGCAACACCATCACGCTAGCTGCCGAGCCTCTGGAGAAGCACGCGGAGCTCGAGCTCAAGGTGCTTTCGCTGTCCATGACCACGTTGGACCCGTACTCCGTGTGGCCGGATCCCGAGTGCCAGGCCGAGGTTTCCCAGTGTATCGCCGCCACCGCCGGGGCCGATCTCGGCGACTGCGGCAGCTACCGCGAGGTGCAGGTGTGCGGCGCTCAGGCGGCGCCTTCGGCGAACGTATTCGCTCAGGATTTGTCGACGCACCTGGTCGACTGGTACGCGGCCCACGGCGCCGACGTGGCCGCCATGGGGGGCAACTCCCTCGCGCAGGCACAAGCCGCCGTGAGCGCCTCGAAGGTGAGCGAGCTCACCGATCCCGAAGACGACCCCTACGCCCACGACTTTGCGACCACGGTGGTGTTCTCGCACCCGGACGTGGTGTTCCCCGGCTCCGACAGCGTTTGGTTCGGCGCCTACGATCGTCAGAGCGGTGCGCTGCTCGAGGTCTACGACTTCAACTGACTCAGGGCGCGTTCGCTGCGTCCAGGAGCAGCTGCCGGAGCTCCGCGTAGTTCGTGGGATCCGCGAGGTCGTGCAGCGTCAGGTTGTACACGCCGACCTTGGTGCTCTGGGGCCCCACGATCACGACGTCACGATAGGTGACCTGCCACTGGGTCCACACGTCCTCGGCGGCGACGTCTTGCAGCCAGGGGATGTCGCGCCCCGCGGTGATGGATCCGTTGCCGCTCTCCAGGCCGATGCCGTTCACCCCGAGGACGTGGATCTCGAGAGCGGTGGTCTCGGCGTTCACGTCCGTCTGCAGCTGGTCCAGGTAGCCAAACTGGCTACTACAGTAGCTTCAGGTCGAGTGCCCGAAGTACCAGGCGGAGATCTGCCCCTTGAACAGCCCGGGAGAGATCGTCTGTTGGTAGCTCGCCGAGGTCGGGTTCTCGTCGACGAGGGAGAAGTCCGGAACTGGCCCCGCCGGGGCATCCAGATCCGCATCCGCCAGCGCATCCGGGGTCGCGTCGAGCGTGGCGTCGATGCCGGAGTCCGCGCCGGCGTCGTTCGCGTCGGCCGCTGCATCCACCGCGCTGCCCGCGCTACCGCTGCTTCCACCGGTGCTCGCACCCCCTCCGCCGGAGTCGATCGCGCCGCTGCCCGCAGCCGCCAGGGGCGAGCTCCGGAGCGGCTCGTCCTCGCCGCACGCCGAGGCCAGCGCCAGGAACGTGGCCCCAAAGATCAGCGCGCCGCGCAGCGTCATCATGCTCCAAGGGTTTTCCGCCGCTCGCCTCGAGTCAAGCGCAGGCTTCTTTTGTCGCTGCGGCGCGAGCCACGACCCGGCCGCGGGTCATGCGCCGTACAGGCCTCCTGCGGGGTTGTGGGGCGCCCACGTGTCACCCGTCAAGGAAAGAAGCTGTAAGCTTCCATGATGCGGATCATCGAGGTCATCGTCGCGGGCGCGCTGTGCGTCGCGTGCAGCTCGTCGGAGGCCGACGCGTCGGGGAGCGGCGGGGCCGGCGGCGCGGGAGGTCAGGGGGGCGCTGCGGCGTGTGACGGCGATCCATCGCCGGCGGCGCGCTGCATCGACTCCGTCTCGGGCCGCGTGGTGGACGCGTCGGGGGCCGGCGTGCCTTCGCTCTCGGTCAGCGTGTGCGGCGGTATTTGCTACTACGGCGAGAGCGACGCGAACGGCGCGTTCACCGTGTCCGTAGCTGCGCGCTTGGACCCCGCGGCCTACTCCACGCTGCCCCACGGTCGCCCGAACCGCACGAGCTTCTACTTCGCGTTGCCCTCCGCCGCGAGCGGCAGCGTGCCCGTCGGCGATCTGCTCGTCCTCGATCTGCCCGCCACGGGTCCCGCCCTCGTCGTCAAGAGCGACAAGGCGGGGGCTCCGGCGCAGACGGTGAGCTCGGGCGGCGTCACGCTGGAGGTGCCCGACGGCGTCAGCGTGAAAATCGACGTGGAGGACATCGAGCTCGGCGACGTCGGCAAGATGTTCCGCGCCCTGCGCATTCCCGACGCGCACATGGCTGCCTTCGCCGACCCGGCGCTCGGTCTCGCTGCGCTGTACCAGCTCACGCCGTTCGAGGCCGCGATGCGCGACGCATCGAACGCGTCCACCGAGGTGCGGCTCTCGTTCGACAACGTCGGCTTGGCCGCCGGCACCCCCGTGGAGATCTTGGGCTTGGGCAGCTATCTGTTTCCCGAGTGGGTGCCGGCCGGACAGTTTCAGGTGGTGGCCACCGGCGCCGTCAGCGCGGATGGTTCCCGCATCGAGATGGATCCGGGCGAGGGCGTCGGGTACCTTACCTGGGTAGGGATCAGGGAGAAGTCATGAAGCGTCGAAAGCTCGCCGTCGTCAGTGTGCTCAGCGGAGCCGTGTTTGCCTTCGTCCTCGCCTGCGGCTCGGATGACTCCGGCGGTAGTGTCGCGACCGGCGGCGCTGCCGGCGCCGTTTCCGGTGGCAGCGGCGGCACGCTCACGGGCGGCACGGGCGGGACGCTCACCGGTGGCAGCGGCGGGACGCTCACCGGAGGAGCCGCGGGCGTTGCGGGCGTGGCCGGGGTTGCCGGCACCGGAGGCATCGCCGCGGAGTACCCCGCCGGTCCCTACGGCAACGAGGTGGGGGACACCATCGCGAACCTCGCTTGGGAGGGCTACGTGAACGACACCGGCGCGGTGTCGAGCGACACGCTGCCCTACGTGGACTACGGCACGGACGCCATGCGCAAGAGCGGCAAGGCGTACGGCTTGATACACATATCCGCATCCACTTGACCCGGTTGTAAGCAGGCAGCCCAGGTCTTGGGTGCGAACGGTCAAGCGGCTATCGAGGCAGGCGGCATCGTCGTGGACGTGCTCTACTCCGGGGACTTGGTTTCCTGGATCAAGGCGGAGGACTTGCACGTCACGGTGGTGAAACCGAAGGACGGGCAGACGCTCACTGAGCTGGTGAGCCGCGAGTGGAGCTACATCGTCGATCTGAAGACGATGAAGATCGTGTGGAAGGGCTTCGGCAGCTACGGCGGCACCTCTCCCCAGAGCATGAACACCGCGCTCACCGAGCTGCACGGATTCTTGGGCAAGTGATGGCGCGAGGTTTTGCGCCGCACCGACATCAAGAGCCACCGGTCGTGCGCGGCGTCAGGGTGGTTCCGCGGCGTAGCGACAAGAATCAGTGAAACAGGAGTTTCCCGAAGCGTTCCGCCTTGTGGAAGTTGCCCTTGCCCAGGATCGGTGACCAGGCGAGGGCGTCGCTCTGGCCGTCACGGAAGCTGTACAGGTTCGCGCGCCACACGTCGTCCCGGCGAGGTGGAACCGGGACTCGCGCGTTCGTGATGCTCTTCCACGGCAGCGCGATCTCCACCACCCAGTCGGCGTCGTTCTCTTGAGTGGCGCGTGTGATGGCGCTCTTCCAGTCCTGATGTCCGAAGCGCTTGTGCGCGTCGTCGGGACCGCCACTGATGGGTTTGTTGTAGTCGTCGAAGCGCGTGTCCCACACCGCGCCATGCACGTCGACTTGTAGCTCGTAGTAGTCGCGGTTGTCCTTCGGATCACCGGGCTGCAACATGAGCTCGACGCCGCTCGCCTTGGCCCACACGTGAGGGTCCACCGTTTCGGGATCGAAGGGCGACTCGGGATCCTTGTCCCACACGGTGATGGCGACGAACAGGTGCTCTTCGCTCCACAACATGCGCGCCGTGGCGTTCACCTTGGAGCGTTTGTTCGGCTCCCCATTGCCCGGGCTCACGAAGGGCCCGGTGCTGGCGGCGCTCTTCCACGCGGCTTCGTCGATGATGCCGTCGATGCTGATCGCGTCGTCGTCCACGCGCTTCACGACGAGCTCGGGGAGGGTGCCGTCCGCCCGGCTCACGAAGGGTTCGTCCGGGCCCGGCTTGTCACAGCCCCCCAACGCCATCGCCAGCAGCAGCCATCCAGCTCTCATGCCCCAAGGTGCTACCACGCCGCTAAATAAGTTCAACGATATTGGGCATTTGTATGTTGGCTCGGCGCGGCTACGACAATTTCCGCCCGGGGGCCAAATTTTCTGTAGTCAGATGTAGGTACAAGTAGTAAAAGTGGGCACATGGTCCTACGGCACACCCGCTTCGTCTTGGGCGCTTCGACTCTTGGTCTTTTGGGTTCCATCGCCACGGCCTCTTCCGCGGCGCCTCCCACGCTTCGCCATCAGGCGGACCAGCAGGGAGACGTCGTGGTGTTCGGCAACACCCTGGCCGTGGATTGCTCCGCTGACGTTCCGGCTCCGCCGAGCAGCACCACCACGACCTGCAGTACGCAGGCCAACGTGGCGGACACGGCGCCGGATCTGTTTTGGCGCGACAATGACGCCAACGCCACCATCACCGCCGACAAGGCGCGCTCGAGCGCGACGCTGGTGATGCCCTCCGGCGCGAAGGTGACCTACGCGCGCCTGTACTGGGGCGCGCTCAAGGTCGGCAACACTGCGGACACTTCGGTGATCCTCGACTGGCTCGGCGGGCCGCAGACCACGGTGACCGCCGACGACTCCTGGGTGATCGACTACGGCTTCTCGAGCCACCCGGACTGGTACTACTACCAATCCACGGGCGACGTGACGAACTACGTCGCGCAGTGGGGCGCGGGAGACTTCCGCATCAGCGACGTCGACGCCTTGGCCCTGCCCGGCATGGACGTGGACCGCGCCTTCTCGGCTTGGACCCTGGTGGTGTTCTACGAGAAGCCGGGCGACGAGCTCAGGAACCTCGCGCTGTTCGACGGCTTCACTTCCGTGGATCCGGGCTTCCCCGGTCAGGAAAAGGCGGAGGTCACCCTCAGCGGCTTCTTGGTGCCCAACGGCTTCACCGCCAAGATGACGGCCTTCACTTACGAAGGCGACAAGGTCTACACGGGCGACTTCTTCACCTTCAATGGTCAGAAGCTGTCGGACGCGGAGAACCCGCAAGACAACTTTTTCAACAGCTCTCGCAGCTACTTGGGCTCCGCCGTCAGCGGTAGCGCCGACGTGCCCAAGCTGAGCGGCAAGGCCGGCACCATGGCGGGCTACGACCTCGACACCGCCAACGTGAGCCAGCTCGTCACCGCGGGCGACACCAGCGCCAAGGTCGGTGCCGAGAGCAGCCTGGATATCTTCTTGCTCGGCGGCTTCGTCACCAGCATCACCAACAAGAGCCCCGACTTCCCCGACTTCGAGAAGACGGCGAAGGACCTGAACGGCGGCGCTTTGGTGGTGGGTGACGAGATCGAGTACACGCTCACGGCCAAGAACACCGGGAACGACGTCGCGATTCAGACCGTGCTCACGGACGTGGTCGACCCCGGGCTCGAGTTCGTGCCCGGCAGCATCGAGATCACCGCCGGCGGCGCGACTGGCGTGAAGACCGACGCGAAGGACTCGGACGAGGCGGACTACGACGCCACCAGCAAGACCATCACCGTGCACCTCGGCACCGGCGCTACCGGTTCCGCTGGCGGCAAGGTGACCATTGGCACCACGGTGACGGTGAAGTTCCACGCCAAGGTCAAGGCGCTCACCGGCAGCATTCCGAACCAAGGCGAGATCAAGGCCTCCGGTGAGGCCGGCGGCGGTCAGAAGAGCTGGCTGTCGGACGGCGATCCCGTCACCCCGGGCTCGCAGCCCACGATCGTGACGATTCAGGAGTGCAACACCGACGCGGACTGCCCCGCGGAGAAGCCGCACTGCGACGCCACGACCAAGACCTGCCAGCCCTGCGCTTCGGACGCGGACTGCACCGATCCGAACTTCCCCGCCTGTCAGCCGGACGGCCACTGCGGTGAGTGCTCGGAGACCAACAAGACCAAGTGCAGCGCCGAGAAACCCGCTTGCAACACGTACACCGGCACCTGCAACCTCTGCACCCCGGAGGATCCCAGCAAGTGCGCGAACGACCCGAACGGGCCGGTGTGCCGCACGGCGCAGGACAACTCGAACTTCTGCGGTTGCGAAAAGGACAGCGACTGCGGCAACCAGACGAGCGGCAAGGTCTGTGACCTCAACGGCACCCAGACCTGCACCGACGGTTGTCGCGGCGTGGACGGCAACGGCTGCCCCGATGGCTTGGAGTGCACCAGCAAGGACTCGAGCATCGGTCAGTGCGTGCCGGTCGGCAGCGGCACCGGCGGCCAAGGCGGCCAGGGTGGCCTGCCGGGGACGGGCGGCGTCAAGAATGGCGCCCAGGATTCGGGGGACGACGGCGGCTGCGGCTGTCGCGTGCCCTCCGGCGCAGGCGGGCGTTCCGCCGGTGCCTTCGGACTTCTGCTCGGCTTGGGTTTGCTCGTTCTCCGTCGCAGGAGGACCGGCGCCGAGGGGCCGAGCAGCCTCTGAACGCGCTCGAATCAGCGCCGGTGGTCACCCCGCGCCCCCTTGGGGTGACCGCCGGCGCGGAGCGCACTCCCGAAGCCGCCGCAAGGCGGCTTCGGGTTTTTGTGGTTATCCTCCGCCGCCATGTCGAGTCGTGGGCGTCCCTATCGCAGCGTGACCATCGACGGCTTCGAGGTGCTCGTGGGGCGCGGAGCGCGCGAGAACGACGAGCTCACGTTTCACGTCGCGCGCCCCAATGACGTTTGGATGCACGTCGGCGGGGGCACGCCGGGGAGCCACGTCGTGATTCGCAACCCAGAGCGCGAAGCGGTGCCGCGGGAGGTGCTGGAGCGCGCGGCGGCCCTCGCGGCCTGGTACTCCAAGGCGCGCGGCGCCCCCAAGGTGGAAGTGCACGTGTGCCGCGCCGCCGACGTATCCAAGCCCCGCGGCGCCAAGCCCGGCTTGGTGCAGATCAAGCGTTTCGAGCGCATCAAGGTGAGACCGGATCGCCTCTTCGCCGCCGACGAAGACGATGAGGTGTAGACTGACCGAGTGCGACCATCGGTCACCGTCGGCGTCGCGCTCGCGCTCCTGTCCTGCTCCCTGAATGGTCGGGGCAGCCACGAGGGCCCATTTCCACAAGACGGTGGAGACAGCGGCGGCGTGGACGCGGGCGGCAGTGGCGGATTTCCGGGCAGCGACGCCGCCGTCCTGCTGCCCTACGCCTACCGGCGGCGGCTTCACGTGGAGGCTTCGAACGGACAACTGCCGACGGGGCTCACGGTGTCCTTCGAGCTGGATCACGCGGCGTTGGTCGCCGCCGGGAAATGCGCAGCAGATGGCCACGACCTGCGCGTTCTTCGTCGCGAGAGCGGCAAGCTGGTGGAGGTCACGCGGGTGCTCGCCCTGGGCGCTTCTTGGGCGTCCGCGACCACGCGCATCGAGTTCTCGCTGCTGGCGGACGTGACCACGCCCACGGACGACAGCTACTACGTGTACTACGGCGACAACGAAGCCGGGATGGCGGACGAAGATCGCTCCCACGTGTACCTGGTGTGGGACGATTTCGAGGACGGCACGCTGGATCCCCACTGGAAGCTGTCGCAGATCGGCGGCGCCGTCGGCCTTCTCAACCAAGACGCCGGCAAGCTGCACATCGAAGCCCTGGGCGACGACATCGGAGGTACGTCCGACGAGCTCGTGCTGGTGAGTCGAGAGGTGAGCGGCGACTTCGTGGCGGACTGCCGCGTGGCTGCCAGCGGCGGTGCCCTGGGCGCGGACGCCAAGGTCGGTGGCGTGATGGTGCGGCAGTCCCTCGACGCCGGATCGCAGCAGCGGATCGCGGCGCCGATGAACGGAGCTGCGGCGTTCACCAACGCGTATCGGGTCGCACCGGGCGGCGATACGGCTCAGGACACGGTGCCCGGGCCGAATCCGATCCCGGCGTTCGCGCGCGTCACGCGGCTGGGACAGAGCTCCCGCGCGTGGCGCTCCGCGGACGGCGAGAGCTGGGAGGAAATCGGCACGGCCATGACCTTCACGGGACTCTCGGATCCCGTGCGCGTCGGCGTCCCGCTCGCCAATCGAGACACCAAATCCCTGGGCTGGGTGGACGTCGACTGGTTTCGCGTTCGCCGCTGGGTCGAGCCGGCGCCCAGTGTGACGCTGGACGCCGAGGAGCCGGGGCCCTTCAGCCGCTGATGCCGCGGAGGGCCAGGTCGTGCTCCCGCCAGCTCGAGAGGCGCGTGCCCGGATGGGTAGGGACGCGATAGTTGCGCTCAGCGACGTGATCGAAGCTCGTCGCCCCCGCGCTCTTCACCGGCAGGTGGGAGGGCGAGATCGTCAGATAGAACATGCGGTAGTGAAAGAAGTTCTTCTGCACGATGACATCGGCCCGGCGAGGATCTACGCCGAGCTCTCGCCAGAACTTGGGGTGGATGGGCAGGGGCGGGCGCTCGGAGATGGCCACCTGAAGGCGACCGATCTCGAGCCGCACCGTCTTGCCGAAGTCCGCGTCCTGTTTGGCGCGCACGGTCGCCGTGAGCTCCACGGAGGGTTGGCCGTAGCCCGGCGTGCCGCTCAGGGTGACGACGACCTCTTCGCCCACGTCGCGATCCCAAACCGCGGCCACGGCTCCGGGATCGTGCACCGGCACCAGCGCCGATAGATCCGGACCTTCCGCCACCAGCTCGCGGACGAAGTGAGTGTTGCCGCCGGGGGCGCCGGCACCGACGATGTCGTCTACGTCCACCAGCGTCACCGGCCCCAGTCGCCGCCATGGGCTCCTCCGCGTCTCTTTCAGCGCATCCGGCAAGGAACGGAACTTGGGCGGAAGCACGTCCCGCTCCGCCCAGGCCAGCTCCGCGAGCTGGTCCGCGAGACGCTCGGCCAGGGCGGCGTCGCCGTCCGTACACACGTGCACGGCCCAGCCGAGATCCGGAGCCGAGGTGTAGGGATGCACCATGAACAGGCTTGCGCTGAGCACCTTGGCGTCGCGCTCCATGCGTCGCATTGCGCGGAACACCTTTCGCATTGGCGCCAGGAAATCGATGGTAGTGCCGCCGCCCAGCACCATCGGCAGCTTGCGCCAGGCGTGCACCGGAGCCACCTGGCCCCGCAACGCACGGATCAATCGATTGCCCGCCCGGAACCCGGTGGGCGCCAGGTCCCAGTGGGGATTGGTGCGGTACGCCACCAGCACGTCCACCGGATCGACCAACCCGGGGGAGAGGTTCGCGTGCAGATCGTAGCTGACGGCGATCTTGGTCCGAGTGCCCACGAGATCTCGCACGCGACGGAGCAAGACCGCCTCCGGCGCCTGCTTCAAGCCGTGGACCTCCATGGAGCCGTGCAGTGCGAGATACACGCCGTCCATTGGCAGCGCCGCTTCGATCTCCGACAGCAGCTGGCTCGCGAGCCCTTCGAAGCACTCCTCGGTGAGCGGACCGCCGGGCACGGCCAGGTGGGACGACAGGGGGATCGTCGTCACGCCGCCCGCGGCCCGCGCGGCCTGCACGAATCCCGTCAGCTCCGCGTGGGGCATGTAACCCGCGAGCTCCGCCCCCGACAGCGACGCGGCCCGCGCCAGGGCCGCGCCCTCGAGGCTGTGCATGCGCTCGAAGTCCTGGCGCGTGGTCGACAGCGGCGAGAACGCGTTGGCCTCGTGGAAGATGCGGCCGTAGCCGATGCGCAGCGGTTGATGGCCGCGGCCCAGACGTCGAGAGAACTTCATGATGCCTCCGGGTTCCTCTTGAGCGGCGCGAGCACGCGCTGCCACAGAAATTCGTGAATCGGTGTCAGGTCGACCTGCGTCATGACCCGTTGCACCATCAAGCCGTCGATGACCGAACGCACCAGGTTCACCAGTGCGTCCGCGTCGCATGGCCACACGGTCCCCTGCGCCACTCCTTCGCGAAGGCGGCGTGCGGCCTCCTTTCGATGCGCTTCGAACACGCGGTTGCCGATGTCGACGATCTCCTGCATGCGCCCACCGCCGGCGGCGATCGCCTGAGACAGCATCACGATGCGTTCCTCGCGACCGTGGTGGAAGGCGTGCACCGCGCGCACCTGTGCGTAGAGCCGATCGATGGGATGGGAGTGCTGCTCGATGCGAGTGAGCACGTAGGCGGCCTGCTCCGTGAGCAAGTCCTCGAGGGCCGCCTCGACGATGTGGCTCTTGGTGGGGAAGTGATAGAGCAGCGTGGGCCGCTTCACGCCGAGCTCCTCCGCCAAGCGCGCGAAGGGGAGATCGAGCCCTTTGGCGGCAAGGACGGTGACCGCTTGGCGAGCGAGATCACGGCGTTTGTCGAGCTGTGCGGGGCGCGCCATTGTTTGACGAATCGTCAGATAACAGTTTCCTGACGATGTGTCAGTAAAAAATGTCTGGAGCCGTGACGGATGTTCAGTATTCTTCTCCGTGGTGCGGGCGATCCCTCGGCAAAATCCAAAGAACCGCTTCTTCGCGCGGGAGGTGGAGCTGGAGGTTCCAGCGCCCCCAGCGGATCTGGTGCTGATCGACGACCACAGCCGTTCCATCGTGGCGGAGAACGACAGCCCCGACGTCGGCTTCCGCTTCAGCGTCAATCCCTACCGCGGCTGCCTTCACGGATGCGCCTACTGCTACGCGCGCCCCAGCCACGAGTACCTGGGTCTCGGCACGGGCAGCGACTTCGAGCGAAAGATCCTGGTGAAGCGCGAGGCGCCCACGCTGCTCCGCGCTGCCCTGGAGAAACGCTCCTGGCAGGGCGAGCTCGTGGTGCTCAGCGGCAACACCGATCCGTATCAACCGCTGGAGGCGGAGTGCCGGCTCACCCGTGGCTGCTTGGAGGTGCTCGCGGACTACCGCAACCCGACTCACGTCATCACCAAGGGCACCTTGGTGGAGCGGGACATCGACGTGCTTCGGGAGCTCGCGGCCCATGCCCGCATCGGTGTCTCCGTGAGCATCCCGTTCTGGGACGCGCGTATCGCCCGGGCCATCGAGCCTCTGACCCCGACTCCGGCGCGTCGCTTCGAAACGATCCGGCGCCTGGCAGCGGCGGACATCCCCGTGACGGTCAACGTGGCTCCGGTGATCCCGGGCCTCGGAGATCGCGACATCCCGAAGATCCTGCAGGCGGCGGCCGACGCCGGCGCTCGCCGCGCGGCGTTCATCGTGCTGCGGCTTCCCGGTAGCGTGAAGCAGGTCTTCGAACAGCGCCTGCGGGAGCAGCTGCCGCTCCGAGCGGACAAGATCTTGGCGCGTACCCGCGAGGTGCGCGGCGGGCGGCTGAACGATCCGCGCTTCGGGTCGCGCATGAGCGGGAGCGGGCACTACGCCGACGCCATCGCCGAGCTGTTCCAGAAGGCCGCAGCGCGGGTGGGCCTCGCGACGGGCGCGTCCGTCGAGCCCGAGCCGAGCACCACCTTCCGTCGCCCGACGGACCGCGGCGGCCAGCTCCGGCTGTTCGACTGACGCGCTCGGGCTTTGCGGGCGCCCGGGACGTGCCAAGGACTGACTCTGGGGGCGGTGCGCGACGGGGCTCGCGCCGGACCGACAAGAAAACGAAATCAGATGCCCGGGTCGGTCTTGATCACGCTGATCTGGTTGCCGCTGATCTGCCAGATGTCGACGGGGCCGGTCGTCTCTTCGGTGTCGGGGTCGTAGTCGAGGGTGCCGCTGGCGCCGGTGAGGTTCACGCTCTCGTTGCTCTCCAGCGCTTCGGTGAGCTTTGGAAAGCTGGTCGGCAACAGCGGCACGGCCGTGCCCGTGGCCACGACGTGCCGCAGACCCTTGGCGATGCCGAGGCCCGAGATGCTGGCGTTCTTCTTGGCCCAGGCTGCGCCCAAGAACGAGAGCCAGGCGGCGTCGTAGGCGTGGGCCACGAAGGTGTAGTCGTTGGCCTCGGCGGAGTAGGCGGCGTTGAAGCTCGCGCGGAACTGCTCGTACACGTTACCCGAGGGCAACCCGGGTTTGGTACCGCGCACGCGGGGGTAGATGGAAGTTGCGGATTGGGTCGCGTTCAGTAGGTCGGTGTTCGCGGCGGCGTCGGTCAAGAACACGTTCTTGGCGTCGAAGCCCGAGAGCGCCGCGGCACCGTTCAAGAAGGCGGCGGCGTCGCTGGTCTGCGAAGAGATGAACAGCACCCACTCCGCGCTGGAGCCCGCGGCTTCGTTCACGGCGCTGTCGAGCTCCGTCTGCGTGGAAAACTCGCGCACGGTGCCGGTGCCACCGTTGGCTTGCAGCTCGGGCAAGAACACGCCGGTGAGGGCTTCGCCGTAGATGCCGGTCTCGTGGATGACCCACACGCTCGTCACGGGCGGAGTCTGTTCGTTCAAGAAGCGCGCGATGGCCGCGCCCTGCACCGTGTCGGGAGGGGCGGTGCGCCACAAGAGGCCGGGAGCGTCGTCGGTGGCCTTGGCAACGTCGATGCCGGTGAGGGCGGGGCTCGTTGCTGCGGGCGAGATCAAGAGGGTGCCGCTGCCGGAGAGGGCTTGGAACACCGCCAGCGTGTCCGTCGAAGCGCTGGGTCCGATGATGGCGGGTACGCCCATCACGCCGGAGAGGTATTGGGCCGAGGCCACGGCGGCTTCGCTGCGGGTCGCGGAGTCCACCTTCGGATCTTCCGCGATGTTGCAGAACACGACGCCGAGCTCGCGGCCGTCGAGGCCGCCCTCGTCGTTCACCTGGCGGGCGGCCAAGCGCACGGCGTTCTCGCGGGCCTCCTGCGTGACCACGGAGCGATCTTCCAGGCTGCCGAAGATGAGCGCGTTCGGATGATCCTCGGGGCGTGTGAGCAAGTCCGCCGGGTGGGTCTCGCTGCAGCGCGGATTTTCGGGCGCCATCCGACACAGGCCGTCTCCCCCGCACACGCTGCCAGGGCCGAAGCTCGCGCGGCACTCGCTGTTGCTCGAGCAGTCGCTCACGTCGGGGCGGGTGAGGGAACAGCTCGCGAGCAGCCCCGCCGCGCACAAAAGCCAGCTAGAACGAGCCAACGATCCGTACCTCGCCGCCTTGACGGCTCACGCCACCGCGCACGTCGAAGCGCGCCTCGGTGGGCTTCTCTCGGTTGTCCCCGCTCAGAAGCAAGTAGGTGCCCACGCCCGCCGACACCAGACCGATGCCGAGGCTCACGTCGGTGAGCAGCGAGTAGGTCTTGTCGCGGTCGAGGGCGTCCTTGGCGGCGTCCGAGCACAGCGAGCCGTCGCAGCCGGATTCCGCGTCGCTGCGCGCGCTCAAGGCCTTGAGCCCGAAGAACGTTCCAGCCCCGACGCCGACGACTCCCACGCCAATCAGCACGTAGGGCAAGGTCTTGTCCCGTTCGGGTTCGGGTTTTGTTGGTTCGGGCGCGGGCACTTCCTTTTGTTTCTCTTCCTCCGCCGCCTTCTTCGCCGCGGCTTCCTCCGCGAGGCGTTTCTTTTCGGCTTCCGCCTCTTCCTCGGCGCGCTTCTTCAGGTTGTCGATGCGCTTCTCGATGGTGTCCTTCTCGGCCTTCTTGGCGTGCGGCAGGTATTGCTCGAGGGCGTCTGCGGCTTCTTTCGGCTTGCCGAGGCGTTCGTAGGTGTTGCCGATGTTGTAGAGCAGCAGCTCGCGGTGGGACAGCTCGTACGCCTGCTGGAAAGCGTCCAAGGCGGCTTCGTAGTTGCCCTCGGCGTAGGCCTTGTCGCCTTGCTTGTAGAGCGTGCGCGCCTTGGCGTCGTCCGCGGCGCTCACCTTGGGCGCCGAGAGCGCGGCTCGCGGCAGCGCGGTAGCGGCGAGGGAGAGGCAGAGGGCGAAAATCGGGAGCTTCATTGGGCCCAGGGATCCTTGTTGTCCGTCTTGATCTCGGGGGGCTTCGCCTGCGGTGGGCGCGCCGTCTTCTGGGGCTCGGCCGTGGGCTCGGGCGCCGACGCTTGGGGCGCCGCGCTGGGGCGCAGGGCGACGCGAGCCGGCGGCGGTGAGCGCTGATCGAACATCACGTTCACCGTCTCGTAGCCGGGGGCGGCGATGCGCAGCACGTGCTGTGCGTCTCCCGTCAGCGTACGCTCGAGCTTCCCGGTTCCCGTGAGCACGCCGTCGAGCTCGACGGTCGCCGTCTCCGGCACCACGGTCACGGAGACGGAATAGCTGGTGGGCTCGGGGGCGGAAGAGGCCGCCGTGACGCGGGGTTCCTCGTTGCGGCCGCCGATGCGAGCGACGGCGAAGAACGCCACGCCCAACACCACCACGGCGAGGGCACCGGCCGCCGCCCACAACCAGGGGCGAGGCCCCGCGCGACTGGGCGCGGCGCTCACCACCGAGGCGCCTCGGGCGAGGGTGCCACCTTCGGTGCTTTCGCTGGCCACGGGGCTCTCGAGATCCACGCCGGCGGGTCCCGCCCCCGCGGCCTCCGTGAACACCGGCTGCCAGATGGTGCGGGCTCGCGGGCTGGCGAAGGGCAGCAAGGCGAGGCCGAGCTCGCCGGTAGACGCGAAGCGCGCTTCCTTGTCGAGGGACATGGCACGCAGCACCACGGCCTCGAGGCCTTCCGGCAGGTCCGCCCGGTGCTGTCGCGGCGGCGGGAAGCGCCCCTCGCTGATGGCCATGATCAGGGTCATGAAGGTGTCGGCCTGGGCGGCGAAGGGGCGCACGCCGGTGAGCCCCTCGTACAAGATCACTCCCAGAGAGTACTGGTCGGCCCGGCCATCGATGTCACGCTCGCCCCGCGCGGCCTCCGGCGACGCGTAGTGCGGGGATCCCAGGAACGTGGAATCGGCGGTCAGATCGCTGGTGATGGTCTGGTCCACCAGCTTGGAGATGCCGAAATCGAGCACCTTCGGATGCACGTCGCTGCCCAGGCCCCGGGCCAAGAACACGTTCGGCGGTTTGAGGTCACGGTGGACGACGCCTTGCCGATGGGCGGCGTCCACGGCGGCGATGACGGGCAGCATCAAGTCCACCAGTCGGTCCACGGGCAGCGCGCCCTCTCGCCGGAACAGCGCCCGCAGCGGCTCGCCGTCCAGGTACTCCATCACCAGGCAGGGGATACCGTCGATGACCCCCACGTCCGTCACGTCCACCGTGTGGGGATGGCGGATGCGGGACGCCGCCTGGCCCTCCCGAACGAAGCGCGCCACGATCACCGGGTCTTCCGCCATCTGTCGGTGCAACACCTTGATGGCGACCCGCTTGTGGAGCGTGACGTGGACCGCGGCGTACACCTCGCCCATGCCACCAGAGCCCAGACGCCTCTCGATGCGATATTGGCCGACTTGCGTGCCGGCAGCGAGCTCTCCAGGCGGGGCGGCGGTCATGAGGGGCAGCAGCCTCCTAGAATACCACGCCCAGCCCCCGCGTCTCGGGCCCCAATCGAGGGGATAACGCGCGAGAATTTCTCGCGTTGGCAGACGCCGGCGGAAGTGGTAGACGCGGGCCGCCCCTGGTAGGTCCCTGCATTTTGGACCTCGGGGCCAAACCCCCCACTTACGGAAGCGAATATGGAAAGCACCCAGGGCGCCAAGGGCAAGATCACTCAGGTCATCGGTCCGGTCGTGGACGTGGAGTTCCCCCACGGAAAGCTGCCGCAGATCCTCAACGCCCTCACCTGCTCCAACGCCAACATCTCGAAGGAGAAGAACAACCTGGTGCTCGAGGTCGCGCAGCACCTGGGCGAGAGCGTGGTCCGCGCCATCGCCATGGACGCCACCGAGGGCCTGGTCCGCGGGGCCGAGGTGCTCGACACCGGCGCCCCCATCAAGATGCCCGTGGGGCCGGCCACCCTGGGCCGCATCCTGAACGTCGCCGGCAAGCCCGTGGACGAGAAGGGTCCGGTGGAGGCCAAGCTCCACTGGCCGATCCATCGCCCGGCCCCGTTGTTCGTGGATCAAAGCACGGAGGTCGAGATCTTCGAGACCGGCATCAAGGTCATCGATCTCCTCGCCCCCTACCGTAAGGGCGGCAAGATCGGCCTGTTCGGCGGCGCTGGCGTGGGCAAGACGGTGCTCATCCAGGAGCTCATCAACAACGTGGCCAAGGCTCACGGCGGCGTGAGCTGCTTCGCGGGCGTGGGGGAGCGCACCCGCGAGGGCAACGATCTGTTCCTGGAAATGCAGGAATCCAAGCTGGAGACCGGTGAGCCGGTGCTCAGCAAGACGGCGCTGGTATTCGGCCAGATGAACGAGCCCCCCGGTGCGCGCGCGCGGGTGGCGCTGTCGGCTCTGACCGCCGCGGAGTACTTCCGGGACGAGGAAGGGCAGGACGTGCTGCTCTTCATCGACAACATCTTCCGCTTCACCCAGGCGGGCTCCGAGGTGAGCGCGCTGCTCGGCCGCATGCCCAGCGCCGTGGGGTACCAGCCGACGTTGGCCACGGAGATGGGCGCCTTGCAGGAGCGCATCACCAGCACCACCAAGGGCTCCATCACCAGCGTGCAGGCGATCTACGTCCCGGCGGACGACTTGACCGATCCCGCGCCGGCCACCGCCTTCGCCCACTTGGACGCCACCACGGTGCTCAGCCGCAGCATCGCGGAGCTCGGCATCTACCCGGCGGTGGATCCGCTGGACTCCACCAGCACCATGCTGGATCCGCAGATCATCGGTGAGGAGCACTACCAGGTCGCCCGCGGCGTGCAGCAGACGCTGCAGCGCTACAAGGACCTGCAGGACATCATCGCCATCTTGGGCATGGACGAGCTGAGCGAAGACGACAAGGCCGTCGTGGGTCGCGCTCGCCGCATCCAGAAGTTCTTGTCCCAGCCGTTCTACGTGGCGAGCCAATTCACGGGCCTTGCGGGCAAGTACGTGCCCCTCAAGGAGACCATCGCGGGCTTCAAGGAGATCCTCGACGGCGGCATGGACGACCTGCCGGAGCAGGCCTTCTACCTCAAGGGCAACCTGGACGAGGTGAAGGCGGCCGCGTCGAAGAAGGCTTCCTGAGCCCATGGTCACGGCTCCCGAAATTCTGCTCGAGATCGTCACGCCGGAAGGCGTGGCGCTCAGCGAGCAGGTCCACGACGTGACGGCGCCCAGCGTGGAAGGAGAGTTCGGCGTGCTGCCCGGCCACCGGCCGCTGCTCGCCGCCCTGAAGACGGGCATCGTCAGCTTTCACCACGAAGGCGAAGAGCAACGCGTCGCCGTGGGGCCCGGCTTCGTGGAGGTGATGAACAACCACGCCGTGCTGCTCACGGATCGCTTCATCCAGAAGAAGGACGTGGACCCCGTGCGGGCGCGCCTGGAGCTGAAGGAGGCGGACGAAGCGCTGGACGCCTACGCTGGCGAGCCGGGCGCTCCCGAGCACGCGGAGCTGGTCGCACGGGAGCTGTGGGCTGCGGCGCAGCTCGAGCTGTACGGCGATCCTCCGCCGCCCACGATCCGTACCTTCCACGAGTTCCAGCTGGCGCCCCACGAGTCCTACGTGGAAGAAGGCCCCTACCTGGCCGAAGCCATGGTGGACGAAGAGGCCGAGGTCGACGACCGCCACTCGATCACCGATCTTCAGAACGAAGCGAAGAAGTCCCGGAAGAAGGAGTGACGGTGGGCAAGCGCTCGGCGGCCTTGCTGCTCCTGATCGCGTCGTGCGGGGCGCCGCTGCCGAGCACGACGCCGCTGGGCGAGGGGCCGAAGGTCGCGGCCGAGAAGCAGACCCGCGAGCGCGAGGCGCGAGCGCTCGAAGCGCGGCGCTCCGAGTCTGCGCCGGACGCGGGCGCTCCAAGCTCGCCGTCGCCCGAACCGGCAAAGCCGAAGAACGCGCCCGTGGCCAAGGCCGAGGACGCCGACGCGGACGCGGCGACGCCCAGCGAGGCGGACAAGCCCGGCGCCGCGTCGAAGCCCGCGGGCGCCGTCGTGCTGGCGGGTCTCTACGCCGGCAGCGACAGCTCCACCTTTCGCCTGTCCGGAATGCCCGAGCGCACGGAGAAGGATCCCAAGGCGAAGACCCGGGTCAGCGACAAGTCCGACGGCAGCGTGGACTTGATTGCCATCGACAGCTCCAACGGCAAGGACATCTGCACGTTGCACGCGACGCCCAAGGGCAAGGATCGCAAAGAGTTCACCGTGACGCCGGGTCAGCACTGTTTCGAGAGCGGCGCCGGGATGAGCGCGACGCTCACCTCCGGCAGCGCGCGTTTCGACGCTGGCAAGCTGACGTTGGACTTGGCGTTCGATCTCGAGGTCGGCAATCAGGACTTCACGCTCAGCGGCGAGCTCGTCTATCACTTCGAGGGCGACAAGAACTGATCGTCTCGCGCGTCGAGACTCACCCGCAGGGCGGTGGGCTCCGCCGAGGACTCGGGCGGCGCCGTCCAATCGACCCAGGCGTCTTGGGCGTCCGCCTCCGTCCAGGTACGGATCGGCAGATCCAAGAGCGCCCGCGAAAGCTCCCGGGCACTCTGCACCCGGTCGTCGGGGTTCTTTTCGAGGCACTTCAAGAGCAGCGCCTCCAGTCCGGGATCCAGCGCGCGTCCGGCGCGCTCAGAAGGCGGAACCGGCGCTTCGTGCAGGTGCTGAGCACAGACATCCATCACGGTGTTGCCTTCGAACACCGTGTGCCCCGTCAGCAGGAAGTACGCCACCGCCGCCAAGGCGTAGAGGTCGGCGCGGGCGTCCACGCTGGCAGGAGAGGTGATCGCTTCCGGAGCCATGTACATCGGTGTGCCGATCAACGCGTCGACGTTGCTGGCCGTCGCGTCGCCCCCCGGGGAGACGTCCTTTACCAGCCCGAAGTCGACCACCTTCGCCGTGTCGAGGACACCGCCGCGCTCGCAGAGCACGACGTTCGCGGGCTTGATGTCGCGGTGCACGAGCCCGGCGGCGTGCGCCTCGGACAACGCGCCCAGCACCTGGACCAGCACGTGCACCACTCGGCTTTCCGGCAGTGGTCCACGCTGCTCCACCAGCTTCTGCAGGTCGACGCCTTCCAGGTACTCCATCGCGTAGTAGAAGATGCCCTGCGGCGTACGGCCATAGTCGTAGATGGCGACCGTGTTCGGATGCGTCAGGCGGCTGGTGTTCTGCACTTCGCGCTCGAAGCGCGCCACCGTTTCGGCGCCCAGCCGCTCAGCGGGTAGCAGCTTGATGGCCGTCGGCCGCCGCAGCAGGGCGTGGCGGGCGCGATACACGGTGCCCATGCCACCTTCGCCAATCATGTCCATCAAGACGTACTGCCCCAAGCGCCGAGCCTCCGCGGCGCGTTCTCTCAACCCGAAGATGACCCGAGACGACAGCGTGGTGACGATCACGGAGATCACGCACCACAAGGCGGAGTAGAGCACGGGGCCCGGATTCAGCCCGGTTCGCTCACCGAGCTGCCACGCCACTCCCAGCACCGGCAGGCTCGCCAGGGAGCCCACCACGGCGGTCTGGCGCGACGTGCTGGGCACGATGGTGGCGCGCATGCTGAGGGTCATGAGCGCGATCAGGAGCACGACGAGATCGAGTCGCTCTTCCGGTCTGGCGTTGGCGACCGCGGCCATGATCCCGTAGCCCGCCATCGGACCCAGGGTCGCGCCCACGTCGAGGGCGAACAGCGTGCGGTGCTCGAGGTGCCCGCGGCGGGTGACGAGCCACACCGCGACCGCCAGCGTGGCTGCCGCAAGATGCCAGTAGGCCGGCGGATGCTGGAGCACCATGGTCGGTGTGATGCGCGGCGAGAGCAGCACCGCCAGGGCGTTGCCGACGAACAAGAAAGCGTAGGACACGAGCCCGGCCGTCTTGGCGTACAGGGCAATCCGCTCCTGCAACAGCGCCCGCGTCTCCTCGGTGGAAACCGGGGCCGAAGCGAAGCTCAGCGGGCGTGCTGGGGTGGGCACGGCTCGCGAGTATAGGCCTCAGTCGTTGTCGTCCGCACTCGCCTGCTCGCGCTCCGCCCGCCGTCGAGCAGCGGCGTCGTACACCAGGAAGGGGCGGTCGATGACGACGGCGTCCTCCACCGTCACCCGGATGTTCCAAGTGCCGATGGAGTCGCCTGGCGCGAAGGGCAGCTCTTCGTCGAAGCGACTGAGCCCCGCGCGGGCGGTGTCCTGCCCCAGCTTGGTGACGCGGCCCTTGCCGATGCGGCCATGGATGTCCCGCACCCGGCGCCCCGCCCCCGGCATGTCGATCTCCCAGTGGACCTCCACCGGGGTGCTGAGGGGCTGGGAGAACTCGATGCGAAAGCCCTGCGTCTGCTTGGCGCGGTCCAGGATCAGCGGGATCTCCTTGCGCTGTTGGATCTGGCCGCCGAAGAACACGCCGAAGCGTGCGCTGGCGACCAGGCCCGCGGGTTCGGGCCGAGCGCACCCGCTCGCGAGCAGACCGATCAGCGACAGGACGACGAGGGCTCGGTTCATGACAGCTCCTGGGCCATGTGGGCGAAGTCGAACACCGTCAGCGCTTCGCCTCGAAGAGTCAGGTCGATGCTCGCCCGCGCGGCGGCTCGTTCCACCCCAGGCACGCCGCTCCAGGCGTTCTTCAGCATCTTTCGCCGTTGTTCGAAGGCTCGGCTCACGAGCATGCGAAACACGTCCGTCTCTTCGGACACCGGCGTCGGTCGCGGGGTGAGCACCAGCACCGCGCTGTCCACGTTGGGCTGCGGGTAGAAAGCACCGCGCCGCAGCACGAACGCGCGGCTCGGCTCGAACTGCGCTTGAACGAAGACGCTGAGGGCGCCATAGCTCGCGCTGCCGGCGGCAGCCGCGACGCGATCGCAGACCTCGAGCTGGACCAAGAACACAGCGCGGTCCACGTGGCGTGCGACCGCCGTGGCGCGCTGCAAGAGCGGTCCGGTGAGCTGGTAGGGGAGGTTGCCGGCGAGCACGCGAGGGGCGGGACCCGGGGCCAGCAGCGCGACGAAGTCCGCGGTCTTGGCGTCCGCCTCCAGGATCTCGAGCCGGCCGCTCGCTTCGAAGCTCGACAGCTCTTGTCGGAGAATGGGGATCAGATCGCGATCGCGCTCGATGGCCACCACGCGCTCGGCTCGCTCGAGCAACGGTCGGGTCAGGGCGCCCAGGCCGGCCCCGATCTCCACCACCGAGCCGCCCGCGGGCGTGGTGCACAGCTCGGCGAGCTTGGCAGCCAGGTGGGCGTCCGCGAGGAAGTTCTGACCGAAGTGTTTCTTCGCTCGGAGACCGTGCTCGAGCAGCACGTCCTTCACGCGGCGGGGCGCCTCGGCCATCCTGGCTGTCGTACCCAGCCCGCGGGGATCTTGCCCAGTTTTGGGGGCGAAAGTAGACGGCGTCTACATTGGCGCGCGGAGGGGCGCCCGGGGGCGGGGTCGCTCCACATGGACGCCGAGGCGGCGCAGGGCGTGCTCCCCCCGCTCCTCCGCGACCCGCGCCCGGAGCGCTACGGCGTCCGCCACCACGCTCATCAGCTCGCCGCCGTCCCGCGGGATCCCCGGCTCCACCCGCATGCTCACCCAGCGCAGCTCCGCCCGACGATGGGGATGCCGCGCCAACGCCCGCTCGATGTCCGGGCGCGCGCCGAGGTCGGGCGCCGGCGACCACACGTACACCAGGCTGGGCCGGGGTTTCTCGCGCATGGCCCGAGACAGCGCCGCGGCCAACTGTTGGTCCGTCTTGCCGCGATCGGGCTCGAGCCGCGGGGGCGAGGCGATGCCGAAGGCGGCCAGGTAACTCCTGAGGGCGCGCTCCTGACGACTCTGGGCGTGGGCCGTTGCCTCCGGAAAGGGCGCGCGAGCCCGCACGCGATCCGCGCGCCGAGCGACGCGCTCCGTCTCCGTTGGACGCACCCCACGAGCGGCCGTCGGGTCGAGGGGTCGCATGTGCTCGAGCACTCGCAGCGCGACGTCCGTCTCGTCGAGCTCGCTGCGGTCGCCGTCGTAGGTGGTCGCGCGCTGGCACAGGCTCGTCATCAACGCGATACCATGAGCCGGCCCGCGATCCGGCGGGATCCACGACAGCACCCTGGACCCCACGATGGCGAGCCCCACGCGGTCTCCCCGCGCCAAGTGCCGCTGTGCGACGGCGGCGACTTCGTCCGCCGCGATGTCCAAGGGCGCCTTGCCCAGCACGCCGGACCACAGCTCCACCGACGCATCCAGCAGCAGCCATACCACGTCGCGCTCCTCGCGCTCGTAGTCGCGGACCATCAACTTTCCGCGGTGCGCCGACGCTTTCCATGCGATGCGCTTGAAGGGATCCCCGGGTTGGTGCTCGCGCAGCTCGCGGAGCTCCATGCCGTCTCCCGACAGCGGACCGGGGCGTCCTTCATCTGCACTCATGCGACTGCGGCCGCCTCGTGGCGAGCGCATCGCCGCCGCGAAGGGCCGCGGCAACACCTCCACGCCGAAGGGATTCGAGAACGTCAGCGGCACCTCGAACAAGCCGGGTCCGCCTTGCACCTCCAGGGACAGCCCGTGGATGCCGTGGTAGCCGATGCGATCCGCGCGCACGACGATCTTCACGGCCAACCGCCCGCCGGCGGCCACCTCGCCGCGGTCCGGCTCCACACGCACCTCCAGGCTGGGGGAGGCGACGGGCCGGAGCGCCACGTAGCGCGCGGCGCGTGTGTCGCGGTTGCGCACCTCCGCCTCGAGCTCGATCTCTTCGCCCCGCGCCACTCGCCGCACTCGCGGCTCGCTGCGCCACAGCATCTCGAAGCCCGCCGCGCGAATGCGCGCGATCCCCACCTGCGTCACGCTGCGGGCGACGGCCAGCCCGATCAGCAGCGCCCCGGTCCAGGCCACGATGGCGGCTTCTTGCGCGAGCAGCCCCACGCCAACGCCCACGATTCCGGCGATGGCCACGTCCACGGCAGCGCGGGTGGGATGGATCTGCACGAGCCCCGGAGGCTATTCGGTCCGCCCGCTGAACGGAACCAGGGTCCGCGACGGGTATCGCGCCGCACCCACAAACCCTCTCTGGAGGATGCAGATTTTGTTGGTCCGGCGCGATGCCCGTCGCGTCACCACGGATACGCAGTTCCGTCGTGGTTCAAGAAGCTGCCGCTCGCTGCCAGATCCATGGAGTCGAAGACGGCGAGCAGACGTCGCGCCGACTCGTCCACGGCCATGGTGGCGCCGGCGCCGCCCATGTCGGTCTTGACCCAACCCGGGTTCACGCCCACCACCGCGATGCCGTCCGATCGCAGCGCGTGGGACAGGTTCTTGGTGGCCATGTTGAGGGCGGCCTTGCTCATGCGATAAGCCCAGGCGCCGCCGCTGCCGTTGTCGGCGATGGAGCCCATGCCGGTGGACAGATTCAGGATGCGCTTGCCGGTGCCTTGGCGCAGTCGGTCGAGGAGCGCGCGGGTGACGCGCAGGGCGCCCAGGGCATTGGTCTGGTAGGTGCGGAGCGCGTCGTCGAAGTCGAGGTCTTCGAGGGACGTCATCTTGCCGATCACGCCGGCGTTGTTGATGAGGGCGTCCACGGGGCCGGGCGGCAAGGCCTCGGGGAGCGCCGCGGCGCTGTCGTCGCTGGCGACGTCCAGCGCCACGTGCCACAGGCGATCTCCGAAGCGCTGCGAGAGCGCCTTCAGGCTCTCGGCGTGCTTCGGATCCCGCGCGCTGGCGACGACCTCGTCCCCGCGCTCCAGGAGCTGCCGCGTGAGCTCCAGTCCGATCCCCCGATTGGCCCCGGTGACGACGATTCGCATGTGCACCTATTTCGGTCCGTCTCCGCGCGAGCGCAACCCCGTACACTGGCCACGTGGCGGTACCCGTGCAGCAATATCTCGCGGTGGACGGCTCCCCGGTGGAGCTCGTGGAGCGGAGCCCCGAACCGTCGCCGGTGCTCGATCGGCTGGCGCGCCTCGCGCCCTGGCTCAGGCGCACTCACGTGGTTGCCGAGGACGAACGGCTGCGGGTGAGCGGCGCATTCCCTCACGGCGAGATCACGTTCTGGGGACCCGTCGCCGGTCGCCAGCTCGAGCCCTTCGTCGAGCTGCTCAGGGCGCTCGCCACTCGCGAGGTAGACTACGACACGCCGGCGACGCCCGGGCGGCTGGCGGAGCTCACGCGATCCGTCGCCCTCGGCGTGGGCGTCAGCAGTCAGTGCCCGTACTGTCCGTCGGTGGCGGCGGCGGCGCTTCGCATCGCGTGCGCCGGCCCGCGGGTGGACGTCGTGATCGCGCGGGCGGATCTTGGCCTCTTCGGCGACGTGCGCGCGGTGCCGACGATTCGCGTCGACGGCGTGGTGCGCCGTACGGGCCCCACGTCGGAGTGGCAGCTCGTCGAGCTGGTAACGGCGTGACTCAATCGACGGACTTGCAGAAGTCGCTCGGCCGAGCGCGGCACAAGCTGCGAACGCGCTCGTCGAGGGCGTCGGCCGTCGTCGTGCTCGCGCTCACGCCCACGCCGTCGCGATAGAGCCGCGCCAGCTCGGAGCAGGCTTCCGGCTTGCGCGATTGACAGTCCGCGGCGAAGCGCTGCACGGCCAGCTTGCGCAAGAGCTCGGCTCGATCGTCGGCGCCGCTCTGCGCGCGACCTGTTGCAGCGCGCAGGCAGGCGGCGCCGTCGCCCCGGGCGCAGCCGAGGGCCGCCGTCTCGATCGCGTCCTTGCTCATCGCCGGCGGGGCGCTGGGCGCCGGCGGGGGCGGCGGCGGGAGGGTGACCGTGGCCGCCGTTTCCGTCGGTCCCGCGCTGGTGGTGCGCGGCGCCGCGACCTGGCTCACGGGCTGGAACGGCCGGGCGCTCGCCGAAGTGGGCGTGGGCGGTGGACTGGGGCCCAGGATCGCCGCCAGAGCGCCGAGCACGGCGCCCGCCAGGATGGCGAGGCTGGTGGTGCTCCGAGACCCGTCCATGGTGGGCCCATCATGGCACGCCCGAGCCCTTCGAAATGTGGTTACTTTGGGCCCGGCATGAGCTGGTCCGAGCCATCCACCTGGGCAGCGTGGGTCGTCCTCGCGATCGTCGTCGTCCTGATTGCCACCTGGGCGCACCTTCGTTTCTGGGAACGCCGGCTCGGTCGCGCCATGCCCTACGTGCTCGAGGAGCGCATCGAGACCGAGGATGGCAGCCGCATCGAGCTCCGTCGCGTGCCGGGAGGCGGGGGCAGCGAGCTGCCGCCGGTGTTGCTGGTGCATGGCGTGGGCGCCAACCACCGCAATCAAGATCTGGCGCCGGATCGTTCCCTCGCGCGCTATCTGGCGGAGCAGGGGCGGGACGTGTGGCTGCTCACGCTCCGCAGTGGCGTGCGCGGCGCGCGTCACGTGCGCTTCGAGAAGATGCTGGAGCACGATCTTCCGGTCGGCGTGCGGCGGGTGCTGGAGCTCACCGGACACGCCCAGCTCGACTACGTCGGCTTCAGCATGGGCGGCATGCTGCTGTACGCGGCCATCGCCCAGAGCCTGCCGGCGGAGCTGATCCGCCGGGTGGTGATCATCGGCTCCCCGGCCATCATCCGGGCGCCCACGCGCCTGCTGCTGCCCCGCTGGATCGCCCGCTTTCCTGCCGCCTGGGTGCCCACCGTGCGACTGAGCTTGGCAGCGCGCCTCACGGCCTTCGCCTCCGAGTGGTTCGTCACGCCCTTGCACCGCATCATCATGAATCCGGACAACGTCCCGCCCGGCATCGCCAAGCTCAGCATGGTCAACCTGGTGGCGGACGTGCCGGGACCCCTGAACATGGACTTTGCCGGGTGGGCGGTGGCCGGCGGCGCCTTCACCGTGGCCGGCCGCCCCGTGCTCGACGGCCTCGCTCGGGTGCAGGTCCCGGTGCTGTTCTTCGCGGGCGCGGCGGATCGTCTGGCGCCACCGGATTCGGTGCGCGCGGCCTACGACGCCTGGGGGGCACCCAAGAAGCAATTCGTGCTCCTGGGTCGCGACAACGGCGCCAGGGCGGACTACGGCCACGGCGACTTGGCCATCGGGACTCACGTGCGCGACGAGGTGTTCGAGCCGACCTTGCGCTTCCTCGGTGACGGCGAGTGAGACGACTGGCGCTGACCGCGGCCCTCGCGCTCCTCGTCCTGACGGCGCCTGCCCGGGCGGAGGACGCGAGCTATTCCGACTACGAGCAGGAGACCATCGACGACGCCGTCGGTCGACTGGGGGCCCGCATCGACGAGAGTCCCGATGGAAAGCGCATCGAAAGCGTCGAGATCGTCACCCTGGACGTGATCGAGAAGCGCGATCCGATCCCCGGGTTCTTCAACGTGTTCCACATCACCTCGCGCCCCTGGATCATCCGCCGCGAGCTGCTCTTCAAGTCCGGACAGCGCTACGACCGACGCCGAGTCGAGGAGTCCGCGCGGAACCTCCGGGGCCTCCGCCAGCTGTCCCTGGTGCTGGTGGTTCCGTTGGTCGGCTCGGACGACAGCAGCGTGCGCGTGCTGGTGATCACCAAAGACGTCTGGAGCCTGCGCCTCAACACGGATTTCCAGTATGTGGACGGGAAGCTCACGCGCCTCCTGCTACAGCCCGCCGAGGAGAACGTGCTCGGCACCCACACCATGGTCGGCGGCTTGTTCGTGCTGGAGCCTGCCACTTACTCCTTGGGCGCGCAGTTCATCGACCGTCGCGTCGCCGGCAGTCGCATCCAGGGCACCATCAGCGGCAACGTGATCTTCAATCGCAGCACGGGGGATCCGGAGGGCTCCTTCGGCACCTTCTCCTATGGTCAGCCGCTATTCTCCGCCGAAACGGAGTGGTCATGGAAAGCGCTGGTGAGCTGGCGGCAGGAGATCTTCCGCAGCTTCATCGGGGACACGGAGCGCACCTACGACGCCGAGATCACTGCTGTCGACGACCAGATCCCCTATGAGTACGACTCCGAGCGCTACTACGGGGCCTACCTGCTCACGCGCTCGTTCGGCCGTCGCTACAAGAACGACGTCTCCGTCGGCGTCGAGGCGGATCGCCGCTTCGCGCGGGCGAAGAACCTCTCCGGCGTGGATCCCGGCGCGGCCCGCGAGTTCGTTCGCACTCAGCTGCCCGTGCGCGACACGCGGGTGAGCCCTCTGGTGCAGTATCGCTCCTACACTTCGGACTACCATCGCGTGCTCGACTTCGAGACGCTGGGGCTGCAGGAAGACTTCCGCCTGGGTCACGAAATCGTGCTGCGTGCCTATCCTGCCAGCAAGGACGTGGGCGCCACCCGCAATCTGCTCGGGAGCTTCGTCTCCGCCGGTTACACCGCGCCTTTGGGGGACGGCCTGGCGCGGGCGATCGTGAGCAACACCCTCGAGCTCTCCACCCCGGAAGGCACGGATGGGTTGTTCGAGGTGAACACGCGAGTGGTGACGCCACGGCTCGGTTTTGGCCGGCTGGTGTACGACGGCCTGCTCCTCGACCGCTACCGCAACTACTACAACGAGCTCTTCACCATCGGAGGCAGCACGCGTCTCCGGGGCTACCCGCCGGAGGCGTTCATCGGCAAGGACGTGGTGGCGAGCAACCTCGAGTACCGCTCGCGCCCCCTGGAGGTGCTGTCGTCCCAGCTCGGCGCCGCGGCCTTCTACGACGTGGGCGATGCCTTCGACGGCTTCGAGACATTGCGCGTCAAGCACTCCGTCGGCTTTGGCATCCGCGCGCTCTTCCCGCAGGCCAATCGCATCGTGTTCCGGGCCGACTGGGGCTTCCCGCTGGGCGGTGGCTATCGAACGTTGCCCGGTTCGCTGTTCGTCACCTTCGGCCAGGCCTTCGGCATGCCGACGGCGTCCCCCCCGACGCTATCGAGCGATCTCGCCGACTGATCAGTGGTGGCCGCCGTGGTGGCCGCCGTGGTGGCCGCCGTGGTGACCGCCGCCGTGGCGCTTGCAGGTCCCCGCCTGCACCACGCCGAGGTTTTCCGAGTGCCGCTGGGGCGTGCCCATGTTGGTGAGCTGGATCAGGTTGGCGGCGCAGTTGTCGGTCTCGCTCGCCTCGTCGATGGTGTTGTCCGGATCCGCGCAGCTCTCGAGCACGTAGTAGCCGTCCGGCACGCCGCTGACCTCGATGTACTGATCGGGGAGGTACCACTCGTAGATGTCGGCCCAACCCGCGCTGATGCCTTGGATCAGGTAGTCGAAGGTGCCATCGCTGTACTGCGGAAATAGGCAATCAGGGGCGTTGTAGGTGCGGGGCGCGTCGCCCTTCTCCGCCCACTTGTCGATCTCCACGTCCACCATGCAGAAGCTCACCTTGTTGCTGGTGCGCACCGGAACGGTGTCCAACCGGTTGCCCTGCGCGTCGGAGCGCCACAGGGCCGCCTCGGCGAAGCTCGTGTAGTGGTAGTGCTGGTGCACGTCGTGGAACTCCCAGGTGCCGCCGTCTTGATCCGCGTGACCTCCGGCGCTGTCGTACACGCGCTGCGTCACATCACCATTGCTCGGGGGGTTCGGACCGCTGGGGATTGCGAACTGAAGCTCCGCCGGGCCCTGACCGCCATTGGCGATCACCTGATCGAAGCGTAGACACTCCTGCGCGCCCTCTTCCGCCTTCTCGCTGTCGAAGCAGCTTTCTCCCGGTGGGGGCTCGGGCTCGAACAACGGGAAGGAGGGGGTGTCGAAGGTCACCGTACGGGCCGAGCGGAACTGCAAGTTGGGCAGCAGCGGTCGCACCGGATGGACCTTCGGCTTGTACTCGACCTCCGCCAAGGCTTCGTAGCTCACGCTGGGGTTCACGTTGAAGGTCGGGTCGGTGGCGATCCACACGGTGTAGGTCCCGTTTTCGGGCGCCTCGATCCACAGCGACTGCGAGGTCGCGATCACGCCCTCGCTCTTCCCACGCAGCACACCGTCCTTGTAGACATAGAGGTTCAGGGTATCGAACTCGCCGCAGCAGCCGGGCACGTCGGGGGGGAGCTGATGGGGCCCGGGGTCGCCGAACCAGCGCAGTGCCACCTGCACGCCGCCGGGGCGGTTCTTGTTCTTGAAGGCGCCGTGGGGCAGCTTCACCTTCAGCTGGAAGCTCTCGCAGTTCACCCCCGGACCGCACTCCGGAGGAGCCCCGGGGCCCGGCGCGTCTTCGGGCCCCACACTGCCGGTCCACAGCACCGGCTTCCACAGGCTGTGGAGCACGTTCGAACCCGACACGGCCGCCGAGCTGGTGCTCGTCTGCTCCGTCGTTCCGTCACTCCCCCCACATCCCAGTAGCGTCAATCCAACCAACCCCGAAACGACCAGCGCAGCTCTCATTCGCCCAACCTCCGATAATGACTTCACAGATTGACGATTGTCATGTTTGCCTTCAATCACCTCACGGGGCGATGCGAGCGGCCCCTACATCGCGGTACTCGCACTCCACTTTCTTTTTTCGGGGTTTGTCGCTGCGGCGCGGAACCTCGCGCTCACGCGTCGTCGCGCATGCACGAAAAAAAGTTCGCGCAAGTCGTCACTCCACCCCGCGCGGGCACGTTCATCCGTCGCGCACTCCCCCGTCGCGCACTCCCCACGTGCCCTTCACGACGCAGGAGACGTTCGTCCGCGCAACGTCACCAGCGCCCCCCTCGGAGCCGCCGGTCAACTCGGGCCCCGCCCCGTCCACCGCGGTCCTGCCCGTCCACCCCGGCCGGCCCTCGACCGGCGGCGAGGGACATTCGCCATCCGAGCCGGTGGTGTAATTTTCCCCGATTGTTGGGGCTGACTGGACGGTCAGCATGTTCTGCTCTATGCATCTTGCCCGTTAGTACGAACCCTTTGGTGGGAGGCTGTCATACATGGACGTCTTGACGGACGTGCTGAACACGGTGCGGGTCAGCGCTGCGTGCTACGGGCGGGTGGAAGCCACGGCGCCCTGGGGCATTCGGGTCAACTTGGGGGAGGACCCGAAGTTCCACGTGGTGCTCCAGGGGCGCTGCTGGCTCGAGGTCGAAGGCCAGGGGGAACCGGTGGAGCTGGAGGCGGGGGATCTGTTCGCGCTGCCGCACGGTCACGCCCATGCGCTGCGGGATGCCCACGGTACCACCACCATCGGGATGGAAGAGCTGTTCGAGCGCAACAAGCCCGAGGGCGCCGCGGCGGATCAGCGCTGCTCCGGCGGCGTGCTGCGCGTGGGGGGCGGCGGTCCCTCCACGCTCTTGGTGAGCGGGCGGGTACGCTTCGACGACCCGCGAAACAACCCCGTCCTGCGCGTGCTCCCGCCGCTGGTGCTGATCCGCGGCAAAGATGGCCGAGCGGTGCACTGGCTCGAATCGACCTTGCGCTTCATCGCGTGCGAGGCGTCTTCCAATCGACCGGGCGCCGAGACGGTGATCAATCGCCTCGCCGACGTGCTCTTCATTCAGATCGTTCGTGGCTATCTGGCCAGCACTCCTCAAGACACTCGGGGCTGGCTCCGCGCGCTGTCGGACGCGCAGATCGGCGCCTCCCTCGGCCTCATCCACCAGCGGCCAGAGAGCAGCTGGACGGTCGCTTCGCTGGCCAACAAGGTGGGCATGTCGCGCTCGACCTTCGCCGGCCGCTTCGCCGAGCTGGTGGGCGAACCGCCGCTGCACTACCTCACTCGCTGGCGCATGCAGAAGGCGGCCGCGCTGCTGCGAGACGGCCAGGCCACCCTGGCCGACATCGCCGATCGCGTCGGGTACGAGTCCGAAGCGGCCTTCAGCAAGGCCTTCAAGCGTTGGGTGGGGACGGCGCCCGGGGCCTACCGGCGCGCGGCCAAGAACGGGGCGGCTACGAGCGTCGCAGCCTGAGGAGCAGAGGGGCCCACCGTGCTCGCGAGCCTGAAGCACTGGATCGAGGGTGATCTGTCGCCCTTCGGCCGTGTGATCACGGCTGCGGGGCCCGCGCTGCTGGTGCTCGGGTACTTGCTCGTCGGGGCGCTGGTGTTCGCCGTGCGGAACGCTCGGCGCGGACCGTTTCGCGACGCGGACGTGGAAGGACGTGGCGCAACGCCCATCATCGGCATGTGGTGGCGTCGCTTCTTCGTGTGGTCCATGCGCCCGGTGATGGCGCTGTTGGTGTGGATGCGTCTTCCGCCGAACGCCATCACCACGCTGTCGCTGCTGCTTTCGCTGGCCGCCGCGGTCGCCGTGGCGGCCGGGCGTTTCGCCCTCGGTGGCTGGCTGTTTCTCGGCTCGGGGCTGTGCGACTACCTCGACGGCCGCCTGGCCCGCGCGGAACGCGTCGCCAGCCCTGCTGGAGCTTTGCTGGACTCCGTGCTGGACCGCTACGTGGAAGGCGTCGTGTACGTGGGGCTCGCCTGGTACTATCGCGAGACGTGGGTGCTGATCGCGGTGCTGGTGGCGCTGCTGGGCGCGTTGCTCGTGCCCTATGTGCGCGCTCGGGGTGAAGCCCTCGGTGTCCGTTTCGACAACGTCGGCGTGGTGCAGCGCACCGAGCGCGTCGTGATCATCGGTCTCTCGTTGGCGTTGGCGCCCATCGTCGAGGTGCTCGTCAACCCGCTGGAGCCGCATCCCATTCATCGCCTCACGGTGGTCGCCGTGGTGCTGTTGGCGGCCGCCACTCAGGTGAGCGCGTTTCAGCGCCTGCTGTTTGCCCGGCGCGCCCTGGAGCCCGACCAGCAGCGGCCGCCCACTCGCGTGCTGGGGCGCGGCGGCTTGATCCGGAACGTGGTGGCGGCCTTCGTCGCCACCGCCAGCGACTTCGCCGTGGTCGCCTTGCTCGTCAGTCGGGGTGTCGCTTCACCGGCCATCGCCACGGTGCTCGGTTGCGTCGTCGGCGGCATCGTCAACTTCTCGATGAACCGCATCTGGACCTTCGCCAGCAATCAGCCCACGGGGCCGCAAGCCGGACGCTACTTGGTGGTCACCACCTCCAGCGCTGCGCTGAACGGCGGCTTGGTGGCCGTGCTGCTGCTGCTGGACAGCGTGCCCTATCAGCTCGCCTGGCTGGTGGTGCGCGGCGCCGTGTTCCTGACCTGGAACTTCCCGCTCCAGAAGAATTACGTGTTCTTGCGGACCACGGACGAGCCCAGCGGCGCGTGACGGGATCGCGCCGGACCGACACCCAAACGAAGAATGCGGTGTCGGTCCGCTTCTGAGGTCGCGATTCAGGACGCGGGAGTGGGGTGTCGGTCCGCTTCTGAGGTCGCGATTCAGGACGCGGGAGTGGCGCTCGCCTTTTGCTCCACCGCGTTCTTCAGTTCTTCGTAGGCCTTGTCGTACTCGGCCTTCAGGGCCGCGGTGCGGTCGTCCGTCTCTTTCAGCACGTGCTCCGCTTGGGAGAGCTCGGAGTCGATGCGCCCCTTGGCGGCCTCCGCGGCCTCCCGTCGCTTGGTGGCGGCCTTCTTGTCGGCATCGCTGCGGCCGGCGTCCGCTTCTACCGCCTTCGCTTCCTCGATGCTGCGCTCGAGGGTGCTCTTCACGTTCTGGCCTTCGTCGTACAAACGCTTCAGGTCCACCTTGGTCTGCACCACGCCGACGTTCGCCAAGTAGCTCGCGAAGGTGAGATCGTCGGCCTGCTTCTCGAGCTTGTCCTTGTTGGCCTTGCCCAGGGCCTCGCCGTTGTCCTCGATGATGCGATGGGCCTCGCTGTGCTCTCGCAGGCGATCTTCCAGCTGCTTTTCTACGGACTTTTCCAGGGCGTGGGAGGCGGAGCCGTACACCCCGTCGGTCGATTGGCAGCCCTTCTGCTTGGCCGCGTAGGAGGCCGCGCCCGCGACCTTCTTGCTGATCTCGTCCTTCTCGTCGTCGAAGAAGTCCTCCACGATCTGATTTTCGCGCACCTGTTTCACGTAATCGGCGCTCTTGCCGGCGGAGTCCGCCGCGGCATACACCTCACCGACCTTCTTCCAGTCGGTCTTGTCGAGCTCCGCCGGATACGTGGAGAAGGCCGCGAACAGCTGACGCGCCTGGGTCTCCTGGGACGAGAGCCGGCCCCGGGTGGAGGCCAGCGCGTCGGGGTAGGTCGCGGCGTAGCCGACTTCCCCGCTGGAGGAGGCGACGACGGGCTCGACCTTGGGTTGAGAGCAGGCGAGGGGTGCGAACGACAGGACCAGCGCGACCAGCAGTGAGGAAACTCTCATTGTGACGAGTAGAGTAGAGCGGCTTCGCGCAGGTCAAGCCACCCCGCCGATCCCTGCATTTTCAACAGTATGGAGAACGTTGCAGCAGCGCGACGAGCGGCTCAGACGGGCCGCGGCGCGCGGCGATAGCTGACCTTGCTGACGGCTTCCTCCACCACGGCGCCACGGGCGCGGGGGTCGCCTTCGAGCTCCGGCACCAAGATGAGTCGGTGCGCCAGCACGGGCACGGCCACGGCTCGCACGTCGTCCGGCGTGACGAACGGGCGCCCCCCGAGGACGGCGCTGGCCTTGGCCGCGCGCAGCAGGCTGAGGGACGCTCGGGGCGAGGCGCCGAGCACCACGCGGGGGTGAACGCGGGTGAAGCCCGTCAGGGCCACGGCATATTCGTAGATGTCGTCTTCCACGTGGACACGAGCGGCGATGGACTGCAGCTGCAGGGCATCCGACGCCGACAGCACGGCGGTGGGCTCCGGCGCGACGACACCGTGGGCTCGCAGCATGGCCACCTCGTCCCGACTGTTGGGGTAGCCCATGCTCACGCGCACCAAGAAGCGGTCGATCTGCGCTTCCGGGAGCGGATAGGTGCCCTCCAAGTCCACTGGGTTCTGGGTGGCGAGCACGAAGAACGGATCCGGCAGCTCGAAGCGGTCCCCTTCGATGGTCACCTGCCGTTCCTGCATGGCCTCGAGCAGCGCGGACTGCGTCTTGGCGGGCGCGCGGTTGATCTCGTCCGCCAGCACCACGTTGGCGAAGATGGGACCGGCACGCAGTGAGAAGCTGCCCTCCTTGGGGGACAGCACGTAGGTGCCGGTGATGTCCGCCGGCAGCAGATCGGGAGTGAACTGGATGCGCCGCACGCTGCAGCCGAGGGTGGTCGCGAAGGCCTTCACCAGCGTGGTCTTGGCCACGCCGGGGACGCCTTCGAGCAGCACGTGCCCCCGCGCCAGGAGCGCTACCAGCATCATCTCCACCGGGGCGGCGTCGCCAATGTAGACGCGCGTGACCTGCTTTTGCACTTCCGCCAGGCGCTCGCGTGCCGCTTCGATCTCGTTCACTTCGAGGGCGTGGGTCACGTGGCTCTCCCGAGTCCTTCGTCCAGCTCCGAGAGCAGACGCAGGACTTCGTCGCGCTTGTGTCGCACCGCGCTCTTGCTCACTCGAATCGGCTGACCTGCCAACACTGCCCGTTCCACGGTGCTCATCTCGGAGAGAAGACGCTTCAATTGCACGGACGATGGCTGACTCAGCGCGTTTTGTCGATGTATCTCTTCCAGGATCCGCTCCGCGGAGGCGCCCGGAGGCAAGGCCAGGCGATGGACCAGGCCTTCCTCGAGGGCGCTCTTCAGCTCCAACACCGTCAGCGCGCGATGAGTGGACGGCGCTCCCAACACCGCCGCACGCCCGGCCACGCCACCTTGGCCCACGAGCGGTTGCCCCGTGGCATAGCGGGGCGAAGCCCGGCGGTAGGTGCGCGTCGCCGTGAGCAGTGTCCACGCCACGCCGCCGATGCCGGCGAGGGCAGCCAGGAGCACGGCCAACAGCTCCGGCAGGCCGTCCTCGTGGATCTGGTCGACGGCTTCCGACAGGCCGCTCAGGTGCTCCAGCAATTCCGCCTGAAACCCCTTCGCGCCTCCGAAGGTGCCCCGCTGCCGAAAGCGGCCGCTGACCAGGTACAGCTTTCCTCCGCGTTTGCCCCAGGTGTCCTCCTCCACCAGGTAGCTCACCAGGCCATCGGCGAAGGCGCGATTGCCGGGGTAGCGCATCATCAGGTTGATGACCACGCTCGGGTCCCCCATGGCGAACAGCCGACCCTTGCCCGCAATCACGCCGGTGACGGCCAAGGTCGCGTTGGGCTCGCCCACGGCGGGGATGTCCAGCACCGGCGTGAGGTTCGGATGCGTCAGCGCGCTCGCGTGATTGGTGACGAGGAGCGCCACGTCCGCGACCACGGGATGGCGCCCTTCCTCGTGACCCGCGACCTGCTGCACGCTCGGCACTGCGATCGCGTAGCTGGCGTTGTTTCTCAGGGAGCGAGCCGGGTGCAGCGGCGCGGGGATGCGATGGATCTGAAATCGCTCCAGGAACGCGCCGCCCTTGCCGAAGTCGTCGAGGAGCGCGAGGCGACCGCCGGCGCGCATGAAAGCGCTGGCCTCGTCGTAGTCGACGTCGACCTCTGGATGCAGGATGACGATGCCGTCCGCGGGGGTGACCTTGTCCCAGTCCAGAGTGGCGACGATCTCCACGCGGGGCGCTCCGAGCCGCGCTCGCGCTACGGACAGGAACTCACTTTCGCCCTCCCAGCCGGTGTCGCTGTACTCGAAGGCACCTGCCCACGCAGGGCGCCCCGCGAAAAGCAGTGCCAGCATGCCGAGCACGGCGGCCAGGACGCGAAGCCGCATAGGAGCGCGGAAGCTACCACGGCTGACGAACGCCGCCCGTCTCATGCCGATTGTGTGCCAAATCACTGTAGGGGGTTGCGTTTGCTGCCGTTAACTGGAATGAAAACAGGCGTACAAAGACTCCCATTGCCCGACAAATCGGCAAAAATTGCGGGCACAAGCGAACTTGACCGAAACTAGGACGCGACTAAATTTCTGATTGTCGGAATCCAATTCCGGCACAGGAAAGCGAGGCCCCGTGCTACCGCCCTTCATCATCGAGCAGATCCGCCGCCGAGAGGAAGACGAGCGCCGCCAGCACGAGCAGCAACCCCGCCTGGAGCTGCCGGTAGATGCCTTCCCGCCCCGCGCCGAGCGCGAGGACGAGGAAGACGACGCCGAGCGCGGGGTGATCATCCTGGATCTCGGCTGAGCCGGCTCGCGGCCCGGTTCGTCGCGGGACAGGCGTCGCACGGCGGCGCAACCTGTACTAGGCTCCGCGCCCCGATGAAGGGCTTTCTTCCCACCCTCGCCTTGGCCAGCGCGGTGCTGTCCGGGTGTGTCGACCCCGGCGCCGGAGTGGAGCCGCCGCTCAATCGCATCTACTTCCCGGTGGGGCTCGCCATCTCTCCTGGCGCCACCCGTTTGTACGTCGCCAACAGCGATTTCGACCTGCAGTTCAACGCGGGGTCCCTGCAAGCCATGGACCTCCAGCGCATCCGCGAGCTGCTGCCGAAGTACTGTACGGGTGATTCGGAGTGCGACACGAGCGAGCGCTGCGATCTCACTGCTTCGGACGCCAACGGCGGGATCCCATCGCACTGGTGTGTGGCTCGTGAAGGAGAGCGCGCCGGCAAGCCGTGTGGTGCGCTCTCGGAGAAGAGCTTGGCCAGCCGCGTGATTGCACCCGGTCGGTGCAGCTACGTGGACCCACAGAATCCTCCCGGCGGCGGCAAGTCGCTGGTGGTGGGGTCGGTGGGGATCGGTGCCTTCGCCACGGACGTGCTGTACCGCGCCCGTCCCACCGGACCCGGCGGGCGGCTGTTCATCCCCGTGCGCGGCGATTCCACGCTCCACTACATCGACGTGAAGAACGACACGGACGAATCCGGGGTGCCCTTCGAGCTCGAGTGCGGCCAGGGAGGCAACGACGGTCGCTGCGACGACCAGCACCGGCGGGGCGATGATCCGGAGGAAGAGAACACCCGTGGCCTGCGGTTGGCGGCGGAACCCTTCGGCATTGCGGCCACGGACGATGGTGAAGCCATCGTCCTCACCCATCAGACCGAGGGTATCGCGTCGCTCTTCGTCAACGACGCGGAGGCATGGGGGGACGGCGTCACGAACTTCGGCGTGGGCCCCAAGCTGGAGTTCGCCGTCGGCGGCTTGCCCGCGCGGCCGATCGGCGTGGCGGCGCTCCCGGAACCCGGCATCGTCAAGGAGAAGAACCTGGCGTACCAACCCGGCTTCCTCGTCACCTTCCGCGACTCCGCGGAAGTTCGCCTGCTTCGCTACTACAGCGACCAAGCGTCCCAGCCGCCGCGGCCCTTCCTGCAGCAGGCCGGCGCGGTGGCCATCACCGCCAACTCCCTCGGCTACGACTCCCGTGGCATCGCCATCGACAGCTCCAAGCGCGCGGCCTGCGAGGCAGGGTGCCCCCTTGGCGGGGACGCTCGCGAGACCTGCCTGAACGACTGCGCTGCGGTGCCGGCGGGCGTGTACATCGCGAACCGCACCCCCGCGACCTTGCTGGTGGGGGAGACGCGGCCCAACGCCAGCGCCACTTCGAGCGACGATCTGCCGCACTTCAAGACGTCCGTGCCCATCAGCTTCGGCCCATCGCGGGTGGTGGTCGCCAACGTCATCGACAAGAACGGCACCCTCGCCCCGCGCGTGTTCGTCGTGTGCTTCGACTCCCGCAGCATCTTCGTGTTCACGCCGGAGGGTCAGTACGAGTCCAAGATCGAAACCGGCCGCGGTCCCCACGCTTTTGCGGTGGATTCGGGCGGGGAGGGGACAGACATCCGAGCGCTCGGTTTCGTGGGGCATTTCACGGACTCCTACATCGGAGTGATCGACTTGGATCAGCGCCACAAGAGCACCTACGGCACCATCTTGATGACCCTGGGTCGGCCCGTCGCACCGAGGGCTTCCAAGTGACCGCTCGACCGTGGGGCGCCTTGCTCCTTCTCCTCGCTACGTCGGCCTGCACCCAGACCCCGGTCTCGCTACCGCTTCGCTCCCTCGAGCGCAGCGGCGAGGTCAGCTTCGTGTGTGCCGCGCGGGACGATCAGGGACGCGGTGAGGGCTACGACCTCGACAGCTGTCCGGACTTCGACAGCACGGAGAACGCGCGACACCTGTTCGCCTTGGTGACGCAGACGCTGCGAGGCGAAGTCGCGGTCATCGATCTGTCCGCCGGAAGCGTCGTCGATCTGGACAAGTCCACCCCCGGATTCAACTTCCTGCCGGTGGGCGACTCCCCGGGGGACATCGTGTCCACGCCGGGTGGGCAGGCGAGCTTCGTGGGCGTCGAGGCGCCGGGCAAGGAGGGCATCTTCGTGTTGCCCACGTCCTGTGCTCGACCGCCCATGCGTGACATCACCTCCTGGCCCGCGTGCTCCTTGCCGTCGCGGCCCGGAGAGATGGCCATCGTGATCGATCCCGCGGGCGCCGACGACGGAGATCCATCCACGCCTCAGCCGGTTCGCGCCACCTGCGACTCGGAGTACAGCACCGACGTCGCGACCGTCGGCACCGCGCTCTCGGCGGCCCGCGAAGACTGTCCCATCGACTTCGCCAAAGAGACGTCGCCTCCCGGGCGGCGCAAGCTGGTGGTGGAGATGCCGGACCTGGGTGGCATCGCCATCTTCGACGCTCAGGGCCTCGCAGATCGCGAGCCGGGTTCGTTCCAACCCTGTGATCAGAACCTGGAACGCTGGATCCCTCTCGATACCTCGCTCCCCGCCGGGGACGTGAAGCAGCAGGTGCCTGCGGATCTGCAGTCGAGCTGCGTGCCTCAGGAGATCAACTACGGTCCCAAGCCGGATGTCTTCCTGTCTCGGCCGAGCGGCATCGACATCTCCGACGGCCGCATGTTCGTGGCAGATCTCGGAGCGCCCTTGGTGCACGTGTTGGATGTCGCTGATCCCTGCGCTCCCGCCGAACAGCCGCCGCTCTTGCCCGTCGCGTTCGAGGCCCGTGGTCGCACCGTGACCACGCGCAAGGTCGCGGTCAGTCCGCTCACCACCCAAGGGCAGCGCTTCGCCTACGCCATCGACGACTTCGACGGCAGCGTCATGATCTTCGACGCCACCGAAGGCGCGTCGAATCGTACGCCCATCGTGCGCCCGGGAGCGCCGCTCTTGCCCTTCGAGCCGGCGGATCGCATCGCGTTCTCCTCGCCGGCGCGGGACATCACCTTCGCGCTCCGAGACTCGCCGGTGGTGGACCCCCAGACGGGCGTCGCTGCGGTGGGCACCTTCTGCGATCCACGACCGAGCGCCAACGGCTCCGTGGCAGCGGAGTATCGGACCTCTTCGACCTACACCTCCGGCGCGGGTCCCCGAAACCTGCGCGGCGTGTTCGGCTTCGTGGCGCTGGCCAGCGGGCAGGTCGCGGTGGTCGACGTCGAGGATTGGGACGCCGCCTGTCGCCGGCCCGTGGCGACCAACCCCGACGGCACGGAAGACTTCCGCGGCTGTTCGAACGACCCCGTCGACGTTCCGTACTTCACCGAAGACGGCACCGAGGACGCGCTCCGGACGGTGAGCGGGGAGGCCAGCTGCCGCGTGGTGGAGCAGCACCGCGCTCGCTCCGGCACCTACGTGCTGACCAGCCCGGATACCGGGGCGCGGGCACCGTCGATCCGCTCGTTCCCGCGGCTGTCTGCGCCCGAGGGCGGAAACCTGCCGTCGGATCAGTCGGAAGACGGACTGCAGAACCCGAAGCTCTTGGCCGTGGACTACGTGTCCCCGAGCGGCGGGACCACGCCGGCAGAGGCGTACATCTCGAGCTCCTTGTATCGACACGGCGCCGAGGGCAATTCGAACCTCGAGACCGACCCCAGCCTCGCCACCCAGGCCACCCTCGCGCTGATGCAGCGAGAGCCTCGCGCCTTTGCGGACGAGGAGACCTCGATCACCTACGAGGGCACGCTCACACCGGAGCGCCCGGCGGGCTTCCTCGACATCACTCCGGCGGGGCAGCCGAACGTGCTGACCGACGGTGACGGCAGTTTCTGCAATCGCGGCGTGGAGGACCAAGCGCTCGCCCAGGAGACCGGCGAGAAGCTCGGTTTGACCGGCGGGGAGCTCACCACCTTCAGCCGGGAGCACGCGGATTACGCCCAGCTCACCAGCGATCTCCGAGGCAAGGACGACAGCTACTGGACCAGTGGCGGCGGGTCCACCTGCGGTGGCCAGACCGGCAAGGCTTCATACTTCGCTTGTCGTGACCTGTTCGGCACTGCCGACAAGCCCACGGAGCTCCGCGACCTGCGCATCGTCGAGGCCTACCAAGATCATCTGGTGGTGGAGCCGAGGGGGAACCCCGCGGCCCAGGACGTGCTCGACGACATGTACTGCTGTTTCGGCGGCAGCGCGCTGAAGTACAACCTTCGCGCGGGCTCGCAGTGGGTGCTGAAGGGCTCCGTGAGCGGCTTTCGCCACGACGTGACCGCGGACGCGGACCTGCGCTGCATTCGCGATTGCTCCCCGCGCCGGTCGCTGCTTCGGAGCCGTGCCCTGGAGATCTCGAGCTCGACGTGCGCGCCGCCGGCGGACGACACTCTGGGAGAGTGCGCCATTGGTCCGGCCACGCCGAAGGACGTCGCCTGCGTGGTCTCGTCCGGTGGTCCCATCGCGCCCACGGACGGCTGCGTGTTCCAGAACCTCAACTACCGTTTCGCGATCTATCGCGGCAATCGGCCGACCGAGCGCGACACCAAGTTCACCTGGCAGACGGCGGGGGGCTTCGCTCCTCTCACGGCGAACCTGGCCGCCCAGAGCGCGGCGGTGTCGCCGCAGTCGATGTCCTTCGTGCCGCAGATCGGACAGCTCGCGGTCGTGGACGGCGCTGCGGAAGGGCTCGTGTTGGTGAGCCTCGATTCGGTGGGCGTCTCGCGGTTGTACTTCTAGGAGTGCCGCCGATGGCGGGGCCGAAGACGCCGGTGATGCAGCAGCACGCTCGCGCGAAGGGGGCCTATCCCGACGCCATCGTGTTCTTCCGGCTGGGCGACTTCTACGAGATGTTCGGCGACGACGCCGTGCTCGCGTCGCGGCTCTTGGATCTGACGCTCACCAGCAGAAACCGAGGCAAGCCCGACGAAGTGCCGATGGCGGGGGTGCCGCACCACGCCGCCCACGGGTACATCGCGAAGCTCTTGGAGCTCGGGCACCAGGTCGCCCTGTGCGAGCAGATGGCCGATCCCTCCAAGGTGAAGGGCATCGTCCCCCGAGAAGTCGTGCGGGTGATCACGCCGGGCCTCATCACCGATGGCTCGCAGCTGAATGCCGCCACCAACAACTGGTTGTTCGCTTTGGAGATCGCCGAGGGTGCCGTCGGGGTGGCGCTCCTGGATCTGTCCACCGGCGAGCTCTTGGCCGCCGAGCTCGCCGACCTGGCCCAGGCCTTGGCGGAGCTGACCCGCGCAGCACCCCGGGAGCTGCTGCTCTTCGGGGCGGACGAAGAAGCACGCCGGGCCATCGCCGCCGCGGCGCCCCGGGTGGCGCTGCGCCAGGGTGAGCCGTTGGACGACGCCGGCGCCGTGCTCGGCGATCTGGACGCCGCGGATCTGCCGCCGACCGCGGTACGAGCCGTCGCCCGGGCCCTCGCCTTCGCGCGGGCGTGCACTCCGGGGGCGGAGCTTCCGGTGCGGCGCATCGCGCGGTTCGATCCGGATGCCGCGATGATCATCGACCCGGTGGCGCAGCGGCACCTGGAGCTGGTCGAGTCTTGGTCAGGGCTTTCGTCGGCCACGCTGCTCGCGGTGGTGGACGCGACGGTGACCAGCGCGGGGGCGCGGCTGCTCCGGCGCCGGCTGCTGTCACCGCTCAAGGACGTCGAGCGCATTCGCCGCCGGCACGATCTCGTCGAGCTGTTCGTGGTGCACGCGCGGCTTCGCACGGAAGTGCGCAAGGCGTTGTCCGACGTCACGGATCTCGAGCGGCTGGGCGTGCGCGCGTCGTTGGGGGAAGCCACGCCGCGGGATCTCGGCCTGCTGCGCGACGGCCTTGGCGCGGCTGCGGAAACGGTCGGGCTGCTGGACGCCGTGGACGACGCGGCCCTGCGCGAAACGCTGGGCATCGCCCAAGCGCTGCCCGACACCGTGGACGACGTTCGAGAGCTCTTGTCCCGCGCCCTGGTCGAGCGGCCGCCCACGCAGGCCAAGGACGGCGCCATCTTCCAGAAGGGCTTCGACGCCGAGCTCGACGAGCTGTCGGAGCTGCAACAAACCGGCGCGGAGCGCATGGTGGCGCTGGAAGCTCGGCTGCGGGACGACACCCAGATCCCGACGCTCAAGGTGCGCTACACGAGGGTGTTCGGCTGGTACGTGGAGGTGAGTCGCTCCCATGCCGGGAAGGCGCCGGCAGAGTGGCGTCGCAAGCAGACCGTGGCCAGCGGCGAGCGCTACACCCTGGACGAGCTCGACGAGCTGTCCGAGCGTATCACCAGCGCGGAGGAGCGCCATCGCGAGCGGGAGCTCGCGCTCTTGGCGGAGCTGGTGCGAGCCGCGGGCCAAGCCCGAAGCCGCATCGCGGAGCTGTCCGCGCGCGTCGCGCGCTGGGACGTCGCCCAGGGCTTGGCGGACGTTGCTCACCGCCACGACTACTCGCGCCCCATGGTGGACGACGCGGAGCGACTCGAGATCCGCGACGGACGCCATCCAGTGGTGGAGCGCTTGGCGGCGGCGGGGCGCTTCGTGCCCAACGACGTGAGCCTGGACGTCGATGGCGTGCGGCTGTGGCTCGTGACGGGACCCAATATGGCCGGCAAGAGCACGTTGCTCCGGCAGGCGGCGCTGACCTGCATCCTGGCGCAGATGGGTAGCTTCGTGCCGGCCAAGTCCGCGCGCGTCGGAGTGGTGGATCGCGTGCTCTCGCGCGTGGGCGCCAGTGACGACGTGGCCCGCGGCGAGAGCACCTTCATGGTGGAGATGCGCGAGACCGCGGAAATCCTGCGCAGCGCCACCCGCCGTTCGCTGGTGATCTTGGACGAAATCGGCCGTGGTACGAGCACCTTCGACGGCCTGGCCATCGCCTGGGCGGTGGCCGAGCACCTGGACGAAGCCGTCGGCTGCCGCGCGCTGTTCGCCACGCACTATCACGAGCTCACGGCGCTGGCGGACGTGAGCGTCCACGCCGAGAACTTCAGCGTCAGCGCGCGGGAGGTGGGTGACGACGTGGTGTTCCTGCACCAACTCGTACCCGGGGCCGCGAGCCGAAGCTATGGCATCGCCGTGGCCAAGCTTGCGGGAGTGCCCGAGTCCGTTCTCGCGCGCGCCCGGGCGGTGCTCGCGAAGCTGGAGCGCGGCGGTGCAGCGCCGTCGTCCAAGCGCAAGGACCAGCTCGACCTGTTCGCGCCCAAGGGACCCGAGGACGCCGCCGGTTCCGAGGTGCTGGAGACGTTGAAGCAGGTCGACGTCGACCGACTCACGCCCCTCGACGCCCTGACCTTGCTCGCCAAGCTGAAGCAGAAGCTCTGACGTCTCGGTCTCAGCGCAGCCGCCCCGGCGCCGGAGGCTTGGCGCTGCGGCCGTCCTCGGGCCAGCTGTGCTTCGGATAGCGGCGGCCGAGCTCGCGCCGCAGCGCCGGATAGTGACGTTCCCAGAAGCCGGCCAGATCGCTGGTGACCTGCACCGCACGGCGATTGGGCGCGAGCAGGTGCAGCGTGACCGGCACGCGCCCCTTGGCGACGCGGGGACCGTCCGCCATGCCGAAGAAATCCTGGAGGCGTGACGCGATCCATGGCGGCTTGCCGGCCTCGTAGTGGACCTCCACGCTGCGCCCACCGAAGAGGGTGACGTGCTCTGGGGCCTGCTCGCGGAGCAGCCGCTGTTGATCGGGCGACAGCTCGTGGAAAAGCGCCAAGGTCGGATCCCCGGCGTCGAGCTCCGCGAGGCTCACCACGCCGGCGCTGGCGGCCTCGAGGGCGTGCTCGATGGGCTTCGGGCCGAGCTCCGGGAAGGCCGCTTCCGGAAGTGCTTCGCCAAGCAGGGCCAGCCGCGCGAGGAAGCCGTCGAGGCCGGCCCGCGCCGCGTATTGACCGGTGCCGCGGGCCAAGGCCGCGCGCAGCACCAAGGCCGATGCCGCGTCGCTCGGGGGAGCCACGGCCCGCGTCTCCTCGAGCACCACGGCACCGTAGGAGAGCCGCGTGACGCGTTCGGCGCGCTCGGCGCTCGCGTTCCACTCCACGGTGTCGAGCTCCTGCAAACGCTCCGAGTCCAAGAGCCACTCGGGCTCCACGGCGCTCGCCAGGCGCACCACGGCGCCGCCTCGGAGCGCCCCGCCTTCCACGTCCACGGCGACCATCAGCTCCGCGTCGTGTACCACGCTGGCTTCGGAGAGCTTGGCGGTGCCGCCGCCGGAGAGCGCAAGGTCGCGGCGTCCAGGACCGAGCCGCTTCGCGACGCGGTCGACGAACGCCGAAAGGATGCAGAGCCGGAGCGCGTCGTCCTCCTCTTCCGAGCCGTGGAGCTCCGGCCCGCGCTCCCGCACCAGGCGGGCGAGCTGTTTGCGGGCGCGCTCCACGGCCCGCACCGCCCCGGCGTCCAACCTCGCGGCACCGATCACGCTGCGCGAGAAGCGCGCCTCGGCGGCTTCCTCGAAGCGATCCACCAGCTCCAGCACGTCCGATGGGCCGCGCGCGCCATCCAGCGCTTGGCCGCCGCCGAAGCTCGTCCGCGCGCCGGAGCGAATGTCCCGCTCCGACAGCAGCGCGGCGACCAGCGCCGCGCGCTTCGCCACGCCGCGTGCTTCGCCCTCCACCAACAGGCGAGAGAGCCGCGGGTGCAGCGGGAAGTCGAGCATGCGTCGTCCTACGTCGGTGACCTTTGCGTCGGTCACGGCGCCCAGATCCGAGAGCAGCGTGCGCGCGGCGCCGAGGGCCGCGGCCGGAGGCGGCGTGAGCCACTCCACCGCGCCGGCATCGCCGACGCCGCTGCCGTGGAGCACCAGCTCGAGCTCCGAAAGATCCGCGCGCTCGATCTCTGGCTTGTCCTGCTCCGGGCGCGCCTGAAAGTCGCCCCGCGTGTACAACCGGATCACGCGCCCTGGCGCCGTTCGGCCAGCACGTCCGGCGCGCTGGATGGCGGAGGCGCGGCTCACCTTCTGGACGCTCAGCTTGGACAGCCCGCTCCAGGGCGAGTGGGTCGCGACGCGCGCGAGCCCGCTGTCCACCACGGCCGTCACCCCGTCGATGGTCACGGAGGATTCCGCGACGTTGGTGCTCAGGATCACCTTGCGCCGCTCGGCCGGCTCCACGGCGCGATTCTGCTCGTCGACGCTTGCGTTCCCGTGCAGCGGCAGCACCAACAGCCGCTCCTTCTCGGCGAGCGCCGAAAGCGCGCTCTGGGCGCGACGGATCTCGCCGGCCCCGGGCAGGAACACCAGCACGTCGCCCCCCGAAACCAGCGCCCGCACGGCGCTCACTACCTGGAGCTCCAAGGGGCGATCGTCGGGCGCGGAGGCGTGCTCGATGGTCACCTCGAAGCTCCGTCCCTGGCTGCGGATCCGCGGACAATCACCCAAAAAGCGCGCGACCGGCTCGCCGTCGAGGGTCGCGCTCATCGCTGCCAGCATCAGATCCGGTCGTGACGTCTTGCGCAGTCGCGCGAGCAAGGCGAGGGAGAGGTCCGTCGCCAGGTTGCGCTCGTGGGCTTCGTCCAGGATCACTGCGCTCACGCCTCGGAGCTCCGGATCCGCGAGCAGGCGCCGCACCAGGACGCCTTCGGTCACGAAGCGCACGCGGGTACGGGCGCTGGAGACGTCCTCGAAGCGCACGCTGTAGCCCACGCTCTCGCCCAGCGTCTCGCCGCGCTCCGCCGCCACGTGCCTTGCCGCGAGCCGCGCCGCCAAGCGCCGGGGTTCGCTGACCAGCACCTCCCCGGAGCCGAGCACGCCAGCATCGAGCAGCGCCGGCGGCACACGCGTGGTCTTGCCCGCTCCGGGCGGCGCCTCGATGACCACCGCTCGATCGCGCGCGAGGGTCCGCACGATCTCGTCGAGCAGTGGATCGATGGGCAGGGACGGCACCGTCGCCGAGATATAGCAAAAGCACCGCGCCGCCAAACCCGCTACCCTCTGCCGGCGCATGCCCCGGGCCGCTCTCTTCGACATGGATCGCACGCTGGTGCGGGTGGACACCGCCACGCTGTACGTGCGCTACCAGCGTGACATCGGTGAGGTCGGCACCCGGGACGTGCTGCGCGTGGGCTGGTGGCTCCTCAAGTACACCTTCGGCGTGATCGACGCGGAAAAGGTCGCGCGCCAAGCGCTCTCGGCCTACCGCGGCAAGCGCGAAGACTGGATGATCGAGCGTTGCGAAGGGTGGTTCTCGGAGTACGTCTTGCCGCACGTGGCGGACGCGGGTCGCCAGGCCGTGCAGCGTCATCGCGACGCCGGCGACGTGCTCGTGATCGTCACCGGCGGCACACCCTATGCCGCGCGCCCGCTGGCTCGGGAGCTCGGTATCGATCACGTGGTGTGCACCGAGCTCATGGTGGACGACGACGGCCGCTTCACCGGTCAGATGGATCCGCCCATGTGTTACGGCGCCGGCAAGATCGAGCGCACCCTGCGCATCGCCGAAGCGCAGGGCTTCTGCCTCGACGACGCCACCTTCTACAGCGACAGCATCACGGATCTGCCGCTCCTCGAGCGCGTGCAGCGCCCGGTCATCGTCAACCCCGACGCGCGGCTCCGACGCTTGGCCCGCCGCCGGGGCTGGCCCATCGAGCGCTGGTAGCTCCGTTTGCGATTGGATGTTGGGACGGCGCGATGCCCGTCGCGGCGCGAGGTTCCGCGCCGGACCAACAAACATCAGCCCCTGATCCGGATGGCCCAGGTGAGCTTGGCGACGCTCTTCAGCACGTTGGGGACGCGCTTGAACAGATTGATCGACGGCGGACGCTTTTCCATCACGCGGATCGGGATCTCCACGACCTCGAGCTTGCGGCGGTAGGCGCGGATCACGAGCTCGGAGGCGAACACGTCCTTTTCCACCAAGCAGGCTTCCACCACCGAGAGCAGCCGGGAGCGACGAAATGCCTTGAGGCCATGGGTGTCCGTGCCGCGGAAGCCGAGCAACGTGCGCAGCATGCCGGTGTACACCACGCTCGCGGCATGGCGAAAGAACGGGCGCTCGTCCTCGGCGCCGCCGATGAGCTTGGAGCCGATGACCATGTCGGCGCGCTCGGCATCCAGGATCTCCACGGCGCGCTGGTGGAAGTCGGTGTCGCACAGATCGATTTCGTCACACAGCACCAGCGTGCCACGGGCGTCGAGAATGCCCTGCCGCAGCGCCTTGCCGTAGTTCGGCTCGCCCACGGATAGCACGCGGATTTCCGGGTACTTGTCGCGCAGCTGGCGTGCGATCTCCACGGTGCGATCGCGGGAACCGTTTTCGGCCAGGATGATCTCGTACTGCCAACCGAGGGGGCTCAAGCGCTCGCGCAGATCCACGACCGCGGCGTGCAGGATGGCTTCCTCGTTGTAGACGGGGATGACGATGGAAATGTGGGGGTCGGTGCTCATGTCGAACGAAGTGGGCGAACCGTAGCCGAAAAGCCGGGCTCAGTGCGCGTCCTTCCAGCTGTCGCCGGCGCCCACGTCCACGACCAGGGGCACGGACAGCGGGTACACGCCTTCCATCGCCTTCTTGACGCGCTTTTTGGCGTCTTCCACCTCGGCCTCGGGGACCTCGAACACCAGCTCGTCGTGCACCGTGAGCACCATGCGGGTGCCGGGCGTCACGGGTTCGGCGACCGCCAGCATCGCGAGCTTGAGCAAGTCCGCGGCCGTGCCCTGGATGGGGGCGTTCATGGCGATGCGCTCCGCCGCGAGGCGACGGGCGCGGTTGCCGCTCTTGATGTCGGGGATCAAACGGCGGCGACCGAGCAGCGTGTGCACGGCATCGCTGGCGCGGGCGCCGCTGAGGGTGTCATCCATGAATTTGCGCACGCCCTGGTAGCGCTCGAAGTAGGCGGCGATGAACTCCGCGGCTTCCTTGCGGGGAATGCCGAGGCTCTTGGCCAAGCCGCTCTCGCCCTGGCCGTAGATGATCCCGAAGTTCACCGCCTTCGCGCGGCGACGATGCTCGGCGGTCACGGCGTCCGGCGAGAGCTGGAAGATCTCCATCGCCGTGCGCGTGTGGATGTCCTGCTCGTTCCGGAACGCGTCGAGCAGGACGGGATCCTCGGAAAGATGCGCGAGCACGCGAAGCTCGATCTGCGAGTAGTCCGCGCTCACTATCAGGTGACCCGGCGGCGCCACGAAGGCGGCGCGGATTTCCCGCCCGAGCTCGCTCCGAATCGGGATGTTCTGCAGGTTGGGATCGGTCGAGCTCAACCGCCCGGTGGCGGCGACGGCCTGTTCCCAGCTGGTGTGGATGCGCCCCGTCTTCTTCTCGACGAGGGCGGGCAGGGCATCGATGTAGGTGCCCTTCAGCTTCGAAAGCTGGCGGATCTCGAGGATGATCTTGGGCAGGGGATGCTCGTCCGCCAGCGCCTCCAGGGTGGCGGCGTCGGTGGAGCGGCTGGTCTTGGTGCGCTTCAGCGGCTTGAGCCCCAGCTCGTCGAAGAGCAGCGTTTCGAGCTGCCGCGGCGAGTTCACGTTGAAGGGCTTGCCGGCAATCTGATGGGCCTCCTGCTCCAGGCGAGCGAGATCCTTTTCTACCTGCTTGCCGAGCTCCGCCAGGCGCTGGGTGTCGACCAGCACTCCCGCGAGCTCCATCTTGGCCAGCACCGCCGAGAGCGGACGTTCGATGTCGTCGAGGATCTTGGCGAGGCCCTCGTCGTCGATGCGTCGCCGCACGTGGTCCGCGAGTCGCAACACGGCATCCGCACGCGCCGCTGCGAAGGCCGTGGCATCGGCGAGATCCACCTCGTCCAGATCGAAGCTCTTGCCGCGCGCGGGTTTGGTCAGCGCTTCCCGCGGTGGCAGGTCGAGGCCCAGGTCGCGCTTGGCCGCGTGATCGAGATCGTGGCGAGTCTCGGGGTCGAGCAAGTAGAGCGCCACTTCGGTGTCCAGCGTGCCGGCGCCGAAGGGCAGCCCGTTCCAGCGCAAGGCCACCTCCAAGGGCTCGAGGCCATGGGCGATCTTTTGGATTTTTTGTTGGGACAGCGCGGAACCGAGCGCGTCGGCGACCTCGGCGACGGACAGCGGCGCGGGCCCCCCCAAGATCCGGAGCGAGAGCGGCACGTAGCTCGCGACCCCCGGCGCGGTGGCGAAGGCGAGGCCCGCCAGCTCGCTCGTCGGCTTCTGGCTCGCGGCCAGGATCGGGCTCACCGCCACGCGGCCGGCGGCTTCGATGCGCGCCGCCAGCTCGGCGAGCTCGGCCTGCGTCACCACCGCACCGTAGTGCTGCTCCACCGGCGCTGGAGGCGGGGAGGGGGCCGCCGGCTTGGGTTCCGGCGCGCTGTCGAGAGCCGACAGCTGGCGCTGGAAGTCGAGCTCCGCGTAGAGCTCTCGCAGGCGCTCGGTATCGCGTCCGCCGTAGCGCAGGGCTTCGAGATCGAAGTCGATGACGCAGTCGTCCTTGAGGGTGACCAGCTTCTGGCTCAGGAAGGCCTGATCCTTGTTCTCCGTCAGGTTCTCCTTGAGCTTCTTCTTCTTGATCTCGTCGACGTGCTCGTACACCCCTTCCAGGCTGCCGTACTCGAGCAACAAGTCGCGCGCCGTCTTGGGCCCGACGTGGGGAACGCCGGGCACGTTGTCGGAGCTGTCGCCCATCAAGGCCAGGAGGTCGCGGAGCTTCGCGACCGGAATGCCGAAGCGTTCTTCCACCTCGGGTGGGCCGAACACCCGGTCCCGCATCGTGTCCCACATCACGACGTCGTCCCCGACGAGCTGCATCAAGTCCTTGTCCGCCGCCAGGATCACGACGCGCAGGCCGTGGCTGCGGGCGTCGCGGACGGCGCTGGCGATCAAGTCGTCGGCTTCCACGCCTTTCTGCTTGAGCACCGGGATGCCAAACGCCTCGACCAGCTCGCCGGCGCGCTTCATCTGGATCTTGAGATCGTCCGGCGCCGGCGGACGGTGGGCTTTGTACTCCGCGTAGAGCTCGCGCCGGAAGGTGTCTCTCCCGGAATCCATGGCTACCGCCAACAGGGCCGGCCGCCGCTCGCGGACCAGCCGTTCCAGCATGGTCACGGTTCCCAACGTTGCGTGGGTGGGCTCGCCGCGGCTGCTGGTGAGCTCCGGGAGGGCGTGATACGCGCGGAGGATGTAGCCGGAGAGGTCCACCAGGTAGAGTACGTCCGGGGCGCCGGCGTCGAAGAGCTTGGAGGCCATCGCGCCCGCTCTACCAGAAAAGTCATGGCGTTCCGCGTGCCCCGGCCTTTGGCTCGTGATCTCGCGGAATTCCCGGCGCCACGAGAGGTGGCGCTCGACGAAGGGGGAGGTTACCCTACGCTTTGGAATGGCAGGGACTCCCGCGCCCGACGAGGTCGTCGCCGGCAAGTATCGTCTGACGACGATGCTCGGACAGGGCGGCATGGGGTCCGTGTGGGAGGGCGTTCACCAGACCCTCGGCACCCGCGTCGCCATCAAGTTCATCGAGAACGACTACGTGGAGAGCGAAGAAGCGCGACAGCGCTTCGTGAACGAGGCTCAGGCTGCTGCTCGGCTGCGGAGCAAGCACGTGGTTCAGGTGTTCGATCAGGGCGTGATGGCGGACGGGCGGCCCTACATCGTGATGGAGTTCTTGAGCGGTGAGCCCCTCGACCAGAGGCTCGAACGCGTCGGACGTCTGTCGCTGCCCGAGACCGCGGTAATCATCGGACAGGTGTGCCGGGCGCTGATCAAGGCCCACGAGGCCGGCATCGTGCACCGGGACATGAAGCCGGAGAACATCTTCTTGGTGCACGACGACGAGGACGGCACCGAGATCGCCAAGGTGGTGGACTTCGGCATCGCCAAGTTCACGGACGCGAGTCTCGGCGTGTCCAACGCCACGCGTACCGGCTCCGTTCTTGGCACGCCGTACTACATGAGCCCGGAGCAAGCGCGGGGGCTGCGCACCGTGGATCATCGTGCGGATCTGTGGTCTCTCGGCGTGATCGCCTACCGCTGCGTGACCGGAAGCTTGCCCTTCAAGGGTGAAGCCGTCGGCGACCTGCTGGTGAAGATCTGCACGGCGCCGCTGCCGGTACCGAGCCAAACGGTTCCCGAGCTGGCGGGTCCGTTCGATTCCTGGTTCGCTCACGCCCTCGGACGCGAACCAGAGGAGCGATTCCAGTCGGCGCGGGAGCTGGGGGAAGCGCTGACGCAAGCCGCGGGCTTGCCGCCCCGGGCGCCCATGCCGTCGGCCGTCGGCTTGGCGCTGGCCTCCGGGCCGCACCCGGCAATAACGCCGTCGGGTCCCAGCCACACGCCGCCCACGCTGATGGCCAGCCCCGCTCACACGGCGGCAGCGTTCACCCACAACGCAATCCCCACCAAGCGAGGCGCTCCGATTGGGCTGATTGCCGCTGCCGTCGCCGGCCTGTTGGTGATGGGTATCGTGGGTGTGCTCGTGCTCCGGGCCGTGACGGCGGAAGCCGCGCCAGAGCCCGCTGCCAGCACTGGCGCGCCGGAAGCCAGCGCCGTCACCACGCTGCGAACCTCCGAGCTGCCGAGCTCCTCGGCGCCCGATGTGAGCCCCACCGTCGCGGAGCCGCCGGCCTCGGCGTCCGCCGCTTCGGAGCCCGACCCGTCGACGAAGCCCGTCGCCAAGCCGGCGGTCAAACCAACGTCCAAGCCCACGGCCACGGCCAAGCCCACCGCCAAGCCCACGGCCACGGCCAAGCCCACCGTCACCGCCAAACCCACGGCCACGGCCAAGCCCACCAGCACTGGCAAGCCGCAGGGTGTGGATCTGGGCTACTGACGTCGGCGCTTGACCCCCCGCCCGGGCTCGCCGTACGGATGAGCATGCTTTTCGAATCGGCCTCTCGCGCTGCCGGACGCATTGCCCTGGTCGTGCTGCTGCTCGCCGCCACTTCGAGCGCTCAGTCCGCCGCGGACAAGGCGACGGCGCGGCAGCTGGCAACGGACGGCGTGGAGCTGTATCGGAAAGGCCAGTTCCAAGACGCGCTGGACAAGCTCCAGCGCGCAGAGAAGCTGTACGACGCGCCGGTGCACCTGATCTACATCGCGCGCGCCCAGGTGAAGCTCGGCCAGTTGGTGGAAGGGGCCGAGACTTACCGCCGGTTGGTCCGCACGGAGCTCGACAGCAGCGCTCCCGAAGTGTTTCAACAAGCCGTCGCGGATGGTCGGAAAGAGCTCAAAGAGGTCGAGCCCCGCATCCCCGCCCTGCGCATCGACGTGGAGCCGGCGGATGCCGAGGGGCTGACGCTGTCACTGGATGGCAAGGATCTGTCGGCCGCGGTGGTGGGCGTGGACCGCCCCACGAATCCGGGAGCCCACAAGATCAGCGCCCAAGCGCCGGGCTACAGCCAGGCGGAGGACAGCGTCACCCTGGGAGAGGGCGACAAGAAGGCCATCAAGCTCACCCTCGAGAAGTCGGCGGACGGGGGTGCTGGCCCGGGGGGCGGGGCGACGGGTGGCGGCCCGAAGGACGAGGGCGGGGGCGGTGCTGGCAGCAAGGCCGAACAGAAGGGCAAGTTCGGCTTCGTGCTGGGCGCGCGGCTCGGCGGCATCGTGCCCACGGGAAACCTTGCCAAAGACACCACCGGGGACATTCCCATCACGGACTACTACGGCGGTGGCGGCGGCCTCGAGCTCCGCGGCGGGGTGCGCTTCCTCGACTATTTCACCGCGCATCTCTTCGGTGGGGGCTACGGTGTGAAGAGCGGGAGCGCCTTCGACCAACCACTGCACCAGACAGCGGCGGGCAACACTCAGATCGAGAGCCAGACGGTGCTGGCTCAGGCGGGCGTGGGCCTGCAGGCCGGAACGCCCGTCGGGCAGTTCGGTGGCTTCGGCGAGCTCGACTTCCTCTTCCTCAACAACTTCACGACTACTCAGAGGATCTCAGGCGACATTCCTGATCCCACGAAGCCTGCGCCGGCCACTGTGGCCATCGATTGCTCCGCCGACATCGTTGCCAAGTCCAACGGCGTGCGCCTCGGCGGCGGCATGAACATCCCCCTCAGTCGCCAGTTCCAGCTCACCCCGCTCGTGATGGGCACCCTCGCGACCGTCACCGAGGTCAGCGTTCCGGCCTGCGGACCGTTGCGCGACAACACCAAGAAGATCGGCAAAGACAACCGGGCGGCCCACCTCACGCTGTTCATCGGGGCCGGCATAGATTGGCTGCTCGGACCCGATATTCCCTCGAAATAGCAGCGATTTTCGGCGAGCTACAAGGCCGTGCAACAATTTACATCCTGGTGACATTCGGCCTGACGCGCAGTGTTAATTCAAGCGACAGCGAATGGAAAAGCTGCTCGTTCTCGCCTACTTCTCCGTGCTCCTCCTGCTCTGTGGCTACGGCGTCCATCGCGCGCACTTGGTGATCCTGTGCGCTCGCAATCGCAAGAAGCTGCTCAAGGCCGCGCGTAGCATCGTCGTCGCGGAAGAGGAGCTTCCCAGCGTCACGGTGCAGTTGCCGCTGTACAACGAGGCCACCGTCGTCGCGCGGCTGCTGGATGCCGCCGCCACCATCGACTACCCGCGGGATCGTCTGGAGATCCAGGTGTTGGACGACTCCAGTGACGAAACCCGCGAGATGGCGGAAGCCAAGGTCCGGGAGCTGCGGGCCACCGGCCTCGACATCGTCTACGTGCGGCGCCCCAACCGGGTGGGCTACAAGGCCGGCGCTCTGGACTTCGGCTTGGCCCGTGCCAAGGGCGAGCTGATCGCCATCTTCGATGCGGACTTCGTGCCGCAGCCGGACTTCCTTCGGGACGTGGTCGGCCACTTCCAGGATCCGAACATCGGCATGGTGCAGACCCGCTGGGGTCACATGAATCGCGACCACAGCCTGCTCACCAGCATCCAGGCGCTGATGCTCGACGGTCACCACATGGTGGAGAACCGCGCGCGCTTCGGGGCCGGGCACATGTTCAACTTCTCCGGCACCGGTGGCATCTGGCGCCGGGAAGCGATTTCCGCCGCTGGTGGTTGGCAGCACGACACCCTCACGGAAGACTTGGATCTTTCGTATCGCGCGCAGCTCGCGGGCTGGCGCTTCGTGTACCGCCCGGACGTCCTCACGCCGGCGGAGCTGCCGGAAGACATGTCCGCCTTCCGCGCTCAGCAGTTCCGCTGGGCAAAGGGTACGGTGCAGACGGCGCGCAAGCTCTTGTCTCGGGTGCTCCGCTCTCGGCTCACCCTGGGCCAGCGCGTGGAGGCCTTCTTTCACCTCACGCCCCACTTCGCCTATCCGCTGATGATGCTCTTGAGCGTCCTGCTCCTGCCGGCGTTGATCCTGATGCCCGCTACGGACATCAAGACCATGCTCGTCATCGACTTGCCCTTGTGCGTGGGCGCCACGGGCTCTCTCGCCACCTTCTACGCCCTCGCGGAGCGCGCCCAGGGCCGCTCCGTCTGGGGGGCCATGCGCCGACTGCCCGCGCTCATCGCTCTCGGTGCCGGTCTCGCACCGCACCTCACCCGGGCGGTGTACGAAGGCCTCCGCACCATGTCGGGGGAGTTCGTTCGTACGCCCAAGCGTGGCATCGTCGCTGGTCGCTACCGTCAGCAAGCGCAGCTGCCCATGCTCGAGATCGGCCTCGCCCTGCTGTCGCTGGCCAGCGTGGTGGCCTCCCTCGAGACCCACCACTGGTTCGCCACGCCCTTCGCCCTGCTGTTCACCGCGGGCTACACCTACGTGGCCACGCTGGTGGTCACGGAGCAGGCCGGTCGTCGCAAGAGCGCCGTCGTCGCCCCGGATCGCGTCAGTGGCGTTCCAGGGGAGGAGAGCGGCGAGCTCGAAGCCCCGTCCGTCGCTCGCGCCGCCTGATAACCGGCGAAATCGGAGCAGGAGTGCCCTCCGTCGCGTGGGCGCTCCTTCGTGGGTGGCGCGCTAATTCCGGTGGACTTCTCGGAGGTTGCCGGTACTATGGCGGTACTTTTGGGTGCGGCTTGCGGGTGATTCTTGCCCGCTGCAACAGTGCCTGAAGGGGGTCTCTATGACGAAGGCCGATATCGTACAAGCGGTGTACACCCGGCTCGGGGGCTTCTCGAAGAAGGAGTCCGCAGATCTCGTGGATCTCGTGTTCGAGACCATGAAAGAGACCCTGGGGCGGGGAGAAAAGATAAAGATCTCGGGGTTTGGCAACTTCGTGCTGCGGGACAAGCGGCAGCGCCAGGGTCGCAATCCCCAGACGGGCGACCCCATCGTCATCACCGAGCGTCGGGTGCTGAACTTCAAGGCCAGCCAGCTGCTCAAGCAAGCGCTGAACAACGAGGACGGCGAGGGCACCCCCGAAGGCGTGCCGGCGGTCGCCAGCGAGGAGTAGCGGCCCGGTGAGCGACGCATCCAAGCTGCCGGTCAAGCTCTACTATCGCATCGGCGAGGTCGCAGAGATCGTGGGCGTCGAGCCCCACGTGCTGCGCTATTGGGAGACGGAATTCCGCACCATCCGTCCCCAGAAGTCGCGCAAGGGGCAACGCATCTACTCCCGCCGTGACGTGGAGAAGCTGATGCGGGTCAAGGACCTGCTCTACAACCACGGCTTCACCATCGCTGGCGCCCGCAAGCGGCTCCGGGAAGGGGGCGCGGAACCCGTGGCCGAGGGAGAGGCGCGCCGCCAAGAAGCCGAGAAGATGCGGCGTGCCCTGCTGGACCTGCGCAAGGACGTCGTGGCCATGCTCGGCGAGCTCGAGCGCTGAGCCGGTCTGGCGCGTTTTTCCCTGGAGATGAAAGCCGCCGCGTCGTCCCGCGGTTGGTTCCAGACGGACAGAGAACTTCCGAGCAGCGCTTGACTCCGCGGTGCTGGTCGTCCACACCGGGGCAGCATGAGAACCCCGGAGGAACGCCCCCATGGCTGAAGGTCTGAACCGCGTCTTCTTGCTTGGCAACCTCGGTGCCGATCCCGAGCTGCGCATGACCAACTCGGGAACGGCCGTGCTCAAGATGCGGCTCGCCACCACCGAGTCCTACGTCGACCGCAATCGCGTGCGCCAAGAGCGTACGGAGTGGCACAACGTCGTGGTGTGGGGGAAGCGCGCCGAGGCTCTCGGAAAGTTCTTGAGCAAGGGCACCCGCCTGTTCGTGGAGGGCGGCCTGCGGACCAGCAGCTACGACGACCGGGACGGCAACAAACGCTACCGCACGGAAATCGTCGCGACCGAAATCATCCTGGCCGGCGGCGGCAGTCGCGGCGGCGGCGGCGGTGGTGGCGGCGGTGGTGGTGGGGGCTACGGCGGCGGTGGCGGTGGCGGGGGCGGCCGCGACAGCGGACCTCCGGACGACGGTGGCTATGACGACGCGGACTACGGCGGCGGTGGCGGTGACGACGACATCCCGTTCTGAGTGGCTGCGCCGCACGGCGCAGGCCACGCTCATCGCTCTCGGGCTCGGCTTGGGCGCCTGCTCCGGGTGCGAGGACGAGTCCAAGAAGGGGCCCGCGGGCAGTGCTTCGGCCGCCGCCGCGCTGGCCCCCGTCCCGGTTCCCGATGGGCTGGCGGTGGAGATATTGGTGCCGAACCCGGGCGCCACCTGGACCGCGCTGCGCGCCCTGGGCGGCGCCGGGGTGGCCCTGTTGCCCAGCACCTTTCCCATGCTCGCCGCTACGTTTCTGGGCGTTCCGCCGGATACCGCGGACGTGATCGACGCCGACACCCCGCTGACGGGTGTCGTCGGGACCTCGGCCAAGCAGAACCTCGGTGTCGTGCTCGCGGTGCACGTCACCAGCGGTCGAGAGCTGATCGCGCGGCTCACCACCGGCGCCAAGGCCGGGTACGTCGAGCGCAAGGACGAGAAGAGCGGCGTGACGGTGCTCGAGGCCAAGCCCGGGAAGGCGTCGACGGAGCTGGTGCTCGGCGTCGTCGGCAACTACCTCGTCGCTTCCCGAGAAGAAGAGGACCTGCTGCGCTACGCGCCGTTTGCGGCGCGCACGTTGCCGACCCGCGCCATGCCCAAGGAGGCCATCGTCGCCACCGCGGACAAGAAGGCACTGGCGGGTCCCATCACCAGCGCGCTTCGAGACCGCTGGAAGGCCATGTCCGCCGGTCTGCGCCTGGCCGATCAGCAAAATCGGCAGAAGCACGGTGGGCGTGCCCCCGACTTCGGGGATCCGGCCGTGGCACTCACGGGCATGAGCGCCGCGGTGGAAAGTTTCCTGGCAGTGCTCGGCAGCACCAAACAAGCACACCTGACGGTACGGCCAGAGAAGGACCGGCTGGCGGTGCGGCTGATCGCCGACCCCGAGGCCACGGGCGCTGCCAAAGAGCTCGGTGAGTCCCTCACGGTCGGAAGCGCGGAGCCGCTGCTCGCGCTGCCCGCCGGCGTAGCGGTCGCCGTGCTCTCCCGCTCCAGCGCGAAATCCCGCGAGGAATCCGCCAAGTCGACGTCCGAAGGGCTCACCCAGCTGTTCGGCGACCGGCTCGAGAAGCGCGACAGCGATCGGGTGAAGTCGGCCCTGGCGGAGCTCGCCGAGGGCCGCGGGGACTGGACCGCCTATGGGCTCTCCATGGTTCCCGGCGCCGTGGTGGTGCAGAGCGCAGTCAGCGACAAGAAAAAGCTCGATGGCGGCGTGAAGTCCGCGCTCAAGTTGCTGTCGCTGCCGGCGTTCAAGGAGCCGCTCGGGCGCTTCGTGGGCGACTACACGCTCAAGACCGAGCACGCGAAGATCACGGGCCTCGATTCGGGTGCCGAGCGCGCACTGTTCACCGTGAAGCCGAGCACCATGCGCACGGCGAACGATCCCAACGGCAATGTGGACGCCGCGCCGAAGCCGGTGGAGCTGCTCTGGACCGTGAGCGACGACAAGGCCATCGCCGCGCTGGCGCCCGACGCCGTGCCGGTGCTGGTGCAGCAGGTGACGGCCAAGCCGGAGACCACGTTGGCGAGCAGCGCGGCCATCAAGCAGATCGTGACCGCGGCGGGCTCCAGCGTTTCCTTCGCCGTGTTGGTGCAACCGCTGAAGCTCGGCGGAGCAGGAGTGCTGGCCGGGGACGACGCGCCCTTGTTGCTCACCGTCGGTCGAGACGGCGAGCGTCCCGCGCTGCACCTGGAAGCGGATCAAGGCGCCCTGCGCGGGCTGATCCGCACCGCCCTCATGCGCTAGCGCACCGCGACGGGGTTCGCGCCGCAGCAACATCCCCATGGAAATGGCGGCGTTTGCGACGCGTCAGCGGCAGCACTAAAGTCCGTGGGCATGCCTCGCCATCCGGCTCTCGCGCTGGTCCTCGCGCTCTTGGCGCTGGGGTGTGGACGCTCCGTCGTGGACGACGTCGATGCCATCGACGCTGGTCCCGACGGCGGCGCGGCAGCGGGCGGCGTAGGCGGTAGCGCGGGCACGGGCGCCAGCGGCGGAGCGGGCACGGGCGCCAGCGGCGGGACGGGAGGCGTCGGGGGCGCGACCGGCGGCAGCGGCGGTGTCGGCGGCATCGGCGGCTTTGGCGGAGGGCCGAACTGTGGCCCCTGTGACGGCTGCTGCGACGCGGCGGGGATCTGCCGTCCGGGCAAGGACAGCAACGCCTGCGGCAAGGGCGGCACGGTGTGCTTCGACTGCGGCTCGATCGGCTTCGGCTGCGTCGACGGCACCTGCGAAGGCACGGCGCCGCCGTGCGGTCCGGGCACCTGCGACGGCTGTTGCGACGCCGCGGGGCAATGTCACTTCGGCAACGAGACGGACGCCTGTGGTGAAAAGGGCGGCGCCTGCAGCGATTGCACGGCGCTCGGGCTCGGCTGCAATGCGGGGGTGTGCGAAGGCCCCCCGCCGAAGTGCTCGGCGCAGAACTGCGGCGGCTGCTGCGATGCCACCGACAACTGCCTGCCCGGCAACGTGGACACTTCCTGCGGCGCCACCGGCGCGGCCTGCGAGAATTGCCTGCCGATGGGCAAGAAGTGCAATCAGCCGGGGAGCTATTGCGCGTTCCTGCCCACCTGCGGCCCGTTCACCTGCGCTTCGGGCTGTTGTGACGACAGCGGCGTATGCCGCAACGGGCAGGCCAACCAACAGTGCGGCAACGACGGCGCCAAGTGTTCCGACTGCACCCAGTTCGGTCTGAGCTGTGCGCCTCAGGGCTTCTGTTACCAGGGCACGCACTGCGGTCAGGACAACTGCGCCGGCTGCTGCACGGCCACCGGCGTGTGCGTCGCCGGCGCCGGCAGCACCGCCTGCGGCCAGTTCGGCAAGCTGTGTCAGAACTGCGCCGCCAGCGGCAACACCTGCATCGGACAGGCGTGCACCACCGGCGGCAACTGCCCGGCTCCTTACGGCGGCTGCTTGCCGCCCAAGCTCACGGCGCCGCCGGTGGCCAGCACCTCTTGTAGTGGGGCGGATCTGTCCACGTTGGCCAACGCCTGTGCCGGCACCAGTGACGCCTGCTCCAAGCAGTTCGAGAAGCTGCTGACGTCGAACCCGCCCTGCTACGACTGCATGCTGCAGTTCGCTGCGGACGACGCCTACGCACGCTGCTTGGCTCCGTTCCTGACACCGGACTGCAACCACCAGGTGACCTGCGCGGTGGAGTGCGGCAACGAGACCTGTGGCGAGTGCTCCGATGCGGAGGCGGACGGCTGCTCCAAGTACGTATTCGGCAAGGGCGGCAGCTGCGGCGAGTGGATCAACGGCTACTACTGCAACCAGGCGGCCCTCGCCGGGCCCGGCGCCTTCTGCAAGTGGAACGACGCCCTCGGTCCCTGGCTCTTGTCGGTGGGCAGCCACTACTGCGCGGCACTCTGAGCCATGGCAAAAAAAGGCTACGACAACGTCGTCCTGCTCACGGGCTTCCCGAACTTCCGGGCCAAGCGAATGCTCGAGCACCTGGTGCTGAGCGAGCCGAAGACGCTGGTGTACGCGGTGGTGCAGAGCAAATTCGAGAGCGTGGCGAAGGCCGCGCTCGCGGCGCTGCCCAAGGACCAACGAGAGCGCGTGGTGTTCATCTCCGGAGACGCCGCGGCGATGGACCTCGGGCTGAGCGGCAAGGAGTACCGCGAGATCGCCCAGGCCATCGATCGCATCCACCACATGGCGCAGGTGACCTACCCCGGCGCTCCCGCGGACATGGCGGAGCACGTGAACATCGGCGCCATGCGTGAGATCGTGGAAATCGGACGCATGGCCAAGAACCTGAGCTGCGTGGCCGTGCACTCCAGCGCTTCGGTGAGCGGCAACCGCACCGGGCTCGTCCTCGAGAGCGAGCTCAACGCGGGGCAGACCTTCCGCACCCCGGTGGAGGAGACGTTGGCGCGGGCCGAGCGGCTGGCGCGCATGCACATGGACGATCTGCCCATCGTGGTGTTTCGGCCCACGCAGATCGTGGGGGACTCCAGCAGCGGGGAGGTGGATCGCTTCGATGGGCCCTACCTCTTGATCTTGTTGATCGTGAGCTCGCCTCAAGAGCTGCCGGTGCCGCTGCCCACCCGTGGGGACGCGCCGATGAACCTGGTGCCCATCGACTACGTGGTGCAGGTCGCTCATCGCATTGCCTGTCACCCCGAGGCCCGTGGCCGCACCTTCCACATCGCCGACGTGCGGCCGCTCACGGTGCGGCGCGTGTTCGAGCTGGTCGCCAACAGCGGCGGCAAGCGTTTGCCGGGGGGCTTCATACCGTCGCGCGTGACCAAGGCGCTTTTGAGCGCGCCGGGGGTGAACCTGCTCTCGAAGAGTCCGCGCGCCTTCGTGGATCTACTCACCACACCGGTGCGCTACGACACGCGCAACACCGACGAGCTCCTCGCCGGTAGCGACATCGTGTGTCCCCCCTTCGAGGACTACGTGGACGCGCTCGTGGCCTACGTGAAGCGTCGCCTCCAGGAGCGACGCCAGCTCGGAGAAGAGACGGAGATTGAGGACGCACTCCTTTGACAGCGAGCGCGCCGCGGGGCTCGGGCTCGCGGCGCTGTCGGCCCTGGTGGCCATCACCTGCGCGTCGACGAAGCCGCTGACCCCGATGCCGGCGCCGCCGCCCCCGGTGGCGACCTCGCCCGCCCCGGCGCCCACGCCGGTGGAGCCGCCCCCCGTCGCGTCGTCGGAGCCGGCCCCGGTGCTGGACGCCGAAGCCCCGAAGGCGCCGGAGGATCTCCTCGCGCACTTCCACGCACGGCTCACGTCCGCCAAGCCGGTTCGCATCGCCTGGCTCGGGGACTCCCACACCTACGCGGACTTCTGGACCCACGCGGTCCGGAGCGCGCTGCAAGAACGCTACGGCAACGGCGGACCCGGCTATCTGCTCGTCGGCATTCATCCGTATCGCAGCGGACGCGCCAAGATCACGGTGGACGGCAAGTGGCGCCACGAGCCGTCCTCGCCGTCCTCCGGAGCGCACCAGCTCGACGGCACCTTCGGCTTGCTCGGCATGCGCGCGGTGCCGGTGTCCGCCGACGCGCGCTGCACCATCGAGCCGTACTCCACGGCCGTGGAGGGCGGCGCCCGCTGGACGCTCCTGTTCCGCGAGAAGGGTCAGGATCGCTTCGAAGCACGCGTGGGCTCCGGCGAGTGGAAGACCGTGGGGCCCGCCACCGGCAGCGCCCTGCCGGGCTCGCCCATTCGACGCCTCACCCTGAAGGGCAAAGCCAAGGAGCCGTTCCAGGTGCGCGCCAAGAGCGGCGCGCCGGAGCTGTTCGGCGTGATCCTCGAGAGCGAAAAGCCCGGCCTCGTGCTCGACAACCTCGGCATCAATGGTGCGCGCGCGTCCACGGTGTTGGCGTGGGAGGAGCGAGCCTGGGAAGCGGAGCTCCGCGCTCGTGCGCCCGCGCTGGTGGTCCTCGCCTATGGCACCAACGAGGCCGCCAGCACGCTCACCGCCGCGCGCTACCAGGCGCACGAGAAGGCGCTCCTCGAGCGGGTGAAGAAAGCCGCTCCAAATGCGGACTGCCTGATGATCGGGCCGACGGACATGGCCACGCCGGAAGGGGGCTCGCGGCCGCGGGTGGCCGAGCTCGACGCCGCTCTGGAGTCCACCGCGCGGGAGTCGGGCTGCGCCTTCATGAGCGCCTACCGCGCGATGGGGGGCGAGGGTGGCTTCGCCAAGTGGGCCAAGGAGTCGCCGCCCCTGGGCTCGCCGGATCGCATCCACCTCACGCCCAAAGGCTACGAAGCCCTCGCCGAAAAGACCGTCGAGCGTCTGCTCCCGAAGGATTGATCCGTCTTCTTCTGTTGGTCCGGCGCGATGCCCGTCGCGGCGCGACGGGTATCGCGCCGGACCAACATCATCAGCGGCCCTGGTTGTAGCCCTTCATCAAGGCGCGGTAGATCCAGCTGGCGAGCACTTCCGAACCGCTGCCGGTGGGATGCGTGAGATCGGCCTGACCCAGACCGCGGCCTACCCAGGCGGCCATCGAGCCCGAGCCGCCCATGGCTTCGAAGGTGTTGAAGAAGGCGCAGCCCACCTCCGCGGAGGCTTTCTTCTGCTCTTTCACGATGGCGGGGATCACCGGCATGGTGGAGAGCGAGGCGCCCTTCTTTTCGGCGCGATCCATGGCGCCGACCACCAGGCAGCCGGCGTCGGGGACGGCCTTCTTCCCCTGCTCCAGCACCGCCACCATGGTGCGGTGATAGTCCGCCATGGAGTAGGCGAAGCCATCGCCGCTCTCGTTGGCGCCGAACTCGTAGATGAGCAGGTTGGGCTTCCGCCACCTGAGCTGCTGGGCCCAGTGGGCGTCGTCCTGCTTGTCCAAGAAGCGAATGCGCGCGCCCTGCACGCCGATGGCATCCAGCACTACGCCGGGAACGTCGCGCTCCATCACTACCCCGAAGGCGCGCACCGTGCCCTTGGTGGTCACCACCTCGAGCTCGTGGGGGCCGTCGGGCACGTTCACGGTGACGGTGGCCACGTGCACTTCGTCCGCCTGGGTGTCGATGACGGAGTGCTCCTTGCCGTCGAGGTTCAGCTTCATGGTGCCGCCGCCGGGCTGCGCCAGATAGCTGACCTCGTAGCGGGACACGGAGCGGCCGAAGTGCCCGCTCTTGGCGGTGCCGAAGCGCGCGCGGCTGCCGGGCGGCGCGCGGAAGGTCACGCCGCCGAGGCCGTACAGGCCGTCGGGGGTGAGGGGACCGACGATGCGGCTCACCATCCAGCCGCTCGACGCGAAGCGGGACACGTCGTTGTGGAAGTACGCGGGCCAGGCGTTGGCCATCAGCATGTAGCCGTGGCCCGCGTCGCCGAACTGTGCTTGGAGCTTGCGGCGCAAGGTGCCGGACACGTAGTCGCTGGTCACGATGGAGTCGCCGAAGTGGATCACACGGGTGATGGCGCCGGGTTCTTTGGCTGCCGTCTTCGCGAGCGCCGCGTAGAAGCCTGCGAGCGCCTTGCCGGAGGCGTCCTCGATGGGGACCGGCGGCTCCTTGGTGTCGATGGGCGGCAGCTCCTTGCCGCTGGACTGCTGCGCGATGGGCCCGCGGGCGCTCTTCGGCAGCGTGATCTCCTCGGGTTGCGCCAGCTCCGGGCGCTCCTTGGTCTCGAGCTCGAGCTTCGCTTCGCCCGCGGTCATCACCGGCGGCGGAATGGCGCCCACCACGCTCTCGGCGCTGGTTTCGGGCGGCGCGCCGAACAAGCGCAGCGCCGGTACCTTCTCCGCGGCCGCGGCCAGCACGCCGAGGGTGAGCACGGCCAATACGGGACGGGACAAGAGCGCGCCCCGCGCTCGCTCTAGGACCGGACCGCGCACGGCGACCGCGTCGCTCTGCCGATTCATGTCACGACTCAGTTGGCGCAGGACATGTCGCCCAGCTGCCGGCACAGGGCGCGCAGCATGGCGGCTTCCTTGTCGCTGGCCTTGCCACTGGCGACCTTGGCCTTGAGGCCGTTCTTCGCTGCGGTGAGCTTGCTGCGATCGCCGCTGGTCACGTCCCCGTTGCCGCCCGCCTTGGCCGTGGTCGTGGGTTGCGGCTTTGGGTAGGAAGCGGTGGCCGGCGGTTTGGCGGTGCTGGTGCCGCCGGTGGCAAAAGGATCCTTGCGCACGATGCCGCCCTTGAGCGGGCTCGCCGTCTTGGCGGTGGCCGCATCTGGTTTCACCGTGGGCTCTGGCGCGCTGGGCAGGTCCGTCACGGCGACGCCGCCCGCCTCCAGCTTCTCCACCTCCGTGGAGGCACGCTTGCGGCGGACCGAGTCCACGCTGGTGCTCTTGGCGATGCGCTCGAGGATCGCTCGCTTCTGGGCGGGGTCACTCTCGTTTGCCGCTTGCTCGAAGAGCGCGTCGGCCCAACGCGCCTCGATGTCGCGGAACTCCTGGCTCTGGCGCGCGTTGCTGTCCTCGGGGATCTCCTGAGTGATCTTGAGGTGGGCGGCTTCCAGGTTGCCTTGCTTCACCAGCTCTTGTGCGTCCGCGAGCACCTTGCTGGCGCCATCGGTGGCGGCGGCGACTTCCTTGCCGCCTTCGGGCGCGCCGCCACCGCGGAAGGCGACGATGCCCAGCACCACCAGGAGGCCCAGTCCGAACACCGCGGCGACCGCCTTCACGCCGGCCGGCAGACCCTGGCTGCTCGGCCCCCGCTCCACCCCCGGCGTGGGGGTCATGCGCTCGAAGGCCGCGCGGCTCACGGCGTTGATCTGCTGGCTCTCGTCGGCGCCGGGGCGGTAGATCTGGCCCGCGGGGATGAACTTCAGCACTACGTCGCCGAGCTCGATGGTGTCTCGGGCGTCGATCAGGCCGCGCTGCAGCTCTACGCCATTGAGCCGAATGCCGTTCGCGCTTTCGCGATCCACGAGCTCGTAGCGACCGTCCCCGACGGCATGCACCTCCGCGTGTACGCGGCTGACGGAGCTGTGGTTGATGGCGACGTCGCACTCTTCGCCGCGACCGATCACGACGCGCTCCCCCGCCAGCGCGAACTCCGCGCCGGGCGTGGGGCCCACCAACATCACCAGGCGGTCCGGTTGCCCCAGGAGCATCTGGCTCTTGGGCACCGCGGGCACCGTCGCCGCGCGGGCGGGACCGGCGCCCGCTACCGCGTCGTCGGTGATCTCGAGGCGATAGTCGCCGACCTGAACCAGGTCCCCGTGCTCCAGGCGTTGGGGATCACTGACGCGCACGCCGTTGACGAAGCAGCCGTTGTAGCTCTGCTTGTCCTCGATCAGCCAACCGGATCCGTTGCGCTGGAGGTAGGCGTGGTGGCGCGAGATGTTGCGTTCCGTCAGCCGGACGGTGTTGTCCTCCGCTCGTCCGAGGGAGTACTCGTCGCGAACGAGATTGACGACCGTCTTGTTGCCCTGGTCGTCCTCGATGGAGAGTTTCCACATCGCCGCTTGCCTGATCCTGCCGCGAAACTCCGCCCGGGCCAACGTCGGCCCGGGTTTCTGAAATTTCGCACGTCTTTTCGAGGGTTTCCAGCGATTTGCGCCGAGCCCCGGGCTTTTTTCGGATCAATCCAGCGGCACCGCGGCCAGCGCATCGTGGAGCTTCGGCCGGGCGCTGCGGATGGCGATGTGCTCCCGGCTCGGGTGGACGCGGTTGGTGAGCACCACCATCGCGCGCTCCGTCGCGGGATCGCACCACAGACTGGTGCCCGTGAAGCCCAGGTGGCCGAAGGCCTGGGCGCTGGCACGGTCCCCCGCGCTCGAGCCCGTCGCGCTCTTGCCGTCGAACCCGGCGCGCAGATCGCCGCCCGGTCGCGGCTTCACCATCCACTCCACGTCCTCGCGCCGGAGCCAAGCGTCGTCTCGACCGGCGAGGGCGTCGAGCAACGCCACGCCGAAACGGCACACGGCTTCCGCGGTGCCGAACAATCCCGCGTGCCCTGCGGCGCCGTGCCCTGCCAGCGCCCAAGCGTTCTCGTCGTGCACCACACCACACAGCTCTCCTCCCCGCCAAGGGACGATTTCTGTTGGTGCGGCGCGGAAAAAACGCTGCGCGTCGCGCGCGAGCCACTGGCGCGCGGAGCCCATCTCCAGGCCCAGGGGTTCCGTCACTTCCCGGGCGATCAGCTCGTCGAGGGAGAGCGCCGCCGCTCGCGCCACGGCTTCGCCGGCCAGCAGATAGCCGAGGTCGCTGTACAGTGGCGCGAAACCCGCCGGTGGCGGAGGTCCGCTGCACTCGGCGCGCCGGCCCGCGGCGGCTTGGCGCAGCAGATCGCTTCGCTGCAGGCCCCGCTGGGCGACAAGGGGCGCGAACAGCGTCTGGTGGGCGACCAACCCCGCACGGTGGGAGAGCAGCAGCGCGAGCGGCACGTCGGCGCTGGGGGTGTCGCAGGCTTCCGGCAGCCAGCGGCCGAGGGGCGCGTCCAGGTCGAGCTCCCCCCTCCGGGCCCGCCGGACCGCCGTAGCGGCGAACACGGGCTTGCTGACGGAGGCGAGATCGAAGGGCATTTCGGGCGCCGCCGGCTCGGAAGGCCCTCGCCGCCGCTGGCCGCCGGCGCCCACCGCCAGCCGAGGGCCGGCCGCCACCGCAACCACCGCGGCGGGCGCCACACCCGCCTCCACCACCTCGCGGCGGCACAGGGCATCGAGCTCGCTTCGTCGATCAGGGGTCAAAACACGTCTCCGGGGTCGGAAAGTGCACGAGCTTTGGTTCTGGCGAAAGACCCGCGTTATGCTGTGCGACGCGGCACTAGACCGAGAGCTTCATGGCTGAATTCGTTTGGGAAGCACGCGCCCGCACCGGCGAGCTGCGCAAGGGCACGATGGAGGCCGAGGACGAGGCCACCGTCAACGCGCGCCTGCGCCAGCAGCAACTTTCGCCGGTAAAGGTGAAGAAAAAGGTCGCTGCGCTCTCGTTCCAGCTCGGCAGCGGCGTGGGCGTCAAGGACCTGGTCACCTTCACCCGCCTGTTCGCCACCATGATCGACGCGGGTCTGCCCTTGGTGCAGTGCCTCGACATCTTGGCGGGCCAGCAGTCCAACAAGGTGTTCGCGGGCGTGCTGAAGGACGTGAAGAACTCCGTGGAGCAGGGCGCGAGCTTCTCCGACGCCCTCCGGCGGCACCCCAAGGTGTTCGACGAGCTGTTCGTCAACCTGGTCCACGCCGGCGAGGTGGGCGGCATCTTGGACACCATCATGAGCCGCCTGTCGATCTACCTGGAGAAGCGCCAGAAGTTGGTGCGCCAGGTCCGCGGCGCGCTGGTCTATCCCAGCATCGTGATCGTGATCGCTGCCGGCGTCATGACCGTGCTGCTCACCTTCGTCATCCCCGCCTTCGAGCGCATGTTCAAGGACTTCGGCGGTGGCAAGGACGCGCTGCCCAAGCTGACCCAGATCATCGTGGCGCTCTCCCACGGCTTCGTCTCCTACCTGCCGTTCATCGCGGTGGCGGTGATCATCGCCACCATCGCCGTCGTCTACACCTACCGCACACCCGGCGGAAAACGCTTCTTCCACCAGACCATCCTGCGCTTGCCGCTGCTCGGTCCGGTGCTCCGGAAGATCGCCGTGGCTCGCTTCACGCGCACGCTGGGCACGCTGCTCCAGTCCGGTGTTCCGATCTTGGACGCCCTCGACATCTGCGCTCGCACCAGCGGCAACGTCGTGATCGAGAGCGGCATCCTGCACGTGCGTCAGCGCATCAGTGAAGGCCGCAACATGGCCGAGCCGCTGATGGAGGCCAACGTCTTCCCCGACATGGTGGTGCAGATGATCGCGGTCGGCGAGCAGACCGGCGCGCTGGATCAGATGCTGAGCAAGATCGCCGACTTCTACGAAGAAGAAACGGACATCGCGGTGGCGGCCCTCACCAGCGCCCTGGAGCCCATCTTGATGGTGGGCGTGGGCGGCATGGTGGGCGTGGTGCTGGTGGCGATGTACCTGCCCATCTTCTCCCTGGCAGGCAACATCAAGGCCGACTGACGAGGATCGCCCCCGTGGCGGTACGACTCGGAATTCCGGACTCCCTCGCTGGCGCGCCGCTGCCGCGGCGCCTGGCCTGGATCACGGGTGCCCGGCTGGCGTTCCTGACGGCGGCGCTGGCGCTGATCGGCTTCCTGTTCCTGCGCAACGGGTTCTCGATCGACTCCTTCACCGTACGCATGGCGCTGGTGACGCTGGCGGTGTCCTTCGCGCTGACCGGCGGCTACGCGGCGGTGCTGCGCTCGGGCAAGCACATCGAGCTCTTGGCGGACGCGCAGCTGGTGTTCGACCAGCTCACCTGGACGGTGGTGGTGTACCTGTCCGGCGGCGCTTCCAGCGGAGCGACGTCGTTCTATGGACTCAGCTGTCTGGTCGGCGCGGTGTACACGGGGCTCCGCGGCGCGGGCATCGCGGGCGCGGCTGGGGCCGGGGCGTTCGGCGGTTTGATCTTGGCGCTGCGCCAAGGCTGGCTGGCGCCGCCACCGGATCAGCCGCGGGCGCTGTATCAGATCTCCTCCAGCGAGCTTTCCTATTACATCGCCGTCAACCTGCTGATGCTGGTGGTGGTCACGCTGCTCGCGGGCTACCTCGCCGAGCGCTTGCGGCTGACGGGGGGTCAGCTGGCTCAGGCGGAAGAGCGTGCGGAGCAGGCTGAGCGCATGGCGGCCCTCGGACGGCTGGCCGCGGGGCTCGCCCACGAGATCCGAAACCCCTTGGGCTCCATCGCGGGCTCCATCCAGCTGCTGCGCGACAGCCCCGCGCTCAACGACGAAGATCGCCAGCTGTGCGAGATCGTGCAACGGGAGGCCGCGCGCTTGAACGATCTGGTGACGGACATGATGGATCTGTCCCGGCCGCGCGTGCCGAGCCTCACCCAAGTGGACGCCGCGGCGGTGGTGCGCGACGTGGTCGAGCTGGCGGCGAAGTCGGGCCGCGCCGTGTCCGACGTGCAGGTGAGCTACTCCGGCGTCGAGCACGCGCCGGTGCTGGCGGACGCCGCCCAGCTGCGTCAGCTGGTGTGGAACCTGGTCCGCAACGCCGTGCAGGCATCGAGCGCGGGGGATGACGTCGACGTCTCGATCTCTCTCGTGGACGACGATGTCGTGCTCGAGGTCGCGGACCAGGGTATCGGCATCGACGCGGACGCGCGGGAACGCCTGTTCGACGCGTTCTTCACCACCCGCTCCCACGGTACCGGCGTGGGGCTGGCGGTGGTCAAGCGCATCGCCGACGATCATGGCTTCGTGGTGGAGGTCGAGAGCGAGCACGGCCGGGGCGCACGCTTCCGCGTCCACCTCGGTCGGCTGGCCGTGAACGCTGGTGCGTGACGCCCCTGCCACAGGAGTCACCCCCGACGCCCCTTCCGGCCCGTGGGACGGGAAGCCGAGGGCTACCAATTTCCTTCGTTTTCGTGGATTTAACGCCGAGTACGCCCCCGGCATTGAAGGATTGGCACCCGAGTTGCGTACAACGGACTGAGTCCCAACATTGAGGAAACCCATGAATCGCCGTTTCGTCCTGTCCCTGCTGGCTGCTTTCGCCTTCGTCTTCGCCCTGCCTCGCGTCGCCGCGGCGGAGCCGACACCGGAAGGCTTCGTGAAGGATCAGCAAGCGAAGCTCACCGACCTGCTCAAGAAGGGCAAGTCCGCAGACGCCAAGGTGGATGCCGCCTTCGACGAGATGCTCGACTACGACACTCTCGCGAAGGAGTCCCTCGGCAAGCACTGGGACGGGCTCAAGGACGAGCAGAAGAAGGACTTCCGTGACGTCCTCAAGCGCCTGGTGCGCAACGCCTATCGCAAGAACCTGAAGAAGACCCTCGACTACGACGTCAGCTACAAGGGCGCTTCCGACGCCAAGGCGGGCAAGCTGGTCCGCACCGTGGCCAAGAGCAAGAACAACAAGCGCGAAGAGCCCGTGAGCATCGACTACGTGGTGCACAAGGTGAAGGGCAAGTGGCGCGTGTTCGACATCGTGACCGAGGGCTCGAGCCTGACGCGGAACTACAAGAGCCAGTTCAACCGCGTGATCAAGAAGAAGGGCTTCGACGAGCTGCTCAGCCGCATGAAGAAGAAGGCCGCCAAAGAAGACGTGTGAGCCTTGCCGCGGGGGTGCTCGGGCGGACTTCGGCACAGATGCCGGAGGCCGCCCGAGACGCGTTCGGGCCTTTGGCGCTGGATGTCGGGGCAGCGCGGAACCGGAAATGTCGCACTGCGTCAGCCTGGTTCGTCGCGAATTACCGGCCGGGCCGGGCGGCTGATACGATCCCTCGGTGACGCCGCCCCACTCGTCCCCGGCCCCGCCTCTGGTGGGGTTGTCGCCCCCGCCGGTCGACCCGGTGGACGACCGGGTGCCGCTCCGGCTCACGGTCGCGCGCGGAGCGTTGGGCATGGAGCTGTACGAGCCGGTGGAGATCGGCCCGCTCGTGGTGGCTCAGCTGTCCTTCACCCTGCCAGGGCTCAAGTTCCCGTTGGATCTCGCCGGCGGAGTTCCGAGCTTTCGTCACCGCCGCGGCGATCTGGAGCACGTGCGCGTGGAGCTGAGCTTGGATCGCCTCGGACGCTGGCTGCACTCACGAGTGGGGGACGTGCTCGGGCCGCTGTCGTCGCCGCCCCGCGCTTGGGGTGCGCCGGACGGCATCGCCATCGGCATCGCGTCGGAACGCTCCGCGCTGTGCTTCGAGCTGACCTGGGCGCCGATGCTCGGCAGCGCGCGCTTCGTCGTCGGACGCGCCCGCGGCGTGGGGCTCGATGGGCCGGCCCTCGGCTACGCGCTGCGCGCGGCGGACACCGTGCTCGGCAACATCTTTCAGCGCAGCGGGCGCGTGCTCTCGCTGCCACGGGTTGGCGCCCGCATCGGTCGCGTGGTGCTACCCGCGATCGGTACGCGCGTGCCGGCGGCGGAGCGCGTGCGTTTCGGCAGCATGGTGGTCACGGGAGATCGCGTCGCGGTGGAGCTCGACTCCACCTTTCTGCCGGCCGAGCTCGGCGAAGTGAGCGCGCGCGCTCTTTCCCTCGCGGACCTCTGCCGCGAGGCCGACGACGCCCTCGCCGCCGGAGATGTGGAGGGCGCGCGCCGGGCGTACGTCGCGGCGCTGTCCTCGGCGCCGCGCCACCCGGAGCTGGTCAAGCTGGTCGCGGAGATCGACGCTGCTCACGGCGACCGCGCGGAAGCGGCGCTGGGCATGCTGCACGAGACGGTGGCGGTGACCGAAGCCGGTGCTTTCGCGGCGGAGCTCTTGGCGCGCACGGGGGAGCTCGATGCCGCCGCCGAAGCGATGCGGCATTCCCTGAACGGCGAGGTGTACGCGCCGCTGGCCGCCCTGGGCCACTTGAGACTCTCGGAGCTGTCGCCGGGGGCGCGGGAGCGGCGCGCGGCCCTCGACGAAGCGGTGGCCCGAGCGCCCGGGCTCTTCGCGGTGCGCTGGGCCCGGTTTTCCGAGCGCCTGGGGCTCGGCGACGTGGACGCAGCCTTGGCGGACGCCGAGCATCTGGAAGCCGCAGCGCTCAGCGCGCGGGAGCGCCACGACGTGTGCCTGCGCGCGGCGCGGGCGCTCGCCGATCGCGGCTTCGTGCGCGACGCGGGCCGCGTGTACGAACGCGCGCTGCGCTACGCGCCGGATGACGCCGCCGCGACGGCGGGCCTGGCGCGGGCACTGATGGAAGTGGGCAAGAGCGAGCGCGCCTTCGCGCTGCTCTCGCGCGCGGTGACGCTCAGCGAGGAGAGCGGCCGCGCCGACGCCGACGCATTGATCGACATGGCGCGCTTGATGGCGCGGGATCTCGGCGACCTGCCGGGAGCGGTCGCGCGGGTGCGGCAGGTGCCGGCGTCGTCCGCGCGCGTGGTGGAAGCGCGCTACCTGGAGGCGACGTGGCGCGCGGCCATCGGCGATCTCGCCGGGGCGAGCCTCGGCTACGCGCGGCTCCGGGACGTGATCGAGCTCGCCGACGCGCCGCCCGAGGCGTCCGTCACCTGGCTCGGCGAAGCCGCGCGCTTCGAGCGCGAGGTGGTGCGCGACTGGGTCGCGGCGGAGCGCCACCTGGCGGTGGCGCTCCGCATCGCCCCGCGCGACGCCCACGTCGCGGCGGCTTATCGCGAGGTCGCGGCGGCCCTCGCTCTCAGAGCTCGGCGCGAGCGGGAACCGGAACCGGAGTCGAACGCGACGCACGACACCACGCCGCCCGAAGCCGAAGACACGGACGAGCGCGCCGAACGCCTCTCCGCGGCGCTCCGTGCGGATCCCGACAATCTCGAGCTCGCCGTCGAGCTCGCCGACACGTTGCTGTCGCTGTCCCGGGTGGAAGAGGCCCACGCCGTCTTGAGCGCGCGCATCGAGGACGCCACGGACGCCGAGCGCGAGCGGCTCCGCCCGCGAGTGCGGGAGACGCTCGCACGCCTCGTCGAGCGCGCCCGCGACAGCGGGCGCCTCGACGAAGCAAGCCTGTACCAAGCCGAGCTCGAACGCTCGAGCTGACCAGCGAGCCGCGGCGGTCTCGAGGCTCTTGGCTTGGAACGGAGAGCTCAGCCGTTGCAGAAGCCTGCCATCAGCTCACCGAGCAGGACGGTCAGGCACGCATGGGGATCCGCGGCGGAAGTCGTCTGCGTGCAGTGCAGCGCGGGAGAGTTGGGGTCATTCGGGGGATCCGGAAGCGTCGGGCAGCACGCAGAGAGCTTGCCGCACCAGTCCTGGTCCCAACCACCGACGCAGATGTTCTGGGCGTGCAGGGCGCCCAGGGTGCTTCCGCAGCTTGCGTCGTCTCCTTGAGCGTACTGGGTGAGACATGCGGGTTGCTCGGCCGCGGAGAGCAGGTTGCAGCACGCCGTCGTCGGGCCGCAGCCGTAGCCGTCGGCGCAGGTCCCGGGCTGATCCGGAAACGAAGGATCGATGAAGCTGCACGGTACGTCCAGCGGACCGGAGAGGTTCAGCGCGGCGGCGCTCTCGGAGCTGACGTAGTCCGGAAAGCTCTTCGCACACGCCGCGAGCTCCTGGCAGCTGGGGGCGCCCGAAGCTCCCGCCGTCCCGCCCGCGGCGCCCGCGCCCGCGCCCGCCCCCGCGCCCGCGGCTCCGCCCCCGCCGCCGGCTCCGGAGCTGCCACCGCTGGCGGCGCCGCCGCCGTCGTTGCCGTTCGCGGGTCCACCGCCGGAGCCGGAGCTGCACGCCGCGATCGCCAGCCCGAGGCCCAGGAATGCCGCGCACCGCATCTTCGTCATCACGTTTGCGAGCGTACTACAGCGCGGGCCGCCCCGGCTGACGCCCGGTGTCGATCGAAGAAATCAGTCCCATGGGCTCTTCGAGCCGTGGTTTGATCGGCTGACGCCATGAGCGCTCGGTCCGACGACGACATCTACGCGACGGTCCGCACGCTGCTGGGGTTGCACGGGGGAGACCGGCGGGTGGGAGCGTTCGTCCGCGGACACCGCGGCAAGCTGCCGAGCTTCGCGGCGGGGAGTGGCTTCGCCAGCGCGGACTTGCGACGCATTGGCGTGCGGCTGCTGTTCTGGGTGGGTTGGGGCAAGGGCGGTCCTGTCGGCAGCTACGCGGTCAAGAGCGGCACGCTCGTCGAAGCGCAGTTCTTCCAAGAGGGCATCGAGCGTTACCACGCCTTCGCGGGAGCTCTGCCTCGGGGCTTGCACGTCGACATGAGCCGTGACGAGCTCACGGCTGCGCTCGGTGCACCTTCGGAGGTCTGCGACTGCGGACAAGAGCCGCCCTGCTTCTTCGCTTGGCACGTCAGAGAGTTCGATGCGCCGCTCGAAGCGCACGTGACGCATCACGCGAAGCACAAGGGACGGACGCGCCCGCGCGCCGGGCGCGTGGACATTTGCGTGCACCTGCCGCGGGTGGAGTGACGCGGCGCGAGGGTTCGCGCCGCGCCAAAAAAAATCAAGCGGACAGCAGCGTGCCTTCGGCGGAGCCCACGAACGCGGAGTGCCAGCTCTTGGCCGCGTCTTCCAGCTGGTCGACGGGCAGCGCCACGCTGAGGCGCAGGGGATGCACGAAGCAGGCGCGCGGCGCTTCGGCGAGGAGGCCGAGGGCCTTGCCCAGGAGCTCGGGGCGCGCGGCGATCTCAACGCCCACCAGGCTCAGCAGGCCGAAGCCGTGCTCGACGACGAGCCCGGGGATCTCCGCGCTCTCGAGGATGCGCTCTGCCTCGCCGAAGTTCGGCACGTTGGTGAGCGGCGCCCAGGCCACGATGCCGTCGCTCGCGGCGCTGAGGTCCCCGAGGGGCACGGCGGCGCGAGCGAGCGCGGTGAAGAGCCTGCCTGCCGCGTTGCCGGAGGCGGACAAGAGCGCGGTGGCGCGTTGCACCACCACCGACAGCTGGCGGGCGCCGCCATCCGTGCTGACGATGGTCTCCCGCGGCGGGCTCTCGCGCAGCACGTCTCCGGTGCGGCGGGCGAGGATGGCGACGCGGTTCTTGCGGGCCCACTCCACGGCCTGGGCGTTCAGCACCTTGGCGCCGCTCTCGGCCATCTCCTGCATGGTCTCGTAGTCCAGCGTCGGCAGGTGCACGGCGTCGGGGACGATGCGCGGGTCGGCGCTGTAGACGCCGTCCACGTCACTGTAGATCTCGCAGCGCTCGGCACCGAGGGCTGCGGCCAAGGCCACCGCGGTGGTGTCGGAGCCGCCGCGCCCCAGCGTGGTGATCTCGCGCTTGTAGCTCATGCCCTGATAGCCGGCGACGATCACGATGCGCCCGCGGGCGAGCTCGTCCTCGATGCGATGCGGTCGCACTTCGATGATGCGCGCGTCGAAGTGGCGATCGTTGGTGATGATGCCGGACTGTGAGCCCGTGAAGCTCACGGCGTCGTGGCCCCGCGCCTGAATGGCGATGGAGAGCAGCGCCATGCTGACGCGCTCCCCGGTGCTCACGAGCATGTCGAGCTCGCGCTTGGGCGGCTCGGCGGCCCCGTCCGCGGCCTTCTGGGCCAGGGACAGGAGGTTGTCGGTGGTCTTGCCCATGGCACTGACCACCACGACGACGTCGTTGCCGTGCTCCTTCGCACGGACGACCTGATCGGCTACGGCGCGGAGCTTGTCGATGTCGGCGACGGAAGACCCGCCGTATTTCTGGACGACGACGGACATGCTCGGCGCGTACCACGGTCGTCTTGGCTGGGCCAAGAGACGGCGGTCGTCACAGTGACAGCTGCGCTACCCGGCATGGATCGCGAAGCACGGCGGCCCAGGGACTCAGGGCGATGCCCTCGGGGCCGAGCACCAGGGCGCCGCTCAGGGCCGCGGGCTCCTCGGACGCCGAAAGCAGCTCGAGCAACGCCTCGCCAGGGGCGCCGCGGGCGACGGACAGGCTCTCGCCGTCTTCGTCAGTCAGGGTAATGCTGCCGCCCTTGCCCACGGTGATGGTTGCGGGCGCCAGGAACACCGCCCGGGGCAGCGCGGCCAAGAGCAGTGGGCGCTCGCGGATGTCGCGCGGCAACGCCAAGGATTTCTCGGCAAAGCCGAGGGCGCGCTCGAGCTCCTCGCCGCTGGCGGCGGGCCGGAACTCGTATTGGAAGATGCGCAGGCGCTCCGGTGCGCCGCTCTCCTCGCGACTGCCGAGGTCGACCATCAGCTTGCGACCGCTCGGGCCGTAGGAGAGCTGCGCCGGTAGCCCGTGCTCCCGATACAGGATGCCCGTCGCCAGCTCCACGAGCAGCCGAGTCTCGGTCGTGAAGTGCATCCGCTCGCGGTGCCGACCCACGTCCACGAGCTCCGTGGCCCCGATGGGCACATCCTCGCTCGCGCGTTGGCCGAGCTCGGCGAACACGGCCGGCGGCTCTCCGCTCTCGAGCACGTCCACGACCTCGGCGATGGCGCCGAGCAGCAGCGCGGTCTCGTCGCCGGCGCGCTCGTCGCCGAGGGCGACGTCGAGGCGCGTGAGGAGCCGCGCGACGGCGGACAGCTCCTGCGCGACGACCAGCTCCGCTATGGCGTCGATGGCTTCGTCCACGCTCTCCGTGAGCGTGAGACTTCCGACGCGCAGCACCGCGCTGTTCAGAGCGCGCAGGCGATCCGCGAGGGACTCGAGGCGGCCGGCGACGGCTTCCGGCGGCGGCGTGGACACGTTGACCGGCGGCGGCGTCGCGCTGAGGCGCACGCTCGGGGGCGGTGCGGTGGCCAGGGGCGCCGCGGGCCGCAGCGAAGCCGGAGCGCCGAGGCCCAGGCGCGCGAGGGCGGCGTTCACCTCGGCGCCCGTGGCAGGCCCCGCGACGAACACGCGCTGAGTCGGGCTGTCGGGGTTTCGCACCACCACGGTGCTGCCACCGTGATCCGACTCCAGCTCGATGCTCACGCTGCGAATGCGCGGCTCGCTCACGACTGGCTCTCCCCGGGCAGCGATGCGATCGCCATGCGACGGCGACGGCGACGGGCGGCGTGGCGCACGTGGGCCGGGACGCTGGAGAGATCCAGGAACATGAGCTCGTCGACCAAGGCGCGGGCCGCTTCCACGCGTTCGGCGCGCAACAGCTCGTCGGTGCGTGCCAAGTAGGTGGTCGTGATGGCGGTCATCACGTCGGCGTTTGTCGCGAGCGTCTCGGGAGCGATGCCGAGCGCGCGGCGAAAGGCCGCGACGGCGCGGCTCCGGTCGCCGGACGACAGCCACAGCCGGCCTTGATACAGCGCCGGTCGGTACCAGCCGGGATCGGCCGCCAGCGCGCGCTCGCACAGGCTGCTGGCGGTCTCGCGCAGACCCACGAGACGCGCGAGCACCGCGCGCAGCATGAGGAGCCAGGCCGCGAAGCGATGACGCTTGGTGGGCGGAGCGCCGAGCTCCCGCGTGAGCGCCGTCACCTTGGGGGCCGCGCGCCGGGTCCGCTCCGCCAGCTCGTCGGCAACCTCGCCGCGCATCTCGATGCGCGCCAGGATGGCGCTCTGGGCGGCGCGCGCGTCCCGAGCCACGGCCTTCGAGTCGAGCAACTCGTCGAGCCAAGGCAGCGCGCGCTCGTCTCCGGCGCGCCCCACGGCGCGCAACGCTGCGCGCTGTTCGTCGGGGCTCTCCGAACGCGCGGAAGCCATCGCCAGCTCCGCCAGGCTCGGGTCGTACAACGCCTCCAGGGCGAAGATCCGGAGGCCCTCCCGGGGATCCGCCAAGCACTCTCGCACGATGTCGCTCCCGCGCATGTCGCCCCAGATGCCGAGGGCCTCCGCCAGCGCCAGCCGCTCCCCCACGTCCGAAGCGCGGGCGGACGCTGCCGAGAGCAACAGTGGTACGCGACGATCGTCGATGCGCGCGACGGCGCGAGCCGCTTCGGCGCGCACCTCGCTGCGCGGGTCGTCGAGCAGCGCCGCGGCGAGCACCGGCAAGGTGCGCCGATCCGCCGCGGGCCGCAGGGCCGCCAGGCGATCGCACGCATCCATGGTGTTGCCCCCGTCGAGCAACTGCTGCAGGCGATCGCAGACGAAGGCGACCACTCTGTCAGGGGCGGCACGCAGGTGCAGCATCAGCCGCGCGCGCTCGTGGGGATCGAGATCCAAGAAAGGATCACCTCCGCGCACGCCGTCCAGCGTGCGCATCGCTTCAACGGCGAAGCGCTCGATGGTGGCTTCTGCGGCGCGCGTCTCACGGCCTGCCGAGCGCGCACCCGCGAGCTGGCGATCGCGCTCGAGCTCCGCTTCCAGCTCCAGGGAGTCCAAGTCGATGTCGTCGCAGTCGAGCGCGGCGAGGCGTTGAAGCGCGGCGCGGCGTTCGAGCAAGGTGCCGCCGCGAGCGGTGGCCCACAGCGTGCTCACGTCACTGCTGGCCGCCAGCGCTTGTCGGCGTACGCGAGCCGCGACGATGGCTGCTTCCATCGAGCGGCTCGACTGCGACGCCGCGACGGGCACCGCCGGTGCGGCGCGCGCGAGCCGCGGCCCGAGCTCCCGAACCACGCGCAGGAGGAAATCGTCGACGACGTCGGAGAGCTCCGCGTCGGGGGCATCCCCCGCGAGCAGTCCGGACTCCACGCGTCGATACAGTTCTTCCAAGTGTCAGCTCGGTGCCAAGGCCAAGAGCCCGCGGCATCCGTGGATCCACAGGATATCCCCATCCCAGGCCAAGGTGCGGGCGACCGGCTCGTCATCCTCCGCGTCGGGGTCCGGTCCCAGCTCCGCCACGGTTTCCGCGCTCAGGCTCGTGGGATCCACCCGCACGATGCGGCAGGAGCCATCCAGCGGGCTCGCGACGCTCAAGAACACCGCGGCCTCGGTGACCAGCGCGGCGACGGTGCCTGCCGTTCCCGGCACGCTGTCGAAGCTCGCGCCGCCATCGCGGCTCACCAGCGCGCCGCGCTCGCGGCTGCCCAGCACCACCACGTCTCCGCGCGCCGCGAAGCTGGGTTCCGGGTCCTTGGCCACGCGCGCGGCGTCCGCCGACAGCGGCCACCACCGATGGCGCCACACGCCAGCTTCCGAGAGCACGACGCGGGCGTGGCGCGCGAGGGCGATGCCTTCCACGGTGGTGGTCGCGAGCGTGGATCCAGCGCCTGCGTGGAGCTGCCCCGCGATCAGCGCGAGCAAGGTGTCGCCCTCGCGCCCCACTACGGCCAGCGAAGGTTCCCGCGGTGCGGCGAACTCGACGGTTTCGACGCCGTCGCAGCGCACCAACAGCAGCGTGCCGCGCACGGTGGCGACCAGCGCGCTGGTGCCGGCATCGTTGGCGGCGACGACGTCCACGCAGTGTTCGTCCAGAGCGATCTCGCCGATCAGCGATCCCTCGCGGTCCACCCAACGCACGCCGCTGTCGGAAGCGAGCAGGGCGCGTCCGCCCGCCGCGTCCATCGCGATGGCATCGTGCTTCGCCAGGTCAAGCGCGACCCATGTCACTTCGGCCAGGGGAGGGGGTTCTTCGTCGCCCACGCTGTCGAGCTCTGCCCAGCTCGGTTCTTCGAAGTCACCCTCGGCGTCGGCGTCCATGCCCGGAAGCTCGTCGGACACCAGGGATTCTTCGTCATCCACCCCCAGAGCGTCATCGCTCGTGGAAGCGTCGTCGACGGGCTCGCTCAGTCCCGCGGAGGGATCGAAACCGACGGGCCCGGCGGTATCGTCGTCGTCGCGGGTTTCCTCCTCGTCGATGCTCAGCAGCGAGGCGATATCCAGCACCAGCTCGCCTTCGGGCTCATTGTCTTCGCCTTCCGGCTCGCCCAGCTCCAAGCCCACGTCCAAATCAGCGGCTTCTTCGTCGTCGAGGTCGATGCTCGCGTCGTCAGCAATGTCGATCAGAGTTTCGATGTCATCGCCGACCGGACCATCGCCACCCGCCTCATCATCCAAATCCAGCGGAGGCAGATCGGCGGGCAGGTCGGAATCACGGGGAATCGTCAGTCGTTGCATGGGTTTGTCCGCGCTCTCGCTATATCATGCCAAACATGCCGGTCGCTCCGCTGCTGGATTCCGACTTGATAACGCGCAGTGTGCGCGTGCGTCCGCGGGACGTCGTGTTCGTCAAGGGCGTGTTCGAGGCGAGCGAGGGACTCGGCGCCCTGTTTGCGGAGCGCGGCGGCGATTTGGTGATTGCCGCGCACGAGAGTCGAGCTCGAGAGCTCGACGAAGTGCTCGCCGATCTCGCGCGGGAGCTCGACGCCATGGTGGTCTCGGATTGACGACACCGTTGCAGGGTCTCGTGTGATCCTCTAGCTTGCCGCTGTCATGACGCGCGTGCCCAGTCAGCCCGAGCTCCTCGCGGAGTCCGCCGGTGTGGACGCGCGCGTCGCTGCCGCTTGGCGAGAGTGGCTCGGCGCCATGGCGACGGACGCCGAAGCAGCGTTGGCGGCGGCCATGGCGTACGAGGATCTCGACGCCGAGGATCGCGATCGCTGGCTCTTGGCGCTGGAGAACGACGCCCCGAGCCTGGGCGTTCCGCGCATCGCGGTGTACGCCCCGCTGCTCGCGGTGGAGTCGGACCCGGAGCGGCGCCAGCGCATCACCGCGGCCATCGGCCCGGACGAAGAGCTGGCGCTGCCGCGAACGGATCCTCGTGGACTGTCGGGCAGGGCAGGGGACGGCACGCGAGTGGCCACCGTGGTGTGGCCGCTCTATCTCGACTTCGTGCAGGTGCTCGCCTGCGGCTATCGACCCAGCGAGGGCTTCACCTGGGTGCGGCACGATCCCATCGTGCAGCAAGACGCCGCGCCGCGCCCCGGACAGGTGCTCTTGGGTGCGTTGTTGGAGACGGCGCCCCTCAAGGCGTTGGTGGACGAGCTGGCGGTGACGGTGCTGGCCCACAAGCGCAGCGGCCGCGCCCTGCCGGAGGCCCTCAAGGTGTTCGCGGACCTGTTCGGGCCGCTCGTGGGGCCCGCCCCGGCCGTCCCGTGAAGTGGCGCCTGTTTTGCGTCCTCGCGCTGGTCGCCGGCTGCGGGGGTGAGCCGCCCGCCCGAGCTCCCGAAGCGCAGGCTGGCGGAACCCCGGTGGGGTTCGTGTACACCACCACCACGGGAGACGAGCTGTCGACGGACACCACTCGGGGACGCGCCACGGCCCTCTTGTTCGTGACGACCTTCGATCTCGCGAGTCAGTTGATGGCCAAGCGCCTCGACACCGTGCTCCGGCGTCACAAGCCGCGGGCCAACGGCGCGGCCATCGTGCTCGAGGCGCCGAAGTACTCGGTGATGGCCGACGCCTTCGGTTCCGCCCTGGGGCTGTCGTACCCCATCGCCATGGCCGACGAGTGGGGCAGCGGTCAGCCCGGCCCCTTCGGCTTGATCGACCGCGTGCCGACCCTGGTGGTGGTGGACGCGTTCGGAGTGGAGACGTTTCGGCGCTTTGGAGTGCTGTCCGAGGCCGACGTCGAACAAGCCCTTGCGGCCGCTCAAAAGCGCGGCTTTGCTCCGCCGCCGTGAGCTTCCGCCGCCTCCGTGACGTGCCCGAATGGCGATCCATGGCGATCCACGCCTGGAACGCGCCGCGCGACCCGACCGTGTACGGCGTCCTGGACGTCGATGCGGAGAACGCCATGGCCTACGTCGAGCGGCAACGCGCCGAGAGCGGCCAGCGGGTGACCCTGACGCATGTCATCGGCAAGGCCGTGGCCGTGGCCATCGCCGAGCGTCCGGAGGTGAACGCCATCGTGCGCCGGGGGCGCCTCTACGTGCGGGACAGCATCGACGTCTTCTTCCAGGTGGCGTTCGATGAAGGCGAGAACCTCGCTGGCGCCAAGTTGACCGGGGTGGATCGCATGCGCGTGCCGGAGATCGCCGAGGCTCTGGGCCGCCGCGCGGAGCGGATCCGCACCAAGAAGGACGACCCCACCCAGAAATCCGCCTCCATGCTGTCGCGCCTGCCGCCGCTGGCAATGCGCATCGCGATGCGCGCTGCGGAGCGCCTGACCTACGACATCGGTCTGAACCTGTCCTCCGTGGGCGTGCCCTACGACGCCTTCGGATCGGCAATGATCACCAACGTCGCCGGTTTCGGCTTGACGGTAGGACAGGCTCCGCTATTTCCCCCCTCCCGCACGCCGGTGGTCCTCACCGTCGGCGCGGTTCGCGAAGCGCCCATGGCCGTGGATGGCAAAGTGGTCGTTCGTCCGGTGCTCACCATCGGAGCGGCGTTCGACCACAGAGTCCTCGACGGCTATCAGGCGGGCCGAATGGCCAAACGTTTCCGCGAGGTCCTGTCGGACCCCGAGAAGGAGCTGCCGTGAAACCCATCAAGAAGGTCGTGCTCGCCTATTCCGGCGGGTTGGACACCAGCGTCATCCTGCGCTGGGTGAAGGAAACGTACGACGCCGAGGTCGTGGCCTGGTGCGCCGACGTCGGCCAAGCGGAGGAGCTCGACGGGCTCGAGAAGAAGGCCCGCGACACCGGTGCTTCGGAGTACGTGCAGGTGGACCTGCGCGAGAACTTCGTCCGCGACTTCGTGTTCCCGTCTCTCAGGGCCAACGCCCTGTACGAGGGCGAGTACCTGCTCGGCACCTCGCTGGCCCGCCCGTGCATCATCCAGGGCATGATGAAGACGGTGAAGGACGTGGGCGCGGACGCCATCGCCCACGGCGCCACCGGCAAAGGCAACGATCAGGTGCGCTTCGAGCTCGGGGCCATGTTCTTCGACCCCGAGGTGCAGGTGATCGCTCCCTGGCGCGAGTGGGACCTCAAGAGCCGCACGGACTGCATCGAGTACGCGAAGAAGCACAAGATCCCGATCACGGCCACCGCGGAGAAGCCGTACTCCATGGACCGCAACCTGCTGCACCTCTCCTTCGAGGGCGGCATCCTCGAAGATCCGTGGAACGAGCCGCCGAAGGACATGTTCATCCTCAGCAAGAACCCCGAGGACGCGCCGGCGGAGCCCGAGTACCTCGAGATCGGCTTCGAGCAGGGCAATCCCGTGAGCATCAACGGCCAGTCCTTCGCGCCCGTGGCGCTGCTGGCGCGCATGAACGAGATCGCCGGTCGTCACGGCGTGGGCCGCGTGGACCTGGTCGAGAGCCGCTACGTCGGCATGAAGAGCCGCGGCGTGTACGAGACGCCCGGTGGCACCGTGCTGCACAAGGCGCACCGGGCGATGGAGAGCATCACGCTGGACCGCGAGCAGATCCGCATTCGCGATGGGCTGATCCCGGAGTATGCGAGCTTGGTGTATCGCGGGCTGTGGTTCTCGCCGGAACGCGAGATGCTGCAGAGCATGATGGACGCGATCCAAGAGGTGGTGAGCGGCGTCGTGCGCGTGAAGCTGTACAAGGGCAGCGTCACCGTGGTCGGTCGCAAGAGCGACAACTCCCTCTATCGCGAGGACTTCGTCACCTTCGAAAAGGACGAGGTGTACGACCAGCGGGACGCCACTGGTTTCATCCGCTTGGCGGGGCTTCGCCTCCGTCTGGAAGCACTGCGTCGGCAGAAGATGAAGAAGTGAGCCAGCTCCTGCTCGTGCGCCATGCGCAGGCGTCGTTTCTCGACGGCGACTACGATCGGCTGAGCGAGCTGGGGCGGCGACAGAGTCGGACCCTGGGTCAGCGCTGGGCGGCGCTGGGCCAGGGTTTCGACCGCTTCGTGGCAGGTCCGCGCACGCGGCAGCGCGACACCGCCCTCGAGTGTCGTGGGGTGCTGGTCGCCCACGGCGTGGCCGTGCCCGAGCTCGAAGTGCTGGACGGCTTGGACGAGTATCCTGCGGAAGAAATCCTGCGCGGCCTCGCCCCCGAGCTATCCGCGGAGCACGAGAGCTTTGCCGAGCTCGGCCGCGTGTTCGCCAGCGATGCGGATCGCCGGACCCGCGGCCGCGCCTTCGACAAGATGCTCCAGCGTGCGCTGTACGCTTGGGCGGAGGGACGCACCGTACCCGGCGTGGAGAGCCACACCGCGTTCGTCGAGCGCATCGAAGGCACACTTTCCGAGCTCACGCGTGGCCGCCAGGTGCGCGTCGCGGCGTTCTCGTCGGCGGGCAGCATCGGCGCGCTCTTGGGAGTCGTCCTTGGCACCGACGCCCGAAAGACGCTGGAGCTCGGTTGGATGCTCGAGAACGCCAGCGTGTCCGAGATGGCGTTCTCACGCGGGCGCGTTGGCGTCGCCCGCGTGAACACCATCGGTCATCTGCCGGATCCAGCGACCTGGACCCGGCGTTAGAGCTACTTGGGAACCTCGGAGCAGTCCGCCATGGAGTAGTAGGCGTCGATCTTCGGATCGTCGCCGATCACGTGCCAGGTGGGCACGTTCACGTTCTGGAACTGCGGATCGAAGGTGACGCGCACGGTCTTGTCGCCGGTGAGCCCTTTGGACGCCAGGGACGCCGTGACCTGCTTTAGCGTGCAGGTGGGCGGCGGCGGCGGCACCACGTTCTTCCACTGATTGGTGGCGTTCCACTTCTTGGAGAAGTCCACGCCCACGGTGGAGAACTGGAACTTCTTGATGCTGTCCTCGCGCAGCTTCTTGCTCACGCTCTGGACCTTGCTGGGCGAGACGTACTCCACCACCGCGCCCTTATCGAGCAGCACGGTGCCGTCCGCGCGCACGGCTTGGTAGTTCACCGACCACCACACGGCGTCCTTCTTCCACTTGGTGGCTAGGCCGGACACGCTGGTGATCATCTTGTCGCCGTCGGCCTTGCTCTTGTCGATGCCGAGCTGGCCGTACCCGATCTTCCCCTTGCCACCACCGCCGAAGAAGTAGGACTTCACGTACCAGCCGCCGATCGACAGTACGCCGATCACGATCGCGCCGCCCACGCCGGCGATCATGCGCCCGACCGGGAAGCCGCCGCCGCTGGCCGCGCCCATGTTGGGCATGCCGGGGTACTGCTGCGGGGCTGCGGCTTGCGGCGCACCGCCCGCGAGCGTGTTCTGAGTATGGCAGGACGGACATATCCCCATGCCGGTGGCCTGGGGGATCCACACGACAGTTCCGCACTTGGAACAGGGCTGCTGGGTAAATCCGGCTTGTTGCACGAGCTCTCCCTTCCGGGAGGCTCCTCCGTCCCCCCGTCGCGCCGCATCCTAGACGAAGCCGCGTACGCTCGGGGGCCGATTTTCACTTCGGCCGCGGTGACTCGACCGTCACCGAGTCGTAGCCCAAGGACCGCACCAAGCTCTCTACCGTGCGCTCGGCGTTCTTCTGCGCGCGGGCCAAGATGCCGTTTTGCCGGGCGCCCTCCACGATGCTCTTCTCGGCTTCCTGACGCGCGCGGCTCTCCAAGGACTCTTGCCGTTTGGCCAGCACGTCCGTGGAGCGTGAATGTACGTAAGTGTGGTCGTTGTCCAGCTTGGAGCCGAGGATCTCCGCCTTGGGCAAGCGGATGTGAGCGGTCTTCTTCTCGGAATCGACCTGCACCGCGTCGTCCCCGAGCTTCGACAGATCCACGCCCGCCGTCACCGTACCCGTCGCCACCAGCAAGAGCGCGTCCTCTGCCTCGACCAGCCCGAAGAAGCGCGACTGCTTGTCGCGCAGGTCCAACACGCGCTCCACGTGGAACTCCGCGCTCTCGAGCCGCGCCAGGTCGCGCACCGCCGTCACCACGTTGGGCGTTGGGCGAATCACGGTTACCGTCGCCGCCGGCTTCGGCGCCGGAGTGGAAGCGAGGCGCCCCGCCACACCCCCGGCGATCGCCCCCGCCAACAGCGCTCCGACGAGCCAGCCGATGGAAAAGCGTCGGTCCGTCGTCGGAGCGGGTTCGTTCATCGCACGCAGTGTCACCACGGATGCTGGACGGCGCAAGCCGAGGCCCCAATCTCCTTTGCCGGAGATCCTTTTGTTGGCTCGCCGCGGAACCTCGCGCGACGCCGGCCCGCCGGGCCACGCTATAGTCCCGTCGTGCAGCGTCCGCGCATCACGGCGTTCGTCGTCGCTCTCGTCGTCGCGGCGCCCGCCCGCGCGGAGCGTCCCTTGTCCGTCGTCGCGGCGCCCGCCCGCGCGGAGCGTCCCTTGTCCGTCGTCGCGGGTCCCACGCTGGGCGGCAGCACCGGGAACGGCTGGAGCGGCGATGGCGTGATCCCGGGCGCGCAGCTCCGCGCCGGCTACCGCTTTGCAAACCTCGTTGGCCCCGTGTTCGTCGGTCGCGAGGCCTACGCCAAGGAAGATGAGCGGCTGCTCACGCTGATCAGCCTCGGGGCGCAAGTCTGGTGGCCGCCCATCGAGCCGCGCCCCTACGCGCGGCTCTCTTGGGTGCACCAGCACGAGGAGTTCGTGGGCTACGCCCAAGACGAGCCTTTCGGCGTGCTGTTCGGAGTGGGCAACGGCATCCGGCACCGGGGCGGCGTGGAGCTGGCCCTCGGCACCGACATCCGCTTCGCGGAATCCGAGAGCATCGACTGGCTCCTGTCTCCGGAGCTGTACGCGGACTGGATCCTCGCCAGTGAAGCGCCGGGACCGAAGTACTACCTGGGCGGCGGCTTGTCCGTCGGCCTCGCCTTCGCACCATGAAACGGCCGTTCCTGCTGGTCCTGCTCATTGGCCTTTCGGGCTGTCTCGACTTCACCACCATCGACGACGTGGACTGTCCCGACGGCGGCACGCCGCTCACGTACGACAACTTCGGCCGCCCGTTCATGGCCGTGTGGTGCAACCGCTGCCACTCCGCCCGGGTGGAAGACCGTCAGGGCGCGCCGGTGGACGTCGTGCTCGACACGAAAGAGCGCGTGCGCGCGCTCCGGGATCGCATCTTCGCCCGCGCCGCCGCGGACAACGACTCCATGCCTCCGGGGCCCGACAATCCGCCCCGAGCGGAACGCGATCGACTCGCCGTGTGGCTCGCCTGCGGCGCGAACTGATCCGCGAGCTACATTGCTCGAAAGCGCACGGGGAACTACCGCGTCACTTCTGGCCCGAGCGCCCGCAAAGCCCGGTCGAGGCCGAGGCTTCGGCGAGCACCGAAGCGGAGCGTACTCGAGTACGTGAGCATCGGAGCGCAGCCGAAACGCTGCCATCGGCCAGGATCTGCGGGAGTGGTAACTGTGTCGAAATCACGCAGTAGTGCTACCATCGTGGCATGGTGACCTCCTTTTCGCGCGCCACCGTCGCGCTCTGGCTTTCCGTCGTGGTGGCCGCGGGTTTTGCGGCCTGCGGTGGCAACAGTGACGTCGCGAGCCCGGGCGACAAATTCCCCAACAAGGACGCCAGCGTGGAGGGCAGCGCGGGCGACTCGGGGATCATCAACGAGGGCGGTGGCATCGACGTGGGCGTCAACGACGCGCCCCAGACCTTCGACGTGCAGCCGTCCGCGCTGCAGACGATCACGGTGCCGATGGGCACGAACGCGCCGACGGTGAGCTACGACGCAACCCTCGGCGGCAAGCCCACCGCCGTGGCGTGGTCCCTCGACCGCGGTGACATCGGCGACATCACCCTCGGTACGGCGGCGACCGGCGTGTTCACGCCCAAGGGCACCGTCGGCGGCATGGTCAAGATCATCGCCGGTCTCAACGGCCAAACCGTCACTCGCGACGTGCAAGTCAACCTCACGGCCGAGCAGAACGGTGCGGATCCCAACGACCCTGCTCAGGCAGCGCAGATCGCGAACACCGTGGCGGAGCTCACCGAAGGCGGCGGCATCGGCGGCGTCGGTGGTGACGGCCTCGGCGGTGCGGTCACGGACGCCGGCGCCCTGGCGGCGTTGGGCACGCCCACCAGCAACGGCTCGGCGGAGAACCTGCGCCTCATCTATCCCTACGACGAGACCGTGTTTCCGCGCGGTATCTTGGCGCCGATCCTGTCGTGGGATTGGTCCGTCGGCGACGCGGACGCGATCCAGATCGAGCTTGAGACCCAGAGCGGCAGCTTCAGCTACAAAGGCACCTTCGCGAAGCCGGCGATCCTCAGCCAGACCGGCGGCAAGTTCATCCGCCACCCGATCCCCGGGAACATCTGGGCGGCGGCGACCAACACGGCCGGCGGCAAGAGCGACCAGCTCACCCTGAAGCTCACCCTCGCCAAGGACGGCGTGGGCTACGGTCCCATCACCGAGACCTGGACCATCGCGCCGGCGCGCCTCTCGGGCATCATCTACTACAACTCCTACGGCACGAACCTGGCCAAGAACTACGGCGGCGCCGTAGGCGGCGATCACATGTTCGGCGGCGCGGTGCTGTCCATCGCCGTGGGCGATACCGGGCCCAAGCTGGTGGCCGGCGGCAACGGCGGCACCTCGCAGTGCCGCGTGTGCCACTCGGTCGCGGCGGACGGCTCGCGCCTCGTGGTGCAAAGGGGCGACAACTACTCCGCGAGCGCGGCCTACGACCTCACCCCCACCGGCGTGACGGAGACGCAGATGGGCGTCGGCGCGGAGTTCCCCGGCATCTACCCGGACGGCTCTTTGGCCCTGTCCCCTTCGGGTCAGGTGCTGTCGCTGCCCACCGCCGGCGCACCGGTGGCGTCCACGGGGCTCACCAGCGTGGCCACCAACGTCGGCACCCCGATGTTCTCGCCGGATGGCAAGCGCGTGGTGTTCAACCCCATGGCGGGGCCCGGCGTCACGAACCCCACCCAGAAGCTGGTGGTGATGGACTTCGATCTCGCCACCATGACCTTCTCGAACCCCATAGAGGTCGCGGACGAGACCGGGCAGCCTGCAGAGTCGCGTCCGGGTTGGCCGGCGTTCTTTCCCGACAGCAAGGGCATCGCTTTCCACCTGCAGAGCGTGGCCGGCTCGGACGGCAACGGCATCGGCGCCATGCACACCCGCAAGGGCGCCAAGGCGCAGATCCACTTCACCAACACCGACGGCGCTTCCAGCTCCACGCCGCTCTACCGTCTGAACGGTTTCGACTCCACCGGTGCGCCGGATCTGCCCAAGCTCACCACGGCCGTGAGCCTCGCCTGCACGGGCGACGGCGTGCAGGTCGGCGGCATCGATGCGGATCACGGCGACGACGTGAACCTGAACTACGAGCCCACGGTCAATCCCATCGCCTCCGGCGGCTACGTGTGGGTCGTGTTCACCAGCCGGCGCATGTACGGCAACGTCGCGACCATCCCGCCGTTCTGCAGCGACCCCCGGGGCGTGGATCTGGTGCAGCACATCACCACCAAGAAGCTGTGGGTGGCCGCAGTGGACGTGAACATGGCGCCCGGCACGGACGCCAGCCATCCCGCCTTCTACCTGCCCGGCCAGGAGCTCCTGGCGGGCAACTCGCGCGCCTTCTGGGTCCAAGACCCGTGCCGCGCGGACGGCGAGAGCTGCGAGTCCGGCGATCAGTGCTGCAACGGCTACTGCCAGCCCGACTCGACCACCGGCGAGCTGGTGTGCTCCAACGACACGCCCAACAACAACTGCTCGAACCCGAAGGAAAAGTGCACCACCGCCGCGGACTGTTGCGACAAGAGCAACCTCTGCCTCAACGGCTTCTGCTCCCAGCAGGTCCCGCAGTAGCCCCCGCGCGCTGCTTCCGCGCCTGGCAAGTCCGCAGCAACGGCCGTTTTCCGCAAGCGCCGCAATGGCCCGCGTTCCTTGCCGCCCGCGAGCCCGCTCTCGGGGCTCGCGGGAGATCATCGCAGCGACCGCCTCGCAGCTCCCCGGTTCACGCACCCCAATCGCGGCGCGACCTCGAGTCGTCGCGTGTGCGGTGCGCGAGGCGATGCCGCTATCCGACGAGGATGGCGCCGGTGCTGTCCGGCAGCTCCCACCAGGCGATGTCGAATACGCTCTGCAGGTAGCGAGTGACGGCCTTGTGGTCGAACCAGCCCTCCCCAGGCTCGTCCTCGGGCTCGGTCTCTAACGGAACGGGCTCGCCGTCGAGGGCCCCGCCGTCGTTCTTGATCCAGCCCACGTCGGCGGCGAACTCGAGCTCTCGCTTGCATGCGCCGCGATCGAGCACGGTCACCAGGTAAGCGTCGGACGTCGTCTGCCCCTGGGTGTCCACCACGACGCACTCGAGCCGTCGGGACACGTGCTCGGCGAGCTCGTTCGGCGCGCAGAAGGAGCCGTAGAAGGTCGTCACCCAGCGCGGCGACTGGCGGTACACGGCGACGCGGCGTGGTTTCTTCGCGGCGCCGAGTAGCGTCCAGTTGTTCGCCAGATCGAGGTCGCTCACGGCCGTTTGCCGCACGGCTTTCTTCGTCAGCCGCGCCCAGGCACTGCGATTCTCCGACAGCCACTCCGCACAGGCTTCGGCCGTGGCGGCCTCGTCGCGACCTTCCACGTAGAACGCCGCCCAGGAACCCATGCGCGAGCAGTAGCACGGGGAGCCGCCGCATCGGGACTGCCAACGGCCAGCGGCCGTTCCGTGGGATGCCGTCCGTTCTTTTTGCAGCGCCGAGCCGCGCTGAACAGCCGGAGGGAGCTCAGCCCCTTGAACGGCGTAGTCGTTCGAGCTCGGTCAGCGCTTCGCGGAGCTCGGACTCCGCGCGGGCGGCACGCTCGGCTTCTTGGGCGGCGCGCTCGGCTTCTTGGGCGGCGCGCTGCTCCGCTGCCTCGATACGCGTCTCCAGGTCGTCTACGAAGCTCTCCAGCTTGCCGACCAGCTCGCCGGCGTCCGGCAGCGCCGCGTCTCCCGCGTAGAAGCGCAGTCGGCCGGCGTCGACCACGAGATCGAGGTCGAGCACGGTGGACGCGAAATGACCGTGCTGCGGGACGATCGGCTGGTAGCTGGTCGAGCCCGGCGCCAGCCGGTAGCCCGTGAGCCGCAGCTTCGGGCGATCGAACACGAAGTACTCTGAGATGCCGAGACGCGCGTAGCGCTCGACATTGAGCACGACGTTCTCCCGTCGGGAGTCGAGAACCTGCACGTCGAGCGCGAAGCCGAGTCCCATGCCCTCCTGCGACACGCGCCAGCTCGGACGCGGGTGCGTACCGGTGTCGAGGGCGGCCATCACGTCGGGCGAGAACATGGGCTCTCCCGGGTAGTGGACGGGCAGGTTCGTTCCGACGTAGATGCTTCGTCGGGTTCTGCTGAAATAGCGCCGGAGGGCGGTCCAAGCTCCGTAGACTTCCTCCGTGTGCGCGTCGCCCTGCGGTGGTCGCGCCCTCGCCGGTTCGAAGTGCGACGGAAGGCTGTCCACCACGCGCTGTCGCTCCTCTTCGCTCATCCGGTCCCAGACATCCTGGGGCGGGGCGCGAGGGTCGTCGGGATCTACGATCCACGGGTCCGGACGCTGCGACATCCCGGCCAGTCCAACGCAATCCGGTCAGGGTCGCCGGTGGGCGGTTCAGTGCCGGAGCGCGGCGGACAGGGTGGCGGGACGCGAGGTTCCGCGGCGAACCGACAACCTGAAAGAGTCCCTTTGGCGTCGGGAGTGACGGCTCTCAATCAACCGACTCAATTGCGGGCCGGTGCCGAGCCGGGCACTGGCAAAGCCTGGGCGTGGGCGAGGCCTGGCGAGCATCGCAGCGAGCATCACCGTGCAGGCGAGCATCGGAGCGCCGCCGAAACGCTGCCTAGGTGTGGGATCTACGGGTGTCGCGGCTCTGGAAATGGCGAAGTAGTGCTATCCATGCGGGCAGCATGCGAATCGCGACGTGGAACGTGAATGGGCTTCGGGCGCGGCAGGACTTTTTGCTGCATTGGCTGCGAGCGCGGCAGCCGGACGTGGTGGGGCTGCAGGAGCTGAAGCTCACCGACGAACAGTTCCCGCACCTGGAGCTCGAGGCCGAGGGCTACCACGCGGTGACCCACGGGCAGAAGAGCTGGAACGGCGTGGGAGTGTTGACCAAGGAGCGCGCGGAGGTGACCGAGCGCGGGCTGCCGGGGCAGGAAGATTTCGGCGCGCGGCTGATCACGGTGAAGGTGAGCGGCATTACCTTTTGCACGGTGTACGTGCCCAACGGCAAGAGCGTGAGCCACGAGGACTACCCCAAGAAGCTCGCCTGGCTGGATCGCTTGAAGGAGCACCTCGCGGAGTCGTCGGTGGACGTGGTGTGCGGAGACTTCAACGTGGTGCCGGAGCCCATCGACTCCTGGAACGAGGACGGCCTGGCGGGGCACATCTTTCACACGGACGAGGAACGCCGGCGCATCGCCGCGCTGAAGGAGCTCGGCTACGTGGATCTGTTCCGCACGCAGCACCCGGACGAAGCGGCGTTTTCCTGGTGGGACTACCGCGGCGGCGCGTTCCACAAACGGCAGGGGCTGCGCATTGACTTCTTACTGGGGAAACCCGGCGTGGCGGAGCGGGTGACGAGCGCGGAAATCGACCGCGACTACCGCAAGAAGAAGGACGGGCTGACGCCTTCGGATCACGCCCCGGTGATGGTGGAGCTGTCGGGTTGACCCGGGGGCGGCGGCTCTGCACGCTGTGCCGAACGGAGGACCTGTCGTGAGCGAGCACATCGACCGAGCCGGCAACATTCGCTCCGGGGAGGAGCTGGAGCTGGAGCCCTTGGCGCGCTACCTGCGGGAGCACGTCGACGAGATCGCGGCGAACGCCGAGATCGCGGTGGAGCAGTTCCCCAAGGGGCACTCGAACCTCACCTACCTGATTCGCTCCGGCGACAAGGAGTACGTGCTCCGCCGGCCGCCCTTCGGCAGCAAGGTGAAGTCGGCGCACGACATGGGGCGCGAGTACCGCGTGCTCTCGAAGCTCGCCCCGCACTATCCGCTGGCGCCGGAGCCGCTGCTCTACTGTGAGGACGACAGCGTGATCGGGGCGACGTTCTACGTGATGCGGCGCATTCGCGGCGTGATCCTGCGCCGCGAGCTGCCCGCCGGCGTCACGTTGAGCGAAGCGCAGACCAAGGCGCTGCACGAAACGCTGATCGACGAGCTGGTGCGGCTCCACGGCCTGGATTTCGAAGCCATCGGCCTCGGCGGTCTGGGCAAGCCCGAGGGCTACGTGGAGCGGCAGGTGAGCGGCTGGACCAAGCGCTACGGAAACTCCAAGACCGACGAGATCCCGAGTGTGGACCAGCTGGGTGCGTGGCTCGCGGAGCACTTGCCCGAGAGCGGTGCGCCGGCGCTGATCCACAACGACTACAAGCTCGACAACGTCGTGCTCGACGGCCAAGACCTCACGCGCATCGTGGGCGTGCTGGACTGGGAGATGAGCACCATCGGGGATCCGCTGATGGATCTGGGCACCAGCCTCAGCTACTGGGTCGAGGCCACGGACGCGGACGAGTTCCAGTGGGTGCGCTGGGGGCCGACCTCCGTGCCCGGGAGCCTCACGCGCACGGAGCTGGTGGCACGCTACGCCGAAGGTTCCGGTCGAGACGTCTCGAACGTCCTCTTTTACTACTGCTTCGGGTTGTTCAAGACCGCGGTGGTGCTGCAGCAGATCTACTACCGCTACAAGCACGGCTTCACGAAGGACGAACGCTTCGCGCCGCTGATCCACGGCGTGCGCGTGCTCGCGAACCGCGGCGTCGAGGCCATCGAGCTCGGCCACGTGTGAGCCATGGCGGGGCGACAGCTCAGCCTGTTCGGCCCGCCGGCGGCCGCACAGCTCGACACCCGCGCGGATGAGGAGCTGATGCGTCACGTGCCGGAGCACGTGCGCTTCGGCACCTCGAGCTGGACCTTCCCGGGCTGGGCGGGGATCGTGTACGCCGGCTCGCCCGGCGAGCGGGAGCTCGCGGCGCGTGGCCTGGAGGAGTACGCGCGCCACCCGCTGTTTCGCACCGTCGGTATCGACCGCAGCTACTACGCGCCGTTGGACGGGGCCACCCTCGACCGCTACGCCGCGCAGCTGCCCGAGGGGTTTTCGTGCGTGATGAAGGTGTTCAGCGAGATCACGAGCGCCGTGCACCCAAAGACGCGCGAGGAAAATCCGAGCTTTCTGTCTCGTGAGCGCGTGCTCCGGGAAGTGATCGAGCCCGTGAGCGAGCACTTTGCGGCGCACGCAGGGCCGCTGGTGTTCGAGTTTTCGCCGCTCCGGCGAAGTGAGCTGCCGGAGCCCCGGGCCTTCGCCGAGAGGTTGGGGGAGCTCTTTCGCTCGTTGCCGCGGGAGCTGCCCTATGCGGTCGAGCTTCGCAATCGCGAGCTCTTCACCCACGCCTACCTGGACGTGCTGCGCGACGTGGGCGTGGGCCATGTGTTGAACTTTTGGGAGCGCATGCCCGACGTCGGCGAGCAGCTCAGCGTGCCCGGTGTGCTGACCGCGCCGGTGGTGGTCACGCGCCTGTTGATCCCGCCGGGGGAGCGCTACGATTCGCGCAAGCGGGTGCTCGCGCCCTTCGACCGCATCGTGGACCCCCAGGAGAAGATGCGCGCGGACGTGGAGCGGCTTTCGGAAGCGTGCCGCGAGCTCGGCAAGGCGTTGCTCGTGATCGTGAACAACAAGGCGGAGGGCTCGAGCCCGCTGACGGTGCGGGCGCTGGCCGAGCGCCTGGCGCAGGTTCCGTTTTGACGAAGAAGGCCGTGGTCCCCGCGCCGGATCCCGAGCTCCTGGCGCGGGCCACGGAGCTTGCGGATCGTGCCCTCGAGCCGGCTCGCGCAGGGCGGGTGCTGTTCGGCACCGCGGGCTGGACCGACAAGACGCTGATTGCCAGCGGCCGCTTCTACCCCAAGGGCAAGAGCAGCGCGGAAGAGCGGCTGCGCCACTACGCGCGGCATTTCTCCATGGTGGAGGTGGACGCCACCTACTACGCGCTCCTGCCCCCCGCCACGGCGGAGAGCTGGGCGGCGTGGACGCCGGCGGACTTTTGCTTCGACGTGAAGGCGCATCCCATCGTTACCGGGCATCCGGTGGACGTGGGGCGCTTGCCCGCCGATCTGAAGCAAGCCCTCGGCGGTGAGGGGCGCGTGTATCCCGACAGGATGCCGCGCGAGATCGCAGACGAGATCGAACGGCGCTTCCGCGCGCTGCTCGATCCGTTGGTGGCGAGCGGCAAGCTCGGTTGCCTGATGGCGCAGTTCCCGCCGTGGTTCACGGCGACCCGCGGCAATGCGCGGCGCTTGGAGCAGCTGGCGCAGCGCTTCTCGGACCTGCGCGTCGCCGTCGAGTTCCGCCACAAGAGCTGGCTAATGTCGGAGCGCCGACAGCGCGTGTTCGATTTGCTGCGCGCGCAACATCTCTCCTACGTTTGCGTGGACGAGCCGGACGTGGAGCGCGGCGGCGTGCCACCGTGGGTGGAGGTGACGACGCCCGCCCTCGCCGTCGTGCGTTTCCATGGGCACAACGTGGGCGGCTGGCAGAAACGCGGCGCGTCGGTGCACGAACGCTTCGACTACCTGTATTCGCCGGAGGAGCTGTCCGCCTGGCGGGAGCCGGTGCGGCGCCTCTCGCGGGAAGCGGAGGCGGTCCACGCCGTGTTCAACAACTGCGTGCAGAACTTCGCCGTGCTCGGTGCGAAAGGGCTCTCCGTCATTTTGGAGAAGTGACCCCGCTGGCCTGCGCGGTCGAAGCGCGCATGTCCGCTGACTACCGGAATGGAGGGGGTGGGGAGCGGACAGAACCGTTCGAATCCGAACGAATTTCCGAGAGCGGAATCCGTCGTTGCGTCGGGGGCGGCGTGAACGGTCTGAGTCGGCAAGCTCAGATGTCCGCGTGTCCGCGCGGTGAGGCGGGGAACAAGGTCAAATGTCCGCGTGTCCGCGGGGGAGTGTCGAGGCCGCAGCGCGGGACATGGGAGGCCAAATGTCCGCGTGTCCGCGGGGGAGTGTCGAGGCCGCAGCGCGGGACATGGGAGGCCAAATGTCCGCGTGTCCGCGGGAGAGTGTGCCGCGGAGACTGCGCGGGACATGGGAGGTCAAATGCCCGCGTGTCTGTGGGCGACGGTCGAGGCCGCAGCGCGGGACATGGGAGGCCAAATGTCCGCGTGTCTGCGAGGGAGTGTGCCGCGGAGACTGCGCGGGACATGGGAGGCCAAATGTCCGCGTGTCTGTGGGCGACGGTCGAGGCCGCAGCGCGGGACATGGGAGGCCAAATGTCCGCGTGTCCGGTTGGTGACGTGTTGCGACCGGACCGCGGAGGGCGCGAGTGCGGGAGCGCATGGCCGAGACGTGGGTGAACGAATGGGCCGTGGCCGAAGGGCGTGGAGCGGGAGGCCGAGCTCGGAGACAGGGCGCTTGACGGCGAGCCCAAGAGGGCGACCCTGGAACAGTCGCCAGAGCCCGACCCTGGAGCGCGAATGATGCGCCGCAGCATTAGACATCTTCTAAAATTCGACAGAGTCGGGTTGACCCCCCGGGGGGATTCTCTATGTTGAGCGCCCAACTGTTCCGCCGGCGGGTCCGGCGTGTGGAGGACGACACCAAGATGGCCAAGCTCGAAGGAACCAAGACCCACGAAAACCTCAAAGAAGCGTTTGCCGGCGAGTCGCAGGCGAACCGCCGCTACCTGTACTTCGCGAAGGTGGCGGACGTGGAGGGCTACCCGGACGTTGCGGGTCTGTTCAAGGACACCGCGGACGGCGAGACGGGCCACGCCCACGGCCACCTCGACTTCTTGAAACAGGTCGGCGATCCGGCGACCGGCAAGCCCATCGGCAACACCGCCAAGAACCTGCTCTCGGCCGTTGCCGGCGAGACCTACGAATACGAGACCATGTACCCGGGCTTCGCGAAGACCGCGCGTGACGAGGGCTTCGACGAGGTCGCCGAGTGGTTCGAGACCCTGGCGAAGGCGGAGAAGAGCCACGCCGGGCGTTTCAAGAAGGCATCGGACGAGCTCGGCGACTGATTCGCGCGACAGTCCCGAGCCAGTAACGAGGGCCATCGGCCGCAGCGCGCGGTCGGTGGCCTTCTTGATTTTCGAAGATCCTCTTGTCCCCGCGAGTACCCCGATGAGCGTCATTCCGCGCAACCCCACCGTCACTCCCGCCTTCGACCCCAACTCCTCCCGCTACTGGGAGCCGCGCGATCTGGAGCAGGAGCTCCTGCGGACGTTCCAGATCTGTCACGAGTGCCGCATGTGCGTCACTTACTGCGGCTCCTTCCCCATCCTGTTCGACGCCATCGATCGCGACGTGGATGCGGGCAAGGCCCAGGGCGCCGAGACCATCGGCGCCGAGACCATCGCGCAGGTGAGCGATCACTGCTGGCAGTGCAAGCTCTGTTACATCAAGTGCCCCTACACGCCGGACGAAGGCGCACGGGAAGAGCTGGACTTCCCGCGGCTCATGGCGCGGGAGAAAGCGCAGCGGGCGCGGCGCGAGGGCATCCCCCTGGTGGATCGCATCCTCGGTGAGCCGCGTTTGATCGGCGCGCTCGGCTCGGGCATCAACGCCAAGCCGGCGAACTTCGTCAACGCCAACAAGCTGGCGCGCAAGGTCACGGAAAAGGTCACCGGCATCAGTGCCGAGTTCCCGCTGCCGCCCATGGCGGAGCACACGTTCACTTCTTGGGCGCGCAAGCACGCTCCGCTGCCGGAAGCCGGCAACGAGGGCGCGGTGGTGCTGTTTCCGACCTGCTACGGCGAGTACAACTTCCCGGACGTTCCCGAAGCGGCCGTGCTGGTGCTGGAGAAGAACGGCTTCGAGGTGGAGGTGCCGGAAGCGCTCGCCTGCTGCGGCATGCCGAACCTCGACGGCGGCGACGTGGTGGCCGCCAAGAAGAAGATGCAACAGAACGTCGACGCGCTGCTGCCGCTGGTGCGGCAGGGCCACAAGATCGTCGTCCCGGGGCCGACCTGCGGCTACACCATGAAGAAGGAGTGGCCGCTCTACCTGGGCACGCCGGAGGCCGCGGAGGTCGCCGCCGCCACGCTGGACTTGATGGAGTTCTTGGACGGCCTCCGCCGGGAAAAGAAGCTGAACAAGGACTTCGAGCGGGGCTTCGGCAACGTGGCGTACCACGCGGCCTGCCACCTCCGAGCGCAGAAGATCGCGATCCCCGGCGCTCGCATCCTGAATCAGCTGCCGGACACCGAGGTGCGCATCGTGGAGCGCTGCAGCGCCGTGGACGGAACCTGGGGCATGAAGGCCGCGTACTATGACGAGGGCGTGCGCTACGCGAAGCGCATGGCCAAGGCGCTGTCGCCCGAGGACGACGCTCCGGACGCCATCGTCACGGATTGCAACCTGGCGGGGCTCCGCATCTTGAAGGAGAACCGCACGACGGCGCTGCATCCCATCGTCGCGCTGGCGGAGGCCTACGGGCTCACACCCGGTCGGCCGCGGCCGGCGCCGCGTGACCCCGAAGCAGAGGAGAGCTGAGATGAAACCCGTGCACAGAAACGAGCTACTGGACCTCGGCGCTTACGAAGAGATCCGTGAGCGCTTTCGAGCACGGGTCATCGAAGAGAAGAAGAGCCGGCGCGTGCCCCTCGGGGATCACATGACCGTGCTGTTCGAGAACCGCGACACGGTGCTGTTCCAGATCCAGGAGATGTTGCGCACCGAGCGCATCACGCAGGAGAAGGCCGTGTTGCACGAGCTCGAGACGTACAACACGCTGGTGCCCGCCGATGGCGAGCTGTCCGTCACGGTGTTCGTGGAGTACGCCGACAAGGAAGAGCGGGATCGCGCCCTCGAGGCGCTGGCCGGCGTGGAAGAGCGCTTCTACGTGAGCGTGAACGGAACGCGCGCGAGCGGCCGCCCGGAAATGCGCGGGGATCGCACGGACCGCACCACGGCGGTGCAGTACGTGAAGTTTCCGCTCGGCGCCGAGCTCGCCGCCGCGGCGAAGAAGGACGACGCGGATCTCCGTCTGGGCGTGGACCATCCCGAGTACAGCGCGGAGACGCCACTCGCCGGCGCCCTGCTCGCGAGCCTCAAAGACGAGCTCTGAGGTTCCGCGGCGGACCGACAATCAAGCGTAGCGGGCGAGCAGCTCGGGGGGCACGCGCGTGGGGCGGCCGGTGGCGATGCTCAGCAGCACCCAGGTGGTGGCCGCGCGGCAGAGCAGCTTGCCGTCGCGGTAGAACCGCGTTTGCCGCAGCGAGGTGGCGCCCTTGATGGAGTCGACCCAGGTGGCGGCCTCGAGCTCTTCTCCAGCGAAGGCGGAGCCGAGGTACTCGATCTCGTGCTTGCGCACGACCCACAGGAGGCCAAGCTCCTTGTAGGCGGCGAGATCCAGTCCCACGGAGCGGGAATGCTCGGTGGCGGCCTCGTTGACCCAGCGCACCCAGCTCACGTTGCCCACGTGGCCGAGCTCGTCGATGTCCGAGGTGGGCACGGTGAAGCGGTGCGTATGGGCGTTCGCAGGCGGAGTCATGGGGGCGGCGTCCGAAACTGTCACGAGTGGCCGAATTGCGCTAGATCCATGGAGTCCATGATCGAGTCCTCGCGCCTGCGTTCGCTGACGGCCTTCGGGCGAGAAGCGCTCGCGTACGCACGACAAGCGTCGCTGCTCCATCGTGACATGTCTCCCTCGGCGCCCACGCATGCGCTACCAGGGGATCACGTGGTGGTGGTGATCCACGGGCTGTTCGCCACGGCCGGCGTGCTGCGGCCGCTGCGCATGCACGTGGAGAGCGAGACGGACTCGCACACGGCGTCGTTCACCTATGCGCCGGGTCGCGGGGTGCATCAGATCGCGCGGCAGCTCGGCGCCCTGATCGCGGACATTCCGTCGGACGCTCACATCCACCTGGTGGGCCACAGCATGGGCGGCATCGTGGCGCGTTGGTTCGTGCAGGAGCTGGGGGGCGATCCACGCATCGTGCAGTCCATCTCCATGGGCTCGCCTTTCCGCGGAACCCACCGCGCGCGGCTGATGCCGAACGCCGCCGGCCGCGACATCTCGCCGGACAGCCGCGTGCTCCGGCGGCTGGAAGAGCATCCGAACCCGGCGGTGCCGCACTTGTCGATTGTGGGCAGCGAGGACACCGTGACCGGGGTGGTCGGCTATCGCCACGGGGAGCGCCTCGTGATCGACGACTGCGGCCACAACGCCCTGCTCTACCACCCGCGGGCGCTCGCCGCGGTGGCGAGCCAGGTTCGGGCATTTCGCAGCAGCTGAGTGGACGGTGGTTGCCTGCCCAAGGGCGGGCGTGGTAGCTCCGCGCGCGTGACGCGCATTGCCCACCCCCGCCTGCTGGCGCTCGCCTTTGCGCTCGTCACCACCTGGCCGGCGGTCGCCAGCGCGGATACGTCGAGCTGGCTGTTCGTCGGTACGGGTCCCTCCTGGACCAAGTTCGGCAGCCAGAGCACCGAGCAGAAGCTGTCCCTCAAGCTGGACACCGGCGTGGGGACGCCGCCCGGGGGCGACGTGATCGTGGGCGGCCTTTTCAACTGGCAGACGCATTTCGGCCTGGGGACCGACGTGGGCGTCAGTGTCCGCACTGCCACCCATGGCTTCGTGAACGGCGACTGGGGCGCGGCCATCGACCTGGGCGGCTATCAGCGCTGGTGGGGGCAGCAGTCCACCGGCGTGCAGGGCTCGCTGGTCTTGGGGGCACCCTGGGGCGTCACCCTGGTGGCCACGGCCGGACGAGGCACTCACGAGGCCCAGAGCTACTCCGGCGTCATTGGAATCGACCTCGCTCGGCTCACCGTCTATCGGCGAAGCGGCGAGAGCTGGTGGAAAAATACGTTTCCGGCGTATCGCCCGGAAGACGAGCGCCACTGAAAATCCGTTTCCCCGTGATGCTCGCTGACTGTCGTCATTTCGGCTAAAGTGCGCACGATGGGACTAGCACCTGTAGCAGAGGGGGATCTGATCGCGGGGGGTAAGTACCGCGTCGAACAGATCCTGGGGGAAGGCGGCATGGGTGTGGTCGTGGCAGCGCGCCACGTCGAGCTCGATCAGCGCGTCGCCGTGAAGTTCCTGCTCCCGGAAATTGCCGAGCACCGGGACGCCGCGGAGCGCTTCCGCCGGGAAGCCCGCGCGGCGGTGAAGATCACCAGCGAGCACGTGGCGCGCGTGTTGGACGTGGGCACCTCGGAGTCCGGCGTGCCGTACATGGTGATGGAATACCTCTCGGGCAACGATCTCGCGGACGAGCTCGTGAGTCGCGGCACGCTGCCGGTGGAAGAAGCCGTCGGCTGGGTGATGCAAGCTTCCGAGGCCGTGGCAGAAGCGCACGTCGCGGGCATCATTCATCGCGACCTGAAGCCCGCCAATCTGTTCTTGCACCAGCGTGCGGACGGCTCGCGCTTGGTGAAGGTGCTCGATTTCGGCATCTCGAAATCCGTGAACGGTGGCTCCATGGCGGATCTGGCGCTCACCAGCACTGCCGCGCTGATCGGCTCGCCGCTGTACATGTCGCCGGAGCAGATGCACTCCGCCAAGGGTGTGGACGCGCGCACGGACATCTGGTCCCTGGGCGTGATCCTGTTCCAGCTGCTCGCCGGGCGTCCGCCCTACGTCGGCGAGTCCTTGCCCATGTTGTGCTCGGCGCTGCTCCACGACGCGCCGCCGCCGCTGTCGGATTTCCGAAACGACGTGCCCCCGGCGCTGGAGCAAGCGATCCTCGGCGCCCTGCAAAAGGACCGCACCAAGCGCTATTCCAGCGTCAGCGAGCTGCTCACGGCCATCGGCCCCTTCGGTCCGCCGAGCATGCGCGTTCACCTGGAGCGCGCGTCCCGCATGCTCTCGAGCGCGGATCTCCGGCTGAGCACCGACGAGCCCCTCACCATCGTGTCCGGTCCCAAGACCGGGGAAGGCGCGCCGGTGACCGCGCACAGCGGCTCGTCGACCCAGGCGTCCTGGGGCAAGACGGGGGATCCCGTCGAGCCGACGCTTCCCCCGAAGCGATCCCGGCGTTGGATCCCGGCGGTGGCGGCGAGTGGCGTGGTGGTGCTCGGGCTGGTGGCCTTTGGCGCGACGCGCACCACTGCCGTGGCCGAGCCCAGCGGCAAGGCCGCGGCTCAGCCGGAGCCGCCCGCTCCGGCGGAGCCGGCCGCGCCCGTGAAGACCGCGGAGCCCGCACCGGTGGTGACCGCGAAGCCCACGGCGGAGCCGGAGGCACAAGACGCGGGCGCTGCACCGAGTGCGGAGCCCAGCGTTACGGCGAAACCGCGCGTCGTTCGTCCGGCGGCGCCGGCGAAACCCAAGGCTACCGGAGTCCCCACCGACTTCGGTGGTCGTCGTTGAGCTGACGAAAGGGAAAGTGTTGACGAAGAGGAGCCTCGCGGCAGCGCTCGCGCTTAGCTTTGGATTGACGCTATCGGCACGGGGAGAGGCGCAGACCTCGGCGGCGGACAAGGCCGCTGCGGAGGCGCTCTTCGATCAAGCCCAGGCGTTGATGAAGAAGAAGGACTTTGCAGAGGCCTGCACCAAGTTCGAGCAGAGCCAACGCATCGATCCCGCCATCGGGACGCTGCTGTACCTGGCGGACTGCTACGAGCGGGTGGGCAAGCTGGCCAGCGCCTGGGCCACGTTCCGCGAAGGTGCTTCGGAAGCTCGGGAAGCCGGGCAGATGGATCGCGCCCGCGCGGGGGAAAAGCGCGCGGCACTGCTCGAGCCCCGGCTGAGCAAGCTGACGGTGGTCGTCGCCAAGGACAACGACGGCATCGATGGACTGACCATCACGCGCGGCAAAGAAGACGTGCTCAAGGGGCTGTGGGGCGTGGCCGTGCCGGTGGACGCCGGACAGTACACGGTGCGTGCCAGCGCCCCGGGCTACAAGCCCTTCGAGACCACCGTGACGGTGGCCGCGAACGCCGCGACGGAGTCCGTCGACATCCCGAAGCTCGAGGCGGACCCGAGCCAAGCGGCGCCGCCCGAAGAGCCGCCGCCCCCGGCGGAGCCGCCCCCGGCGCCCATCCCCGTCACGCCGCCTCCTGCGACGCCGGGGCCCGATCAAGGCACCCGCGACGAAGATCCCGGCGCCTCGCAGCGCACCATCGGCTTGGTGGTGGGCGGCGTTGGGTTGGTCGGCATCGGCGTGGGCACGTTCTTCGGACTGGACGCCATCAGCAAGAACGACGACGCCAAGAGCCACTGCCCCCGCGGCACCGTGTGTGACGATCAAGAAGGCGTATCCCTGACGGACGACGCCAAGAAGGCGGCCACGGTATCCAACATTGCCTTCGCCGTGGGGGGCGCGGCGCTGGTCGGTGGCGTCGTGCTGTTCCTCACGGCGCCTTCCAAGAGCGACACGGCGATTCGGGTGGCGCCAGCCGTCGGTCCTCGGCAGGCGAGCGTGCTCGTAGGAGGTCGCTTCTGATGCGCCGGGCTTCGATTTTCATTTTGGGTTGGTTCGCCGCGCTGGCCGCCCTGGGCGGCTGCCAGTCCATCGCCGGCATCGAGGACCGCACCTTTCAGCCGCAGATCACCGGCAGTGCGGAGTGCGAGGCCTACTGCGACGACATCATGAGCGCGTGCAGCGGCGCGAACGCCATGTATCCGTCCCGGGACGCCTGCATCAGCGTGTGCGGCAAGCTGCCGGACGGCGAGGCGGCGCTGGCCAACAGCCTGCAGTGCCGCGCGGCGCAGGCCAAGCTGGCCGTGGAAACCGGCGAGCCGGTGACCTACTGCGCCGCGGCCGGACCCTACGGCGCGGGCACCTGCGGCAGCACCTGCAAGGGCTACTGCTCACTGCTGACCGCCGTCTGCCCCGGACAGCTCGACAACATCAAGGATTGCGAAGCGAGCTGCCAGGCGCTCAGCAACGCCAACGGCTACGACCTCGCGTCGCTCGCCACGGGCGATACCCTCGAGTGTCGCGTGGCGGCGGCCGTGCGCGCCACGCTGGACCCCGCGGAGTGCGCCAACGCGGCGATCCTGCCGCGCGACTCGAGCTGTCAGGACCCCCTGACGCAGCCGCTGAACTGCGACGACTACTGCCGCGTGACCATGGTCGCGTGCCAGGGCAACGTGGCGGTGTACGACGACGAAGCCGAGTGCAAGGCGGTGTGCGCGGCGCTGGAGACCGGCACCGTGGGCGACACCACGGAGAACACCGCCGGCTGTCGGCTGTATCACGCGTACAACGCCGTCGCGGATCCCGCGGTGCACTGCAATCACGCAGGACCTGGGGGCGACGGGCACTGCGGGCAGGACAGTGGCGCGTCCTTCGGCAATTGCGTCTCCTACTGCCGGCTGGCGAAGGCGGCGTGCCCCGCGGACTTCGACACGGCGTTCACGGACGACGCGGCGTGCCTCACGGAGTGTGCCAGCATCGACGGGCACACGGCAGACTCCAAGTACGCCATCGCCAGCCCGACCGCCAGCGGCGCCACCGTGCAGTGCCGGTTGCTCCACGCGAGCCGCGCCCTTGCGGGCGACGCGACCGAGTGCGCCGCCGTGTTCGGCGGCGCGCCGTGCCAGTGACCCGCGCGGTTCCGCGGCGGACCGACATGAGAACGAAGAGGGCCGAGTAGCGGATTTTCTCAGACGCGATCGAGGGCAGCGACGAGGCGGTCCAGATCTTCGCGGCGGTGCTGCTCCGTGACGGCGACGAGGAGCAAGTCCTTCCAGGCGTCGGAAACGCGGCCGAGATCGAGTCCGGCGATGATGCCGTCGGCTTCGAGCTTTTGGCACACGGCAGCGGCGGAGCCGCCGCGCACGCGGACGCTGAGCTCGTTGAAATACGGAGCGCTGTCGAAGCCGCGGGAGTAGCCGCCGAGGGTGAGGATCTTGTCTTCCAAGTAGCGTGCCTTGGCCAGGCACTGCTCCGCCACGGACACGAAGCCGCTCTTGCCCAGCAAGCTGGTGCGGATCAAGAGCGCCAGAGCCAGCAGGCCCTGGTTCGTGCAGATGTTGCTGGTGGCGCGCTCGCGGCGGATGTGCTGCTCGCGAGTGGAGAGCGTGAGCACGTAGCCGCGCTGTCCGTTCACGTCCACGGTCTCGCCACACACGCGGCCCGGAAGCTGCTGCAGATAGCGGCGCTCGTCTCGACACGCGAACAGGCCGACGCCGGGGCCGCCGAACTGCGGCGGACAGGCGAGGGGCTGACCTTCGCCCACGGCGATGTCCGCACCCATGGCGCCCGGCGGCTGACACACGGCCAGCGCGTAGGGCTCGGCGGTGGCGGTGACGAGCAGCGCGCCCTTTTCGTGCACGGCATCCGCAAGGGCGGAGAGATCGCTCACGGGGCCGAGGAAGCTCGGATAGCCGACGATCACCGCGGCGACGTCGTCCGACAGCGCGGCGATCAAAGCCTGGGTGTCGGCGCGGCCGTCTTTGCCGACGGGGACCTTCACGATGCGGTCTTGTCCCTCACCCGAAAGATAGGTGTGGGTCACCGCGCGGTAGTCCGGGTGCACGCACTCGCTCAGCACGACCTTGTCGCGCTTCTGCAGGCGGCAGGCCATCAGCGCGGCCTCCGCGGTGGCGCTGGCGCCGTCGTACAGGCTGGCGTTGGACAGCGGCAGACCCAACAGCTCGCTGACCACGGTCTGGAACTCCCAGATCGCTTGCAGCGTGCCCTGTGCCACCTCCGGCTGGTACGGCGTGTAGGCGGTATAGAACTCGCTGCGAAGCAGGAGCTGATCCACCGCCGGGGGAATGTGATGGGCGTACATGCCGCCGCCGAGGAAGGAGAGCATGCGCTTCGCGTCGTTCTTGTCCGCGAGCTCTGCCAGGTGCGTCATGAGCGTGGGCTCGTCGAGCGCAGCGGGCACGTCCAGCTGTCCGTTGAAGCGCGCCTTCTCCGGCACCGTCTCGAACAGCTCGTCGATACTCCCCTTGCCGATGGTGGCGAGCATCTCGGCCACCTCTTCCGGCGTGTGCGGCAGGTAGCGCATCAGTGGGCGGACTCCTCGACGTGCTTGGCATAGGCGGCGGCGTCCATCAGCTCTCCGCCTGCGTCCGTGGGCTCGATGGCGACCATCCAACCGGCGTCCCAGCAGTCCTCGTTCACCAGCTCGGGATTGTCCTCGAGCTTGTCGTTGATGCGGGTGATCTTGCCGCTCACGGGAGCGAACAGATCCGACAGCGTCTTCACGCTCTCGATGGTGCCGAAGGTCTTTCCGGCCTCCACCGTGTCGCCCACTTTCACGTCCAGGCCGACGAGGGTGATGTCACCGAGCTGATCGACGGCGAAGGCAGTGATGCCCACGACGAGCTCCTTGCCGTCTTGCCGGGCCCACTCGTGGTCCTTGGTGTATTTGCGGTCGTTCTTGACCTCTTTGGCTCCGCTCATAGTCGCTCACTAGCCCTTCTTCGGGCGCTTGTAAAAGGGCGTCTTGACCACCTCGGCTTCGATGCGCTTGCCGCGGCAGTCGACCAAGAATCGGGTGCCGACGTCGGTCATTTCCGCGGGCAGGTAGCCGAGGCCGATGTTCTTGCCCAGGGTGGGAGAGGGTGCGCCGGAAGTACACACGCCGACTTCCTTTCCATCGCTGTCGAGCAGCGGGTAGCCATGGCGTGCGATGCCTCGGCCGGTCATCTCGAAGCCGACGATCTTGCGGGGAAGCCCCGCCTCCTTGATGCGAACCAGGGCCGCGCGGCCCACGAAGTCCTCGGCATCGAGCTTCACGGTCCAGCCCAGGCCGGCCTCCAGGGGGTTCGTGGTCTCGTCGATGTCGTTGCCGTACAGGGAGAGGCGCGCCTCGAGTCGCAGAGTGTCGCGGGCGCCGAGCCCGGCGGGGGCGATGCCGTCGGCCTCGCCGGCCGCGAGCAGCGCGCGCCACACGGCGGCGGCGTCTTCGCTCTTGGTGAAGAGCTCCACGCCGTCCTCACCGGTGTAGCCGGTGCGCGCGACGGTGGCCGGGAGCCCGGCGACCTTGGCGTCGCGGAAGCGGAAGGGCTTGAGCGAGGTCTCGACGTCGGGGATGTCCACGCCGGCGCGGGTCAGGATGCCCAGGGCCTTCGGTCCCTGCAGGGCGATCAGCGCCGTCTCGTCGCTGGTGTCCCGGAAGTCACAGTGGTTGTCCGCCGCCTTCGCGAAGTGGCCGGCGATCTTTTCGCGATTGCTCGCGTTGCACACCACCAAGATGCGATCCGGAGCGCGCTTGTAGATGATCAGGTCGTCGAGGATGGTGCCCTGCTCGTTGCAGCAGCAGGTGTACATTGCCTGGCCCACCTCGATGCGTGCCAGGTCGTTGGTGACGAGGTAGTTCACCACCGCCGCCGCGTGCTCACCGGTCAGCTCGAGCTCGCCCATGTGGGAGACGTCGAACAGGCCGGCCCGGGTGCGCACGGCTTCGTGCTCGGCCGAAATGCCGGCGTACTGCACCGGCATCTCCCAGCCGGCGAAGGGTACCAGGCGGGCGTTCAGCTTCTTGTGTTCTTCGTACAGGGGCGTGCGGGCGAGGGAGTCAGTCACGGTCCGAAGGCGTACCGTGAAGCCCGCCTCGCGACAACCTGGACTATTGGGCCTTGTCCCGATCCAGCTGGGCGCCGTTCGGGCCGAAGCCGGCCTTCTTCCAGCGCTCTTCTTCGCTGAGGCCGGGGGCGGTGGGCGGGGGCGTGATGTCGCGGATCACGAGCCGCGTGTTGGGCGTGTCGTTCACGACCTCGATGCGGAACACGTGGCCGGCGGGTCCGCCCTTGATGGCCACCCGAGGAAACACCGTGCGGGCGGCGCCCATCTCCACCCGCTCCACGGCGACGCGCTCGCGCACGTAGTTGGCCACGGCCTCCGGACGTGCCTGGCCGACGAAGTGCGCCGCGTCGGGGTAGCGCCGCTCGAGGCGCAGCTGGGCGGGCGCCACGAAGCCGAACACCTTCACCTTGCCCGGGCCGAGCTCGCCGGGAGCCAGGCGGTCCGGGGGCTTCTTCTTGGTTTGGCTGGCCACGGGTAGGGGAGCGCTGTCGCGCTCGCCTCCCTTGCAGGCCGAGAGCAGGGCCAGCAGGAGCACGAGGGAGAGGGTTCTCATTCGACGATCGCGGCCCAGGAGTCGATCTGCGTGGTGCTCGGCGGCGTCGGTAGATCGATCTCGAGCTTCTTGCTCTTTCCGCCCGAGACGGTGTCACCCACGGTGCCGGTGTGCATCACCAGCTGGAACTTGCCGGGAGCCACGTTGCTGATCGACGTGTGGCTGCCCGAGCCGAAGTACGGATCCGTGACGTTGACGTCGTCCGTGCAGGAGGGGAGCTGGGTGACGCCGACGCCGAAGATGATGGCGCCGTCCTGGAGCAGGGTGCTGCTGCTGTCGATGAACTGCACCAGGGAGGCGCCGTCCGGCAGCCGCGCCCGGCCGCCCTGGGACAGATCTCCGCTCTGGGCCGGATCCAGGTAGTCCACGCCCCACACCCGGCTGGACCCTGCCTTGCAGACCTGCGTTGTGTTGCTGGGCTCCGGCTTGAAGGTGGAGAAGAACAGCGCGCCGTTGAACAGCGTCATGGGGCCGGCCACGCGCTCGCCCGCGTCGAAGCGGGTGTACCAGTTCACCTTGGAGGTGAACTTGGTGCCGGTGGCGTCGACCTTCTCCGTGAGGGAGTAGACGTAGTTCTTCATGCCCGCCGGCGCTGTGAGCACGTCCTGGTCGCCGGTGGAGAAGGCGATGGTCACGTTGCCGTAGATGTCCACCGAGAGGATCGGCGGCGTCTGCACCGGCTGGCCGTCGTCGTACACGTGGGACAGTCCCGGATAGGCGTCGAGGAAGAGCTTCATCTTCCAGTTGGACGGATTGACGCTCGAGAGATCCACGCGCCACAAGGTGCCGTCGCGATCGCCGACGAACACGCGATCTGCGATGGCGCCGGTGGTGCCGGGGAACGCCACCGGTGTGCCGGTGACGGGGGAATCGAGGGGGGAGTCGATCACGCGGTTGGCGGCGGACAGACCCGCGGGCGCGTCCGTCGCGTCCCGCCGGAAGCTGCGAATGACCTCGCCGTCGTCCAGCCGCACGATGGTGAGGGAGCGAGCGCCACCCACGGCCGGGCCGGAGCCGTAACACGGCACCCGCGTCCGCGGCAGGAAGGAGGTGTCGACGCCGTCGAAGGTGTTGTCGATGCGGCCGCAGTCGCCACCGCTCGGCGAGGCGTCTCCGCCCGGCAAGATGGCCACCGCCACCTCTTTTTCGTCCCCGTTGCCGGTGTCGAAGAAGAGCGTGGTGATGAGGGGGGTGCCGCTGTTCTTGCCGAACAGCGGATTGCCGGCGGAGTCCTCCGTGAGCTGCCACAAGAAGCGCGGACCCGCGACCGGGTCGGTCACGTCGAGGGCGAAGTAGCCACCGCGGCTGCCACCGAAGCCCTGGACCAGCACCGTCCGCCACACGCCGAGGCCGTTGCGGGCGTCATCCGGCGAGCGCTCGAACTTGTAGCTGTTGTTGATCTGCTTGGCGACGACGTCCTTCACGACCGGCATGCCGTCGAGCAGATTCTGATGGGTACCGGGGTACTCCGCGGGAACCGAAGGCAGCACGGCGGGCGGCATGAAGGCCCACAGCTCGTTGTTCTCCTTCTGGTCGACCTTGAGAGAGTCGTTCGGCGGATCTCCGCTGGCCACCTTGAAGGCGTGCAAGAAGCCGTCGTTGGTGGAGGTGTACAGCACGATGGGGCGCTTGGACTGGTTCGAAGCGAACAGCGTGTAGGACTCGTCCGCCAAGAACTCGTTCGGGCGCCCCACGATGCGCGGCGTGGAGTGGTACACGTCGCCGATCAGGTTGCAGTCGGTGCCGCCCGGGGTCGGGCAACGGCTGTAGGCCGTGCCATTGTCGAGGCCGACCAGCCACTTCATGTACTTGTCCCGGCACTGAGCCGCCGTCAGTCCTGGACAGGTGGTCGAGTCGATGGACATCGACGCGGGCACCGTGGCGGTGTTGAACGCGGAGGCGTCACCGACGACGTCGATGCCGCTGTAGATCCCGACGCCGTCGGGGTTCGATGCCAACAGCGGACGGATGGTGCGGGTGGAGTAGATGTTCCCGCCGGAGACGTCCCCCCGGAAGCTGATGAACTTGCGGGCCGGGCCGGTGCCGGAGTTGACGTTCGCGACGAAGTCGTCGCCCTTGGAGTCGTCGATGTCCTGAGGCTCCGGGGTGAGATCGCCCGTCACCGCGTCCTTCTTGCAGACGTAGCGCTGCCGCTCGAGGACGCCGGACCAAAGGTCGAACTGCTTGGGCTCGAAGGAGCTGTAGAAGCGATAGCCCGCCGCGAAGGGGTCGCTGACGGTGGGGGACGACGCGAACACCGGCAGCGTGCGGCTGGTGGTGCTGGTGGCGATCGAGGAGAGCACCGCCGACAGCGCCGAGCGGAGCTCGTCGATGTCGTCTGCGAAGAACGCGCGGGTCGTGCCGCCGTTGTACGCGATGCGGTTCAGATTGCAGCAAGCCTGCAGCTTGCTCTCGTCGGGATTGGTGGCGCACAGGCCCGTGGGGCTGTTCAGGTCCGTGTCGGTGAGCGTCTCGCAGTCGACGTTCGTGGAGTTTTGGAGCGTCACGTTCGAGACCGAGAAGCCGATCACGAAGGTCTTGGTGCGTCGCGCCGGATCCGGGTTGCTGGCGAGGTCGAAGGCGATTTCCTCGGGCTTGTCGTAGGGGCACACGCCGGCGGGGGGACCGGCACCCTCACAGAAGGGGCGCAGATCCAGGTTGGGCTCGCCGTCGCTGAGCAGGACGATGAAGTTGTTGCGGCAGCCCCCGGTGATGTACGGGTCGGCGTAGGGGCCGAAGTCCTTGCTGTTGTCCAGCGGATCGCTGGAGGTGTCGTTCCACAGGAAATCCCGCACGTCGTGCAACATGCCGGCGATGGGCGTGGCGCCGTAAGGTCGGGTGGCCAGCAAGACCTGTTGGATCTGCTGGTTTCTCTGCGAGAGCGAGGCTCCGGACGCCGCCGGCGCCCCGAACGCGACCATGCGGCCTTCCCAGGGCGGCGCCGCTGCGTTGCGTGCACCGACCTCCATGTCCGCCATGGTGCTGCAGGCGGCGGGCTTGCCCTGCTTGGCGCTGCCCAAGAAGTAGCTCCAGGTGCCGGACACGCCGGTCGCGTACTGCGGAGCCGTTCCGCTCACGCCGGTGCCTGCGCCGGTGTGCGTGTCGAAGGTCATCAACCCGAAACGCACGCGGTCCGCGAAGGAGTCCATCAGGCCGTCCGACGCCTGGGAGAACGTGGCGCACGGCGTCCCGGTGCTGGAGAACAGATGGTACTGAATTGCGTTCGCCGGGAAATCGTAGGCGTTCGAGGGCAGGGCGCCAGGGCCGGGCGTGCAGGTGCCGGACATCGGCCGGTGGTAGGGGTTCGAGTAGTTCGCGTCCGGTGGCAGCACGCCGCCCAGGGAGTACTCGTTCTTGAAGGCCGTGGAGTTGCGGTCCACCGACTCGCAGCGGTAGTCCTGGATCTTGCCGGTCAGCACCTCGACGAGCTCGATCCAGCGGCTCTTCTCGCTGGCGGTATTGCCGTTCGGATCGCAGGCCGGGAAGGTGTTGTTCGCCGACTTGTATTCCATCGACCCGGACGAATCGACGAGCAGCATCACGTTCGGCAGCGGCGGGTTGACGTCGACCTGTGCTCGAGCGCCGGGCGCGACTGCCACGAGGGCCGAAAGCGCCGCCAGCGAAGTCAGGATCTGGGAGGATCTTCTCATCGCTCTCTCCTCATCGCGGCACGTTCTTCAAGGTGACGTGGGCTCGTAGCGCCGACACGCTGGCACTGGTGGACGACGCGTTGACGGCGCACCAGGGGCTCGCGCCCAGGTTGACGAGATCGACCGGACGGACCTGTCCGTAGGCGGTCAGGGTCAGCTGCACGTCGCGGAAGGCGTTGTTGCCCAGACCCGCGACCTCCGACCCGGGGTTCGGAATGCTCTCGTAGGGCTCCGTCATCTCCACCACGAACACGCCCTCTTGAGACATGGCGAGCCCGGCGGGGCCGACGGGGGGACCGAGGCTGCCGCCGTTGATCACGGTCTGCTGATCGAGCACCGTGTTCCCCGTCTTCGCGTTCACACGGTTGGCGATCTCCGAGATGTACAGCTTGTAACAGGGGATCGGCGCGCCGGGCGTGAGCGGAACGACGTTCTGGTTCGCTTCGCAGGCGTCCGTGCCGAGGGCGACCTTGTCCAGGTAGGACTTGCCCGCGCCGTCACCCAGCTCGGCGGTCACGGCGCGACCGGCGTAGGCCGTCAGGTATTGGGTCTGCACCGCTTGACGGTCGAAACCCGTCGCTTGGTCCACCAGGCTGGCAGAGCGCGCCGCGAAGATCCCGATGGCCGTGAGCAGCGTGATGACCAGCAGCACGATGAACACCGCGGCGCCGCGTTCGGACCTGTTCACCATAGCGTCCCCACCTGGTTATTGAGCGTCACGTCCGCCTGCAGCGTGCGCACGCGGGCGAAGGGAGTGGTCGCGCCCGCGCCGAGCCCGATGCGATAGAGCCCCGGCGCTACCGGTGTGCCCGAGGCGCCGACGATGGGCGCGTCGCGGTCCGGGAGTCGCGAACGCACCGAGAAGCGCACGCGAACCGAGCGGACGCGCTGGGGACCCTGGTTCGGGTTGGTGAGGGAGGTGACGTCCGCGGTGTAGTTGGCGATCTGGGCGTCCCCCGGGACGTAGGTCTCGAGGGTCGGATCCGTGCCGTTCAGCACGTTGTTCACCACCGTGATGCCCAGCTTGAAGTCCACGGCGAGCTCTGCCACCAGCTCCTCCGTGCCTTGAATGGGGCTACCGGTGGTGTCGAGCTCCACCCGGGCGAGCTCCGTGCGGTCCGCTTGCCACTGGGTCTCCGCGGCGTCCGTGTAGGCCGCTGCATAGGCCGGGTTTCCGCTCAGGTTCCGCAGGTCGTAGCGGACGATGTTGACCACGTTGACCATGGCGCCGGTCACGTTGCCCTTGAGACCACACACGTTGCCCGCGCCCTGACGGAAGCGGAGGATGGGATTGCGGCTCAAGATCACGTGGGGCGTGTTGCCGCCGCCCACGCCCACGATGGTGCCGAACTGGATCTCGCCGGCCTGGTCGACGATGCGCAGGGCGCGGCCCGCGCCGAACACGCTGTTCAGCAGGTCCACCTGATTCGTGGCCGGGTTGTTGTAGCCGAGGCGTGCCAGTGGCCCCGTGTTGCGCTGCAGGTACACGTTGAAGTTGGCGCCGTCGTCCTGCACGTTCCAGACGGGGAACTCGTCCACCGACGAGTAGCTGCCGGACAGGGTCAGGCGGTCCGGGGTCAGGCCGTTCGCGGTGAGCGTGGCGTTGGGCGGGGAACCGCCCTGCTCGATGCGCAGACTGGCGAGGCGGGTGAGCTCCGCCGGCCAGCTCGGGTCGGCGATGGGATTGCCGCACAGCCGGGGGTCCCGGCGCACGTTGGGGGTGGACAGGAAGCCCGCGCGAGCGATGTCGTTCCTCAGGCGCTCGAAGCCCACCAGCGCGTTCATGTTCGCGTCGGAGATGCGGCTCTCCTGGCGATAGAAGCGGGAGGCGTCGCTGGCCAGGGCGAACACCGCCAGCGAGATGAACAGTCCTCCGGTGACGGCCACCATCAGCTCCACCAGCGTGAAGCCGCGTCGGGTCGATCGATGTCGGAGTGCGGGAGTCATCTCAGATCGCGGTGTTCTGCTTGATGGCGGTGGTCTGATACACGAAGTGGTAGCGATCCGTGGCGGCCTCGATGACCGCCGGATCCGTGGTCGGGTCGCACACGGTGGCGTTGTTCACGGTGCCGCCCCCGCCGTCGCGCAGCCAGAAGACGCGCACCTCGGCGCGGAGCAGACCGTTGCCGGCGTTGTCCGGGTACAGCCAGCTGAGGCGGATGTGAGTGCAGTAGCGGGCCTGGGCCAGGTCGTTCTGGTTTTCGATGGGGCGCCCGAGGGCGTCGAAGGCGGGGCCGAACTTGAGCTCGGGAACGTAGGTGGGCCGGAACCAGACCCCGGTGTTGCCGACGGCGTTCACCAGCCAGCGCGTCTCGTCCAGATCCTCGGCGCTCTTCTTGGGAGACGGGTGGTTCCAAGCCGCCGCGTCCGCCGTGAGCTGCTCTTGCCACGCCTGAGCCACGTGGGTGGCGATGGCCAGCTCCTTGGCGTGCTGGTTCGCCGACACGGTCACCTTCTGCATGGCGATGATGCCGGTGACTCCGATGGCGAAGATGGTGACCGCCATCAACAGCTCGACGACCGTGTAGCCGCGTCGGTTCATGGCGGTGCCTCCGCTGCGCCCAAGCGGGAGTAGCCGTTCGGCAGGATCAAGACCTTGCGCGTCAGTCCCGCCTGGGCCGCGTCCGTGCCCATGCGGAAGACGGCGGCCTCTGCGGCGCCCGTCATCGGTTGCCACTGGCCCAAGGGATCGTAGCGAACGAAGGCGCGGCCCATGGGCGAGAAGCAGACGTCCATCGTGTTCTGCTTGCCGTTGTTGGCGGGGGCCACGCCAAACACCTCCACGCGGATGCCGGACAGCTCGCTGCGATTCGCCGTGTCGAGCTTCTCGAGCAGCTTGTTGTCGGTGCCGGCGACGTCCCAGGTGGACAGCGAGCAGCTCGAAACCGGCAACAGCTGGCAGTTGGCGTCGGCGCCCGGGCCGCGGACGGCTTCTCGCACCTCGATGGTGCCCTCGGGGCCGGAAGTGCCGTCGTAGCGGACCATCACCGCAGCCCCGCGACCCATCGCCCGCATGCGGGCGTCGCGGTAGAATCCGGCGACCCGCTGGGCGACCTCCTGGGTCCGGCGGTCGCGCATCTGATTGGTGATGGCGGGGATCGCCAGCACCGCGAGCACCGCGATGATGATGACCACCACGATCAGCTCGATGAGCGAAAAGCCCCGCTGGGATGGGCGACGGTGGGACAGACGGTTCACCAAGGCAGTGCATGCAGCAAGCCCTGTGCCGACTTCAACGAACGGCCCAGGGCGATTTTCCCCGTGATTTCGCCCGGGCCGACCGCTCGGGACAGTAAGGATTGCGGCGCTATGTAATCGTTGCAGAGCGCCGCGCCGGCCCGCGGGCCGGCGTCTGGGAATTGCCCGGGCCGCTGCCCCGTTCTATTCGGCCCCCATGAAGCGCCCCTTCTTCGCCGTCCTCGCCCTGTCCACCCTTCTGGTCGCCTGCGACAAGAAGGAGAACCTCGAAAAGGAGCAGGGCGCGGCGCCGCCCCCGGTGCAGAGCTCCAAGCCTGGGGTCTGCGCGGGGGGAGGGGGCACGGTGAAGGACAGCCACAGCGCGGCCTTCTTCCCCCGGACGGCGGCCAGCTACTGCATCGATCCCAACGGCGAGGTGCGCGCCTTCGGCAAGGATGCCCCGGCGAGCCTCGACAAGGTGTGCACCGAGCTCTTCGACGGCGAGTGTGAGGTGTACAAGAGCTTCGGCCTCGAGCGCGTGGTGACCCTACGCTACGTGGATGGCGCCGGCTCTCCGGGCGCCGTCAACGTGAACCTCTCGCGCTTCGCCTCCAAAGACGGCGCTTACGGGTTCTACACCAAGCGAGTGATCGCCGATGGCGATCCCCTGGAAGTCGCGCCGGCCAAGCTGGAGGCCGGCGGTGCCGCCGCCATGGGCACCGGTATCGCGTACGTGTGGCGTGGGCCTTTCGTAGCAGAGCTCTCCTACACCAACGAGCTCGAGTCCCCCGATCAGCTCAAGGCCACCAGCGCCAAGGTCATCCCGCCCATTGCGCAGAAGATCGGTGAGCAGCTCAGCGGGGACAAGGAAGCGCCGAGCGCCGTCGCCGCCCTCGCCACCGACAAGCGCGTGCCCATGGGGGTCAGCTTCGAGGCCAAGGATTTGCTGGACGTGTCCGGCGTGGGACCCGGAGCCCTGGGCTTCTACAAGGACGGCGACAAGCGCTGGAGGGAGCTGTCCTTGGTGCGCGACGACGAAGCCGCGGCCAAGGACGTGCTGAAGACGCTGGGCAAGCTCGAGGGCGCGAAGACCGTGAAGGGCGTCACCTTCGATGCCGTGCGCTTCACCCGTCAGGCCGACGAATCGAGCCCCAAGGTGGCGTGGATCGTCGGTCGCAAGGGCAACGCCGTGGTCGGCATCGGCGACGAGGAGCTGGTGCTTTCCGCGGATCAATCCGCGGAGGCGGCCGCCAAGGTCAGCCTGTCGGAGAGCGAGAAGCTCGACCACCTCAAGGCGCTGGTCGGCGGCAGCTGATCTTGCTCGGGTCGCCGCCGGAAAATTCGTGGTAGCTAGTTCGGCCTAGGAGGCCCCGTGGACTTCGAGCTACCCGAACAGCACCGCATCCTGCGCGCCTCGGTGCGCGAGTTCTGCGAACGCGAGATCCGGCCTCGCGCTCGCGCCTGGGACGCGGAAGAGCGCTTCCCGATGGAGATCGTCCCGCAGCTGGCGGAGCTCGGATTGCTCGGCATCCGCATTCCCGAGGAATACGGCGGCGCGGCGATGGACACGCTGGCCTACGCCATCTGCGTGGAAGAATGCGCGCGGGTGGACGGCTCCCTGGCGCTCACGGTGGCCAGTCACAACGGCCTCGGCACCGGACACATCCTGGCGTTCGGCAACGACGAGCAGAAGCAAAAGTACCTGCCCAAGGCCGCCAGCGGCGAGTGGCTGGCAGCGTGGGGCCTCACGGAGCCGGGCTCCGGCTCCGACAGCGCGGCGCTCCAGACCACCGCCGTTCGGGATGGTGACCACTGGGTGCTGAACGGCACCAAGATGTTCATCACGCAAGGCTCCGTGGGTGGCTTCTGCGTGATCCTCGCCCGCACCAACAAGGACGTGCCCGCAAGCCGCGGCATCACCGCGTTCATCGTGGATCGCGGCACGCCGGGCTTTTCGGCAAGCAAGAAGCTCGAAAAGTACGGCTGCCGCTCCAGCGACACCGTGGAGCTCTCGCTGGAGAACGTTCGCGTTCACGATCGCCAGCGTCTGGGCAACGTGGACAGCGGCTTCTACGACACCATGAGCATCCTGGATCGCGGTCGCATCTCGATCGCGGCCATGGCCCTGGGCCTCGGCCGCGGCGCACTGGAGATGGCCATCACGTACGCCAAGGACCGCCAGGCCTTTGGCCGTCCCATCGCGAACTTCCAGGCCATCCAGTGGAAGCTCGCGGACGCCGCCACCCAGCTGGACGCCGCGGATCTCCTGATCCGCCGCGCCGCCTGGAAGTGCGACCGCGGTGAGCCCTACAGCCAAGAGGCGGCGATGGCGAAGCTCTTCGCCAGCGAGGCCGCCACCGCCGCCTGCAACGACGCGCTGCAGATCCACGGTGGCTACGGCTACACGCGGGAGTTCGACGTCGAGCGCCACCTGCGAGACGTGAAAATCTGCGAAATCGGCGAAGGCACCAGCGAGGTGCAGCGCATCGTGATCGCCAAGCACGTGCTGCGCGGCTGAGCACCCACCGCTTCTCGCGTCCGCCTGTCGGTCCGCCGCGGAACCTCTCGCCGCGCGCGCTACTCCGTGCGCTTGATGATGTGGAAGCCGAAGGGCGACTCCACGATTTCGGAGACCTCGCCGGGGGCGAGGGCGAAGGCGGCTTTCTCGAAGGCGGGATCCATGACGCCGCGGGGGAAGCGGCCGAGGGAGCCACCGCGGGCAGCGGCGCCGGGCTCGTCGGAGTATTCGCCGGCCAGGGCGGCGAAGTCCTCGCCGGCCTTGGCGCGGGCGAGGGCTTCCTCCGCCCGGGCGCGGGCTTCGTCCTTGCTGCGGGTGATGCTGGGCGGCGCTCTTCGGCTGCCCTTGTACATCACCAGGATGTGCGACGCGCTGATGGCCTCCACGTTGCCGTTGGCACGATGGCCGCTCGAGCCGCTGGTCGGATCTTCGCTCGGTGCCGGCTTGCCGAGGGGCGGCCAGATCGGCTGTGCCGGCCCGCGCGGAGCCTCCGAAGTGCCTTCGTAGGTCGTCACGACGCAGCCGCTCAGCACCAGCGTGCCGAGCAGCACTGACAGGATGCGGCTCATTCTGTGCGTTTGATCACGTGGAAGCCGAAGGGCGTCTCCACGACCTTGGAGATTTCGCCCACCTCGAGGGCGAAGGCGGCGTTGCTGAAGGGTGCCACCATGCGGTCGCGGGTGAAGCTACCGAGCTTGCCCTTGCGCTGCTTGGCTCCCGGCTCGTCCGAGTACTCCTCCACCAGCTTGTCGAAGTCCTCGCCCTTCTTGGCCTTCGCATAGGCTTCTTCGGCGCGCTGCTTCGCTTCTTCCTTGGTGCGGGTGACGCTCGGCGCAGCCCGCGCCGCGCCCTTGTACTGCACCAGCAGGTGCTGTGCGGAGATGCTGCCCGTCGGGCCTTCGGCTTGGGACGAGGGCGTCGGGGTCGGGACGTCGGCCGCCGTGGGGCCGTCCGCCTTCTTGTGGCCGAACACGCCGGCCGCCCCGAGGATGCCGACGGTGACCAACGCGATCAGCACGGCCCAGGGCAGCCAGCTCGGAAGGTTGTCTTCCACGCTGGGCTCGTCGTCCGCACGGTACGTCCGCTCCTTGCGCTTGGCGACGACGGGCTCCTTGGGACGCGACGCTCGTCCGGCGGCGCGACGACGCGGCGGCGGTGCGACGTCTTCCTCGTCGTCCTCGTCGTCGTCGTCCTCGTCTTCTTCTTCCTCGTCGTCGTCGTCACGCTCATCGTCGTCGAGGTCTTCTTCCTCGTCGTCGTCGTCCTCGTCTTCTTCTTCCTCGTCGTCGTCGTCGTCGTCCTCCGCCTCCGCTTTCTTCCACGGGGGCTCGGACTTCGAGGTCTTCGAGGGACGGGGCTTGCGCTTCGGGTCGTTCCGCTTGCTCTTCTTGGCAGCCATGATTTCTTCCTAGCTCGCGAGCTTGGCCCAGGCGTTGCTGATCACCGGCTCCGGCCGGCCACCCGCGTAGGCGGTCACGGCGACGGTGGATCCATCCACGACGACGCCATCGGTCTTGATGCTCTCGCCGGGCCACACGGGCTTGCGGAACTGCGCGCCGAACTCCAGCAGCTTGTGCGCGTCACCGCCGCAGGCGTGGTGCACGACGGCCCGGGCGACGTAGCCGTAGGTGCACAGCCCGTGGAGGATGGGCCCCTGAGGGAAGCCCACCATCTTGGCGAAGTCCGGATCCGCGTGCAGCGGGTTCAGGTCGCCGGACAGGCGGTAGAGCAGTGCCTGCTCCGGGGCCGTGAGCTCTTCGTGGGAGAAGTCCGGCGTCTCCTTGCTGGCCGTGGGGATGTCCGCCTTGGGGGGCGGCTCGCCACCGAATCCGCCGGCGCCGCGAAACAGGATCGACCACTCGGTATCGAAGCAGGGCTTGCCGTTGACCGAGCTCTTCGTCTGCACCACCACCTGCGCCATCTTCCGGAGGTCGTAGATCGCGCTGATGGTGCCCACCGTCTCCAGCTTGCCTTCGGAGGGAATGGGTTGATGCATGCGGACGATCTGCCCGCCGTGAACCACCATCGCCAGGTTCCCCTGGGTCTTGCTCAAGGTATCGCCGAGCACGGGGAAGACGGGAACCACGGCGAAGGTCGGGTACACCTTCGGGCCCTTGGCCTCGTACAGGTACTCGAGCTCGTCTTTCTTCGCGCCGATGCCGAGGGCATACAGCACCACCGTCTTCCAATCGTATTCGAACACGTACGGCTCCGTCGTGTAGCCGACCGTCGAAACATCCAAGCTCATCGATTTGTTCTCCTTGACCGGCGAAACCGGTAGCCGCCCGTGGCCTTCGCGTCAACGTGGGTGAAAACCTGCCTTGCAGGCGCCTCCGGACCATGGCTCGATGCGCCCGGAAATGGCGCCCGGGCTCGTTTCGTCCTTGGCCCGTGCTCTGGAGGCGGGCGGCATCGACCTCGCGGCGTGGGGTCTGGCCTGGGCCCGTGTCTCGCCCACCGTCACCCTGGTGCCGGCCTTCGGTTTGCGCGCCTTGCCGGGGCCGGCGCGGGTCGTGCTGGGCCTCGCCCTCGCGGCCAGCATCACCCCGGCGCTGGTGCATGCACCAGCCACGAACCTGCCCTGGGCCATCGCGGCCCTGGCGGAGGTGGCCAAGGGCTTGCCCGTTGCGATCACCGCGAGCACGGCCTTGTGGGCCGCGAGCATGGCCGGCGGCGTGGTCGACAATCTGCGTCAGGCTCGGGAGACCGCGGCGCTGCCCAACGTGGAGCCGGGCGTCACGCCCACCGGCGCGCTGCTCTCCATGTTGGTCTCCATCGCGTTCCTCGAGAGCGGCGGTCCCGCCCGGGTCGCGCGCGTGTTGGCGCACCCTGCGCTCTCGTTCCAAGAGCCGCTGGCCCGAGCCGCCGCCACCCTCGCGTCGGGGATCGAGCTCGCCATCGCCGTCGCCGCTCCCGTCGTGGCAGCCGCCATCGTGGTCGAGGTCGCCAGTGCCCTCGTCGCCCGCGCGGCAAGCCCCGCCTACGTCCAGCCGCTCTTGGCGCCGCTCCGATCCATTGCCATCCTCGGCGTCGCCGCCCTGGTCCTCGATCGCATCGTCGAGCTCGTCGCCCTCTACGCCTTGCGCGCGCCCTGACGTTTCCGCGGCGTACCGACAAGAATATCGTCAGCAGGTTTGTCGGGGCGGCGCGGTCACAGCCCGATGCGATAGGACACACTGACGGCGAGGCTGAACACGTCGTTCTGTCCCACCAGTGACGCCTCGTCGCCCAGCGGATCTTGCGCGGGTTGGGACGGCAAGAACCAACTGCCGTAGCGCAGCGTCCCGCCCACGCTCCAGCGCGGCGCGAAGCTGTAGGCGACGCCGGTGGCCAGACCGATGGTGTACCCCTCGGTGCGGATGGTCACGCCGCGGGGGCCGACCAGCGCCTTGTCGTTGCTGCCCTCGGCGGACTCGAAGCGGTCGCTCACCACCACCAGGCCGCTGGTGAGCCCGAGCCACACTTCGAAGGGATCTTCGGCGTAGGGGTAGTAGCGGAAGATGCCTTCAACGGTGAAGTAGCCGCGCGAGTGGTTTCTGTGCACGCCGGCCGGATCCTGTCGGGGTGCGTCCGTGGTGGGCGTGAGGCCCAAGGTGATGCCGGCGCCGAGGGCGAAGCGACGATTGGGGCGATACAGCTGCCAAGCGTCGAGCTCCAAGCTGGAGTCGCCCTTGGTGCAGCCTGCGATGTCACGCTCCACGCACACCTCGGCGGCGGGCAGCACCAGCCAGCCGAGGCCCACCTCCGCCATGCCGGTGGGGCGATCCGGAAGCTCGCTCGACGCGTGGGTTTGTCCGACCTCGCTGCCGTACGCCGCTGCCGGCGGGGCGACCGACGTCAGTGCCAAGAAGACGAGGGCACGCCTCACAGCCAACGCCCCCCGGTCGCGCTGGTCGCGGGCTTGGCCGGAGCGCCGGCGTCTTCGGGCTCCGCAACGGACGCTGAAGGAGCCGGCGTGGGGTGCGGCGCGCTCGGTCGTCGCGGCGTGGGGGCCGGAGTGGCCGTGGAGGCTTGCTCGGCGCTGGGCAGGGGGGCGGCGAGCTTGTCGACCAGCGCGCGAGCGGCGTCGTTGGCCGGATCCAGCTCCTGCGCGAGGCGCGCCGCGCTGAGCGCGCGCTCGCGATCCGTCGGGCGATCCCGCTCCGCTTGGAGCACGAGCTTCTTCGCTGCCTCCCGGCGGACCGCCACGATGGCGTTCGCGTCCGGCCAGCGGCGCAGCGCCGTGTCGGTGATGTCGCGCACGTTCTCTTGCTCCGGAGCGTCGTAGGCTCCCACGGCCATCGCGCGTCGCGCCCGCGCGGCATAGCTCTCCACCCCCGGCTCGGGAGGCGCGAAGGCGCCGAGGCGTTGTGCGACCAGCACCGTGAGCCCGGCGCCGAGCACGAAGCAGGCGGCGATCACCAGGATGCGCCGCCAGGGCGATGCCGGGCCGTGCACCCACTCCGGCGGCGGCAGCGAGGGCACGGACGCGGGCGCGTGGGAGCTCCGCAGCGAATCGACGGGGGCGTCGCTCACGGTCGGCGTGGGCGAGCTCCGCAGCGAGTCCGCCGGCGCGTCGCTCATGGTCGGCTCCACGCTGGCGGGCCGGCTGGGTGCGGGCTCGGACACGGGCGGCGCGCTGGGAGCGCTCGGCCGCGACGTCGGCTCGTCGATCAGCGTCTCCGGGGCGTTCACCACCGTCGGCGATTTGCCCGCCATGCGGTCGGCGAGCTCCGGCGTGAGGGCCAGGCTCTTGGTGCGTTGAATGCTCGCCAGGCCCAGGGCGGCCTGCCCGAGGAGCGTGGAGCGCGCCACCAAGCTGTCCGGCGAGATGCCGCTGTCTCGTGCGGCGGAGAGCAGCGCGCGGCCGAGCTCCCGAGCGTCGCGGCAGCGGTCTTCGGGGTTTTTTACCAGGTTGCCGGCGATCACCCGGGCAATGGGCTCCGGCACGTAGCTCGAGCGCGCGATGCCGCGGATGTCGGGAGCCGGCTCGTTGGTGTGCTTGATGAGGATGCCGACGGGATTGTCGGCGTCGAAGGGCGTCTCGCCGGACAGGCACTGGAACAGCATCACCGCGATGGAATACACGTCGCTGGCGGACACCACGGTCTTGCCCTGCGCTCCCTCGGGGGAAATGTAGCGGGCGGTCCCGAAGATGACACCGGCTTGCGTCGCCACGGTGCTGTCCGCCCAGTCGATGCGGGCCACGCCGAAGTCGAGCACCTTGACGAAATCAGGGTCGTCACCGCGGCGGACCAACATCACGTTTTCCGGCTTGAGGTCGCGGTGCACGATGCCCTGGGCGTGCGCTTCGCCCACGGCGTCGCACACCTGCAGCACCACGTGCAGGGCCCGAGGCAGAGGCATGGCGCCCCCCGCCGCGGCCAGCGCGCTGCGCAGGGAGATGCCGTCCAGGTATTCCATGGCGAGGTAGGCCTCGCCGCCGACGTCGCTGCTCGCCTTGTCCACGGTGCCCGTCATCAGCACCTGCACCACGTTCGGATGGGTGAGGCGGCTGGCGACCTTCGCTTCGCGCACGAAGCGACTCATCACCGTGGGGTTCCGGAGCAGCTCCCGATGCAGGATCTTGACCGCGACGGCGCGCTCGATGCCGCGCTGGTGCGCGCGATACACGCGTCCCATGGCGCCGATGCCGATCAACTGCTGGATCGTCAGCTGTCCGGCGAGCTCGAGCCCGATGTAAGGATCGTCCGCGACTTCCGTCTTCTTGCTGCCCAGGGGTGTGCCGTCCTTGGGACAGAAGATCACGTCGGCCGCGTAGCTCTCGCCGCACTTGGAGCAGACTCGGTCCGGCTCCTCCATTGCCGGGAAGGCTATCACTACTGCGTCATTTCGCCGAAGCCTCGCCCTCGAGGTGCTTTGCGGGTGCTCGGCCCAGCAGTCGCGCTATCCCGCGGTGGCCGAAGGTCGATTGCCGACGCGGCGTTTGGCCATCTTTGCCCAAGTTTGGCCGATCCGCCCGGTGCAAATCATCCGGCTTTGATCTAGCCTCCGGCCCCCCTTGGAGATAGCCGACACCTCGATGCGCGTCGGGCTGAACCTGGTTCCGATGCTGCTTTCCCTCAGTGTGCACGAGTTCTCGCATGCCTGGGTGGCGGACCGGCTCGGGGACGACACACCGCGCCGCCAGGGACGCCTGACCCTCTCGCCGCTGGAGCATTACGACGTGTTCGGCACTTTCATCGTGCCCATCGCGGCGGCCATCTTCGGCGGTTATTCCTTCATTGGCTGGGCGCGCCCCGTGGAGGTCAATCCGGTGCGCCTCACGCGGCGCTTTCCCATGCGCACGGGCATGGCCTTCGTGGCCCTCGCGGGGCCGCTCTCCAACTTGCTTCTGGCCGTCATTTCCGTGGCTTTGCTGGCGCTGGTGCAGCGCATGAGCCCAGAAGCGCTATTTGCGCAGGACGGCCGCGGCGCCATGGTGTATCTGCTGCGCGCGATGTTCTTCGTCAACGTCGGTCTGTGCGTGTTCAACCTGCTGCCGCTCCCTCCGTTGGATGGCAGCCGGCTGCTTCCGCGCCGTCTCGACAAGATCCAGGAGATGATCGCGCCGATGTCGGTGCTGATCCTGCTCCTCATCTTGTCGTCCGACTCGCTGCGTCGGGTGCTGGTGGAAATCCCGGTGTTCTTCCTGAGCGGGCATCTGCAGAAGCTCTTCGGCGTGGTGGTGTTTGGAGGCATGGGGTGAGCGAAGAGCATCCGGAGCAGGAGCCCAGCGCGGCGCCGGAGCCGCCGGTGGAGGCTGCCGCCGGGGAAGAGGGCCACGGGGCGCCCCGAGGCGGCGTGGGCTACACGGTTCAGCTGCCGAACTTCGAGGGGCCGCTCGACCTCTTGCTGCATCTGATCCAACAGCACGAGCTGGACATCCTCGACATCCCCATCGCGTTCATCACCGAGAAGTACGTCGACTACATCCTGTTGATGCATGAGCTGAACATCGACGTCGCCAGCGAGTACCTGGTGATGGCGGCGACGCTCACCCACATCAAGTCCCGGATGCTCCTGCCCACGCCCCCGGACGACGCCGAAGAGGGAGACGAGGAAGAGATCGATCCCCGGGCGGAGCTCGTGCGCCGGCTGCTCGAGTACCAGAAGTACAAGCTGGCGGCGGGGGACCTGTCGGAGCGCAGCATCTTCGGTCGGGACGTGTTCGCCCGCGGGCTGCCTGCGCCCCAGGCCGAGGGAGCGGCGCCGCTGGCGCCCATCAGCCTGTTCAAGCTGCTGGATGCGTTCCAGTCGGTGCTGGATCGCGCCAAGACGGTCATCGATCACGAGATCGAGCTGGATCGCTTCTCGATCACGGATCGCATCAACGAGCTGGCGGATCGGCTGCGCGTGCGCGGACGGGTCGCCTTCGAAGAGCTGTTCGAGGGGCAACGCTCGCGGGCCGATCTGATCGTGACCTTCCTGGCGCTACTGGAGATGACGCGCTTGCGCATGACGCGCCTGATGCAGGCGGGGCCGCTGGAGCCCATCACCGTGGAGCTGTCCGTGTCCGAAGACGACGAGGACGCTGGCCCCACGGTGGCCAAGGCGGAGGAGCGCGAGCCTGAAGATGATGTCGGTCCGGCGCGGGAACCGCCCGAGACCGACACGGAGTCCGACTGAGATGGCGAAGAAGACGACGACCACCAAGCGGAAAGCCTCGCGCAAGGGCAAGAAGCAGCAGGCGCCGGCGAACGGTGCGGCGCAGCGCGGCAAGAAGGGGCGCGGCAAGGCTGCGGAGACGGAAGCGCAAGCGGTGGCGGACGCGGAGACGGACGCGGCGGCGGAAGCGGACGCGGAAGCGGTGGCGGAAGCGGACGCGGACGCGGTGGCGGAAGCGGTGGCGGAAGCGGACGCGGTGGCGGAAGCGGCGGAGACGGACGCGGACGCGGCGGCGGAAGCGGCGGAGACGGACGTGGATGCGGAGGCGGAAGCGGCGGAGGCGGACGCGGAGACGGACGCGGCGGCGGAGGCGGAGGCCGGTGCGGAGGACTCGGGGGTCGATCTGGTGGGGGACGGTGAGGAGGGCCTCGACGAGGAGGCCGTCGAGGACACCCGCGCATACTTGAAGGGCCTGATCGAGGCGCTGCTGTTCGTGAGCGATCGTCCGCTGGAGCTCAAGGAGCTGGCGCGCGCCGCCAAGATCGACAAGAAGCGCACCGAGGAGCTGCTCGCGGAGCTGTCCGAAGACTACGTGGCGCGGGGTCTGCGGATCGATCTGGTGGCGGGCGGCTACACCTTTCGCTCGAACCCGATGTACTCGGCGTCGGTGCGCAACTTCCTCTCTCAGCGACCGGTGCGGCTATCGCGGGCGCAGCTCGAGACCCTGGCCATCGTCGCCTATCGGCAGCCCATCACCCGCCCGGAGATCGACGACATTCGCGGCGTGGACTGCGGCCCGGTGCTGAAGGGGCTGCTCGAGCGGGAGCTCGTGCGCATCATCGGCAAGAAGGACGAACCCGGCCGTCCGATGCTGTACGGCACCACTCCCGCGTTCCTCGAGCTGTTCAGTATGCAGTCGCTGCGGGATCTTCCGACCCTGAAGGAGTTCACGGAGCTCAGCGACGAGTCGAAGGCGGCCTTCGAGCAGGAGACGGGGGAGGAGGCTCCGGAGGGGCCCATCGAAACGCCGGTTGCGGAAGCCGCGGCGGAGGGTGATGCCGAGGCCGGGAGCGAGGGCGAAGCGGCGGCCGAGGCGGCAGACGAAGAAGCCGAAGCTCCGGTCGAGGGGGAGGCAGAGCCGGCCGACGACGGCGAGGAGCCGGCCGACGACAACGACGACGACGGCGTGGACGCCGATGATGACGACGCCGATGATGACGACGCCGACGATGACGACGCCGACGATGACGACGCCGACGATGATGACGACGACGATGACGACGACGACGATGACGACGACGACGACGATGACGACGATGACGACGACGACGACGATGATGACGACTGAGCCGTCCGGCGGCGGAGTCGCTCAGTCGTCGACGGGGTCGGGCATCTCGTCCGCCAGTTTCTTCACCTGACGGTAGAGCGCGGGGTGCGCCAGGAGCTTGCGCAGGATCTTCCAGAGCTCGGGATCCGCCAGCCGCTCCATTTCTGTCGCGTCGCCCTTGCGGCGCTTGGGAAACGCTTCAGCGCCGCGCTGCTCGAGCTCCGTCATCTTGTCGACGAAGCGCTTGGTCGGAAAGCGTTCTCCGGACTCCCAGGCGAACACCTCGTCCGCCTCGATGCCCAGGACACGCGCGAGATCCTTGGCGGTGCAACCGAGCTTCTTGCGAAGCGCCTTGACGTCCTCCGGAGTCACCATCGCGGAAGCTAGCCGTCGCTCGGAAAAATGACAATCGCGGCTGGGGCAATTCCGATGCGGGTCTCCCATGCGCACCCCGATCCTGCTCGTCGCCATCGTGATTTGTGCCTGCGCGCCGGAGCTGCCGGCCCCGGATGCTCAGCGTGAGCCGCCGCTGGCGGTGGAGCTGATGCCGGACGCCCCAGTCGACGCCGCTCCCAGCGTGTTTCACGTTGCCGTTCGTGGCGCGGCGGCACGGGAGGCGCCGGAGGCCATCGTGATGGTGACGGGGGAGCTCAGCGACTATCACTTGCGGCGCATCGAACAGGAAGATCTGCCCGGTACTTTGCTCGAGCGCCTCGTGCCGGTGAGCGCGTGGGCCAGCGGAGACGACCTGTGGGTCGCGCCGGAGCGGCCGCTGGCAGCGGACGAGATCGCGAGCTTGGCCTCGCCGCGTCTGGGGCGCATCGCGACCGTCCGCGTCGCAAGCAGCGCCCCGTTGGCCCACAGGGTGTGGCCGCCGCCGGCGGTCGAGAGCGCGGATACGACCAGCGTGTATTGCACCGAGGCCGACGTGACCTTCAGCGCCGGCGCCGTGAGCCTCGAGCCCGGTGCGATCGTGGCGTGGCTCTCCCCGGGGGCGGACGACGAAAAGACCCTGGCGCAGCGTTGCCTGCACGTCGTCCCCCTCGCGCCCGTGGCGCCGCCGGCTCGCCTGGTGCTTCCCCCTGTGCAGGGCGACGTGGCCCTCGACCCCACGCCGTTGTCCATCGTGGCACCGAGCGCGCTGCGGCCGGCGAGCTGTGGCGCCGAGGAGCATCCCTTCGGCCCCGGCTGCATCACCGTGCTCGACGACCGCGCGCGCGTCCGTTCCGGGGACGCGGCGGCGCTTTGGGTCGTGCGCGCGCTGCCCGCGCCGACCCTGCGGGCGACGGCTGCGGGAGGCTCGTTCCTGATTTCCGGCTTGGCGCCTTCGTCCCAGGTCCCGCTATCCGTCGAGTACCGCGACGTGGGAGGCAACGTTCAGCGCTTCGACGCCACGTTGTTCACCGCCATGCCTCGGCCGCACGTGGTGATCACCGAGGTCATGGCCAATCCCTTGGGGCCGGAGCCCGCTTCGGAGTGGGTGGAGCTCGAAAACGACGGCAGCCTCGCCGTGGACGTCGCTGGGTTCGTGCTCTCGGACGGTGCTGGGGAGTCGGTCCTGCCCGAGCACGTGCTGCCTCCCGGGGCGCGGGCGCTGGTGGTGCGTCAGGACTTCGCGCCGGGGGTGGGCGGCGACGTGGCGCCAGCTCCCGGGACCGCGCTCCTCGCGGTGGAGGCTCTGGGCAAGTCCGGCTTGTCCAACGCGGGGGAAGCGCTGGAGCTTCGCGACGCTCAGGGCGGTGTGCTGTCGCGATTTCCGGCCCTCAAGGCCAAGGCCGGCCGCAGCATCGCGCGGCGCTCGCCGGCGACTCTGGACGACGACGCGAGCGGCTTCGGCGAGCACGCCGATCCCGGCGCGTCTCCCGGCGCGCCCAACGTGCTCGCGGAGTGAGCTCTCAGGTTCCGGCGATGGTCATGGAGGCGACGCGCAACGTGGGGGCGGCGGTGGATGTCTTGAACGTCAGATCGCTGCCGACCAGGTCCACGTTCTTCAGCATCGTGTCGAGATTGGACGACACGGTGATCTCTCCGACGGGGTAGGCGAGCTCGCCGTCCTCGATCCAGAAGCCGGCGGCGCCGCGGGAGTAGTCGCCCGTCACCGCGCTGAAGCCGAAGCCCATCATCTCCGTCACGTATAGGCCGCGCTTCGTCTGCTTGACGATGTCCTCCGCCGCCGTGTTGCCGGCGACCAAGTAGAAGTTGCTGGTGCTCGCCGAAGGGCTGCCGCCGCGGCGCGCGGCGCTGCCAGTGGAAGTCCGCTTCAGCTTCCGTGCGGAGTAGCAATCGAGCAGATAGGTCTTCAGCACGCCGGCATCGACCACGACGTTCTTGCGAGCGAGGAGGCCCTCGCCGTCGAAGGGATGCGAGCCAGGGGCGCGGGGGAGCAGCGGATCGTCGATCAACGTCACCAGCTTGCCGGCGACCTCGCTGCCCTCGCGTTCGACCAGGTAGCTGGCCTTGCGCCAAATCGCGCTGCCGAGGATGCAGCCTGCAAAGGTGCCGACGAGGGAGCGAGCCACGTCCGGGTCGAAGACCACCGGCGCCTCGCAGGTCGGCACCTTGCGTGCGCCGAGCTTCGCCAGCGTGCGCCGCGCTGCCTCGCGGCCCACGTCCTCGTCGGCTTCCAACAGCGACAGATGCCGACCGCCCGTCCAGTAGTGGCCTCGCCGGCGCTTGCCGCCTTCGTCCTCGACGACCGGCGCCACCGAGAGCGAGGCGTAGGAGCCGCGCTGAGTGCCCGTGAAGCCGCCGGAGAGCACCAGGGCGGAGGTGCCGGTGGCGCGGGAGAACGTCGCGCCCTCGCTCAGCTTGATGCGGGAGTCGCTTCCAAGGGCCGCTTTCTCCGCGGCCGTGGCGCGGCGGATGGCTTCATCCGCGGCGATGGACGCCACTCCGTCGTCGTACAAGTCGAGATCCGCGAGGTCGCCACGAGCGAGCTCCGAGGGATCCGCCGGCCCTGCCGCGGGATCCGGTTGACTCAGCTCGAGCAGGGCCATGGCATCGTCCACGGCGCGCTCGATGCCCGCCTCCGACAGATCGCTGGTCGACGTGAGCGCCACACGTTGGTCGCGCAGCACACGGAGCGCGACGCTCTTGGTGCCCGCTTCTTCCACCAACTCCGGCTCTCCCAGCCGGACTCGGGCACTCAGCTCCCAGCCGGCTCGCGCTTGAGCCTCGGCGATCTGGGCGCCCTTGCCGAGGGCACGTTGCACCAGTTTCTCGGCAAGAGAGACCAGCTCTCGTTCCTGCGAGTCCGTCATGGCTCGCGACCGTGTCGCGCCACGCGGCGGACGTCAATCGCGGCGCGCGCTTTGGCCGAGGCGCCGCAGGCTGTGAACCGTCCACGCCACCGCAGCGAGCAGCACGGCGCTCATCCACAAGAGCGCGTAGCCGAGGGGGCTGCCGGCCACCGGGCGTACCCCGAAATCGCCGTGGTACTGCGCGTAGGTAGCGGAAACCGTGAGCCGTGGTAGCGCCGCCGCGGCGAACACCAGTACGGCGAGGGCGGGCAGTGCGCCGAGCTTGGCCCAGGCCGAAGGTCGCGCCGTGCCCCGGGGCGCGGCGAGGACGAAACCGAGGGGTACGCTGAGCGCGTCGAGCAACACGAGGGACAGCTCGACGATGCGCGGCAATCGACGCGTGTCGATCACGTAGGCGAAGGACCAATCCGGTGCCAGGGCCAGGAAGTACGCCGCGATGGGCGCGAACACTATGGCGCCGAATACGCACACCACGACCAACGAGCGTGACAGCACCGTTCCAGCGCGACCGAGCTCTTCCCGCGCCGCCCAGGCAAAACCCACCCCCACCAGAAAGCCGATCAGCGGCGCGGGCGGGGCAGGCATGGTGGGCAGCAGACCACGAATCCCCCGCGATGGCGAGGCTACGGATTGCGGCTGCGCCGACCTGGCACTAGCTTCCCCGGACCGATGGATCCCGACAAACTGCGCGAGCTACTGGAACGAGTGCGTTCGGGGGACACCGACGTCGAGAGGGCCGTGGAGCAGCTCAAGAAGCTGCCGTATTCCGATCTGGGCTACGCCCGGGTGGACCACCACCGCGCGCTGCGCTTGGGAATGCCCGAGGTGATCCTCGGCGAGAGCAAGACGCCGGAGCAGATCGCGGGCATCGCTCGGCGGCTGATCGAGGCGGAGCAGAACGTGCTCGTCACGCGGCTGTCGGCGGACAAGGCCAAGGCCGTCGTGGCGGCGGTTCCCGAGCTGCGTTACGCGGAGCTGGCGCGGGTCGCGACCTTCGAGCACGAGCCTCTCGTGCCGCGAGCGGGGCATCCCGTGGCGGTGGTCACCGCGGGCACCAGTGACATCGCCGTGGCCGAGGAAGCCGTGGAAACCCTGAGGATGGCGCGGGTGCCGACGGTGCGCGTGTTCGACGTGGGCGTCGCCGGCATTCACCGAATGCTCGGCTCCTTGGACGAGCTCACGCGGGCACCCGTCGTGATCGTGGTCGCTGGTATGGAAGGTGCGCTGCCCAGCGTGGTGGGCGGCCTGGTGGGCTCACCGATCGTCGCGGTTCCCACGTCGGTGGGCTACGGCGCCGCCTTCGGCGGCATCACCGCGCTGTTCGGCATGCTCACGGGCTGCGCGTCCGGAGTCACGGTGGTGAACATCGACAACGGCTTCGGCGCCGCAATGGCGGCCGTCCGCCTGCTCGTCGGTCGCGCCGTGGCACCCGCGGATGAGGGCGCTCCGTGAGCGGACACGGGCACGGTCACGGACACGGTCACGGTCACGGAACGCAGGCGCCGAAGCGGCGGGAGCTCGCTGCGGGCGCGGGCCAGGGCAAGCTCTTGTTCCTGGACGCCGCGAGCGGCATCGCCGGGGACATGACGGTCGCTGCGCTGGTGGATCTCGGCGTGCCGTTCTCGGTGGTGAACGACGCGGTGGCCTGCCTCGGACTCCCCGGCATTCGCCTCGCGGTGGAGGCCGGCTTCGCCGGCGCCATCGGCGCCAGCCGTCTCGTCGTCGAGCTGGAGGCGCAAAACCGCGAGCGTTCGTACGCGGAGATCGAAGCGCTGATCGCCCGGGCGCCCCTCGAGTCGCGGGCGAAGGAGCTGGCCCAGCGCATCTTCCGCCGGCTGGCGGAGGCCGAGAGCGAAGTGCATCGCATCGCCATCGCGGACGTGCACTTTCACGAGGTCGGCGCGCTGGACGCCATCGCGGACATCGTGGGAGCCGCCGCGGCCTTCGCGCACCTGGGGGCCGAGGTGATCGCGAGCCCACTGCCCATGGGACGCGGACAGGTGGAGTGCCGACACGGTGTGCTGCCGTTGCCCGCGCCCGCTACGGTGAACTGTCTCCGTGGGGTGCCCACCTACGACGCGGGCATCGACGAAGAGCTGGTCACGCCGACGGGGGCCGCCATCGTCGGCGCCGTGGCGTCGAGCTTCGCGCGCTGGCCCGCGTTCGCTCCCGAGCACGTCGGTTGGGGGCGGGGGACGAAAGAGCTCACGGACCGACCCAACGTCTTGCGCGTGGTGTTGGGGACGGCCCAAGCGCCGGCCCGCGAGCACCACAGTCACGTGGTGGTGGAGGCGAACGTCGACGATCTCACCGGCGAGGTCGCCGCGCACGCCCTCGGGCAGCTGCTCGGCGCCGGCGCGCTGGACGCGTGGGCCCAGCCCATCACCATGAAGAAGGGACGCCCCGGCCTCACGCTCTCGGCGCTGGCTCCCGAAGACCGGGCCGATCACGTTGCGGAGGTGCTGCTGCGCGAGACCAGTACCATCGGCGTGCGCTTTCGGGAGGTGTCCCGTCGCGAGCGCCCGCGCCGAACCGTGGAAGTGGACACCGAGTTCGGGCGCATTCCGCTCAAGATCAGCGAGGGTCCCTTCGGTCCCCCGCAGGTGAAGCCGGAGTTCGACGCCTGCGTGAAGGCGGCCCAGGCCGTCGGCGTCCCGGTGCGGGAAGTGATCGCGCGGGCGCTTTCGGCGTACCGCGGTTGATCAATCCGGGCGCTCGATGGGCAGGCCCGACGCTTCCCAGTCGAGCACGCCACCGTCGAGGAAAGAGACGGGCACGCCCTGCTCGGCGAGCTCCGCCGCCACGTCACGGGTCTTGTCCCCCGCGCGGCAGTACAGCACGGGTGCGCCCGGCAGCATGTGAAGCTCCGCGAGCCGCCCTTTGATCTCGTCCAGCGGCATGTTCACGGCGCCGGGGAGGTGCGCGCGGGCGAACACCGGCGCTTCCCGCGTGTCGACCAACACCACCTGTCCTCGGCGCAGCAGCTCGGCGACCTCCATCGGTTTCAGGGCACCGGCGGCGCGAGGCAGAAATGGCTCCACCATCTCCTTCAGCTGAGCCTTGCGCAGGGCACCGACCTTGCCGCCGGCGGGGCGACCTTGGTGAAACACCACGAAGGTGGGGACCGACTGCACTCCGAGCTCGCGAGCGAGCATCGGCGAGCGATCGATGTCGACCTGCACCACCTTGGCCTTGCCTTCCAGCTCGCGCGAGAGGGCCTCGAGCTCCGGCGCGACCATCTTGCATGGGCCACACCATTCCGCGCCGAACTCGACCAACACCGGGATGTCCGTGGCGAGCACTTCTTGCTCGAAGTTCTGTTCCGTCACCTGCGGGAGGGGCATGAGCCGGTTAGTAGTGCCGCCCTCGACGTGTGGCAATGATCGGTTCAGGGACGGCCGCGGCGCGCCGACAGAGCGTCGTCGAGGCCGTCCGCGACCATGAACAGCGAAAGCGTGGTGATGCTGATGGCGGCGGCGGGGGCCAGCGCGAAATGGCGACCGAGGAGCGCGCCCCAGGACGGCAGCTCGGGGCCGAGCCCCAGCCCCACGAAAGACAGGGCGGCTTCCAGACCCACGACGTACGCGGCGGTGAGCGCGCCGCTCACCAGCACGGGGCCGAGGGCGTGGGGCAGCACGTGACGGCGAAGCAGCGCCAAGGAGCCGGCCCCGAGGGCGCGCGCGGCCACCATGAAGTCCTGGCCTTGTACGCGCAATACCTCGCCGCGCACCAGCCGCGCGAGCTCCAGGCCGCGCACCGTGCCGACCACGAGCACGAAGGCGGAAAGCGCGGACAGAGAGGCGAAGGACCGAGCCAGGATCAGCACCACCAACGTCGGCAGCGCCCCCGAGAGCTCGACGCTGCGACTCAACAGGGCGTCGAACAAGCCACCGCGTGTCCCGGTGACGGCACCCAGGGGCACGCCGATGGCGAGGCTCAGGGTCAGGCTCAGCACGCTCGCCAGCACCAGCGTGCGCGCGCCGTACACCAGCTCGCTGGCCCCCCGCAACGGCGCCCACACGGCCCATCCCTCCGCCGCCGTGAACACGTGCCCAGGCGCCGTGACGGCGGGCAGCAGGAAGAAGCCGTCCGCGGTGCGCGCCATGAGCGGCTGCGGCGAGGCGAGCACGTCTGCGAACACGCCGACGAGGGCGATCGTCGCCAGCACGCACAGCGCCACACGCGACGAGAGCTTCATTCGAGGGCCGCTCCCTGTCGATGGATGGCGACGCGCACCCGCGGGTCCAGACGCGCCAAGAGCAAATCGCTGCCGATCTGCGCCAAGGCGACGAACGCCGTTCCACCGAGGGCCATCGCCATCAGCCACGGGACGTCGCGAACCGCTGCCGCTTGCAGGGTGACCGGACCGAGGCCCGGGAGGCGAAACGCCTGCTCGAGCACGAAGGCCGCGGTGAGCAGTGTCGGCAGTTGCACGCCGGAGAGCGACAGCACCGCAGCGCTGGACGCGCGGAACACTCTGAGCGCCACCCGTGCGTCACTGGCGCCCTGGGCGCGCAGCGTGCGGACGTACTCCTGGTCCAGCGCCGTTCGCGATGCGGCGCGCTGGTAGCGCGAGACCAGCGCCAGGGACAGGAGCACCATGAGCGCGATCGCTCCTCCAGTTCCCGGGCGTCGTATGTCGGCGGGGGCCAGCAGGGTTGCCACGGTGGCGGTGGGCACGGCCACCACCAGCAGCGTCGCCGCCGTGGTCGACAGATCCAAAGGGCGGTGCGCTCGAACGGCACCGGCCAAGCCCACCGCGATGCCCCCGAGGTAGCCGGCCACCAGCGCCCAGAACACGAGCCACAACGAGACCGGTGCGCGCGCTTCGAGCAGGTCCAGCACCGGCTCCCCGCTCTCGGTGAGACCCAGGCGCTCGTCGGCGGCGCCGACGGCCCAGCGTCCGTACTGCGTCTGACTGAACATGGCGACGATGCGGCTCGGGCCGTCCAGCGTCGAGTACTCGCTCTTGTGCTTGCGCCACCAACGCCGCCACTCGGCGGCGACGCGTTCGGCGTCGGCGATGCTCGCGTCGCGCTCGACCCGGAGCGCCATCCCGGTCACGTGCGCGGCGGCGGCGGCGAGACGCCGCACGCGGCTCACGTCGTCTTCCGAGCGCACGTCTCCCATGGCGCCGACGAGCTCCGAGAGCGCGTAGGTGTCGAGCTGGAGCACGTCGTCGCGGCGCCCTACGGTGGAGCGCATTCCGAGCCGCTTGACCGCACGCTTGACCACCGCGGGGCGGAAGTCGATGCCGCGGTCTTGCCAGAAGCGCGTCCAGAACAGCACCGCGGTTTCGGGTCGTTCGAGCGCTTCACCGCCGCCCACGCCCATACGCCGCGCCACTGGCGCCAGCGCTACGGCCACCCGGGCGCGACCCGCGGGGGCGAGGCCGTCGAGGGCCGGCAGCACGAAGGGCAGCGCCGCGCCACCGAGGCGCGCCAGCTCGGCGTGCGCCTGCCGGTCGCCCTCCGCCACCCGCGCCATGGCGCCCAGTGCCAGGTCTCGGACGGACTGAGGAGAGGGCTGGAAGAAGCGGGGTAGGGCACCAGCGTCGCTGCGGCTCAGCGCCGCGAAGGAGAACAACGACACCAACAGCAGCGTCGGCACGATCCACAGGATCCGCCGCAGCGTGTGACGCATGGCTCAGCTCAACGCAGGAGCATGAATCCGGTGACGGCGACCAGAACCAGGGCGCACAGCACGGCCATGCCCACGTACTGCGGGGGCCACCCCGTGGTCGGGATGTCCACGGGCTCGTCCGCCAGATCGAACACCGGAGGTGGAGTGGAGTTTTGCCCGCGGGGCGCTTCGGGGGCCGACTCCGGGCTCGAATCCCCTTCGTCCTCTTCGGGGGGGTCGAGCGCCGGCGTGCTCATGCCGAACATCGTGTGGCCGACCTTGAGCTTGCGAGATTCCCGCGCGGCTTCCTCGCTGACCTCGGGAACCTGGACGTCTTCCGCCGAGACGGGCGCAACGCGCATGGTCACGTCGGAGCTGGGGGCTTCCGGCAGCGCGTACTTCTTGTACGCCAGCACGTCCTCGGCCGTGGGCGCGCTCAAGGCGGGTCCGTCGAAGCGAGACACGATCACGGTGATGTTGTCGTGTCCGCCCGCGAGGTTCGCCCGCTCGGTCAGCACCTTGCAGGCCTCCAGCGGGTCCGAGACGCTGACCAGCACTTCCCGGATTTCGTCCGCGCGGATCATTCCGGAGAGGCCATCGGAGCACAGCAGCAGCGTGTCTCCGGTCCGAAGATCGACGTAGGTGAGGTCCACCTGCACGGTGTCCGCCGTACCCAGGGCCTGCAAGATGATGTTGTTGTGCTCGAAGGTCTCGGCTTCTTCTTCGGTGAGCTGGCCGGCTTCGATCAGCTGATTCACCAGGGACTGATCCCGCGTGACCTGGACCAGCTTGTCCCCGCGCAGGATGTAGGCCCGGCTGTCCCCCACCTGCGCCACGAACAGCCGGGAGTCCAGCAGGGCGGCGATGGTGGCGGTGGTGCCCATGCCCCGGCGCGTGCGATCCGCCCGCGCCTCGTTGAAGATCCGGACGCCGGCGTCCTCCACCGCCTTGACCAGGCGCCGCGCCAAGTCGTCGCGGTCCAAGGGGGGATCGCCCTGGGCCAGGCGCTCGTAGATGATGTCCACGGCGAGCTGGCTGGCCACTTCGCCGGCGGCGGCGCCGCCCATGCCGTCACAAACGCCGAGCACGGTACCGCGGCGGCCCACCTGCTGGTGGCGGTCGGTCTCCATCAAGCTCCGGCTCTTGCGGGTGAGGTCCGCAACGAGGAAGTTGTCCTCGTTGTGCTCGCGGATCTGCCCGACGTCGGTGCGACCGAACACGTCCAGCGTCAGCTCGGCGTCGTCGCTCATCTCAGCCCTGCCCGCCGAGCTCGAGTCGGAACAGATGCTGGCCGACTCGCACGTGATCGCCATCCGTGAGCGGGTGTTCACCCCGGATTCGCAAGTAGGTTCCGTTCGACGAGCCGAGGTCCTTGAGACTGAACCCGCCCGTCGCAGTATCGCGAACGAGCGTCGCGTGTCGCCGGCTCATGAAGGGATCACCCGTGAACACGAGGTCGCCAGATTCCCGGCCGATGACCGTCTCGTCGCGTGACAAATAGTAGACATCCCGGGTAACGCCTTCGATGGTCCGTTGGCAGAGACGAGCGTGGCGCCCCGTCGCGGGCGACCCAAATACCTGGGTTCCCAGCTCGACGGCCGGCCCGAAGCCCTTCTCGGCGTCGTTCACGACCTCGAACCTTAACACCTCCAGCCCCACCAAGACCAAGTCCCCATCGTGCAGTGTCTCGCTGCCCCGGAGGCGAACGAAGACGCCGTTGGTGGAGCCCAGGTCCCGGACGAAATATTGGCCGTTTCGTCGGGTCACCCGGGCATGCCGGGGGGAGACGTAGGGGTCGCCGGGCAGCTGGATGTCGCCCTCTTCCCGTCCCACGTCGGTCTGATCGTCGCTCAGGGGGTACTGCCGGCCGGGGCTGCCGTCTTGAGCGATGACGATGAAGCGGGCGTGGCTCGCGGCGGGTGGTGGTGGCTCGGGACGCGGCGGCGGCGCGGAGGGCATGCGGGCCACGGGGGACTCGGGTCGCGTTTCTTGCGGCTCGCGATAGGGTCGCTCCGCCGCCTCGGCCGTGTCCAGTCGCGCACCACAGTACTGGCAGTAGGTCATGCCCGGCTCGTTCTTGCCGCGGCACCGTGTGCACACGATGGGACCCACGGGGGCCACGGGACCGGAAGCCAAGTTCACCACCGGCGCTGCCGCGACGGGAGGCGGCGGCTCTGCGAGGTTGTTGCCGCACTCCGGGCAGAAGCGGCTGCCCGGGGGATTCACCGTTCCACAACGACCGCAGGTCACCCCGTCACTCTCCATCTTGGGGGAGAAATCGAACTCCGGTGCGGGCGGCCGGGCGCGCACACCGGCCTCACCGCCGAGGGCGACTCCCCGCGGCGGCGTTGCTTCTACCCGAGGCGCGCTCAGACGATTGCCACAGTCCTGGCAAAACCTGAGATCATCCGGGTTGTCCCGCCCGCAGCGGTCGCACTTCACGACAGCGAAGAGGACCGCGCGCGCGGGGCCGAGTCAAGCCCAGTGTTGCCTACCAGCGCGCCAGCGGATCCCGCACCTCGAGCGACAGCTCCAGGGCGATGACGTGGGCCAGGCCGAAGCCCAGGTAGCGGTCGGCGCGCCGCTGCCCCGCCGTGTCGGTCCAACCCCGGAGCAGCAGCGGCCGGTAGGCGAGCCCGGCTCCCACGAGGGTGGTTCGGCTGAGCTGGAACTCCAGCCCGGCGCCGACGAAAGTGGTCACCCCCCCGGTCTCGGCCCCCCACTCGCTGCCGTACAGCGCCGCCCCCAGGCCGCCGGAGAAATAGGGGGTCAGGCGATTCCCTTGATCCAGGTAGTAGCGAGTTTCCGCCCGAATTTGCTGCAGGATGGCGAGCCGCAGCAGGTTCGAGGGGTCGTGTCGGGAGGCTTCGTAGGCGCCGCCCACGTACCACGGCCCCCGGGAGCGGTAGCCCACGCGGATGGTCAGGCCCCCACCGGAGCCGAAGATGCAGGGCGCGCTGGCGCCCGGGGGGCACACATCGCCCGCTGAGGCCACCGTCTCCGCCGTGAAGGCCACCCCGTACTGCAGATACTCGAAGCTCGAGGGCGGCGGATGTGCCGGCTGCCCTCGCGCTGGCGCCGCTACCCCCAGAAGGGCCGGAAGCAGAAGCCACGGTAGCCCGACCCGCATTGGCACTTCTTTACCGCGCTCCCGGCCTGGCAGCCATCCCCCGGTCCCCAGATTCGACGACTCTTGGCGTCGCTGGCCTTGACGTCGTCGCCGCGGTTCGTCTAAAGCCGGGGCCACAGCCAGGGAGCACGATCGTCGATGGACATCTACCTCGACCGGCGCGCGGTGCGCCATATCCGCCTTTCCGCCCAAGAGGCCGTGGAGGAAGGGGACACTGAGTCCCTACGCGAGGATATCCTCGAAGCCTTCACGGAAGATCAGGTCGAGGAAATCGAGCGCCGACTCGATACCGGAGACTTTTTCGAGTTCCTCACGGACGTTCTGGACGAATGGAATGGCGATGACGTGGACGAGCTCTTCGAGCTGCTGGAGACCCAGCTCGGCGAGGTCGGCATCGACATCAAGACCGACGTCAAGAGCGAAGAAGACGACGAAGAAGACGACGACGAAGACGAGGACGAAGACGAAGACGTCGACGAAGACCTCGATGACGACTTCGTCGACGAAGACTAGAGCGCATCTCACCAAGTCGTGAAATGCGCCCGAGTTTGTTGGTCCGGCGCGCTGGCCTCAGGGTTCGAGATCCCTGAGCACGTAGGCGTGACAGCTGTGGCTGCCCTTGGGCGTCGGCGCCGAGGGGCACAGGGCGCGCGCGCACGGCGCGTAGCGTGAGTCGGGCAGCTCTTTCGCCAGCGTGGTGACCGCGCTGCACACGCGGCGCCCATCGCCGGCCTTCCGCGCCAGCAGCGCTTCCTGCCACAGGGCGTCGTCTCGGAGCAGCGTGGTGGGGAAGCTCGCGTATACCTGGTGGAAGGCGTCCATCGCCCGTCCGGGTTGGTTCAACGCGTCGCGGTAGAGCTTCGCGATCTCGAACTGAGCCTCGGCGTAGCGCGGCTTTTCGTAGCTGCCCTGCAAGTGGGACGGCTCCCGCTGGTGCAGCATGCGCTCGAGGAGCTCTACGGCCTGGGCGGGGTGGGAGCGCTGCTTCTCGATCTTGGCGGCGTACCACAGGGCGTCGTCCCAGTAGGCGCCGTCGGGGTAGGGATAGTGATCGGCCACCCACAGATAGGCGGCCAGAGCGGCGTCTTGGTGGTCGAGCTCGTCGAGCTTCTTCGCTTTTGCGTAGGCGATGCTCTCGCCGAGCTCCGTCTTGCCCAAGCGCGCGTCGAGGCTCTCGAGCCAAGCCAGCGCCGCCTCGCCCCCCTTCTGGTCCTGCAGCCAGCTCGCGTACTGCACCAGCGCTCGGGGAGCGAGGCCGGAGGCAGGGCGGTCGACCATGCTTTGCTCGAGCAGTGCGTAACCTCGCGCCGGGTCGCCGGTGTCGATCTCGATTTGCGCGACGTCATAGGCGGCGCGCGCCGCGCGGGAGCTCTTGGGGAAGTTCTTCAGCAGCTCTTCCAGCACTCGCCGCGCGTCCTCGTTCTGCCCCGCGCGTCGCAGTGACGCGGCCTGTCGATAGAGTGCCTCCGCGCGGTCGCGCTTCTTGTCGGCGCTCTGGTAGGCGGCGCGCCAGTGGCGCGCCGCTTCCTCGTAGCGGCCGCTCGCATACGCGCGCTCTGCCGCCGCGCGATCCTGCAGGTACGGCTCCGGCAGGCTCGGCGCGCAGCCCGCCACGGCCCAGGCGACGACCAGCGCCAAGCCGCGCTTCACGTGTGGTGCTCCTCGGCGGCGTGGGTCTGCTCTTCGATCACGGCGGCGAGGAGCCCCGCGCCGCGCTCCACGTCCGCTGCGCTCGCGTCCAGGTGCATCACGGCGCGCAGCGTGCGCGGGGCGATGGTACCGAGCAGCACTCCGCGCTCCTTCGCGGCTGCCAGCACGGCGTCTTCGTTCGCGCGCTCGAGCACCACGTTGACGATGTTCGTCTCTACCGCCGACACGTCCACCCTCGCGCCCCGCGCCTGGCTCAGCACTCGGGCAAAGGCCTTGGCCTTGTCGTGGTCTTCGACGAGACGGCTCATGTTGGCGTCCAGCGCGTACAGCGCCGCGGCGGCCAGGATGCCGCTCTGCCGCATGGCGCCGCCGAGCATGCGACGGAAGCGATGAGCCTCGGTGAGCAGCGCGTCGGGGCCCACCAGCGCGGAGCCCACCGGTGCGCCGAGCCCCTTGGAGAAGCACACGCTGACGGTATCCGCGGGGCGCGCCAAGCGTTCGAGGGAGAGGCCGGTGGCCGCGGCGGCATTCCACAGCCGCGCGCCGTCGAGGTGCACCGCGAGGGACAGCTCCCGCGCGCGGGCGGCCACGCGCTCCGCGGCATCTTGGGGAAACACGCGGCCACCCGAGCGATTGTGGCTGTTCTCCAGCACCACCAACGCGGTGCGCGGCATGTAGAACGCCTTCGGCTTGAGGGCGGCCTCGAGCTCCGCCACGTCGAACAGGCCGCCCTGGCCCGCCACGGCAATCTGAACGCCGCTCAGGGCGCCCGCCGCCCCCGACTCGAACCAGGCGCAGTGAGAGCCCTCGCCGATCACGATCTCGTCGCCCCGCTTCGTTTGCACCATCAGCGCCAGCTGGTTGCTCATGGTGCCCGAGGGCACGAACAGCGCGCGCTCCTTGCCCAGCAGGGACGCCACGCGCTCTTCCAGCGCGCGCACGCTGGGATCTTCTCCGTAGATGTCGTCGCCCACCTCCGCGGCCGCCATGCGGCGGCGCATCTCGGCGCTGGGACGGGTGACGGTGTCGGAACGAAGATCGACGAGCATCGAGGGCGTATATAGCCTGCCGCGGCGTAGGCGTCCCCGGCGCTTCCGCGGCGGACCGACAAAATCAAGCGGAGCTTGGGCCTTGGGCGTGTGCCAGCGCCGACGTGAACAGCTCATAGGCGATGAGCTGTGTGGCCTGAGCCAGATTGACGGAGGGCTGGTTGGCGGCCATCGGGATGCGGACGCGGGCGCCGGCCAGCTCCAGATCCTCGCTGGAGAGGCCGGTCTTCTCGTTGCCGAAGACGATGGCGATGCGCTCGCCGCGCTCGGCGCGGTCGAGCAGCTCCGGAGCGATGGTGCGGGGCGCGAGCACGCCGCTGACGCCGGGGCGCGCGGTGGTGGCCACCACGAAATCGACGCCCTCGAGGGCTTGGGGCAGCGTGTCGACGACCGGCGCGGCGAGCAGCACGTCCCGCGATTTCACTGCCATCTTGAGCGCCATCTCGTGGCGAGGTGCCGCCAAGCGTCCCGGCTTCACCAACGTCAGCTGGGTGAAGCCCATGGTCTTGATGGCGCGAGCGGCGGCGCCCACGTTCTCGGGGTAGTGCGGGCGCACCAAGACGAACGTCGTCTGGCGATGCAGCGGGAGCTGCACCGCGGGGGTCGGCTCAATCACTTCCTTGAGCATCGCGACGGGGATTGTCGGAGCGGGCACAGCGGAAGCCGATGTGCGGGCTGCGCGCGGTGGGATCGGCGTTGCCGCGGGCCGCGCTGCGCAGCCAGGGGCCGGCGCTGCCGTAGTGCCCGCCGCGAACCACGCGGCCGGCGGTGCCGAGCAGGTTCGGCGGGCCCTTGGGATTGGTCGTGGCGCCCTCGGCGTAGCCCGGGACGTAGCGGTCCGACGCCCACTCGGCGACGTTGCCCGCGAGATCGAGGAAGCCCTCGGGAGTGCGTCCGGCGGGGAACGAGCCGACCGGCGCCAGCTCGGAGAAGCCGTCGCCGGCGTCGGTGGTGTCGAGGCCCAAGCGGCCGTGGTTGGCGGCGTGGGAGTTGTACAGATTGCCCCAGGGAAAGCGGCGGTTCTCCACGCCCCGGCCGGCCCGCTCGAGCTCGGCCTCCGTGGGCAGCCGGGCGCCGCGGAACTTGCAGTAGTCCCGGGCGTCGTCCCAGCTCACGAAGGTGGCCGGATAGCGGGGGCGATTGAAGCGTTCGGCGCCGTCGGCAAATGGCTGGGCGCGACAGCGCCCGAGGGCGACGCAGCGGCCATAGGCCTCGACCGTGACCTCGGTGCGATCCAGCCAGTAGCCGTCGAGGTGCACGCGGTGGCGACTGAGCTCGTCGGAGAACATCTCCTCGCGGCAGCGATGGCCGAGGGGCTCACGGGCGCACATGGCGACGGCGTCGAGCACCTCCGTCACCGTGGAGCCCATGTAGAACGTGGAAGCCGGCACCCGGATCATCAGCGAGCGCGGCGCACGCAGGGTGACCAGACCACCCGTGACGGCGTGCTCCGCGGGGTTCTTCGCCTCGCGACCGAAGTGAGGACGCGTGTCGGCGGCGTGTAGCGTCGAAGGTGCTCCGACGATGGGCAGACCCAGCCCGAGCCCGAGCAGGGCCCATCGTCCGAGCGCGCGCACCGTCACCTCAACACGAGCCTGCACACGCCGTCTGGAAGCACTGCAACATCGCGTTGAACGCGTTGGCTCCCGACAGGTACTGCGAGCAGAACTGACTCGCGCAGGTATTCAGGTTGGAGGCGTTGGAGCAGAACTGCCCGAGACAGCTGTTGAGGCCGGAGCAGGCGGTGTTGCCAAAGCAGGCTTGTAGCTGGGAGCAGCAGTTCGAGCCCACACACTGGTCGCACGCCGCGCTGCCCGTCTGGACTTGCACCGCGCAGGTGCCGCCGCCGCCGCTACCGCCGGTGGCGCCCACGCCGCCGCTGCCGCCGGACGGCGTGCCGCCGCTGCCGCCGGTGGCGCCCACGCCACCGCTGCCGCCCACGGCCCCGCTGCCGCCAAAACCGCCGCTGCTGGCGCCCCCCGTGCCCGCAGCGCATTGGGTCAGACAGCCGTTCGGATCCCCGGTGTTACACAAGCAGGTATCGAAGCACGCTTGGCAGCTGCTGCAGTCCGGCGCGCTCGAGCAGCCCGGCGGGGGACCGCCGTCTCCGCCGCCACCGGCGCCTCCGAGGCCCGCGTCGTTGTTGGAGGAGCTGCAGCCGACGAGCACGCTCGCCGCGAGTCCGAGAGCCCAGAGAACCGTTGTCGTGCTTCGCCGCGCCACGGCGAGAGCGTAACCCGTAAGCGCCGAGCGGACCACCGCTACAAACGACAATCGCCGAGAGCCCGGAGGCCCTCGGCGATTGAACAGTGCACGCTCAGCCGCCGGCGCACTCGGTCTGACAGCTCTGGATCAGGCAGGCTTGGCCGCTGAACCAGGACGTGTACGTGTTGTCGTCCGTGGGGCACAGCCCCGTGAGGCAAGTCTTCAGCTTCGCAGTGTCTCCCGCGGCGCTGCCGATGCACGCCTGCGCGTCAGTAGCGTGCTGGCCGAGGCAGGTGTTGAACGCCGCGCACGTAGTGTCGTTGATGCAGGCCTCGAACTGGCTGCAGCACTTCGCAGCGCCGCAGTCCGCGCACGCCGGCGGCACACCTTGAAGCTGCACCGAGCACGTAGCGCCACCGGTGCCGCCTGCGCCGCCCGTGGCACCGGTGCCGCCGGTCGCGCCCACGCCGCCGGAGGCGCCCACGCCGCCGGTCGCGCCCACACCGCCGGAAGCGCCCACGCCGCCGGTCGCGCCGGTAGCGCCTGTGCCGCCGCTGCCACCGCCCGCGGTGCCGGCACCGCCGCCGCTTCCACCATCACTGCTGGAGCTGCACGCTCCGAGACCGACGACCGACAAGCTGAGTGCTGCGAGCACGCTGACGAGCTTCATGCGAATTCCTCCGATGGATCCCAAGTGCCAAGTCGCTCCGCGCTCGAGCACGAGCGACAAAGGACGCAGCGCAAATACCGCCGCCGAGCGTTGGGGGTCAAGGTGACTTCGGCTTCGATTTGACGCTGACACCCGCATCGGCGCTCGGGGTTCCAGCATCGTCGTCTTCATTCATCAGGGCTGGAAGATTTGTCGCTCCGTCCGCGTCGGCGTCGGTCGCGTCGTCGCTGCCTGCATCGCGCTCCGTGACGGTGCGATGCGTGTGCTCTTCGCTTTCGGCACTGCGCTTCGCACGCGTCGGCGGGCTCTCGGCGAGAAAGCCGATGGGCTCCGCCGTGGGGGCGGTGGAGGCGATGGGTGCGGGCAGCGGCGACGTGTCCTGTCGCGAATAGATCCACAGGCCTCCGGCGCCGAGCAACGCGCCGATCACGAAGCCGCCTATGGCGAGGCGCGCGCCGCGGCGTTCGGCGCCGTGGCGCATGGCCTGCTCGCGGCGCTGGTCCGGAAGCGTCGGCATGTGCGAGCGCGGCGCGGCGAGCAGCGCTTCGGACAGCGCGCGCCCGAAGTCGTCGGTGCTGGGCCAACGCTTCTTGGGCTCCTTGTCCAGCGCCCGCAGCAGCACCGTGTCCACGTGCGGATCCAACCCCGACGCCGCGGCGATCAGCGGCGGATACTCCGTGGCGATGCGTGTGGCGACGGCCAACGCGTCCTCTCCCGGAAAGGCGCGCCGACCGCTGATGGCTTCGTACAACGTGGCCGCCAGGCTGAACTGATCCGTGAGCGGCGAGAACTTGCCGTGGTGGATCGACTCCGGTGCGCTGTATGCCGGCGTGCCGAGCAGCCCGCCGTCCCGGGTCAGGGTGGAATCCGGCACCCGCGCGATGCCGAAGTCGGCGATCTTGGCGCCGGTGCGCGACAAGATCAGGTTCTCCGGCTTGATGTCCCGGTGGAGCACGCCCGCCGCGTGGGCCGTGTTCAGCGCGTCACCGATCTCGCGGGCGACCTTGGCGGCTGCCTCGGGGCCCAGCGGCCCCCGCCCGAGGCGCTCCTTCAGGGTGACGCCTTCCACGTACTCGAACACGAGGTAGAGCCCGAGCTCCGGATCCTCCCCCATGTCGTGGAGAGAGACGATGTTGGGGTGCAGCACCCGCGCGGAGGCGCGCGCTTCTTGCCGCATGCGATCGAACAAGCTCTGGCGCTGCTCCGGCGGAAGCTTCAGGTCGTCCCGGAGCAGCTTGATGGCTACCAGGCGGTCCAGCACGGGATCTCGGGCCAGGAGCACGCGTCCCATGGCGCCGTGTCCCAGCGCACGGACGATCTGGTAGCGCCCGATCGCGTCGGGCAAGGCGGGTTCGGGGAGATCCATCGAGCCGGGGGCCTCATCTATCCCCACAAGCCCCCGCCTGCCAACGCCTTCAGTCGCTTCCGGCGTCGGCGATGGGCTTTGGCGCGGGCTTCTTCTTCTTCTTCGGAGGGGCTCCGTACTCGGTGCGGAGCTTCTTCATCAGCCCGTCCCGGAGCACCGTCTCGTGGTAGCTGGGCATCTGGGGGAGCTGCACGAAGACCTTCACGTCGTCGCGGGTCTCGACGATTTCCACCGAGCCGTTGGTGGGCTGCTTGTGCCCCGGCGGCTCGTAGCGGAACAGGATGTAGGCCGCGTCGGGGTCTTTCTCGACCACCTCGTAGCCCATGTCGACTCGCAGGTAGCGCAGCGCTCCGTTGTAGGTCAGCGCCTTGCTGTACTCGGAATCGCCTTCGACCCGGGCCGAGGCGCCCGTCGCGCTCATCACGGATGCCAGCACCAGGCCCGCGGCGCCGAGGAGCCAGAGCTTCTTCATCGCCTGCCGTGGTGCCCCACCCCGGCGCGGGTGGGCAAGTTTTACGCGCGGGCTTCCAGGTCCTTGGTCTCTGGAGTCAGCGCCTCGCGCACGCTCTCGTGCTCCGCCACGAAGCCCCAGGCCGCCGCGGCGATGGTGATGCCCGTCTGCGCCAGGTACAGGATCAGGACGAAGGCTGCGCCCGGTCCCACCACGTCTTCAGGAGCGAAGTACATGGCCAGGGCAGCGTAGACCGAGATCTGGAACGCGCCGAAGAAGCCCGGGGCGTTGGGCAGCAAGATGCCCAGGGCCAAGACGCCCATGTTCACGCAGGCCTCCCAGTAGTCCATCTGATCGAAGCCGCAGCCCCAGGCCAGCAGCCAGGAGCCGAGGGCGTTGGTCAGCCAGTACAGGATGGTGACTGCGATGAAGGGCGCGCTGTAGCGGGCTTCGGGCAAGAAGCGGAGGCCCTCCGCCACCTTCTCGACGCGTTCACCGAGCCAATCCGCCAGGCGAGGCGAGAAGCGCCCCACCACGGAATGGGTCATGCGTCGGGCCAGCTCCCGTCGCCAGTAGTACACGCCCATGGCCACGAACGCGGCGGCGAACAGCACCAACGCAGCGTAGGCGGCGCTGGGCACCACCGCGGCGGGCACCGGCAGATTCCCGATGCGGCTCGGCAACGGATCCAGCGGCCGGGACAGCGACAGCCCGGCGAACAGAAACAAGCTCAGCACCAGGCCATCGATGATGCGCTCGGCGCCGATGGTCCCGGTCGCGGCCCAGCCGGAGAGCTGCCCCTTCTTGCGGACCAGGATGGGCCGCACCATCTCGCCCGTCCGAAACGGCAGCACCACGATGGCCAAGAACCCGATGAACGCGACGTTGACCACGCGCTTGAGGGGAACGCGGTGAATCGGCTCCAAGAGCCAGTACCAACGGGCGGCTCGGAGCCAGTGCACGACGGACCACAGCACCACGTAGGCGGGGATCGTCCACCAGCGCATGCGCGCAAAGGCGTCGCGACCCGGAATGATGGGCAAGGCTCCGGCGTGGAGCAGCCACACGAAGCCGGCGCCGATGGCCAGGGACGTGACCAACTTGAACCAGTGGCGCGAAAGCCAGCCCCGGCCGACGCTGCTCGGGCGCGGGCTCACTCCGGCAGCTTCCCCGAAAGCAGGTCGAGGGGCCCCTCGCGGAACAGGAAATCGACCTCTTCCGCTCCGTACAGCTGGGCGATGCGATCCATGCCCGCCTTCACTTCGTCGACGTCCGCGGGGCGATGCGCGTCGCTGCACGCCGCATGGTACAGGCCTCGCTCCAGAAGCTCTTCGGCCGAACGCTGTGGCTTGCGTCCGTACTTGCCGATCAGCGCTGCGGCGTCGAGCAGCGCCGCCACGCCCGAGTCCACCAGTCGCTCCAAGATCTCCGGATCGCGCCAGATGCAGCGGTAGCGCTCCGGGTGGGCGATCACCGGCAACAGCCGCCTCTTCGCGCGGATGTCGAACAGCCGATGGTCGATCATGGGCGGGAAGTCGATCTCGTAGAACTCGAGCAGCACGGCTGCTTCGCCGGGGTAGGGCAAGCCTTCCCCGTTCATGATGCGCCCGAACACTATTTCGTCGAAGTAGTGTTCGCTCGAGAGCGCGACCTCCGGCAGCTCGCCGTCCGTCGCGAGGTGGGGCGCCATGCGATCGTAGGCGGCCCGCAGATCCTCTCGAGCATTGTCGAACATTCCCGGTCGCATGTGGGGCGTGGCCACCACGCGATCGAAGCCGATGCTCTTGAGAGCGCGCAGCATGGCCAAGCTCTCGTCGGGGGATCGAGCACCGTCGTCGATCCCCGCGATCCAGTGGCAGTGCAGATCCACGAAGCCGCGCATGAGGCGGCGAGGGTAGCACCAGGTCGGGGCGGTCAGGCCAGACGAGAACGCCCCAAGATCCGGGCGCAGCCACCAGCGACTCGTACCAACGCCGCGTCCAGCTGCGCGCCGTCCCCCGCGCCGCACACGAGCACCGACACGCCGTCGATGCTCAGGCGCCGCACCTCGGTCCGTCGGCTGAGCACGTCCAGCCGTGTCGGAACGACGTCGTTGGCCGGCTCGTCGGCGGGGAGCAGGGGAGCCAAGGCGGCGAGCTCCTCACAGGTCTCCCAGAATCCCGAGCCCGCCACCAGCACGCCGGTCTCGTCGGCGACGGCGAGGGCCTCCACGGCTCCTTCCCGCCGGGCCGCATCGAGCATGCGACAAAGGGCGCCCAAAGCGTCGGTGCTGCGGTCGCTACGTCGTTCCGCCGCCCCCGAATAGATCGCGCCGACTGTCGCATCCATGGCGGGACCTTTTCGCAGGGCCGCAAGTCGTGGGCCAACTTTTTCCCCGATGGAGTGCTGCCGCGGGCCGGCGTCGTCGTGGTAAAGGCGGCATTCGGCTCATGTCCCAGTCCCTCCGCCCCTTGCTCGACGACCACCGCGTGGTGCTGTGCGTGGGCAGCGGCGGCGTCGGCAAGACCACCATCACGGCCGCCCTGGGTCTGGCTGCCGCCCAGCGCGGCCAGCGAGTGCTGTGCCTCACCATCGATCCCGCCAAGCGGCTCGCCAACAGCCTGGGCCTCGATCGCATGACGGGGGAGGCCACTCGGGTGGACGACGCGCTGTTTCGCGCCGCTGGGGTCGAGGTCAGCGGCAGCCTCACCGTGATGATGCTCGACACCAAGCGCACATTCGACGAGCTGGTGGTGCGCCACGCCTCGAGCCCCGAAGCGCGTGATCGCATCCTGAACAATCGCTTGTATCAGTACGTCTCCACCAGCCTGGCGGGCACCCAGGAATACATGGCGATGGAGAAGCTCCTCTCCGTCAAGCGCGACACCGCCTACGACCTCATCATCCTGGACACGCCCCCCACCAGCAACGCGCTCGACTTCCTGGATGCTCCCAATCGCCTGATCAACGCCCTCGACAGCGCCGCCATGCGCTGGTTCATCCAGGCCTTCGAATCCGGAGGCAAGTTCTCCCTGAACCTGGTCGCGCGCAGCGTGGCGGTGGTGTTACGCGGCATCGGCCGCCTCACGGGCGGTGGCTTCCTGGAGCAGATGGCCGAGTTCATCACCGACCTGAACGACCTGTTCGGTGGCTTCCGCGAACGCGCCACGGAGGTGGCCAAGGCCTTTCGCGGCGACGAGTTCGCCTACGTGATCGTCACCACGCCTGCGCCGGCCAGCATTCGCGAAGCGGTATTCTTCGCCGAGCGGCTGGAGGAGCAGGACATGCGGCGCGACGCCTTCGTGGTCAATCGCGTCCACCGCCGCCCGCGCTCCAGCGCGAGCTTGGAACAGGTGAAGTCCGCGGTGGAGCGGCACCATTTGGAGCTCGACGCCGGCGGCAGCGAGCGGCTGCTCCGCGCCCTCGAAGAGGAGTCGGCGCTGGCCGAGCTCGACGCTACCCACGTTTCCGAGCTCGAGCAGGTGATCGTGGGTGCCGACCCGCACCCCGTGCGCATCGACATTCCCGCGCTGCCCAGCGACGTCCACGACATCGAAACGCTCGCCGGCATCTCCGCCCTGTTGTGTCCGCCCTGAGCATTTTCTTGTCGCTGCGGCGCGGAACCTCGCGGGGCCGTTTCCGCGGCGCAGCAACAGAAATACTCAGGAGCGATCCCCGCGCTGTCGGTACACGACCTTGATGGGCACCGCGGAGAAGCCGAAGCTCTTTCGGATCTGGTTCACCACGAAGCGCTGGTAGCTCTTGTCGATCTGGCCTGGGGCGTTGCTCATGGCCACGAACACCGGCGGGGCCGTCTGTGCCTGCGTGATGTAGTAGATGCGCGGCGCGCGCCCCCCGCGGGTCGGCGGCGGGCGTTCCGCCAGCACCTGCTCGAAGAATCGGTTGAGCTCTCCGGTGGGCACGCGGCGATAGAACTCCTCGCGGGCGCGCCAGACTTCGTCGAGCAGCGCTCGCACGCCGCGCCCGGTCTTGGCGCTGAGCTCCACCACCGGGGCGAAACCCGCGAAGCGCACGGCGTCCCGGGCGTCGTCCCGAGCGCGCTTCAGACCTTGCTTGTCGAGCAAGTCGGCCTTGTTCAGGCCGATGATCACGGCGCGCCCGCGATCCGTGCACAGCCCGAGGAGGCGCGCGTCTTGCTCCGCCAGCCCTTCGGAGCCGTCCACCATCAGGATCACCACCTCGGCGCGCTCCACCATGCGCAGCGCTCGGATCACGCTGGCAGACTCCACGCCGCGATCCACCTTCGGCTTCTTGCGGACGCCGGCGGTGTCGACCAACACGAAGTCCTTGCCCTCGAAGCTCACCACGGAGTCGACGGGATCCCGTGTGGTGCCGGGGCGCGCGTCCACCAGCGAACGCTCGGACCCCGTCAGGCGATTGAACAGCGAGGACTTGCCCGCGTTGGGGCGCCCGAGCAGGGCAATGCGGGGCAACTCGCCAGGGTCGCTGGCTCCGGTGTCCTCCTGCCTTGCGGGGAGCGCTTCCCGCAGCGTCGCTTCCAGCTCCGCGGTGCCACGGCCGTGCAGGGCGGAGATGAGAATCAGTCGATCGATGCCCAGCTCGTAGAGCTCCGTGGCCTCTTGGGCGCGCCTGTCGCTGTCCGCCTTGTTGGCCGCGTAGATGACGGGCTTTTCGCTGCGTCGCAAGAGCTGCACTGCCTCGCGGTCCGCCTGCGTGGGCGGCGCGCTGCCATCGAGCACGCAGATGACCACGTCCGCCTCGGCGATGGCGGCGCGCACGTGGCGGGCGATGCCCTGACCCATCGGATCGTCGGTATCGGGATCGAAGCCTCCGGTGTCGATCAGTGTGATGTCGCGGCCGTGCACGTGGGCGTCGGCATAGTGGCGATCCCGCGTCACCCCCGGCGCGTCGTGCACGATGGCCAGCCGCTTGCCCGTCAGGCGGTTGAACAGCGTGCTCTTGCCCACGTTGGGCCGCCCCACGATGGCGACGATGGGGGTCACGTCACTTCCTCCGTACGCGGCGGGCGCCGCGTGCCACTGGAAGCTTGGCGTCTGCTTCGGCGTCCGCCGGTGTGTCGTAGCCGAGCTCCGCCAGCTGCCGCGGCACGTTCTTCCAGCGCGGGCTGACGCGCACGAACAGCTCCAGATGGAGCTTCTGGCCGAGCAGTTGCTCGATGCGTTCCCGGGCGGCGATGCCGATGTCGCGAATGCGCTCGCCGCCGCGTCCCACCAAGATGCGCAGCTGGCCTTCCTTCTCGACGTGCAAGGTGGCCTTGGCGATCATCACCTTGGGTCCGGTCTCGATGGCGTCGATGGTCACCGCCACGGCGTGGGGCACTTCCCGGGCGGCCTGGGCCAGCACTTGCTCCCGCACGTATTCGCGAACGAAGAACGCGGTCGAGCGATTGGTGAGGGTGTCCTCCGGGTAGCCCGCGGGGCCCTCCGGCAAGAGCTTCGCCAAGGCGTCGAGCACACGATCGACGCTGCCGTCCTGGCGCACGCTGATGGGGACGATCTCGGCCCCTGGCAGGGCGGCCTGGAAGTCGGTCATCAAGGGCAACAGCTTGCTCTTGTCGTGCACCAAGTCGACCTTGTTGATCACCAGCAGCGTCGGGTGGTCCTTGGGCACCAGCTCCAGGACGGCGCGGTCGCGCTCCACTGCAGAACGCGGCCAGCGCGGATCCCGTCGCTCGGGAACGTCCGTCATGAGCATCACGACATCGGCGCTACGGGCGGCATCGACGGCCGCGGCGTTCATGCGGCGGCCGAGCTCCGAGCGCGGCCGGTGCAGCCCTGGCGTGTCCAGGAAGGCGATCTGCGCGTCGGAGCGGTTCACCACTCCCAGCAGGGCGTCCCGCGTGGTTTGCGGCAGCGCCGACACGATCGCCAGCGGCTCGCCCAGGGCGGCATTGAGGAACGTCGACTTGCCGACGTTGGAGCGGCCCACCAGGGCCACGGTCCCGAAACGCATGGAGGCGCGGAGCCTAGTGCCAATCCGCGATCCAAACCAGCCGACCGCCAACCTTCGCTTGTGGAATTCCGAGGGTTGATTTACGTGACCCGCGAGCATGGCACACGCCGACGCGACCGCTCTCGGAGACTCGAAGGCCGGCCAAGAGGCCGAGGCAGCGCCCCAAGCTGCCACCGCCGCGCCGCCCAGCTCCCACAAGCGGCGACTGCTGTTGCTCACGACGGCCGTCATTACCCTCGCCAGCTTGTTCGGTCCCATCAGCGCCAGTGGCCTGTGGGATCCGCCGGAGCTCAAGGTCGCGGATCTCGCTCGGCGCATCGCCCTGAATCTGCTCGGCGGCCCCCAGACGCTGGCGCTGCAAGACGCCGTCAACTCGGTGCCCACGCTGGGAGAGCTGGCTCGGGGGCAGCTGCCGTTCACCAGCGTCGCCCTCGGCTTTCGTCTCTTCGGCCTGCACGAGTGGGCGGGCCGCTTGCCGCTGGCGCTGTGGGGTCTGGTTGGAGTGCTCGCGACCTATGCGCTGGTGAGCCGCCTCGCGGATCGCGCCGCGGGCGCATTCTCGGCGCTGGCGCTGGCGACCATGCCGCTCTATTTCGTCCACGCGCGCACCATCCTCGGGGACATCGTGACGATGGCCTCCATCGCCATCGCTGCGTGTGGTCTGGGCATCGCTGCCTTCGATAGAGCCGAGGCTCGCAGCGTGCGGCGGGGACTATGGGCACTGCTCGGTTTGGTCGGCCTGGCGGCGGGCTTCGGCACCCGCGGCGCTCTCATCGGCGTCGCGATCCCGGCGCTCGGCATCGGGCTCGCGTGGGCCACGATTCGGCTCTCGGTGCCGCGCTCCGGGGATGCCTTCGCGACCCTGGTCGGCGGCGCGTCCCTGCTGATCGGCATCGCTGCGCTGGCGCTCGGGCTGAACGCCCTCGGCACGGCAGCGGCCACACCCACCAAGTTTTCCATGTGGGTGGGGGCGCCCATCAATCCGCCGCGGCAGCTGCCTACCTTCGACGAGGTCATCCACTATCTCGGGCACGGCCTGTTCCCCTGGAGCGCGGTCCTGCCCTTTGCCATCGGGCGACTGCTGCGCGCTCCCTCCGAGACGGATCCCAAGGCCTACGAGCGGCAGCTCGCCCTCCGGGTGCTGCTCATCGTGCTGTCCGGCACCGCCCTCGGCATCTATGGCTGGATGGCGCGCTACGTCGGGACGCTGCCCTACGGCGGCGTGTTCGCCCTGGCCGCCATTGCCGGCGTGGCGTTTCGCGAGTTCGAGAAGGACGCCCCCGGCTCTCGCACGCTGGCCATGGGCGTCGCCGCCCTCGCCATCTTGTTCTTCGAGGACTTCCGGGAGATCCCGGACAAGGGCCTGTCCGCCTTCGTGGTGGAGGGCGCGCGCTTCCCGGACTCCTTCAAGGTGGCGGGCACTCGCATGCTCAAGATCGCGACGCTGGCGTTCGTGGCCTTGTTCTTCGTGGCCTTCATGGAGAAGGACGGCGAAGGCAAGCCGCGATTCCAGAAGGACGAGTACCTCGGCTATCTGAAGACGATCCGCAGCCTGTGGAACGGCAACCTGTGGTTCACCTTGCTGGTGGCCGAAGCGGCCCTCATCGGCTACGGACTGCTCACCTTCTTGAGCCACGAGAAGTTCCACTGGCGGCAGTTCGAGGGCATGAGCCGCGACGTTCGAGAGCTGGCCATGGTGGGCTGGATCGGGCTTCTGGTGCTGGTGCTGGTGCTGCCACCGCTGGTCATGATCGGTCGCGACGTCGCGCGCCTCGTCTTGGACCTGCTACCGGTGCGTCGCGCCGTGGTGGCTATCGGCTCCGTGGTCGCCTTCGGGGCCGTGATGAGCTTCGGCTACTACCCCGCGCTGGCCGCGCAGATCTCCCCCAAAGAGGTGTTCGAGGCCTACGAGAACCTGGGCAAGGACGAGCGCTTGGCGCTGCTTGGTGTGGGCAGCGGCAGCGCCAGCTACTACGCCGGCCGCGAGGTGCCCACGTTCAACAACGCCCCCACCGCCTTCGAGTGGCTGATGGAGGGCAAGGAACGTCGTTGGATCGTGACCCGCGCCTCCGACTTGCCGCAGCTCAACAGCATGTATCGCGGCCGCAGCAAGCCCCCCACGAACCTGCCGGTGCTGGACGCTCGCTCGAGCGAGATCCTGCTGGTGAGCAACCGCCTGGCCCCCGGGGAGAAGAGCCAGAATCCCTTCGATGCTTGGATCCTGGATCAAGCGCCGCACCCGGCGAACCCCTTGAACGCCAACTTCGGCAACCAGCTCGACAACGTCGGCTGGGAGGTCACCACCCCCGACGGCAAGGTGGTGGACTCCGTGGTGCCGGGCAAGCCGTATCAGTTTCGCATCTACTACAAGGTCGTCACGCCCATTTCCGGCAACTGGGAGACGTTCATCCACATCGATGGCTTCCAGCGCCGCTACAACGGGGATCACCCCACGCTCGAGGGGAAATACCCGCTACACCTCTGGCGCGTAGGCGACTACGTCACGGACATCCACGAGTTCACGCTGGAGCCCAACTTCACGCCGGGCGAATACTCCGTGTTCTACGGCTTGTTCATCGGCAGTCGCCGCCTCGAGGTCAAGCGCGGGCGCCAGAACGACAATCGCCTGGAGGCGGGACGACTGCGCGTGCGCTGATCTCGTGACAGCGGCGAAAAACGAGGTTAAGGCCCGTTCGTGGCGGACGACGGATCGGAAGCGAGCGAGCGGCGGGCGGCAGATCGCGTCGACGTCGTGTGGTCCGTCGACTGCGAGACGGAAGACACGTTCCTGTACGCGTCCATCACCAACATCTCCGAGCTCGGCATCTTCGTGAGCACGCGAGAACCCTTGCCCGTCGGCACCCGGCTCACCTTGCGCTTCGCTCCGCCCGGAGCGCGCGAGCCCTTCGTGCTCCAGGGCGAGGTGCAGTGGGTGAACCCCGTCAAGGTGCTCGCGGAGAACCTGAATCCCGGCATGGGAGTGCAGTTCGTGGAGCTCGGGGTGGGGGACCGCGAGCGCATCGTGGATGCCATCCACACCATCGCCTACGTGCGCGAAGCCGCTAAGAATTAGGGCGAGTGCGAAGCGGAGTTCGCGCCGGAGTGTCGGCCGTGCGCTGGACCGGTGGCGCCGTTCGTGACAAAAGCCGGGCCGTGGGGGTGATGGGAGCGACGATGCGCCTACGTTTTGCAGCCGATATCAAGACCTTGCTGTGGGTAGCGATGACCATCGCCCTGGTGGCGGTGCAGTTCGCGAAGCCCACGCTCACGCCCTACCTGTTCTGGCTGTCTTGCTACTTCGCGCTCACCTGCGGCGTCATCGCTCACAACCACAACCACTGCCCCACCTTCCACGGCAAGGTGGCGAACGAGATCTTCGCGAGCGTGATCTCCATCTTCTACGGCTATCCGACGTTCGCCTGGATCCCCACCCACAACCTGAACCACCACAAGTTCGTGAACCGGGCCGGGGACGCCACCATCACCTGGCGCTACACCAATCGCCACAACGCCTTGATGGCGATCACGTACCCGTTCATCTCGGGCTACTTCCAGGCGGATCCCACCAACGCGTTCATCAAGAAGGCCAAGAGCCAGAACAAGAAGCTCTATCGCCGCATCGTGCGCCAGTACGTGGTGTTCGTGGGCTCTCACGTGGCGCTCTTGTCCCTGGCCATCGGCCTGCACGGCGTCCGCACCGGGCTCTTCGTGTGGGGCCTGGCGTGCGCCGTCCCGGCCATGTTCGCGCTGTGGACCATCATGTTCTTCAACTACGTGCAGCACGTGCACACGGATCCGTGGTCGCGGCACAACCACTCCCGGAGCTTCGTGGGCCGCGGCATCAACTTCTGCCTGTTCAACAACGGGCTGCACGCCGCTCATCACGAGAACGCCGGCACGCACTGGAGCAAGCTCCGCGACGTGCATGAAAGGCTCGCGCCGAACATCGACCCGCGGTTGATGCACAAGAGCATGTGGGGCTTCTTCTTCGTGCAGTACCTGCTCGCGCCCTTCTTCCCCAAGCTCGGCACCGAGCAAGTGGGCCGGCCGCCCTTCGAGCCCCCGGACGGCGGCAAGCTGGATCTCGCCTCGGCGGACGTGGCCGTCGGCGACGCCGGCGACAACGAAGCGATGCTCCCCGCCGAGTGACTCGCGACGCCGAGTGACTCGCGACGCCGAGGGACTCGCGACGCCGAGGGACTCGCGGGCCGATTTCTTCGTCTTCATTTGTTGGTGCGGCGCGAGCCCCGTCGCGGGTCGTCGTCACGCCGCGGCGCGCGCCCCGTCGCGGGTCGTCGTCACGCCGCGGCGCGCGCCGCAGCGGTTCCGCGCCGTCCCGACAAGACCCTCAAAAGGCGTTGCCCGGGGTGTCCGTCTTTGGCTCGGTGGTGGGCTTCGCGGCAGGCTTCGCGGGGGCCGGCGCGGCTTTGACGGCCGGCAGGGAAGCGCCCGCGGCGGCCTTCGCTTTGCGGCTCGCCACGCGGTCCGTATCCAGCGCGGCCAGCGCGAGCTGCGCGCGATCCCCGTAGCCAGGAGCTTCGAGCAATGCCTGGTAGTTGCGACGAGCGTCCTCGGTGCGACCCAGCGAGCGGTAGCAGTCTGCCGCTTGCCACGTCGCCTCGTTGCCCACACCCGAGCCCCGGAACTTGGTGCCCACGGATTCGAAACGCGACGCAGCAGTAGTGCAGCCGGAGGACGCGCGCACCGCTTGGGCTGCGAACAGCGCCGCGGAGGCGGAGTTTTCACCACCGCCATTGGCAACACTGTCGAAGTCGCGTTGCGCCTCCACGTAGTTTCCGGCGCGGTAGTTCTTCATCGCCTGATCGTAGAGGGACGCCCCGCCGTCGCCGCCTTCCGCCTTCGCGGTCTTCTTCTCGGCGGCCTGGTCCTCCGCTTCGGTCATCGGCTCCGGCGGGCCTTCGTCCGAGCGCGAACGCTTCATCGGAGCCAGCTGAGCACCGTGCGCTTGGGCTGCGCCGGGAGTGTCGCTCTCGGTGGGCTTCTCGGGCACGGGCACGATGGCGACGGACTCGCCTTCGCTCTCGGGTACGCCACGCTCGGTCACACGCACGCTGTCGCGCTCACCCGGCCGCACGCGGATCAAGAGCAGGCTGGCTCCGATCATGAGCATGAACAGCGCGGCCATCGCCAGCTGCGGTCGCATGGCGTAACTCGCGATCATGGAGAAACCACGGCCGAGGCGACGGCCAATGGGCAGCTGCGCGCGGGCGCTCTGCTCGGCCTTCAGGATGCGCTCCGTGAGGCCCGAAGGCGGCTCGATCAGCGGCAAAACGCCCACTTCCCGCGTCGCCCGCAAGCGCTGACCGATGCCTTGGCAGCGCGAGCAATGCTCCATGTGGCGCATTGCCGCGGCTTCCGTGAGCTCGTCCAGCTCCTCGTAGAGGAGATCGAGCACGACACGATCGAACTTCTCGCAGTCCATCTCGATCCTCAGCGCAGCGCGCGCGCGTACTCCTCGAAGTCCGACAAGGCCTGTTGCAGCCGATCCAGCGCGTAGCGCATGCGGCTCTTCACGGTGTTCTCACCCACGCCGGTAACGGCGGCGATCTCCTTGAACGGAAGGTTTGCGATCTCGCGAAGCAAGAACACCTCGCGCTGGTCTTCGGGCAAGGAGTCGACGGCCTCGGCGATCTTGCTGGCGACCTGTGAGCCGGCGACCACGCGCTCGACGCTCGCGCTCGGATGGCCATCGGCGATGGACTCGCCGAGCGGACGCGCGCCGTCGTCTCCGCTCGTCGGTTGATCGAGGGACGGGTGGCGGCGGTGGCTGGCCTTGCGGTGCTGGTCCACGCACAGATTCCTGGCAATCGTGTAGAGCCAGGTGGAGAAGCGGGCTTCGTGTTTGAAGTCCGCGGCGTTTTGCACCACACGCATGAAAACGTCCTGGGTCAAATCTTCCGCGGTGCTCGGGTGTCGTAGTTGTCGGATCACGAAGTTGTAGATGGGTCGCTCGTACCGACGTACGAGCTCACCAAAAGCCTCACGGTCGCCTCGCTGGTAGCGCACCATGAGCATCTCGTCCGTCGCGTCTCCTCGCGCGGCCGCCATCCCCATCACCTGTCCTTTTCCGCCAGGTAACGACGAGACGAGCCGCTGCATTCGAGCCGAGCGAGCGAGGCCCCGAGGGTCGGAGACTCGACAGCGCTCGTTACTTTTCGACGCGCGGCCACGGGATTCGATCTACCGGAGCCCTGGCCGCCGGTCACGCGCGAGAGAGCCTTTGAATCCGCGGGGTCTGGCCCCTGTCGGCCAGCCGTTCGAAATTGGCTATGGGGGCTTGGCCCCCCATGTTGCATTCCACTGTGCTCGCCCCTGTTGCAGCCTGGGCGAATCCCGAACATAAGGGGTCGTTAGTCGAGAGTTTTGATTTGGGGTGCGGCGGATAGCCTTACCCTTCGTCTTATTCCATCGAGAGGGACAACGATGCGACGCTCGAAGGTGATCTGGTTGGCGGTTTTCGCCCTGCTCCTGCTGACGGGGGCTGCACACGCGCAGGGTGCCGAGCCTGCGGACGCCAAGCCCACCACGGCCGACGCGGGGGCGACGGACGCGAAGAAGGACGAGGCGAAGCCCGCGGATGCGAAGGACGCCGACAAGGCGGACGCGACCACGACGCCTGCAACCGGAACGCCCGCACCCACCGCCGCGACCACCGCTCAGCCGAAGGAAGGCGACAAGCCCGCCGAGACCGGCAAGATGGACGGAGCGACCTATCAGGTTCGATTGCGCGAGCTCGAGCAGCGCGTCGACGAGCTGAAGGAGCAGATCCGCCGGAGCCACACTCGCCTCAGCTTGCTGAGCGAGACCATCCTCTCGGGTGGCGTGGGCGGTGCACGCGCGGAGATCCAGTTCACCAACGACATGAGCAACATCTTCCGGCTCACGCGGGCGTTGTTCGTTCTCGACGGCGCGGTCCAATACAACAAGCAGGACGACACCGGCGCCCTCGCAAGCCAGAAGCACATCCCGATTTTCAGCGGATCCATTCCGCCCGGGGATCACACGTTGCAGGTGTTGCTACAGCTTCGCGGGCACGGCTACGGCGTATTCTCCTACCTGCGCGGCTATCGCTTCGAGGTGAAGTCGAGCCACAGCTTCACGGTCACGGAAGGTAAGACCATCGAGCTCGAGGCCGTCGCCTGGGAGAAGGGCGGCGTGACCACTCCGGTGGAGCAACGTCCGGCCATCCGCTACGTCGAGAAGATCCGCAGCGGCAACGCTCCGTCCAGTGGCGCTTCGTCCAGCGGCGGTGACAGCAAATCGAACGTGTCCGGCTCGCTGTCCATCGGCACGGGAGGAAAGTGATGGGATTGCACCGCGCCCCCCGTTGGGCGTTGGCGGCACTCGTGTTGTCCCTGGGGGTGCCGAGGTCGGCCTTGGCGCTGAGCTCTTCGGACGCTCGGGGCCGCGCTCAGCTCTCGATCAAGAACGTCGAGACCGACCTGCCCAACGTGCAACGAGCCGCGGCCCGCGCTCGGGCCAAGAAGCTGACGCCGGCACAGCGCATCGCCGCGGGCGACATCCTGTATCGCAACAAGGATTACGACCGGGCCATCGACGTGTTCTCGCAGGTGGTGGAGCTCTACCGGCAGGGCAAGGCAGACGCGGCCTCCAATGCCGACGCGCTGTTCCTGCTGGGTGAGAGCTACTTCCATTCCAAGCAGTACCTCTCCGCCCGGCGCGAGTTCATGGAGCTCTTGGACAAGGGCGCCCAGAGCCCGTACTCCACCTACGCCGGTCGCTCGGTCTCGCGCTTGGTCGACATCTCGCTCCGCACCGACGACCTCAACCGCCTGGACGAGATCTTCGCCAAGCTGAACCAGCTGCCGCAGTCGGACGCGTCCGGCTCGCTGCAGTACGCCCGCGGCAAGGCCCTGTTCGCCAAGAAGGACTACGACGCCGCAAAGTCGTCGCTCAATTCCGTCGCGGCGGACTCCCCCTATGCACACCAGACGCAGTACCTCTTGGGTGTGGTGCTGGTGAAGCAAGCGGCCCCGGCGGCGCCGCCGCCGTCGGCCACTCCGGATCAGCCGGAGGTGGCCACCAGCGGCACCGCCGCGCCGGAGCAGCCGGTGCAGAAGGCGCGCTACGCCGCAGCCATCGAGCAGTTCCGCAAGGTGACTCGCATGAAGGGCGACACCGAGGCGCACCGCCACGTGGTGGACCTCGCTTGGATGGCGATCGGTCGGCTGTTCTACGAGAGCGACAATTTCCTGGACGCCGCCGAGGCCTACTCCCACGTGGACCGGACCTCTCCGGAGTTCTCGACCATGCTGTACGAGCTGGCGTGGGTGTACGTGCGCCTCGGGGACTACCAACGCGCTCAGCGCGCGCTGGAGGTGCTCAGCATCACGGACCCCGAGAGCCTGCGGCTGGCGGACGGTTCCCTGTTGCGGGCCGACCTCATGCTGCGCTCGGGCCAGTTCGACAAGGCCCTCACGCTGTACCGCAGCGTGCGCAGTCGCTTCGATCCCATTCGGGAACAGGTCGACACCTTCCTCAAGGACGTGACCGATCCGGCCGTGTACTACGACCGACTCGTGGAAGAGGACGTGGAGACCAGTGATCAGCCCGGTGGGGCGCTGTCCCCCGTGGTGGTGCAGTGGGCCCGGGAAGAAGCCGAGAACGACCGCGCCTTCGCCGTCATCGACGACGTCGCGGCGTCCCGGGATCTGATCAAGCGCTCCCGGCGCCTGATCATGAAGCTGAACGCCGTGCTGGGCGCGGGCACTCGGGTGCGCGCGTTCCCGGAGCTGCAGGCGTCCATGGAGCAGACGCTCGGCTTGCTCAACAAGGTGGGGCAAGCCCGCCGCACCCTGGCTCTCGGAATGGACGACGAGGCGGGTTCCGCCGGTGGCGAGCTCGGGAAGGTGCGGGCGGAGCGCCGAGCGCTGATGAAGCGCATGGCGCAGCTTCCCGTCACCCCTGGGGACTTTTCGCGACGTGAGTCCGCGGGCGAGACGCAGTGGAACAAGGTGAGCCAACAGCTCCAGCGCCTGACGCTGGAGGCGGACCGTATCCAAGCCATCATCAACGGCCTCAAGCGAGTGCTGAAGGACGCCGACAAGTTCGGCGTGACCTCGGATCCGAACAGCCGCCAGCGCTTCCAGGCGGAAATCGCGGCCAACGAGCGAGACCTCGAGATCTACCGCAAGCGGATCAAGGACTACCAGGACGCTGTCGACATGGGGAAGGTCCAGGTCGGCTTCGGGGATTCGCGCTTCCAGGAAGACGACAACGTTCGCCGGCGCTTCCGCCAGGTCTTTGCCCGCGAGGTGCAGCTGGTGGCCAGTGGCCAGGACAACGCCGACGCGCAAGCCTACGCCCGGGCGATCCAGCCGCTCTTGTCCCGGGCCGACACCGTCGAGGATTCCCTGGAGAACACCAAGGCGAGCCTCGAACGAGAGGCCGAGGACCGCGCCAAGAAGCTCGAGCAAGAGGTTCAGGCAGAGGTCAACAACATCGAGAAATACTCGGGGGATCTCGACGCCTTGGACCAGCAGGCCCGGCTCCTGGTGGGGGAGATCGCGATGAAGAACTTCGGCCTGGTGCGCGACCGCCTGAAGAGCATCGTGCTCCGCGCGGACGTGGGCATCGTCCAACAGGCATGGGAAGTGCGCGAGGAACAACGGATGCGAGTCCGCAACTTGCAGCGTGAGCGCTCCCGCGAGGAGCAGAACCTGAACGACGAGCTCCGTGAGGTGCTCGACGACGCGGGAGACGATCTGTGAGTCGTGCTCTGAGAGCGATTGGACTGAGCGCCGCACTGACGGCGCTGGGAGCGGCATTCCTGCCGGGTTCGGCCTGGTCCCAGCCCGCCCCGGCAGCGTCCGCATCTGCGAGCGCCGCTCCCTCGGCGAGTGCGGCTCCGGCGGCCAGCGCCGCGCTGCCCACGGCGAGCGCGACGCCGGCCCCGGCGGCGTCGGTGCCGACCATCAAGCTCAAGAAGGGCGCGCCGCCGCCGCCGCCGCCCACGGAGCAGCAGCTCAAGGCCCTCGCCATCCTCAAGGACGAAGCGAAGTCCTACGAGTCTGGGGCCAAGAGCTTCCGCGACACGCTGACCATGATCGTGCGCCACCACTATGAAGAGCGGCGCCGGCGCATCCTGTCCGCTCTCGATCGCGAGATTTCGATCGAGAAGAAGGGGCTCGTCGATGCGCGGAACGAAGCCATCAAGCGGCTCGAGAAGTTCATCGCCCTGTACAGCGGTGACAACGCGCACCCGTCTGCCACTCCGGACGCCATGTTTCGTCTCGCCGCGCTCTACGAAGAGCGCGCCCGCGAAAGCCAGGACTCGGACATCTCCACGGGTCTCGATCCCGCCATCGCGCTCTATCGCCGCATCATTGCCGAGTACCCGAACTACGAAGAGATTGCCGCGGTCCATTACTTCTTGGGCCACGCCTACACCGACTCCGCGAAGCTCGACCAAGGGCAGCAGGCGTGGCGTTCGTTGGTCTGCGCGAACCACTACCAGGTGAAGCCGGATCCCGACGACGCCTCCAAGATCGAGCTGCAGCCGCTGCCCCAGGACCACGACGACAAGTTCTGGACCGAGTGGTACAACAAGAACCCCGTCCCGCTCGATCAGGCCGGCGGCAAGAAGGCCGGCGCCAAGCCCAAGAAGGCGACCATCACGGGAAGTCAGCCCTACGGTACGGACGAGGAAGAGCTCACCTTCAAGGATCCGTATCCGACGGACTGCAAGCCGTTGCCCCAGGAGCTTCGGCCCGGAGAAGAGCCGCGCTACCTGGCCGAGGTCTGGTGGCAGATCGGCAACTTCCACTTCGATCAGATCGATCCCCACGGTGGGCCCTACAACCTGAATCGCGCCGTCAGCGCGTACGATCACTCCCTCGAGTACAAGAAGCCGCCGCTGTACGGCGTCGCCATGTACAAGCAGGCCTGGACGTACTTCAAGCAGCAGCGCTACCACACCGCGGTCGATTGGTTCGTCAAGCTGCTCCACTACGCGGACGAGCAAGAAGAGAAGACGGGTGATCCGGGCGCGGACTTCCGCCAGGAGGCCTACACCTACATCGCGGGCTCGCTGACCTACGTCGATTTCGAGGGGCCGCCGCCAAACGACCCCTACATTCCCCGTAACGACGTCCTCGATCTGGAAACGGATCCCCTCATCGCCGAGCAGAAGATGGCGATCGCGATTCAGCGGGTGCAAGACCCCCAGCTGATCCCGCAAGACAAGAAGTGGACCGTAGAGATCTACAAGGCGCTCGCTCAAGAGTTCATCGAGATCACGCAGAACCGAAACGCCATCGCGACCCTCGAGCTCACGCTCCAGAAGTTCCCGATGGATCGCGACGCGCCGGTGATGCAGAACAAGGTTGCCGAGCTGTACGACCAGCTGAGCCGCCTCTCTCCCGAAGGTTCGGCTGCGCGAGCGGAGTACGCGGCCAAGGCCCTCGAGGCCCGAACCAAGCTGGCCGCCTATGTGGGCACCACCCCGTGGACGGACGCCAACCGGGACGACCCGGAGGCCCTGGCCCAAGCGGAAGCGCTGGTGAAGGGCGGCCTGAAGCGCGCGGCGGCGGACCACACCAACCAGGCCCGGGCGCTGTACAACCAGGCTCTCGAGCGAAGCGACGAAGGCGAGCAGCGAGCGCTGATCGACAAGTCGATCGAGGAGTATCGCCTCGCGGAAACGGGTTGGGCCGCCTACCTGGCGCAGGACCCGAACGCGCTCGACGCCTACGAGAGCAAGTTCTGGCTCGCGGACGCCCGCTACTGGGTGGTGGTGCTGCAAATCGCCGTGGGCCGCACGCCCACGCCGCAGGAGATCGCGTCGGCGCGTGAGGCCGCCGTCGCGGTCCGCGACTCGAACGAGGACGACAAGTACCTGCAGCCGGCGGCGTACTACGTGGTCACCATCGCCGAGAAGGTGCTCGAGGATCTCTACCGCCAGAATCAGGAGTCCGGCGGCAGCCGCGGCATCGCCAAGCGCGAAGAGGTGGAGTTCACCGGCGAAGGCGAGGACCGCAAGGTCGTCAAGACACCGCTGCCCCAACCGGTTCTGGACGCCGTCCAGGCGCGCGACGAGTACAACGCCCGCATCCCGCTGGATCAGGATCCCAAGCAGAACGGTCTTCTGTACGCGTTCCAGTCGGCGGACTACTTCTTCGTCTACGGACAGTTCGACCAAGCGCGCCCGCGTTTCAAGGCGCTGTACGATCAGTACTGCGGCAAGAACGAGTGGGGCCACAAGTCGTGGGTGAAGTTGGTCAGTATGAGCAACTTCGAGAACGACGCCGAGCAGAGCCGCAAGCTCGCCGAGGGCAAGAGCTGCGCCTACGACGAAGATTCCAAGAAGGCAGAAGAGGGCCTGCGCAAGCCGGTGATTCAGGGCTCCTACTACGTGGATGCGCGCAAGCTCTACGAAGAAGCCGAGAAGATGCCGGACGGCCCCGCCCGCAAGAAGAAGTGGCGTGAAGCTGCGGCGGCGTACAAGGCCGCACTGGATGCCGCACCGGATCGCGACGAAGCGCCGGAAGCCGCCATGAACGGCGCCTTCGCCTACAAGCAGGTGGGCGAGTACGACAAGGCCATCGAGATGTACGAGCTGTTCATCTCGAAGTACGGCGACGAAAAGACGCTGCAGAAGCTGAAGAACGGAGACCCGAAGGCCAATCCGCCGGTCGCCGCCCAGCCGAAGAAGTACGAAGAGCGCGTCAAGTTCCTGAACACCGCCTACACCACGTTGGCGGAGGCCTACGTGCTGTTCTTCGACTACCCGAAGGCGGCGGAGACCTACGACAAGATCAGCTCCATCCAGCACTTCAAGCCGGAGGATCGGCGCGAGGCGGCGCATCAAGCGCTGTCACTCTATGCGAGCCTCGGCGACCAAAGCGGGATGAGCAAGGCGAGGAACCGCTTCAAGGAGCAAGGCGCCTCCCCCAGGGAGCTCGCGGAAGCGGACTACATCATCGCCAGCTCGGATCTGAAGAAGTGGGACCAGTACTCGCCGGACACGGGCGCCAACCAGAGCGCGCGCAAGACGGCGCAGGCGTCGATGCAGAACTATTACAACGCCAACAAGAAGAACACGGCGGCTGCGCAGTACGTGGTCGACGCCGCGTACTACGTCGGCAAGATGAAGAAGGCATCGAATCAAGGCGACACCAACAAGTGGTGGCAGAACACCATCGCCGCCTACGACGCCTACAAGAAGGTGGCGCCCACCAAGGACGGCAAGAACACCGCAGTAGGCTCCCGCGAAGCGAGCATGGCGGCGGAGGCCGACTACACCTTGGTGGAGCAGGACATCGACCGGAACTTCGACTACGACAACCCCAAGCACAAGTACAAGGGCACCGCCGTCAAGGTGATCGAGGCCTACCGCAAGAACGCCGTCGAAGCGAAGAAGTGGTACGACAAGCTCCAGGGGGTGGTGGACAAGTACGTGTCGCCGGAGTGGACCACCGTGGCCATTGCGCGGCAGGGCACCGTGTATGACGCCCTGCGCACGGGCCTGTACAACACTCGCCCGCCGGAGCTCGTGATGTTCGACGCCAAGACCGAGGCGCTGCTGAAGAAGGCGGAGAACAGCGACAATCCGGACCTTCAGGAGAAGGCTGACGCCGTCCGCGTGAAGGTACAGCAGGCCTGGCGCGACGCTCGCGACAAGGAGCTCGACAGCGCGGACGGTATCGTCGTGGATCGCTACGGCAATGCCATCGTGCTCGCGCGTCGCTACAACGTGTCGAATCCCGCGGTCACCCACGGAATTCGCCGCTTGGCGTTTCTCACGGACGTGATCGGGGAGGCCAAGATGCAGCAGCACGCGGCCCAGGTGAAAGACCTCAACTACACGCCGGGCATGTTCCAGCGCATGCGCCCGGGTCAGATCACCACGCCCGAACCGAAGGGGACGCCACACCCGCTCCCTGTGCTGGCGCAGTGATGGAGGCGATGGGAATGAGACTCGACAAGTCGTTCACGTTCGCTTTCGTCGCCGCGCTGGGGCTTTCGCTCTCGGCGTGCGGTGGGAAGACGCCGCCGAAGGTTCCCGAAGGAACCAAGGTGGACACGCCCGCCACGGGCGGTCCCGGTGCGGTGTACGGCCCAGGCGGGCAGCAGTACGCCGTGACGGACGCGCCTTCCAGCGGTGAGGCGGCCACCAATCGACCGAAGATGAACGCGACTGCGGCCCAGGCCTACGCCGCGGGCATGGCGGCGTTTCAGTCCGGGGATCTGCAGGGTGCCAAGCAGCAGTTCACCCAGGCGACGCAGGCGGACGACAAGGCGTATCAAGCCTTCTACTCCCTGGGCGTGGTCAAGGAGCGTCTCAACGAGATCAGCGGCGCGCTTTCTTCCTACACCAAAGCCGTGGCCATCGTGCCGGACTACGAGCCCGCGATCGTGGGCTACGCGGAGCTCTTGGCTCGCACCGGCAAGGAGAGCGAAGCGGAGTCCTACCTCAACGGCAAGCTCGCCAAGATGCCGAAGAGCGCGGCCGTTCCCGCGGCAATGGCGGAAGTGAAGTCCATCCAGGGGGATTCCGGGGAAGCCCAGAAATACGCACGGGACGCTCTCAAGAAGAATCCCGACTATCGCCCCGCGATGGTCACCATCGCTCGTGATCACTACCGGCGCCGCCGGCTGGACCTGGCACTGTACACCTTGCAGGCCATTCTCGACGGTTTCGGCACGGAGAACCCGGCGCGGGATGCCACCAATGCGCAGGCGTTGCTGCTTCGCGGTCTGATCTACAAGGAGCAGGGCAACCGCGCCGGCGCGATGAAGGACTTCCAGCAGGCGGTGTCCATCCGTCCTGATTTGGTGGAGGCGCGCGTGCAGCTCGCGGGCTATCAGCTCGAAGCCGGCAACGCGACGGAAGCCGCCAAGCTCTTGGAGGAAGCCGTCAAGTACGACAAGGACAACGTCATCGCCCGCCTCAACCTGGGCGATGCGTATCGGCTCTTGGGCAAGGCGGGCGACGCAAAGAAAGAGCTCGAGTGGGTGGCCAGCAAGGACCCCAATCTGGCGGAGGTCCACTACGATCTCGGGCTCTTGTATCTGTTCAGCGAGAACATCCCCGGCGTCACGCCCGCCGACGCCGTGGACAAGGCGATCTCGGAGCTCGAGAAATACAAGAAGATGAAGCCGCACGGGAAGGCGGGCGAAAAGGACGACACCGACGAGCTCATCACTCGCGCCAAGACCAAGAAGGCCATCCTGGCTTCCAAGGCCCAGGAGAAAGCCGCGGCGAAGCCGGCGGCCAGCGGCGGATCGAGTGGCGGCTCCACAGGATCCATGCCGCCCGCGGATGGAGGAAAGAAATGAAGCGCACCACGTTCGCCGCACTGTTGCTGGCCTTCGCCGCCTTTGGCGTCTCGGCCTCCGCCGCAGCTCAGGGCAAAGGGCGCGTCGTGACCATCAGCGAGGTCACCATCGTTGGTCGCGTTCAGAAGCCCATCGCCGCGGTGGACGTGAGCCGCATTCAACCGAAGCTCACCCTGGCAGAGTTGCGCCAGCCGTTCTTGGATCGCATCGAGAAAGCGATCTACAGCGATCCGTTCTGAGCGTGCTCGCGAGCGCTGTCGCGTGGTTGGTCGCGGCGGCGTGCGCCGTGGCGAGCTGGCGACGACTTCGATCCCTGCGCACCGCGCCGGGGAGTGAGCTCGATTCGCGACTCGGCGTACGCCGCGTGCGGACGCGTGTCGCCGCCGAGGCTTTGTTGGACCAGCTCGCAGAGGGGTCGATTCGCGATGCTCTCGGCGACGTCCTCCGGGCGGAGGGCGAGCGGGCCATCGTGGGCGCGTTGAACGAGCTCGGCCTCGAGATGCGCGAGGAGCTCGAGGTAGGCGGTCGCATCCCCGCGGCGGCGGCGCGAGTGTCACTGGCTGCGGGAACGCTGGCGGCGGTGGTCGCGCTGGCCGGCAGCTTGGGCGGGGAGGGGGCCGTGGCCCTACCCGAAGCGTTGCTGGCATTCCTGGGTGGAGCCCTAGGGGCCGGGACCAGCGCGGGCATCGGCCGACGGGCCGATGCCCGCACCAAGGAGCGCCGAGACCGGTTCAACGGCTTGCTCCGCGACCTGGCCAGTATTCTCGAAGTGCCCGAGCCAGCCTCACGGCGCTAGATCCCCCGCGAATTCCACGGGTTCTCAGTGGACCGAAGGCGGCCTGCCGTCTAACCTGTGGAGCGCCACGGAACTTTCCGTCGGGTGTGGCTGTCGAAGACCTCACCCCGGGAGACCGTGCGCTCGCGACGGTAGAGGAGACAGCCCAGCATGACCCAGCAGCCTTATCAGCAACCCGGCTCTCAGCGTCCGGGCCAGATGACCGCCGTGATGCGCGCCGTAGCGCTCAGCGGTCCCAAGGTGCTTCGGATCGGGTTGGTGCAGGGCGGTCGGATCATCGAAGAGCGCATCATCAAGCAGCGCACCCACGTGACCGTGGGTCCCAGCGAGAAGAGCATGTTCGTCGTCGCGACGCAGAACGTGCCGCCCAACTTTCGGATCTTCGAGCTAGTGGGGAACGAGTATCACCTGAACTTCCTCGACGGGATGACGGGGCGGATCGCGCTGCCCACGGGTATCTCGGACTTGTCGGTGCTCAAGGGACAAGCGCGGCGCACTCAGCAGGGCGCCTACCAGATCCGCCTCACGGAGGACTCTCGCGGCAAGGTGGTGATTGGCAACACGACGCTGCTGTTCCAGTTCGTCACTCCGCCACCGGTGCAACCCAAGCCGCAGCTTCCGGTTGCCGTCACCAGTGGTGCCACGAGCATCGACTGGCCCACCACGATGATCGCGGCGTTCTCCTTCTTGCTGCACTTCTTGGCGATCGGCGCTGCCTATTCGGATTGGTTGGATCCCGTCGTGGACGACGAGGTGAACGTCGCCGGCTTGGTGGACTCCGTGAAGAACCTGCCGCCGCCTCCGCCGGTCGAGGAGACCGAGGTCACGGACAACGTGAATGCGGAGAAGGCGGAAAAGGCCGAGGCACCGAAGAAAGCGTCTTCGGGTGGTGGCAAGGGCGCGGGAGCCGGCAAGGGCACGGGCGGCGCCATGAGCAACGCTCAGGCCGCGGCGCTCGCCAACGAGCTGGATCAGCTCGAGCTCGCGACTCTCGGCGCGCTGTCCAGCCAAGGTCCCGCGACTGCTGGCGTGCTCCACGGCGGCGAGGTTCCGACCTCCGCTCTGGACGCGGCCGCGGCCAGCGGCGCTGGCGTGTCGGCGGGAGGCCCCGGCGGGCTCAAGCTCGGTGGCGGCGGCGGCACCATTCGCCCGGGCATGGGTGGTGGCGGCTTGGCCACCATTGGCGCCACGGGCACGACCGGCGGCGGTGGCACCGGTGAGGTCAAGAAGGTCAAGGGCCCGAAGGGCGCGGCATCCGTCGGTGGCGCCGCAGTGAGCGGCGGTACGGTCAGCAACGCCAGCCGCGTGGTCGCGGGCATGCGCGCAGGTTTCCGTGCTTGTTACAACCGCGGCCTGCAAGAGAACCCCGACGCCCAGGGCAGCATCCGCCTGACCATCCGTGTGGGTCCCGGCGGCGAGGTCCAAGGCGTGAGCGCGTCCGCTGGCGGAAATCTCCCGGGCTCGGTCGTCAGCTGTGTGCGCTCCCGCGCGTCGGCGGCGCAGTTCGATCCACCGGAGGGTGGCAGTGCCGTCATCAACGTGCCCGTCACCTTCGTGAAGCAGTAGCGCCGAGCCCCCCGCTCGAGTGCGAGGCGTCCGCGCCGTTTTCCGCGGCGAGCCAACATCCCTGAGCCAGGGGTGAATGGCCCATCACTCTGGCGCATCTGATCCAGGGTCGAAGGGTGCTCGGCGCCCGGCGGAGCACCCAGCGTTTCCCAGCCAAGACTTTGAAATCATGAGCAAATCCGAAAGATTTCGCCGCGTTGACAGGCCCGAGGGCGGCCCCTATACTGGCCGGCAACTCATGTCCCGAGGGAGGCATTCTTCTATGCGCGTAGGTAGGCGCTTGTGGTCTGGCGCAGCTGCCGTCGTGGTGGTGTGCGGGTTCGGCGTGGCCGCCGCGCAGCAAGGGGGCGCCACCGCTTCTCCCGCCGTGCCGGAGCTCAACACGCAGCAGGACGTAAAGCTCACTCCGGAGCAGATGCAGAAGCAGGCCAACGGCTATCTGCCCGAGATGGAGCAGGGTGCCGGCTTCGTACGCAAGCAGCTCGCGGAAGCGCGTCAGGCTCGGGATGTGGTGAAGGTGTTGTGCCTGAATGACAAGCTCAATCAGGTAGATGTGGCGATCCGCTCCGCCAGGGATCGCATGCCGAATCTCAAAGTGGCCGTCGACCGCAAGGACGACGACCAAGCACGTCACGAGTTCACCGTGATTCAGGTCCTGCGGGACCGCGTGCGAAGCCTCGTTGCCGAAGCCAACCAGTGCATCGGTGAGGAAACGGGGTTCGTAGGCGAGTCCGAGGTGACCGTGGACATCGATCCCACCATTCCCGACGACCCCTCCCAGTTCCCCGACGACCCGCTCGTTTCTCAACCCCCGTTCATCAGCAGTCCCACGCAGTGATCCGAAGTTCTGTCTGGGGGCGGGATGGAGTATCCATCGCGAATCCGGCGGAACAGGACCTGATTCGAGATGAAGAAAGTTGCCTTCCTTGCCGCGGCGCTGGCCGTCGCGACGACGACGTTTTCCGCTGCGGCACAGCAGCCGTGGATCAAGGACCGATCCTACGGCGAAGGCATCGGTATCCGCACCGGTAACCTGGAGCTGCACCCGGGCATCGCCGGCGAGTTCGGATACGACTCGAACTACTTCCAGCGCGCGGACGACGAGAAGCCCATCGTCTCCATGTTGCGCCTGCGTGTCACGCCGCACCTGACGCTTTCGACTCTCGGTCAGCAGCGTCGCGGGCAGCAGGGCAATGCTGCGCCGCCCACCTTGAACTTCCGCGCGGGCGTGTTCGCCTCGTACAACGAGCTGATCGCGACGGACTCGCAATACTCGAGTGAAGCGTCGGACCAGCGGCACGTGGATGCCGGCGCCAACTTCTCCTTGGACATCCTGCCGCAGCGTCCCTGGGGCTTCGACCTCTACGGCGACTACCTGCGGACGGTGGAGCCCTCCAACGACTTCAACACCGACCGCGCCTTCGACCGCGACAGCTTGCGCTTGGGCGCGGGGATCAACTGGCGGCCGGGCGGCGGCCTGTTCGAGTGGCGCTTGGGCTACGAGCTCCAATACAACTACTTCGAGCGCACGCTGTTCCAGGATTTCAACAACGCCCAGCACTTCGTGAAGATGCGGAACCGCTGGCGCTTCCTGCCGCGGACGGCGCTGATCTACGAAGGGGACGTCGGCTTCCTGCGCTACTCCCAGACGGACACGCAGAACAACGCCCAGACCATCCGCTCCCGCATCGGCGTGAACGGCCTGGTGACCAACCATTTCGCGTTCTTGGCGTTGGGCGGTTGGGCCGCCAGCTTCTACGAGAGCACCGGCGGCATTCCGGTGCGGAATTACGACGGCCCGGTCGGCCAGGCCGAGCTCAAGTGGTTCATCCTGCCGCAGCCCACGCTGCAGCCGGGGGATGCCACGGCGGGCCTCGCGTCCATCGCCATCGGCTACGTGCGCGACTACACCAACAGCTACCTTGCGGATTACTACCGGCGGGATCGCGGCTACGCGAACCTCTCGTACTTCATCGGCGGCCGGGTGCTGCTGTCGGCCGAGGGCGGCCTCTCCCACCTGACGCACTCCACGTCGTTCTTCACGGACGGTACGGTGCGCAACGCGAGCTTCGGTGAGAACCGCGTGGATGCGCGGCTGTTCGCCGAGTACCGGCCCAGCGACACCATCGGCATCAACACCACCCTGCGTTACGACGCCGCGCTGGACGATAACCGCATTCGCGACAGCCAAGCGAACCCGGCATCAGTCGACAACCTGCAGTTCACTCGCTACCAGGCTTGGCTCGGCGTTCGCTGGTTCATGTGATCCTCGGCCGGCAGAGCCCGGTCCCCGCCTGACAAGATGTCTTCACTCCTGAAAGCGCGGCTCGCGGCGCTCTTGGCCGTGGTGCTGTTGGTGGTCGGTTGCGGCTCCAACATGGACAACTCCCACGTGCGGCTGGCGCCGCCGCAGGAGAGCACCACGCTGGGCCCGGGGGACGTGTTCCAGATGGAGATCGTGGGTGAGAAGGACTTACCCACGGAGTATCAGGTCGCTTCCGACGGCACCGTGGATCTGCCGTACATCCAGACGGTGAAGGTGGGGGGCCTGGAGCCGCAAGAAGTGGCGCGGGTGGTCCGCGAGAAGCTCATCGAAAAAAAGATCCTCACGGACCCGAGCGTGGTCATCTCCGTCAAGGAGTACAGCAGCAAGCGGGTCACCGTGTTGGGACAGGTGCAAAAGCCCGGGAGCTTCCCGCTCACGCCGGGGCTCAGCCTAGTGCAGGCGGTGAGCTTGGCCGGCGGCTTCACGTCCATCGCGAACAAGGACCGCGTGAACCTGACCCGGCGGACCAAGACCGGCACTCGCACCGTCGTGCTGTCCATAGATGCCATCATGGAAGGCCGGTCGGCGGACATCCCGCTGCAGGCGGGCGACTCCATCTACGTGCACGAGCGCGTGTTCTAACGCGCGTAGCGCGCGGACAGCACGAAGCGGTACTCCGGCGCGGTGACGCCGGCGAACTGGTCGGAGCCACGGCTGGAGAGCGGGATTGCCGTGCCGCCGCCCAGCGCGAGGGCGAAGGCCGGATCGGCGGTGGGGACCGAGCGGAGGGACGCGAGCCACTCGCTCACGATCAGGGTGGAGCCGTCGGGTTGGCTCACCAGCGTGGGATCCACGTACGCCTCGGCGCCGAAGCCGAGCAGCTCGTCGTCGAGGAGATCGACGGAAAAGCCGAGGGCGCTGTGCAGGGTGGCGCCGATGCGCGCGGACGCGAGGCGTGCCGTGCGCGCGATGCGAGCGCCGACAGCGCCGGCGAGGTGCAGACGTCCCACCTCGGCCCCGAGCAGCAGCTCCGGCGCCACGCGGAAGGCGCCACTCGACGCGTAGCGATCCGCGTCGCCTACGGGAACGGAAAGCGTGAGGTTCGCGCGCGCGCCGAAGCCGCCGGCCGTGCGCCAGGCGTCTGGGACGGGCAAGGCGTAGCCCGCGCTGATGCGCGGGTCGTGCACCGCGGACGAGCCAATTGGTGGCGCGCTCTGGCTGGTGACGCCTTCGGCTCCGGAGCCGCGTTGGTGCAGCGTCACGGGCGCAGCGAGGCCCAGATCTAGATCGCCGGCCACGTAGGACCACAGATACGTGGCGGTGAGCGCATCGCGCACGACGTTGATCTCGCGTCCTTCGGGGTCCGACGATTGCGCCTTGAGCAAGATCGGTCGCGACATGTAGCTGAGGCCCATGCCGTAGCCGAACCCTGGGGCCGAGCTGCCGGCGCGCGGAATGCCGAAGAAGCGCGTGGCGCCGGGCGCGAACCACAGGTTCTCGGAATCGATGCAGGTGGAAATCCCCGATGCCGGGTCGCAGTCGACGTCGGTAGCTCGGGCCTGGGGCGCGATGAAGAGCAGAGTGGCGACGAGCGCGCCGGCGAGGGCGGAGCGAGTCATGGGCCGGGACGATAGCGCGACGGTGGCCCCGCCGTCCGCTGATCTGTGCTACCCGGTGTCCCGTGATCGACGCCGATACGCCCCTGTTGCTCGGCTCGGCGTCGCCGCGTCGGCGCGAGTTGCTCGCGGATCTCGGGATCCCGGTACGGGTACGGCCCGCTTCGGTGGACGAGAGCGTCGCGCCGGGTGAGGGGGCCGCGGCGTACCTGCACCGCGTGGTGGACGCGAAGCTCGCGGCAGTGGGAGCCGAGGCGACGGCGGACGTGGGGGGGCTCTTGGTGGCCGACACCTCGGTGGTGGTGGATGACGAGATCCTCGGCAAGCCGGCGGATGCCAGAGAGGCGGCCGAGATGCTGCGCCGACTGGTGGGGCGGGCCCACGTGGTGATGACGCGCTACGCGATTGCGCGCCCCGGGCCGGAGCGGGTGAGCGCCCGCACGGTGGAGACCCGCGTGGTCATGCGCGGCGCCAGCGCCGACGAAATCGCGCGCTATGCCGCCACCGGCGAAGGGTTCGACAAGGCCGGTGGCTACGCGATCCAGGGCATCGGCGCGTTCTTGGTGGAGCGCATCGAGGGCTCGTACTCCAACGTCGTGGGACTACCGCAGTGCGAGGTCGTTCGGGATCTGCTCGACGCCGGCTTGCTGCATGGCTTTCCGTGAGCGCGCCGCGGCGAAGTGACGCTGCCATCGCCACTTCCGTGGGCCTCGTGGCGCGCCTCGCCGTTGTGCTGTGGGCCTACCCGCGCTTTCCGCCCACCGCCGACGGCGACTTCTACCACGTGCTCGCGACGCGCATCGCCGAAGGCCACGGCTACAGCTGGCTGTGGAAGGACGGAGCCGTCACCGCCGTCGCGCACTATCCCGTCGGCTATCCGGCGCTCGTTGCCGGGCTCTACGCCGTGTTCGGCGATCATCCGGTCCTGGCGATGTTGCTCAACGCGGCGCTCGGGGCGGCGAGCGTGTGGGCCGTTCATCGCATCGCGGCCACCGTCGCGACCCGCACGGGCGCCCTGTTCGCCGCGCTGGCGGTGGCGCTGCATCCGGGGCTGGTGCTGTATACCCCGGCGTTGATGACGGAGGGCGTCACCGCGTCGCTGGTCGCCCTGGCGGCGTGGTGCGCGGTGCGCCGCCGCACCGCGGCCCTCGTCCTGCTCGGCCTGGTGCTGGGCGTCGCGACGCTGGTGCGCCCCCAGACGCTGCTCTTCGCGCCGCTCTTCGCCCTGGTCGCCGCGCCGCGGCGGCGCGTCCTTTCGGCTCTCGGCGTCACCGCCATCGCTGCGGCGTGTGTGGTGCCCTGGACCGTGCGCAATTGCCGGGCGATGGATCGCTGCGTGGTCGTCAGCGCCAACGGAGGCTGGAACCTGCTCATCGGAGCCACCCCCGGTGCCAACGGAACGTTCGTGCCCATCACCGGGGACAGCGTGCCCGAGCCCTGTCGCACGGTGTGGGGAGAAGCAGAGAAGGACGTCTGCTTCGAGGGCGCCGCGACGAAGCTGATTCGCGAGCGCCCGCTGCGTTGGCTCTCGCTGATCCCCGCGAAGCTCTCCTACACCTTCGACTACGCCGGCGCTGCGGGATGGTACCTCCACGCCTCGAACCCGAGCGCCTTCGGGGATCGGGCGAAGCTCCGCTTGGGCGTGATCGAGACCTTCTGGCAGCGGGCACTCACGGTCCTCGCGCTCTTCGCCGTCGCCCGGGCCGAAGCCAAGCGCCGTCGGGCGCGTTGGGCCCTGGCGGTCGTCGGCTCCTTGGTGTTGCTCTCGCCCCCGGCCTGGGTGGCCATCGTGCTCTTGTGCGTCTCGGCGGCGCTCCTGGGCCGCCGGCTGCTCGATCACCCTCCGGCGGGGCTCTGCCTCGGGGCCCTCGTCGCCACGCTGCTGACCCACGCCGTGTTTTTCGGTGCCGGTCGCTACTCGCTGCCGTGCTTTCCGCTGATCGCCGCGCTGGCGGGGACGTTTTTGACACTTCGCCCTGGGCCGGGCGATACTTCGTCGGACCCAAAGGAGCCGTCTACATGCCCCTGATCGAGACCGAAGAGGCCGCCCGTCGGCTCGCCCGCGCCATCGCCAGCGATCTCTCCCTGTACAACGAGGAGAAGATCATCCGCGGCATCGAGCAAGACAGCCTGTTCGACGAGCTCAGCGAGGAAGTGGAAGAGGGTCGGGCGCTGTACAAGAGCCGAGTCTCTCCTGATCTGTACGCTAAGAACTTCTACGATCGCGCCTTGGTCGACATCTTGGTGAAGTCCAAGGGCCACATCAAGAGCAGCATCTGGTAGACGCTTGCCGCGCTTCGTGCTCGACGACGAGCTCGCCGGCGAACGCATCGACAAGGTCCTCACCCGGCTGATGCCCGGGACTTCCCGCGCGTCCGTACAACGCTGGATCGACGAGGGGCGTGTGCACCTTGGCGGCCAGCCGTGCCGGCAGAAGGACGTGGGTCGCGCCGGCGACGTGATCGACGTGGATCCCGGACCCGCGCCGCCGAGCCGCGCCGAGCCGGATCCAGGCGTCGAGATCGACGTGCTGTTCGAGGACGCGCACCTGGTGGTGGTGAACAAGCCCGCCGGCTTGGTGGTGCACCCGGCGCGGGGCCATCGCGGCGGCACCCTCGTCAATGGCCTCCTGGCCCGACCGGATTTCCGCCGCCCGCCGAGCGATCCCCGAGATCCGGAGGGGGCGCTGCGGCCGGGCATCGTACAGCGGCTGGACAAGGACACCAGCGGCGTTTTGGTGGTGGCCAAGGACGACGCCACCCGCGAAGGGCTCAAGGCGCAGCTCGCCGTGCACAGCGTGGAGCGAGCCTATCTGGCGCTCACCGTGGGCGTGCCACGAGATGGCACGCTCGACACGTTTCACGGTCGCCATCCAAAGTCGCGGCTGCGCTTCACGTCGCTTGGTGACTCCGGTCGTCGTGCCGTCACTCACGTGAGCGTGATCGCGCGACTGGCCGGCGGTCGCGCCGCGCTGGTGCGCTGTCGGCTCGCCACCGGGCGTACGCATCAGATCCGCGTGCACCTGTCCGAGCAGTGCAAGACGCCGATACTGGCCGACGCGCTGTACGGACGTCCGCTCGCGGATCCCGATCTCGGTGCCATTGCGGATGCCCTCGGCCGGCAGGCGCTCCACGCCGCCGTGCTCGGCTTCGTGCATCCCATCACGGGTGCGGAGCTGCATTTCGAGGCGCCGGTGCCGGATGACTTCGCCCGAGCTCGAGCCGCGCTGTCCGCTCTTTCTCGATAGAATGTCGGTCCGCCGCGGTAACGCCGCGCACTACGTCAACGGCGGCGGCGCCAACGCACGATGAAGTAGCCGATCGCGACGGCGATGATCAGCCCGCCGACGACGCCGATGCCCCAGGGCGGCCAAGCGAACTTGCCGCGAGCCAACCCGGGTGCGGGGCGCTCGACGACGATGCGCGTCTTCGGGCCAGCGCCCGCCGCGCCGGCGTCGAGGCTGACCGACTCTTGTCCCATGGGTAGCGACCGCTTACACAGCTCTTTTCGGCGGCGCAACCGACTCGTGCCCGCGGGACGTCTTCTGCTAAGCTCGCGACCCGCTTTTCCGGAGTCTCGAGCTCAGTGACCGCTTCTGCTTCCCCCATCGCCGAACCTTCTCGCGACGTCGAGCTGCTCGACGGCTGCGCCCGAGCCGTGAGCCGGCTCAAGGAGCAGGTGGCCCGGGTGGTCGTGGGGCAGGACGAGGTCGTTGACGCGATGCTGGTCACGCTCTTTGCCCGAGGCCACGCGCTGCTCGTGGGCGTGCCTGGCCTCGCGAAGACGCTGCTCGTCTCCAGCGTGGCGCGGGCCCTGAGCTTGACCTTCGGGCGCGTGCAGTTCACGCCGGATCTGCTGCCCGCGGACATCACCGGTACCGACGTACTGAACGAGGTGGAAGTGGGCGGCGCGGTGCGCCGAGAGATCCGCTTCATGGCCGGTCCCATCTTCAAGAACCTGGTGCTCGCGGACGAGATCAACCGGACCCCGCCGAAGACCCAGGCGGCCCTGTTGCAGGCGATGCAGGAGCGTCACGTGACGGTGGGCGGCTCGACCCACGCGCTGCCGGATCCGTTTCAGGTGTTCGCCACCCGCAACCCCATCGAGCAAGAGGGCACCTACCCACTTCCGGAGGCGCAGCTCGACCGCTTCTTGCTCGAGGTGCATGTTGGCTACCCGACGGAAACCGAGGAGCGAGAGATCGCTCGCCGCACCACCTCCGGAGCGCCGCAGGAAATCGAGCCCGTGCTCGACGTGGACGAGCTGCGAGCCCTCGGGGCGCTCGTGCCGCGCATCCCCGTCACGGACGAAGCCGTGGATCTCGCCGTGCGGCTCGCCCGGGCCACGCGCCCCAGCGCGCCGGACGCACCAGAAGAGGTGCGCCAGTACGTGCGCTTCGGTGCGGGGCCGCGGGGCAGCCAAGCGTTGGTGCTCGCCGCCAAGGCTCGCGCGGCGGTGCAGGGGGAAGCCGCAGCGGACATCGAGGACGTCCGTCACTTGGTGCTGCCCGCGCTCCGACACCGGATGGTGCTGAGCTACCGCGCGGAGGCCGACGGCGTGCGGGACGCGGACGTGGTGGCGGCAGTGTGTCAACCCAGGTGAACAGTGGGTCTAACGCGCTCGAAACGCCGGGGCGCGCTTTTCGCAGTAGGCGTCGAGCCCTTCGCGGGCGTCGTCGCTGGCGAACAGCTCGGCCTGCAGCTCCCGTTCCAGGGCGAGGCCTTGATCGATGGGTAGATCGATCGCCGCTTGCACGGCGCGCTTGATGCGACCGACCGCCAGCGACGCCTTGGATGGTGGCGTGAACTTGTGGGCGTAGTCCCGCACCTTCGCCTGGAAGGTCTCGACGTCTCGCGTCTCCCACAAGTAGTGGACCACGCCCCACTCGAGGGCCTGCTTCTGAGAAAAGTACTCTCCCTCGATCATCACCTGCATGGCGCGAGCCCGGCCGATGAGGCGCGTCAAGCGCTGCGTGCCGCCGGTGCCCGGCAACACGCCCAGGCGAACCTCGGGCAGACCCATCTTGAAGTCCCCCTGCCGCGCGATGCGCACGTCGCACGCCATGGCGACCTCGAGGCCGCCTCCCACGGTGTGTCCGTTGAGCGCGGCGATGCTGAGCTTGGGGGTCTCTTCCAGGCGACGCAGGGTCTCGTTGGCGTGCAGGCAGAAGTAGTACTTGAAGTTCTGGTCCGCCTCTCGGAGCATGTCGATGTTGGCGCCACAGCAGAAGTAGCGGTCCCCCGAACCCGTGAGCACGATCACGTGGACGTCGGGATCGAAACGCGCCTCCAGGATGGCGTCATCGAGCTCCTTCATCATCTCGTGGGTGTAGGCGTTGACCGGCGGGTCGTTCAGGGTCACGACCGCTACGCCGTGGTGCGTGTCGTAGTCGACGAGATTCCCCATGGCCCGTGGACACTAATGGCCCATCCCGTAGCTGGCAATCCATGGATTCTCGGCTACACGCTCGGTCATCTGGGAAGCGGCACCCGCCCCGCCAAGGCTGATTTCCGTGGTGACGGGAGGCATTTCGGGCGGAATTGGCGCTAAGCTCGGGCACTGCCCTGCATGGACCGAGACAGCCTCAAGCTCGAAATCAAACGCTTGATCCTCACGGAGCTCGACATCCGAGACAAGACCGAAGCGGACATCGACGACGCCGCACCCCTGTTCGGCGAAGGGCTCGGCCTCGACTCCCTGGACGCCCTGCAGCTGGCGATGGCCATCGAAGAGCGCTTCGGCGTGGTGATCCCGGAGGGTGAAGAAGCCAAGGTCATCTTCGCTTCCGTGAACGCCCTCGCGGACCACGTGCTCGCCACCCGATGACAAGGGCCCGTATCGCCGTGACGGGGGTCGGTGTGGTCTCCGCGCTGGGCGCCGACCAGAGCTCCACCTTCTCCGCGCTGATTGCCGGGGAGCGTGGCATCGCGCCGGTGACGCTGTTCGACGTGGGCGGACAGCGCAGTCGCTTGGCGGCCGAGGTGCGCGGCCTCTCCCCGAGCGACGTCGCGCCGCGAGGGCAGGGGAGCGAGTGGAGTCGGAGCGACGCGCTGGCGGTCTTGGCGGCGCGCGAGGCGCTGGCCTCGGCCGCGGTGCCCGCGGGGCAGCCGCTCCACTTGGCCGTGGGCGCGACCACCGGTGGGATGTTCGAAGCCGAGAGCGTGCTGGCGCAGATGCACACCGCTGGCGAGAGCGATGCGGCGCGGCGGCTTTTGTCCTATCCGCTGTCGACGTCCGCGGAGCGAGTGGCGGAGAGCGTCGGGGGAGTGGTGGAGCAAGCCACGCTGTGCAGCGCCTGCTCGAGCGGCGCCAACGCCATCGTGCTGGGGGCGGCGTGGCTCCGTTCCGGCGCAGCGCGGCGCGTGTTGGTCGGGGGTACCGACGGACTTTGTCGCCTGACCTTCGCCGGCTTCAACGCCCTGGGTGCCACGGACCCCGAGCCTTGTCGGCCCTTCGACGTTGGTCGCGCGGGCCTGAACCTGGGCGAGGGCGCCGCCTTCCTGGTGATGGAGCTCGAGGAAGAGGCCGTGGCTCGAGACGCGACGGTGCTCGCATGGCTCGACGGCTGGGCCGTGGGCGCGGAAGCGCATCACATCACGCATCCCGAGCCGGGCGGAGCCACGGCGGCGGAGCTCATCGAGCGTGCGCTCCGCTGTGCGGGGCTCGGGCCGCGAGATCTCGACTACGTGAACGCTCACGGCACCGCGACACCTCAGAATGACGTCGCCGAGGCCGCGGCGCTGCGGCGGGCCCTGGGTGAAGAGACACATCGGGTGTGGGTGTCGTCCTCCAAGGCGCAGGTCGGCCATACGCTGGGCGCCGCCGGCGCCGTGGAGGCCGTTTTCTCGGTGCTGGCCCTGGCGCGGGGCGAGATCCCGCCCACCGTTGGGCTCGAGCATCCCGACCCGCAGGCGGACCTCCACTACGTGCGTCACCGCGGCAAGCAGCTTTCGATCCGCTCGGCGCTGTCGAGCTCCTTCGGATTCGGTGGCACCGACAGCGTGTTGGTCTTCACCCATGCGGGGGCCGAATGGCGCGGTGCCGACCCGCGGGCCCGGCGCACGTTGGTCACGGCGCTGTCGAGCATTGGTCCTCTCGGTCGGCTGCGCGGCATCGACAACGCTCTGCTCCTCGCGGACGCCGGCGCCGCACCCGCGGAGCTCGAGGATCCCCTGGCGGCGCTGGACCCCGCGCGCTCGCGTCGCTTCGATCAAGCCTCGGCGCTGGCGACCAGTGGCGCGGAGATGGTGCTCGAGGGACGCGATGGCCGCGGCGTCGGGCTGGTGGTGGGTTCGGCGTTCGGCAACGTGGAGCGATCGGTCCACTTCCTCGAGCGACTGTTCGAGCGCGGTCCGCGCTTCGTGAGCCCTGCGGAGTTCCCGCACCTGGTGCCGTCGGCCCCATCGGGCAACGCATCCATCTACCTGGGCCTCACCGGGCCCGTGCTCGGGGCGGCGCGCCTCTCGGCGTCCGCCGAGGCGAGCGTGTCCATCGCTTGTTCATTTTTGGGTTTGGGCGTCGCGGAAGCGATGGTGGCGGGCGGCGCGGAGCCCCGCGACACGGTGGTGGACCGCGTCCTCGCGCCGCTGCACGTGGACGGCGCGGGCGGTGAGCGGCCTGGCGGTGCCGCGTGCCTCTTGCTCGAAGCGAACGCTCCCGAGGCGTTGGCGGAGGTCGTGCTGTGCCGCGAGCTCTCCCGCGCGACGGAGCTGCCGGATCCTGGCGAGGGCGCCGTGGTGATCACCACCCTGTCCGCCGAACGCCACGACGCCGTCCTCGGCGACGGCGCCTGGGCGGCGGTGCCGCGGCGCGCGCTCCATTCCGGCCTGGGGCGCGCCGAAGCGTCGAGTGGCTACGCTCTCGTCGCCGCTGCCGCCCTGGTGGCGCGAGGGGAGGCGTCGGAAGCGCTGGTGCTGGGCGGCATGCGGAGTGCGGTGATGGCCACCTTGCTGCGGAAGCCCGGGGCGTGACGGCGCGGGTCATCGCCTACGCAGCGGTATCGGCCCAGGGCCGCGGCGCTTCGGCCGTCTCCGTGGGCGACGCTGGCGACGCGCCGCCTTCCCGCATCGCCCGCGACGCGGCGCTCGAACGCGCCGGCCTGACACGACCGTACTGCGCGCGTGCGGCGCTGCCACCATCGAAGGATCGCGGCCGCGCGGTGCTGGAGCTCGTGGCGCAGGATCTGGCGGCGGACCTCGAAGCGCACGCCGTCGCGGGCCGCCTCGCCGTCGTGGTCGGCACTTCGTCCGGGGGCATGCAGAGCCTGGAGCACGCGGTCGCGGGGCGCGCCGTGGATGCGCGGGCCGTCCCGTACTTCGGTCCTTTGGCTGCCCTGGAGCGCTTCCACGCGGCGACGCGCATCCAGGTGTTGGCCGCGTGTGCGTCGTCCACTTTGGCCATTGGCATCGCCCTGCGACTGTTGCAGCAGGGCGCGGCGGATCTCGCCATCGCCGGCGGCTACGACGCGGTCAGCGATTTCGTCGCGGCGGGCTTCGAGGCGCTGGGCGCGACCAGCGCCGAGGTCCGGTCGTTTCGCCTTCAGCGGGAGGGCCTGGCGTTGGGCGAAGGCGCGGCGCTCCTGGCCCTGGCGCGGCCGGAAGCGTTCCCCGACGCGCCGACCTTGGGCTACGTGACGGGTTTCGGCGCCAGCTCCGACGCGCGTCACGTGACGGCGCCGGATCCCGATGGCCTCGGCCTCGCGCGGGCCGCCGAGCGCGCGCTGGCAAACGCCGGACACCCTCCGATCCACGTCGTGAGCGCGCACGCCACGGGCACCCCCCACAACGACGGCGCCGAGGCGCGGGCCATCTCCCGCGTGGTCTCGAGCGACGCCGTGGTGCATCCGTTCAAGGCGGTGGTGGGTCATTGTCTCGGCGCCGCCGGCGCGCTCGAGAGCCTGGCGGCTCTCGACGCCCTCGAGCGCGGCGTGCTGCCGGCGGCGGCGGGTGAGGGGAGCGTCATACCGGAGCTGTGCGCGCGGCTCTTGTCCCGCGTGGAGCGGGGCAACCCCGAGCATGCGTTGAAGCTCTCCAGCGCCTTCGGCGGTGCCAACGCCGCGCTGGTGCTTTCCAACTCGCGCGGGCCAGAGCCGTCCACGCCGCGGCAGGTGTACGCCAGCCCGGCGCTGTCCGTGAGCTCGCCGGAGGTCGACCCAAAGCTGGTCCGTATCCCACCGGAGCGCCTCTCGCGCCTCGACGCCCTGAGTGCCTGGGTGCTCGCCGCGGCGGTCCGTGCGCGGCCTCTGCTGTCGCACCTGGACCTCGGCGGCGTGGGCGTGGTGGTCGCGACGGCGGCTGCCACGCTCACGATCGACGAGGACTTCGAGACCCGTCGGACGCGCCGCCGGGCGGAGCCCCGCCGCTTCCCGCCCACGTCCCCCAACGTTTGCGCCGGAACCGCGGCCATCGGGCTGGGACTTGGGGGGCCGTCCCTGTCGGTGGGGGCCGGGCCGGAGCCGCTCGGGGAGGCGCTGATGGTCGCCCGCGCCCTGATCGCCGCGGGGGACGCAGGGGCGATGATCGTCATTGCGGCGGAGGACGTCGGAGATTTCGTCCGGGAGCTGTGGCGTAGCGCGGGCTTTGCGCCGCTCGCGAACGGGGCCGTTGTGGCCGTGCTGGGGGCGGATCCCGCCCTGGGCCGAGCGCTACCCGCGGACCCCACGGAGCTTTTTCGCGGGCTGAAATGAAGCCTTGCCCGGCCCGCCCGGCTTTGGCAGTGTGCCGGCCGGAATGCGCCCCGGTTTTCGGGCGTTTAGCCGACACGCTCCGCATGCGAAATCGACGCGTTCGCCTTTTTCCCCTGGTCGCGGCCCTGCTCTTGGGTCTGCTCGTGGTCAGCTGTACCCCCGAGTACATCCCCAACACGGACGTGGAGGACACGGCCGAGAATCGGGGGGTCATCTCCTTCTGTGAGGAGTATCGCAGGGCCGTCGAGCAGCGGAAGATCGGGCTCTTGCTCCAGCTCGCAGCGCCCTCGTACTACGAGGACGGCGGCAACGTGGATGCGACGGACGACATCGACTACGCCGGGCTGAAGGACTACCTCGAGGACAAGTTCAAGCAGACCAAGGCGATTCGCTACGAGATCCGCTATCGCAAGGTCACCCACGGTCGGAAGGACCATCTGCTGGTCGACTTCACCTACAGCGCTTCCTACAAGATCCCCACGGACAAGGGAGACGTCTGGCGCCGCACGGTGGCCGACAATCGCCTCGAGCTCGTGCAAAACGGAGACTCCTACAAGATCCTCTCCGGCATGTGACACGTTGCGTCACATTGAAGTTGCTGACCGGGTGGGCCGTCGGTCAAACTCACTCTACTGCCTCACCTCTTGGCCGAGCGCCCGCAAGGCTTGGTCGAGGGAAATGACGCAGTAGTGTTAGGACGCCAACCCGCGTCGGGTTGGCCCAGGACGACCCGCAACAATGCACAAGCCCAAGGTCGCCTTCGTGGGAACCGGGGGGGCCGCACGAGGCATCGCGCATCTCGGAGTGCTCAAGGCCTGCGAGGAGCTCGGCATCTATCCGGAGATCTTCGTCGGCGCCAGCGCCGGCGCGATCGTCAGCGCCACCTACGCCCAGGGCATCCCCCTGGACGTGCTGCTCGATGGCTACCGCCTGCCGTGGAAGCGCCGCCACCGAGGGCCGCGCTTTCACATGCGCACCTTCTTCGGTGCGCCGAAGATTCGAGATCTGCTCGACCCGGGCTACCTCACCAGCGGCCTTTTCTCGATCGATCGTCTGGAGCGCTATCTCCGCCGCCACCTTCCGGTGAACGACTTCCGTCAGGTCGATCGGCGATTGATCGTGACCGCCGTCGACATCGATCGCGCCGAGCGCGTGCTGTTCGGCCGCGGCTACGATTCCGAGACGCCGATCAGTCGCGCCGTCGCCGCTTCGTGCTGCGTGCCCGGGCTGTTTCGACCCTACGAGATCGACGGCCGCTATCACCTCGACGGCGAGGTGGCCCGCACGTTGTCCGCCGACGTCGCCGTGGAAGCCGGCGCCGACGTGGTGATCATCTCCAACATCTACCGGCCCGCTCCCGGGGGCCGTGAGAGCCGCAGCATGGCTCGCCGGGGCCCGCTGCAGGTGATCAACCAGTCGTTGAACATCATGCTCACGGAGAAGGAGCGACGCGGTGTGGATCTGTATTCGCACGTTCATCCGCGCTGTCACTTCATCGACGTGGCGCCGGACATCGGGCGTTACGGCTACTTGAATCGCTTCGCGGCGCGCTCGCTGGTGATGCGCGGCTATCGTGCAGCGCTCCAGGCGCTGGTCGTCGCCAAGGAGCAGGGCGTATTCGACGTCCCGCGCTCCGCCGTCTCCGGTCCCCCGAACTGAGCGCAGATCGCTGCCAGCAGCCAGATCTTGTCGGGGCGGCGCGGCCACGTCGCGCTGCACGACACGGCGCGAGCACGCCGTCTCGGTCAGCGCACCATGATGGCGCAGCTCTGGCCGTCGAGGGTGCGGGTGTCACCTTCGCCGCCCGCGGCGCGGGCGGTCCACACCGCGCGATCGTATTTCTGGTTGTGGGCGTAGCTCAGCGTCAGCGCCTTGCTCGACGGGAGCCCCGACGCGACGGCGGCGCGCCAGGCGGCGTCCAGGGTGCAGCTGGGCTCGGCCACGCCCACGCTCTTGTCCGCGTCTTGCGCTTGCTTCTCCGAAGCGCCGACGACGGTGACGGTGACGACCAAGCGGGCGGGGCCGACGGGAGCACCGGGACCGAGGCGTCCCGTGGGTTTGCCCCAGGTGACGACGACACTGGCCTTGGGATCGTCGAGCTTGCCGGCGGCTACGGGCGCGGCTTCGATGCTCAGCAAGCTCGCGTCACGGTACCAGCTGGTCGCTCGGCGCCGGGCGTCGGTGAGCGCCTGAGACAGCTCCACGGACGTCGGAGCTGCGCTGTCGGTCGGGGCCGGCGGCGGCGGCGCGGCGGCGCTGGCCGAGGGCGCGGGCTTCGCGCCGGCGCCCAGCGTCCACCAAAGCAGGAACACGCCCACGATGATCACGGCGCCGCTGACCATCAGGATGGCCATCACCGGGGCCTTTGGCTTCGGCTTGGGACGCGCCATGACGCCGCGATGCACTTGCTGTGGAACCGAGCCCATCACTTCCGGAAGCAGTGCACCGCAGGACGGACAGCGACCGCCCCCGGTGGAGACGAAGGTGCCGCAAGCGGGGCAGGCGTGGGAGTGCGGAAGGTTCGACATGGGTCAGGGGATCTGAAACTCCTCGAGCATCTCCACGATCACGAAGCCGGTGCCCGAGGGCCGCAGCAAGAACGCGATCTCGTCGCCGAACAGGCGCGTGCGCCCCGTTCGCGGCACGGCCACCGGAACCTTGATCAAGACGTCGTCGCCTTGGACCGACATCGGAAGGGCGCGCGGCGGACGGAGCTCGTTCACGTCCTTGGCGCTGTAGGTCTCGAGGTCCGCCTCTCGAAAGATCACCTGACCGGCGAGGGAGCCGTAGTCCAGACGGCTGAGGCGCATCTGCCAGAAGCTCCGGGCGCGCTGGCGACCGCCGCTCGACCCGCCGTTGACCCAGGCCTGCTCGTCCAAGAGTGGCTCCAGGTCGTCGTAGGAGCTGCGGGCGATGGCGCTGAAGAACTCGCGCACCACGTCGCGTGCACGCTCCGGATCCGCCGGCGCGTCCAGGCTCACCAGTCCGCTCTCGGTGTCCGCTTCCGCGCGCGGCGGTGGAAGCTCCGGCGCGGGATCCACTGCCACGCCCGGTGCGTGTCGCGGTTCGTCCGAGAGCTCGCCGGTGGTCGGGAAATTTGGTGGCCGTTGGCCACACGCGCTCAGCACGAGCAGGCCAAAGGCCCAGGGCCCGAGGCTTCGATCAGAGCGGCTCCGTGTGCGGGTCATCCGTGCGAGTGAGCGTCACGATGCACGGGCTTTCGACGGCTGTCCAGCCCGCCGGAATGGCATCCAGCTCCGAGCCGATCACGGTGAAGCGGGTACTGTCGATGCTGGGGATGCGCGTCTTGCGCAGGCCCTCTTCGCCGAGCAGCTCCTCGACGTCGTGGCGGCCCTTGAGGACGCGGTAGGCCATGGTCCCGTTGCGGTGCACCGCGAGCATGTGCTCGCCGTTGGTGACCAGGATGTCCCCGCGGTTTTCGGCGTGGCCTTCCTCGGCGCTCAGGCGATCCACCAAGGAAATGCTGCTGCGCAGGGCCTGGGCCACGTGCTCCGGGGCGACGTGGGTCTGGTTCAGATGCCCCGCGTCGTGCAGGAACGACAGGAACAGGTAGAAGAACATCTCGCTGTCCGTGTCCCCGCGGATGTTTCGACTCAGAAACTCCGGCTGGGAGGCGAGCAGACGATCCCGGAGGCGCTCGAAGCCCACGATGGTTCCGGTCTGGGCGAAGAGCCAGTTGCGGTAGCGGAACGGGTGGGTGTTCTCGGTCCTCAGCGTGCCCACGCTCGGATGACGCACGTGGCCGACCAGGATGTCGGTCCGGATGTTCTCCGCGGCCTCGGCCAGGTCGATCACGTCTCGCTCGTCCACCGGGCGGCGGCGCAGAAGGACTTCCCCAGACTGATAGAAACCAATCCCCCAACCGAGCGGTTCCTCCGGCGACGCTTTCACGCGCAGCACCGGTGCGTGCAGCGCGAGCACACGCGCGCCCAGGTCTGCACGATTACCGATGAAACCGAACATGCGGGCCATCAATTCCTCCGGGCTTCCCTCGGGAGTCGAGACATCCTCGTTAGCATGGGTCCTCGGAAGCGAGTTGTCACATCCGCTTTGACATCTGCAATGACCCAATCCGTGGCTCCGGAGAAACGAGCCCGCTTCTCACCATGCGTCAAGAGGCAGACCGCATGTTTTTCGGCCAATAGGCCGAGCAGCGGGACTCGCGTTGCTCGCCAGAGCGCGCTAACACCCGAGATCGTGACTGGTTCGGACTTCAAGGAACGCCTGCTCGCCGTCATGGAACGGAAACAGCACTGGGCGTGGCCGGCGTTTCAGAGTGGGTTGGTGCCGGCGGCGCGCCTACACGTTCACCTCGAGCAAGAGTACGCGACCTACGTGCGCGACTTTCCGATCATGGTGGCGCGCGCCTACGTCACGTGTCCGATTGCCGCGGCTCGCCGCGAGCTGATCGAAAACGTGTACGAAGAGGAGACCGGCGGGCTCGTGGCCGGTCGTCCGCATCCGGAGTTGTTCTTGGACTATCCGCGGGGGCTGGGCATGGATCTGGAGCGTTTCGAGCACGTCGAGCTGCTGCCGGGAGCCACGCGCTACCGGGCCTACCTGGACGACGCCACCCAGCAGCGGGGATGGGACGTGGCCGCTGCCGTAACGACACTCTTCGTCGAAGGCACCCGCTTCGAGCGGGGCGAGCTGGATCCCGCAGCGGAGCGCCGCCCGGAGCCACCCCTGTCCGAGCATCCACTGGTGAAGCACTACGGCCTGCCCCTCGAGCGGCTGGCCCTGACCAAGGCGCACCGTCAGGTGGAGGGCTCGCATCGCGCGGCGGCTTGGCGCGTGATCCTCGAGCATGTCCCCGAGGCGCGGCAAGACGCGGTGGTGGAGGGGCTGTCCGGGGCTCTCGAGGCGTGGCTCGACTACCGCGACGACGTGGCTCGGGCGGTAGGGCTCGTGCGCGGGCCGAGCGGCGAGATCCGGGTGACTTCGTGAAGACGGCCTTCGTGGGCGGCGCCACCGGCTACACCGGCCGCGAGGTCGTGCGCCAGCTCGCCGAGCAGGGCGTTCGCGTGGTGGCTCACGTGCGACCCGACTCTGGACGCCTCGCGGAGTGGCGCGAGCGGTTTTCCGCCATGGGGGCGGAAGTGTCCACCGCCGCCTGGGAGCTCGGGGCCATGACCGAAGAGCTCACGCGCCTCTGTCCCGAGGTGGTGTTCGCGCTGCTCGGTACCACGAAGAAGCGCGGCGCGACGACGGGGGACAGCTACGAGAGCGTCGACTACGGCCTCAGCGCGTTGTTGCTGAAAGCCGCCGAGGGGTCGGGGGTCGCGCCGCTGTTCGTGTACCTGTCCGCGGCGGGCGTGAGCGACACGGCGAAGGGCGGTTACTACGGCGCGCGGGCGCGCGTGGAAGGGCTGCTGCGCGACTCGGCGCTCTCGAGCGTGATCGCGCGACCGTCGTTCATTACCGGGCCGGACCGAGACGAGTCGCGCCCTGGGGAGCGTATCGGAGCGACGGTGAGTGACGCCCTGCTCACGACGCTGTCGTGGGTGGGGGCACGACGTCTCAAAGAGCGGTACCGATCGACGAGCAACGTGGAGCTTGCTCGCGCTCTGGTGCGCGCCGCACCAACACCCAATGAAAAAATGCTGATTCTCGAGTCCGAGGATCTCCGCAGCTGATTTTCCGGCCTCGGCGCGATCCCCGTCAGGGCGAGAGGCGGTTCAGCATGCGGGGGAAGGGGATCGTCTCCCGAACGTGTGGCAGGCCGCACATCCAGGCCACGGTGCGCTCGATGCCAAGGCCGAAGCCTGCGTGGGGGAAGCTGCCGTAGCGGCGGACGTCGAAGTACCACTGGAAGGCGTCTTCCGGCAGGCCGTGGGTCTTCACTGCGGTTTCGAGGACCGAGAGATCGTCTTCGCGCTGTCCGCCGCCGATGACCTCGCCGTAGCCCTCTGGGGCGAGCACGTCCATGCACAGGCTGAGCTCGGGGTTTTCGGGATCGCGCTTCATGTAGAAGGCCTTCAGCGCTGCCGGGTAGCGATGCACGATCACCGGACGATCGAACTTCTGGCTGATGACGGTTTCCTCGTCGCCTCCGAAGTCGTCGCCGGGCTTCGCGTCGTGACCGGCCTCGCGCAAGATGTCGATGGCCTCGTGGTAGGTGATGCGCGGGAACGGCGCCTTTATGGCTTCCAGCTTGCTCACGTCGCGCTCCAGGACCGCGAGCTCCTGCCGCCGCGTGGCGAGCACGTGAGCGGCGATGGCCGACAGGAAGTCCTCCGCAAGTTGCATGTCACCGGCGAGGTCCATGAAGGCGACCTCTGGCTCCACCATCCAGAACTCCGCCAGGTGGCGTCGCGTCTTGCTCTTCTCCGCGCGGAACGTGGGGCCGAAGCAGTACACCTGCCCGAAAGCAGCGGCGGCGGCTTCCATGTACAGCTGGCCGGATTGCGTCAGGTACGCCTTCTGCTCGTGGTACGTCGTCTCGAACAGCGTGCTGGTGCCTTCGCATGCGTTGGGCGTGAAGATCGGGGCGTCCACCAAGGTGAAGCCGCGATCGTCGAAGAAGCTGCGCACGGCCTGGATGATCGCGTGGCGCACCCGGATGATCGCGTGCTGCCGGCGGCTGCGAAGCCACAGGTGGCGATGGTCCATCAAGAAGTCCGTGCCGTGGTCTTTCGGCGAGATCGGGTAGTCGTCCGACGGCGCCAGAACGGTGAGCTCCTTGACGCCCACCTCGAAGGTGTCTTCGTGCTTGGGATGGGCACGCACTTCGCCCACCACGCGCAATGACGACTCCTGCCCCAGGCCGTCGGCCAGCTGGAAGAGCTCGGGGCTCACGTCTCCCTTGAACACGATGCACTGCACGATGCCGGTGCCGTCGCGAAGCTCCAGGAACACGAGCTTCTTGCTGGAGCGCTTGTTGTAGAGCCAGCCTTCCAGGGTGACGGTTTCGCCGACGTGGGAATGGAGGCTATCGATGCTGACGCGGGCCATGGGGGCGAGATAGCTCATTATCGCGTCGATGTGGTAGCCTGCGCGGCTGTCATGAAGTCCCTGCGGGATTCGTTCGCCAATTTCGCGCTCCCGCTCTGCGCGGCGGCGCTGGTCTGCGTCCTTGCGGCCTTCGGTTGCGGTGCCGTGTACCCGGAGATCAAGACGCCGGTGCGGCCGGCGCCTGCGGGCAAGGAGCTGTCGCCACCGCCGCCGGCGGACGTGCTCTACCTGGCGTTCGAGGGGGCCACCATTCCCAGCACCACGCGGGATGGCCGGCGTTGGGACGCCGTGGGCGGCGCGGCGCCGGACCCCTTTGCCAAGCTGTTTCTGGGGGAAGAAGAGATCGTCCGCACGCCGGTGCAGTCCAACACCCTGACGCCCACCTGGCCGGACGGGGTGAAGAGCAACTACCGGGTGCCCAAGGGCAGCGTGCTGCGTGTGGAGCTTTGGGACAAGAACCCCATCAACAACCATCCCATCTGCGTTTGGGACATCAAGCATCCGCATCGCGAGGCGCAGCAGGGGAGCCTCGACATCTTGTGTGACAGCGGCGCCAAGGTGCGGCTCGCCATCGCCCCGGCCAAGGCCAAGATTGGCGTGGGCTTCTACTACGAGCTCCGGACCCAAGACGTGTACGTCAGTCGCGTGGTGGCGGAGTCTCCGGCTGCCCGCGCCGGCGTGAAGCCCGGGGATCGCATCATGGCCATCCAGGGCAAGGACGTCCGCAAGATGGAAGAAGGCGAGCCCAAGAGCCTGATCAACACCAACTCGCAGGTGGGCTTGCACCTGACCCTGAAACACGACGACGGCTCGGTGGTGGACGTCACGCTGAAAGACGGTCCCATGTACCCGCTGCACAGCGAGGAAATCCCCGTCGAGTAGGTGTTTGGCTCGCCGCTGGCTCGCCGTCGCTGGCGACGGTGCAGCTTGACGCCCCCGGGGGACGGGCCAAGAGACAGGCCATGACTTCGCTGCAAGATCGCGCGGCGCGAGAAGGCGCGCTGGTCGTCGCTGCGCCCGAGCTCGGCTGTCTGGAGGTCACGGGAGCGGACCGGGCGAGCTGGCTGAACGCCGTGCTCACCTGCGATACCGCGGGCGTGGCGCCGGACCGAGGCGCTTGGGGCCTGTCGCTGACCAAGCAGGGAAAGATCGTGAGTGACCTGGTGCTGGTGGCCAGCGCGGACGCCATCTACTCGAGCGCGGCGCCGAACCGCACGGCGGAGCTCTTGTCGCATCTGGATCGGATGCTGGTGATGGAAGACGCGGAGATTGCCGACCGCAGCGCGGAGCTCGGGTTCCTGTTCCTGCACGGCCCCAAGGCGACGGAGCTCGCGCGGGACGAAGGCGCCATCGCTCTGGGCGCGGTGGACCTCACCGGTCTCGGGGGCGCGGCGGTCGTGGTGCGCCGAACCGACGCTCGAGAGGTGTTGGAGCGGCTCACGAACGCGGGCGCCGTCGTCGGGAGTGCGGAGGACTGGGAGCGCCTGCGAGTGGAACGCCGGGTGCCGCGCTTCGGGGTCGACTTCGACGCCGGGGACAATCCCCACGACGCTTCGCTGGCGGAGCGCGCGGTGTGTTGGACCAAGGGCTGTTACCTGGGGCAGGAGGTCGTCTACATGCAAAACGCCCGAGGCAAGACCAAGCGCAGTGTGATCACGCTGCGACTGTCCGCAGACGCGACGCCCGGCATGGCGGTGAATGCGCCCGGACACGACGCGGCGGTGGGCGAGCTCACCACGGTGGCCAACAGCGCCGTCGCCGGGCAGCTGCTGGCGCTGGCTCGGGTTTCTGCTGCCTTTGCGGAGCCGAAGACCCGGCTCTTGGTGGCGGGAGCCGAGGCGGAAGTGCTCGCCGAGCCCGTCTGATTGCAACCGGCGAGGCCGACCACTACCGTAGCCGAAATGGCGTCGAAGAGAGAGTCCGTGCTGCCCGGCGAAGACCACCGCACCGAGAGCGGCTACCGCGTCGCAGAAGGAGTCTTGGGGCTGATCGGCGCGACTCCCCTGGTGCGGTTGGCACGGGTGTCGGACGCCGCTGGGGCCACCGTGTGGGCCAAGGCGGAGCTGATGAACCCGGGCGGCAGCGTGAAGGACCGCCCGGCCTTCGGCATGATCCTCGGCGCGGAGCGGGAAGGTCGCCTGAAGGAAGGCGCCACCATCGTGGAAGCCACCAGTGGCAACACCGGGATCAGTCTGGCGATGATCGCTGCGGTGCGCGGCTACCGCTGCGTGCTGGTGATGCCGGAGGACATGAGCCTGGAGCGACGCTACATCTTGCGCGCGTACGGCGCGGAGATCGTGCTCACCTCGGCGCTCGATGGCATGGCTGGCGCCGTGGACAAGGCCGAGGAGATCCTGGAGCAGACCGACGGCGCCTTCATGCCGAGTCAGTTCGATAACCCCGCAAACCCCGAGTCTCATGCCCGGGGGACGGCGCACGAGATCCTCGAGCAGGCGGCGCCGGGCCTCGCGGCGTTCGTGGCGGGGGTGGGCACCGGGGGTACCGTCACCGGCGTCGGCCGCACCCTCAAGCAGCACGACAAGAACATTCGCATCGTTGCCGTGGAGCCCCAGGCCAGCGCGGTGCTCAGCGGCAAGCCGGCGGGCATGCATGGCATTCAGGGCCTGGGCGCGGGCTTCGTGCCGGAGATCGTCGACCGCAGCGTGATCGACGAGGTGGCGGCGGTGAGCGACGTTGCTGCCGAGCGCATGGCACGGCGTCTGGCACGGGAAGAAGGACTGCTCGTCGGCCCATCCTCCGGCGCCAACGTGCACGCCGCCTGTGAGCTCGCCAAGACGCTGCCCAAGGACTCGAAGGTCGTCACCATCTTGTGCGACTCCGGCGAGCGCTACTTGTTCTGACCGCGGTCGTGTCCAGCAACACCCAGCCGCGGCGGCGACCGAAACGGCGCTCGGGCCGTCAGATCGTGGAGAGCATCCTGGATGCGGCCCGCGCGATCTTGGTCGAGCAGGGGTTCGACAAGCTCACCACCAACAAGATCGCGGAGCGTGCCGGCGTGAGCGTCGGTTCGGTGTATCAGTACTTCCCGAACAAGCAGGCGGTGGTGGCGGGGCTCACCCAACGCATCAACGACGCCATGCTGCTCCGCTTGCGAGAGGTGATGGCTGCGGAGCTCTCCACGACGGAACGCCTGCGGTCGGCCCTCGACGTGCTTTGCTCCACGAGCGTCGCGGATGCCGAGCTGAGGCGCGTGCTGCTATTGCACGTTCCCCGGAGCTGGGAGCACACCGGCATCGTCGACGCGGAGCGCGAGGTGCTCGAGGTGGCACGAGGCTTCGCCCGGGAGCTCGCGCCGGATCGCTCGGACACGGAGCTCGAGGATTGGATGCACGTGATCATCTTCGCCACTCGGGGTGCGGCGCAGGGCGCACTTTTGTATCGACCCGCGCTATTGGAAGAGGGCCGCCTCACCGCGATACTGCTGGACATGTTCTTGGCCGCGAAACCTGAGCAAAGTCAGGGTCCATCGCGCTAAGCGCTCGGATTCGAGAAGGATTTTCGGCTTCCTAGCGCGAGTTTCGACGTCGGGCTTCGGACGCTAGCTTCGCTTCGAGGAAATCATGCGAGGCGCGAAGATCCTGGCTTCGATGGCGTGCGTGTTGGCCCCGCTCGGTTGTGGGGACGGGGAATCCCCGGCCGAGGTGGCGAGTAGCGGGGGCGCGGGAGGACAAGCGGGAGCTGGCGGCGCGGTGGGCGTCCAAATCTCAGGGTTGTCTGCGCCGGTGGAAGTGTCCTTCGACGATCGCGGCATCCCGAGCATGAGCTGCCAGACCAACGCGGACTGCATCGCCACGCTCGGCTACTTCCACGCTCGAGATCGGTTCGTGCAGATGGACCTGCGCCGCCGGATCAGCACCGGCAGGCTCAGCCAGGTCATTGCCGAGGGCCTCAGGAACGCGGCGCTGAACATCGACGTAGAGAACCGCGGCCGCTACTCCACGCGAACGGGCGAGCCGCTGGAGAGCTCGATCGTCGAGAAGTCCGACGCCGAGACCCAGGCGATGATGGAAGCCTACAGCCGCGGCGTGAACGCGTGGATCGCCGACGTGAAGGCAGGACGAAACGGCGCGCAGTTCCCTCGCGAGTACCAGCACACCGGTCTGCTCGACTACGACGCTGCCCGCATCCCGGAGTGGACTCCGAGCGACTGCGTGGCGACGATCCTGGCGCTCGTCGACTCCCTCACCAATCGCGCGGGTGTGGAGATCGAGCGAGGTCGGCATCGGGCCGAGCTCAAGGCACGCTTCGGCGACGTCCAGGGCGAGACGATGTTCCGCGACCTGTTCGACATCCGGCCCGACATCGATTCGCCCATCTTGCCGGGCTTCGGCAGCGCCACGGCGTCGCTCTGGCACGCGCCCAATCGATCCGTGATCAGCGGCAATCCCGCTCTGCCGCCGGGCCCCGGGCCTCACCGCGGCCTTCTGGATCCGCTGCTCCCGAGCCCGGAGCGGGAGACCGGCATCGGTTCCAACAACTGGGTGGTGAGCCCGGACAAGAGCGCGACGGGCAACGCCTTCCTGTCGAACGATCCGCACCTCGGCATGAGCAACCCCGCCCTCGCGTACTTGGCTCAGCTGGACAGCAAGACCCACGGCACGGGGGACTTGCACGTGGCGGGCATGACCTTTGCGGGCATGCCCTTCGTGCTCATCGGTCAGAACGAGCACTTGGCCTGGGGCGCGACCAACAGCAACTTCGACCTGACCGACGTGTACGTGGAGGAGGTGAGCGCGGACGAGGGCAGCGTGACCTTCAAGAACAGCCAAGTGCCCATCATCGAGAAGAAGGTGAGCTTCACTTTCTCCGACGGCAGCTCGGTGGAGCGCGAGCTCCAGTTCGTTCCGCATCACGGCCCCGTCTTGCCACGGAAGAGCGCGAGCGATCCGATGATGACGCTACGCTGGACCGGCAACGACATCGACACCGACGTGAACTTCCTGATGAAGCTGGCCAAGGCCAAGGACGTCTTCGAGGCGCAGACGGCCCTGAAGAGCATCACCGGTGTGGGCTCGAACTGGGTCGTCGCCGACGTGTCCGGTAACATCGGCTATTTCCCCTACAATCGCGTGCCGAAGCGCCCCTGGGCCACGGGGTACTCGCCGGCCAGCGGTGTGGAAGCCGTACCCTGGTTGCCGCTGGACGGCCGTGGCGACTTCGAGTGGGAGAGCTACTACTCGTACGACGAGCTGCCGCAGGTCATCAATCCGGATCTCGGCTACGTGGCGACCGCCAACAATGACATGACCGGCGCGCTGTTCGACGGCGATCCCACGGACGCGCCGCACGGCGTGTTCCAGACGAACATCGAAGCGGGATATCGGCATCGGCGCATCATGGACTTGCTGGGCGCCACGGATGCTCACGACATGGCGAGCATGGAGGCGTTGGTCTCCGACACTCACTCGCTGATCGGTGAGCAGCTGGTCCCGCACTTGCTGACGGCCGCGAGCTCGCTTTCCTTGTCGGCAGCAGGGCAGAAGGTCCTGAGCGCCCTGGCGCAATGGAAGTTTGGCTGCCCGACGGGCCTGACGGGAACGGACGGAGCCAAGGCGCCGCTCGTCAGCGACGCTGCGGTGCTGCAAGAATCCGCGGGCTGCGCAGCGTTTCACGTGGTGCTGTTGGACATCAACCACGCCACGGTGGACGACGAGGGCGTGATCGGCGAGCGCGGGCCGAACCTCGTGGTCGTCAAGATGCTGAAGGGGGAGCCGACGCTGGAGGGCGGCGAGTACTGGGACGACGTGGATACTCCGGTGGTGGAGACCAAGGACGACATCCTCACGGCCTCCTTCGACGCAGCGGGCGAGTATCTGGTGAAGGCGTTGGGGGACGACGAAACCCAATGGGCCTGGGGTCGGATCCACACCGTGACCCTGCGTTCGGATCTGGATACTGCCAGCGGCGGCCTGGTGCACGACTTCAACGAGTACGGCTTCGCCAACGACGGCGGCATGTTCACCGTCGACGTTGCCAATCCCACCGACGACATCACGCAGGCGGAAGGCGCCGCCATGCGCTTCGTGTGCGAGGCAAAGCCCGATCGGCCGCATTGCACCATCCAGCTGCCGGGGGGCGAGTCCTCGCATCCCGACTCCCCGCACTACCTGGACATGCTGCCCGACTACTTGGCCAATGTTTCCCGACCCCTGCCCATGGATGTCGATGCCGAAAGGGAGTCCGCCGAGACCACGATGGTCCTGACCCCCGCGCCCTGAAGCCTCAGAAGTCGTCCGCGACCGGCCATGAGCCCTCGCTCTCGAACCGGTCCCACACGTCCGTGATGCCGTAGTCGGGGTCGTCGATGCCGTCGAAGTAGCCGTCTTCGATGCTGCGGGCGTGCTGATAGTCGATCTCGTCGTAGGCCAACGTGACGTGGGCAACGTGGGAGTAGCCCCGCGCACCGTGCTCTTCGCAAACGAGACCGACCAGGTCCAGCGCCTGCATCAGGCCGCGAGAGTCGCTTTCGTCCGTCTCGTCGTAGAGCAGCACCAGCGTCTTCGCGTTCGGCCACTCCACGGTCCACGCGGCGTGGCCCTGCCACTCGTCGAGGATCTCGCTGACGGGCGTGTCGCCCCACTCTTCGTCGCCGCCGGGCTCGCCACCTTCCGGCAGTGTCACCGCGCGAAGCGCGCTTTCATCCATGCCTTCGATGCGGATCAGCGCGTTGAACATGGGCGGAAGATACCACCGAGATTGGTGCCCAAGGTTGCCAAAGGTGTCGGACGTTCGCGACGGGGATCGCGCCGGGCCAACAAGAAGATCGGAAAGCGCGGCGAAGTGCGAGGCCGGGGCGTGCCTCGTTCTCTCGGGAGATCCGTGCTAAGTCGCGCGCCTCATGGGCGCATCGTTCGAGGTTCCGGAGAAGCTGCCGCTCGCCGAGCAGCGCGGGCAGACCTTCCCGCGGCTGGTGGAGCTGATGCAGCAGTTGCTCGCGCCGGAGGGCTGCCCCTGGGACCGCGAGCAGGATTTCTCCACACTGCGGCGCTACGTGCTGGAAGAGGCGTGCGAGGTGATCGACGCCATCGACAGTGGGGATTTCGACCACTTGTGCGAAGAGCTCGGGGATCTGGCGCTGCAGGTGGTGTTCTTGGGGGAGCTCGCGCGGCGTGAAGGGCACTTCGGTCCCGACGACGTGGTGCGCGAGATCTGCGACAAGCTGGTTCGCCGCCATCCCCACGTGTTCGGCGATCTGGACGTTGCGGATGCGGACGAGGTGTTGCGGAACTGGGAGGCGATCAAGGCCAGCGAGAAGGCGGAGCGACCGCTCTTGGCCGGGGTCCCTCGCTCGCTCCCCGCTCTCTATCGCGCGCAGCGCATGAGCGACAAGGCGAGCCGCGTGGGGTTCGACTGGCCGGACGGGCGCGGCTCCCGGGACAAGGTGAGCGAGGAGATCCGCGAGCTGGACGAGGCCGTTTCTTCGGGAGACGCGGAGCGCATCGAGCACGAGCTCGGAGATCTCTTGTTCGCGCTGGTGAACCTCGCGCGGCACCAGAAGGTGGACGCGGAGATCGCCTTGCGCAAAGCTGGGGATCGCTTCGCGGCGCGCTTTGGTCACGTGGAGGCGCGGGTGAAGGAGCGCCACGGCGGTTGGCCGCAAGGGCAGGACGCAAAGCCTGGCCGCGGCATTTCCCTCGAGGAGCTGGACGGCTACTGGGACGAGGCCAAGCGAGCGGGGAAATGAGCGACGAGGCCACGGACCTGCACCCCCTCGGGCGCCTGCCGGAGGATTGGCAGCCAGTGCTGGCGGCGCTCGGGGAGCCGCCGTATCGCGCGCGGCAGGTGTTCCGCTGGCTCCACAACGGCGGCGCCACCGACGTGGGTAGCATGACCAACCTGCCGCGGGCGCTCCGGGAGCGGCTCCGGAACCTGGATCTGTCGCTGCCCGCCGAGGTGCTGGACGTGCATCGCGCGGCGGACGGCACGCGCAAGATCGTGCTCGGCATGGCGGACGACGCGCGCGTGGAGTGCGTCGTGATCCCGATGACCAAGGAGCCCTCGGCGGATGCGGACGTGGCCGCCGCGCCGGACGACGACGAGGACGAGGAGAGCGAGCGGCGCCAGCGGGTCACGTTGTGCATCTCCACGCAGTTCGGCTGCGCCATGGGCTGTACCTTCTGTGCCAGCGGACGCGCCGGGCTCACCCGCGGGCTCACGGCAGCGGAGATCGTCGCTCAGGTGATGGTCGCCAAGAGCCACCTCGAGCCGAACGAGTACCTGCGGAATCTGGTGTTCATGGGCATGGGGGAGCCGCTGCACCACTACGACGAGACGGCCCGGGCGATCCGACTGCTCACCCACGCCGAAGGCCACGACATGAGCCCGCGCCGCATCACCGTGAGCACCGTGGGGCTGGTGCCGGGCATTCGTCGCTTGGGGCAGGACTTCGACGGCAAGGTGGGGCTTGCGGTGTCGCTGCACGCGCCGGATGACGCCACGCGGGATCGCATCGTGCCCATGAATCAGCGCTACCCGATCCGGGATCTGCTGCAGGCGTTGCGCGAGTACCCGTTGCCGCGACGCCGTCGCATTACCATCGAGTACACGCTCATCGACGGGCAGAACGACGGCGCCGAGCACGCGCGCGCTCTGGCGGCGCTGCTGCGGGGGCTCAAGGTGAAGGTGAACCTGATCCCGATGAATCCGGTGGAGGGATCGGGGCTATCGGCTTCCAAGCCGGAGGTGGTGGCACGCTTCCGCGAGGCGCTGGCCGGGGCGGGGCTCTCGTGCTTCGTGCGGACGCGCCGGGGGGACGACGTGAGCGCGGCCTGCGGGCAGCTCGCGATGAAGGGTGGGGACGTTCCTGCGGAGCGGCTGCGGGGCATTCGGCGACAAGGTCGCTGAGGCGTTGTTCGCCCGGCGGCTTGGCGTATGCTGGCGCCGATGGCCGACAAGAGCCCCGTGGAACGTGCGCGTGAGTGGATGGACCAGGACCCGGATCCGGAGACTCGAGCAGACCTTTTGGCGCTGATCGACGCCGGCAACGAGACCGAGCTCGCGGAGCGCATGCACGCGCCGCTGGAGTTCGGCACCGCCGGCCTGCGCGGCGTGGTGGGCGCGGGCATCAATCGCATGAACCGCGCCGTCGTGATCCGCGCCACCCGCGGCCTGGCGGACCGGCTGTTGAAGGAACCCGACGCCCGCACCCTGCCGGTGGTGGTCGGCTACGACGGGCGCACCCACAGCCGGCAGTTCGCCGAGGACGCCATCGCCGTACTGGTGGAAGCCGGCATCCCGGTGCGCTGGTTCGACGGACCCACGTCCACGCCGATGGTCGCCTACGCGGCGCGGGAGCTCTCGGCCCAGAGCGCCATCGTGATCACCGCGAGCCACAACCCGCCGGAGTACAACGGCTACAAGGTGTACGCGCCGAACGCGGCGCAGATCGTCCCGCCGTGGGATACCGAGATCGCCGAGGCCATCGACGCCGTGGGGCCTGCGAAAGACGTTCCGCTGGCCCAGGACGCCCTCAGCCGGGCGGAGACGATTCCGGACAGTCTGTTCGATCGCTATTTGGCCGAGGTGGGCGCGGTGCGTCCCAAGATCGCGACGGACCCGAGCCTCACCATCGTGTACACGCCGATGCACGGTGTGGGCTGGCGCTTCGCGAAGCAGGCCTTCAGCTACGCGGGCTACGAACACGTCCACGTGGTGCCGGAGCAGGCGGAGCCGGACGGCCGCTTCCCGACGGTGCGTTTCCCCAATCCGGAAGAGAAGGGCGCGATGGACCTCGCCCTCTCCCTGGCAGACAAGCAGAAGGCCGAGCTCATCTTGGCCAACGATCCCGACGCGGATCGCCTGGCCGCCTGTGTGCCGACGGCGGCGGGGCGTTGGGTACAGCTCACGGGCAATCAGATCGGCCTGTTGTTGGCGGACTTCATGCTGGCGCACGCCTTGAAGGCGCCCCAGCCGCTGGTCGTCTCCAGCATCGTGAGCTCGCCCATGCTGGGTAGCATCGCCGAGGCGCACGGCGCGCGCTTCGAGCAAACGCTCACGGGTTTCAAGTGGATCGCCAACTGTGCCATGGATCTCGAGCGCGACGCCGGCGTGCGCTTCGCCTTCGGCTACGAAGAAGCGCTGGGTTATTCCGTCGGACGCATCGTGCGGGACAAGGACGGCATCAGCGCTGCGGTGCTGCTGGCGGATCTCGCGGCGCACCTGAAGACCGAGAACAAGACGCTGCTTGACCAGCTGGACGCCCTGTACCGCCGCCACGGGCTGTGGGTCAGCCTGCAGAAGAGCATCACGCGTCCCGGCAGCGAAGGGCTTGCGGAAATCGCGAAAGCCGTGGAGCACGTGGCGGCGAACCGCCCGGAGCTCCTGGCCGGCCAGGCCGTGACGGCCATGACGGACTATCGCAGCGGCGGCGACGAGCGTCCGCGCTGGCTGCCCGACACCAACATGGTGGGTCTGGCCCTGGGGCCCAAGGGCCGCGTGCTGGTGCGCCCCAGCGGTACCGAGCCCAAGCTCAAGATCTACGTCGATCTCGCCGTGGAGGTCTCGGCATCGGCGAGCGTGCGGGACAAGGAGGCCGAGGCCCTCGACACCGCTCGCGCCATCGCGGATGCGGTGGCCGAGCATGCGGGGCTCGGCGCGGAATGAGCAACACAGGAGGACTCGACATGCGGAAGCTCATCTTCACCACGACAGTGGCGGCAGCGTTCTTGGCAGCGAGTGCGGCAACGGCGGAGCCCCGCCTCGGATACAAGGGCGACGCGGCGCTGTCGGCGGATCGCATGATGGGGTTCACCTGGTCCCGAGCTCACCGAGAGTTCGGCGGCCAGTCCGAAACCGTGAACGTTACCGGTGCCACGTTCATGTGGCGCGGCCGCGCGCAACCAACGCCCTTCGAAGCACCGCGCTTGTCGTTCGACTACTTCGTCATCGATTCGCTGAACATCGGCGGGACGGTAGGATACGCTTCCTATGGTGACGACGCAGATTCGGAGCATTTCCTCCTTGCGCCGCGTGTCGGCTACATGTTCGGGATCTCCCAGGCTTGGGGTTTCTGGCTCCGCGGTGGCCTGACATATCACTCCGTGAACGGGCCCGGGAACAACGGCGACGAAGACGGCATGGCGCTCACCGCCGAGGGCATGTTCACGGTCACGCCGGTGGACCATTTCGGTTTCACCTTCGGGCCGACCTTCGACATGGACATCACAGGCAGCGCGGGAGACGCGGACCAGACCTACCGGAGCTTCGGCATCAACGCCGGCCTGGTCGGCTGGTTCTAGTCGTTCCTTTTGTTGGCGCGGCGCGGAAACGTCCCGCGACGGGCGTCGCGCCGCGCCAACATCAAGCGGACGCTGACGGTCGGCAGGGCGGTCCGCGGTCCGGCGCGCTATGCTCGTCGATCATGGCGGCACGATGGGCGGTGTGGGCGTGTGCGGTGGCGCTCGGGCTCGGCGCGGGCGTGGCGTGCGGTGGCGGCTCGGACGACCCCGCCGGCGGCGCGGGGAGCGGCGGCGGTGGTAGCGGGGGCGGTGGCGGCACCGGCGGCAAGGTCGAGCCGGTGCCCCTGGAGCCCGGGCAGTACACCTACACCCTGGAAGAGAGCCCGGCGAACCTGCCGCTGTGGACGACGCCGGCCACCCACAAGATCACCACGGCGGATCTGCCGCCGGCGGAGAAGCGCGCCGGTGGCCTCGAGCTGAGCGCCGCGCGGAACGAGTTCGAGCCGGTGCAGCTCGCGTTCGGTCCCGCCAGCGGCAGCGTGACGGTGAGCGTCGCGCCATTTCCGGATCTGGGTAGCGGCCAGCGTGTGGAGCTTTCCACCCTACGCTACGAGGGCGACTGGGCGGAGTACCTCGACCCGATGGCGTCCGGCGGCTCCATCACGCTCAGCGGCGGACGCGCCGAGGCAGTGTGGCTCACGGTGTACGTGCCCGAAGGCGCACCCAAGGGCGAGCACACCACCACGCTCACGGTGACGCCGGCGGGCGGCAGCGCCATCGACATTCCGGTCACCCTCACGGTGTTCGACTTCTCGCTGCCCAAGGAGATCGGCTTCGCCACCCAGCTGAACGTGAACGTGCAGTCGCTCCGCGGCGGCGGCAGCGTGGATCAGGCCAAGAACCTGCTCTACGAGCACCGCATGACGCCCAAGAGCGTGACCTGGCCCAGCGGTTTCAACTGGGGCATCACCTGGGACAACGGTCAGCCCGGCGCCTGCACCACGTTCTACGACGAGCCGAATGACGGCGAATACTCGATCAAGCTCCTGTCCAAGAAGTACATCCTGGGAGAGGGCTGGAATGGCGTCGGTTTCCCCAACGCGATGATCTTCCAGTTCGTCGATAACTCCACGCCCCGGCCGGACAGCTTCTGCGGCATTCCGCGGGGGGACGCCTTCGGCAGTGCCGCCTACAACGCGGAGTGGAGCGAGTTCCTCGGCGCGCTCAACACGTACCTGGTGCAGAACGGCCTGGAGAAGAAGGCCTACTACTACGTGCAGAACGAGCCGCAAGATGCCGCCGACGACAAGCTTGCCGCGCACTTGTGTCGACTCACCAAGCAAGCGGCGCCGGATCTTCGCATCGCCATCAGCGAGCAGCCCAAGCCGAGCATCGCGGAGGACCCGGACGGCGCCTGCGGTTACGACATCTGGATCGCCTACATTCGCGACTACGAAGAGAAGTACGCCTGGCAACGTCAGAAGGACCACGGCGAGACGGTCTGGTTCTACAGCTTGGACCAGGATCCCGATCCGTACTTCAACCCCACCCGGGTCGACCGTCAGGGCATTCACGAGCGCATCATTCCGTGGGCGGCCTGGAGCCACCGCATCCGTGGCTGGGCGTACTACGACGCGAACCGCTTCTTCGACGGTAACCACCCGACGATCCGCGCGGAGCTGTTGCGCGAGGGCTTCGAAGACTACGAGTACCTGCTCTTGGCCAACGGCGGGCAGCCCCAGGTCGACGTGACCGAGGGCGCGGACGCGACCGTGAAGAGCGTCGCCGCCAGCATGACGAGCTTCACCAAGGACGTGGACGCGCTGATGGCATTGCGCCACGAGCTCGGGCGCTACATCGAGGGCTCCCGCACCACCTGGCCGGTGCTCTCGGTCTCGAACAGCGTACGCCCCCGCGGCGCCTACTACGTGAACTTCCAAGACCCAGCGGGCCAGCCCACGGCCGACCCCCTCGTGATCGACGGCAAGACGTACATGAAGGTGGGCTGGCAGCCGTTCGACGCGAAGCTCGGCCTCGGCTGGTCCGGCGAGAACATCGGAAATCCGTCGATCGCGCTGTTCGGCTTCGACGACGTGTCCGGCTACAGCGACGCGCAGAAGTCCTACGTGTACGACGACTACGGCCGCGACAACCTGTTCGAGTTCGCTATCGAGCCCGGCAAGTACCTGGTCACCGTCGGCGTCGGCCGCCCTGCCAAGGGCTACCCCGGGGATCCGCACAACGTGTCGGTGGAAGGGCAGAAGCTCATCGACGACCTCGTGACGACCGACGCCGCGCCCACCATCGAAAAGAGCACCACGGTGGACCTCACGGACGGCAGCATTTCCGTCGTGGTCGGCGGCAAGAGCGCCTCTACCGGTAATTGGGCCTACACGTTCCTGTCCTACCTGTGGGTCGAACCCGCGAATTGACGCGCCCGCAGCTCCCTGAGACGTCCAACCTGACGACCGACATCCCGACTCTCGCAGTGCAGATCCGTCGCCTGTTCGCCAGCGGACCTCCAAATGGATGGCTGCTCGGCTGGGACCGGGACAGGGGGTTCGACGACCTGTCCGCTTTGGTCGCTCCCCTCGCTGCGACGAACAACACCAGTTTCGACTACGCCTTCTGCAACCACTTCGAGGTGAGGCTGTCGCTGGCCGAAGAGCGCTACGCGGTGCTCACAGTGCTGACGAGCTTCGTGGCCGACGTCTTTTCGGTGCACTGGACCGTCTACGATCCCGGTGGGCAAGCGGGTCGCGTCGTGGGCCAACCGCCGGAAGGAAAGCGCATCGAGGCGGATGTGCGCGCCTGGCTCGGGCGACGGGGCTTGCGGGAGCTTCCCGACGAGCTGTTGCGGCAGCCCATTCCGGGCATCGAGCTCGAGCTCAGCGGAGCCGACGATGTGACCCTCGGCAAATGTCTGTTCCGCGACTCCGCGGGCTGACGGCCAGAGCACGCGGCGCTGTGGCCCACATTGGCGGCCGTGCGTACGGTGCGACCATGAACCGGGAAGAGCTCGCTCGGACGTGTGTGAATGGCTCTATCGAACGCTGGAAGCGGACCCTGCCGTCAGACCGAGGTAGGCGTCGCGACCACCAGAGCCAGCTAGCAGATTGCCAGCGCTGAATTCCTGCCAGGGGTGTGCTGGTGCGGTGCGAGCCACGGCGGCGGGGCGCGACGGGTATCGCGCCGGACCAACATTCCCTCGAGAAAACTGCGGGGAGGGCGTCAGTCTTGGTCGAAGGGGACGACTTCGACGTTCTCGAGGCCGTCGATGGCTTCACGGACGGGGCCGCCGATGTCGGACTCGGTGCCCACGACGGTGACCAGCAGATCTTCCGCCGAGAGACGGTGGCGGAGGGCGGCGTTGGCTTCCTCCAGCGTGACGGCCTGCACGCGATCCGTGTAGCTCTCGTAGTAGCCGGCGGGCAGGTCGTAGATCAGCGCGTCGAGCTCGAGGGCGACGCGTTTGGAGGCGGTGTCCAACGCGAAGGCGTGGCTGCGCACGAGGTAGCGCTTGGCCCAGGCGAGCTCCCGCTTGGTGATGCCGTTGTCGATCAGGTTCTTCAGCATGTCGAGCTCGACCCGGATGCAGGGCGCGGCGTCGGATGCTTTCGGGAAGGTCCACATGGAGAAACCGCGACGGTGGCGGTCGTAGGGCATGCTCGAATAGGCGCCGTAGGACCAACCCCGCTTGGAGCGGATCTCGCGGGTCATGCGTGCGGTGAAGGTGCCGCCGAAGACGGTGTTGGCGACGTGCAGCGCAATGTGATCCTGGTCGTGGGGGTGAGAGCCGGAACCCCCGATGAGGATCTGCGTCTGCGTGCGCTCGGGTTTGTCGACGATGACGAGGCGGCGGCCCTTGGCCATCACCGGATCGGACAGCTTGTCGGAGATGGCGGCGCCGCGGGACAGCCCCGAGGCGATGCGCTGGGCGACGGCTTCGGCCTGCGGGCGATCGATGTCGCCGGAGAAGGTAAAGACGAGGTTCTCCTGAACGAAGAGCCGCGCCCAGTGGCGGCGGACGTCGGTGTCGCCGAAGGCCTCGATGGTGGGGATGCGGCCGACGGTGGTGCGGCCGTAGGGGTGCCCTTCGTACAGCTTTTTGCCGAAGAAGTAGCGGGCCAGGGCACGGTCGTTGTCGCGGGCCTCGATGAGCTCCGCCTCGGACTCGCGCTTCAGGCGCTCGAGCTCGTCGGCGGCGAAGCTGGGCTCCGCGATGACCTCGCGCACCAGCTCCACCATGGGGTCGAGGGAGCGCGCGATGAAGGTGCTCTGGAAGCCGGCGGTGCTGTGGGAGGTGTCCACGCCCAGAGACCCGCCGAGTGCGTCGACGGCGATGTCTATCTCTTGCGGCGTCTTGCCGCCGCCCGTGCGGCGCATGAGGCGGCCGGTGAAGCGCGTGAGGCCTTCTTTCCCGTCGGGATCCTCGATGGCGCCGGTGCGCAAGGAGACCGCGAGGGAAACCAGCGGCAGCGCGCGGCTCGTTTCCACCAGGACGGTGGGAGTGATGGCGGTGGTGGTGACGGGGGCGGCGGCGGCGCTCACTCTGCGGCCTCCTGAGTGGCTTGGGCGGAGGGACGCACGAACACGAGGGTGCGCGTGGAGTCCGTGAGGTATCGACGGGCGACGCGACGCAGATCGCTCGGGCCCATGCGGCGCACGGCGTCCAGCCGCTCGAAGGCGGCGGCGGGGCGGCCGAGCACGGTGTCGAAGAAGCCGATGGTGCTGGCCTTGCCGTCCGCGGTCTCCAGCCCGGCAAGGAGGGAGAGCTCGAAGCGCGCGCGGGCGCGCTCGATCTCCGCGTCGGCGATGGGCTCTTCGCGCACCCGGGCGAGCTCCGCGTCCAGGGCGGCGAGCAGCTCTTCTGCGCTGTGCTCGCCGCGGGCGACGCAGAAGATCTCCGTCAAGCTCGGGTCCCGGAAGGGGCCGACGAAAGCGCGGACCTCGGAGGCCAGCTCCAGATCCCGGACCAGCTTCTGGTGCAGCCGGCTGGCGCGGCCGCCGAACAAGACCTCGATGAGCACGCTCATGGCGACGTGATCGAAGTCGCCGAGAGCCGGGCTCTTGTAGCCGACGCACAGCTTCTGCGTGGCCGTGGGCTTGTGCACCTCGCGCCGCCGCTCTTCGGTCTGCGCCGGCTCGGGCCTCACGTCTTCCGCGGGGACGTTGCTCGAGGGCAGGCTGCCGTAGGCTTCCTGCACCAGGCGGAGGAGTGTCTTCGCGCTCGCGTCTCCAGCCACCACCAGCGTGGCGTTGTTGGGCGCGTAGTAGGTTTTGTAGAAGTCGACGCAGTCCGCCGTCGAAAACGCCTCGATGTCCTGCATCCAGCCGATGGTGGGCCAGTGGTAGGCGTGGGTCGTGAAGGCGGTGGCCCACAGGATCTCACTGACGGCGCTCTCCACGTCGTCTTCCACGCGGTAGCGGCGCTCGTTGGCGACCACTTCCTTCTCGCTGGCCACCTGGGGGTCCCGCACCACCAGGCGGGACATGCGCTCCGCCTCCAGGCGCACGACCAGGCCGAGCTGACCCTTGGGGATGGCGACGTGATAGTTCGTCCAATCCAGCCAGGTCCCGGCGTTGCTTTCGGCGCCGGCTTCCTCCAGCTTGCGATCGAACTCGCCGGCCTTCAGGTTCTCGGTCTCGTTGAACATCAGGTGCTCGAACAGGTGCGCGAGCCCGGTCTTGCCGGTGACCTCGTGGCGCGAGCCGACGTGGTACCAGGTGTGGAACGCCACCACGGGAGCGCTCTTGTCCTCGCAGTGCAGGATCTCGAGGCCATTGCCCAGGCGGTAGCGCTCGACGCTGAGGCTGGGTCCAAACGGGCCGCTGCCCAGGTACTCGACCCGAGACAGCTCCGTGGCGCCGGCGTTCAGCTCGGCGAGGATCTTGTCGACGTTCTTCGGCATGTCAGTTCTCGATCTTGAGTATCGCCAAAAAGGCTTCCTGGGGAACGTCCACGCTGCCGACGGACTTCATACGCTTCTTCCCCTCTTTCTGCTTCTCCAAGAGCTTGCGCTTGCGGGAGATGTCACCACCGTAACACTTCGCGGTCACGTCCTTGCGCAGTGCGCGCACGGTCTCTCGGCTGATGATCTTGGAGCCGATGGCCGCCTGGATGGCCACCTCGTACTGCTGCCGGGGTACCAGCTCCTTGAGCTTCTTCGCCAGCGCGCGCCCCCGGGTGTAGGCGTTTTGCCGGTGCACGATCACGGACAGGGCGTCCAGCGGCTCGGCGTTGAGGAGCAAGTCCAGCTTCACCAAGTCGTCTGCTCGGTAGCCTTCGAGCTCGTAGTCCATGCTGGCGTAGCCCCGGGACGCGCTCTTGAGGCGGTCGTGGAAGTCCAGGATCACCTCCGCCAGGGGTAGCTCGTAGGTGATGACCACGTGGGTCTTGGTGGCGAAGTGGATGCCGAGCTGAGTGCCACGGCGCTCCTCGCACAGGGCCACCACGGCGCCCACGTACTCCGCGGGCGTGTGCACGGTGACCTTCATGATCGGCTCTTCCACCAGCTCCAGATCGCCGACGGCCGGCATCTTGGAGGGGTTGTCGACCGTGATGACCTCGCCGTCCTTCTTGTGGGCCCGGTACACCACGCTGGGGGCAGTGGTGATGAGATCCAGGTTGTACTCCCGCTCCAGCCGCTCCTGGATGATCTCCATGTGGAGCAGCCCGAGGAAGCCGCAGCGGAAGCCGAAGCCGAGCGCGTCGGAGGTGTCCGGCTCGTAGTGGAAGGACGAGTCGTTCAGGTGCAGCTTGCTGAGGGCGTCGCGCAGGTCCTCGTAGTCCGCCGAGTCCGTGGGGTACACGCCGGCGAACACCATGGGCTTCACTTCCTTGAAGCCGGACAGCGGCTTGTCCGTGGCACGAGACGCCAGCGTGACGGTGTCGCCGATCTTGGTGTCCTCCACGCTCTTGATGTTGGCGGCGATGAAGCCGACCTCACCGGTGGTGAGCTCCGAGAGGGCCACGGGGTGGGGGCTGAAGCAGCCCAGAGCGGTGACCTCGTAGCTTCTGCCGGTGGCCATGAACTGGATCTTGTCTCCCTTCTTGAGGGAGCCATCCACCACGCGGACCATCACCACCGCGCCACGATAGCTGTCGTACCAACTGTCGAAGATCAACGCCCGCAGCGGCCCATCGGTGCTGCCCGACGGCGGCGGAATGCGCTGCACCACCGCCTCCAGGATTTCACCCACGCCTTGGCCCGTTTTCCCGCTGGCCAGGATGGCGCCGCTGCAGTCGAGGCCGATGACCTCTTCCACCATTTCCGCGGTGCGATCCACGTCGGAGCTGGGCAGGTCCACCTTGTTGAGGACCGGGACGATGCTGAGGTCGTGGTCCAGGGCGAGGTACACGTTGGCTACCGTCTGCGCCTGAACGCCCTGAGTGGAGTCCACCACCAACAGCGCACCTTCACACGCTGCCAGGCTGCGGCTGACCTCGTAGCTGAAGTCCACGTGGCCCGGCGTGTCGATCAGCTGCAGCTGATACTCCTGCCCGTCCTTGGCCTTGTAGCGGAGCCGGACGCTCTGAGCCTTGATGGTGATGCCGCGCTCTCGCTCGAGCTCGAGCTTGTCGAGGAACTGCTCGACCTTCTCCCGCGCGGTAATGGCACCGGTGACGTCCAGTATGCGGTCCGCCAGCGTGCTCTTCCCGTGATCGACGTGCGCGATGATCGAGAAGTTTCTTATGTATTTCAGATCCGTGGGCATGGCGGCCGGGCGCGCTCTTTACCCCGCTATCGCTGCGCGCACCAGGGCGCACACGCCCTGCTACTTCTTCGTAGCCTTCGGCGGATTGTCCGTGAGGCTCATCTGTCCGGGCAGCGCGTGCTCGTAGCGCTTGAGCACGAGGTCGATGCCTTCTCGGATGTACACCGCAACCGGGACCTTGGTGCGGTTGTGGAGCAGATGCAGTCGCTCGTTCTGTTCGGGCGTGATGTAGACCGTTGTCGAGATCTTCTTGCGTGACATGGTGTGCTCGAGCCCGAAGGGTGACTGCCAGCCGTTACAATAGATTCCAATACGTATGGTGTCAATGCCGGTTCCGTGCGGTGGTTTCTGGGATAATGTAGTGATATTGAACAGTTGGGCGACCATTGCCGAGGCTTGCAGGGGCTTCTTTGAGGGGCTTGTCAGGGGGTGGGAGAGGGGCCTACGATGCGGTTCGTACCTGCGGCGGGGTGGTCGCCGCTGGAGCCGGCGTTGCCGCGCTCCTTCGGAGGCTTTAGACCTGCACCGGAGTCCGAGAATGACTTGTCTTCCTAGCCGTGGGACCGGTGTTGCGTCCGCGTTCGCATTCCTGATGCTTGTTTTTCAGTCAGGCTGTAGTGCTTCGGCCAGCGCGGGCGCCAAGTCGCCGGAAGATGGCGTGACGCGGCGCGATACCCGAGTGGTGCACGACGATTGCGACATCAAGGACGGCGAGAAGCTCGACGCCAACGGCGACGGCAAGCCGGACGTGTGGATCGCGAAGGGCTGTCGCGCGGTCGATCTGAACTTCGACGGCAAGATCGACGCCTACACCTACTTCGATGGCAGCGGCCAGGTGCGACGCCGGGAGCACGACTACGACCGCGATGGGCACATCGAGGAGATTTCCATCTACAAGGCGGGCGTGCTCACCGAACAGGAGCGCTCCACAACTCTCGCCGACAAGCTCGATACCTGGCACTTCTACCAAAACGGCAAGCTGGCGCGCACCGAGCGGGACTCCGACGGCGACGGCGTGGTCGATCAGTGGTGGGAGTACAAGAACGACCAGTGCCCCATGATTCACAGCGACGTGGATGGCGATGGGCGGCCAGACCCCGGCGCGACCGTGGACTACTGCAAGGTCACGGGTTACGTGCCGCCGGAGCGTTCCTCGGCGCAGGCGCCCAAGCATACCTTCGAGCGCCCCGGCAGCCTGCCCACGGAGGTGGAGAACAAGCCGGAAGACGGCTCCACGCCCGCTCCGGAGAACGAAGGGGAGAAGAAGAAGTGAGCCTGCTGGTTCGCACTGTGGGGCTTTCAGGGGTCGTGCTCGGCTTCTTCGTCGCTTGCGGCGGCAGCGAGCCGCCCAAGGCCAAGGCGCCCACGCAAGATCGCGCCGTGGACTTGCACGGCGGGGACGACCGCTCTCGTTGCGACTTCAAGGGCCGCACGGACCGCGAGGTGATCGAGACCACCGGCCCTGGCGCGGTGCAGCCGAACATCCGCCGGGTGTACGCCATCGTGGGTGAGGGCGAAGACGCCCGCAAGGTGCTGCTCTGCCGCGAGGTGGACACCAACTTGGATGGCGTGAAGGACGTGGTGCGCACCTACACCGACAAGGGCGATGCGCTCTACGAGCAGGCGGACTCCGACTTCGATGGTCGCGTGGATACCTGGATCACCTTCTCTCGCGGCCGTATGTCCAAGGTGCAGGTGGACGAGAACGGCGACGGGCGTCCGGACGAGACCCGTTACTACGTGGACGGGAAGCTCAGCCGCGTGCAGCGGGATCGCAACTACGACGGCAAGGCCGACGTGTGGGAGATCTACGACAAGGGGCATCTCCAGCGCATGGGGATGGACCTCGATTTCGATGGTCACGTGGATCGCTGGGATCGGGACGAAGAGCAGGCTCGCCTCGAAGCGCTGAAGGAGCGTGAAGAGGAAGAGAAAGCGGAAGCTGCGGCGGAGGCCGATGGGGGCGCGACGGAGCCGAGCGACGCGGGCGTGACGGACGCCTACGTCAGCCCGCGGAATCGGTGAGCGGCGAGCGCTTGCAGAAGGTCCTCGCTCGCGCGGGGATCGCCTCCCGGCGCAAGGCGGAGGAGCTGATCGCCGCAGGTCGGGTGAAGGTCGGCGGTCGCGTCGTGACCGAGCTCGGCAGCAAAGTGGACGCGCGCCGCGAGCGCGTGGAGGTGGACGGCCGCCGGGTCCACGCCGAAGCACCGGTGTACATCGTGCTGCACAAGCCTCGCGGCGTGATGTGCACCCTCTCCGATCCGGAGGGCCGCCCCACGGTGCGAGAGCTGGTGCGGGGTGCGGGCGCTCGTGTGGTGCCGGTGGGGCGCCTCGATTTCCACACCAGTGGCGTGCTGCTTTTGACCAACGACGGCGAGACCGCCGCGGCGCTGGCGCATCCGCGCCGCAAGGTGCCCAAGGTGTACGTGGCCAAGGTGCGCGGCGTGGTGGACGACGCCGGGCTCGAGCGCTTACGCCAGAGCATCGAGATCGATGGCCGCCGCACCGTACCCGCGGAGGTGCGCCGCCTCAGGGTGGAGGGCGACAAGACCTGGCTCGAGCTCACGCTCCGCGAAGGACGCAACCGCCAGGTGCGCCGCCTGGGAGACGCGGCAGGATTCCCGGTGATGCGCCTTTCGCGCGTGCAGTACGCCGGGGTCGACGGCGAGGGCTTGCGGCCGGGGGATTGGCGGCCCCTCTCCACCGACGAGCTGGTGCTGCTCAAGAAGACCTACGGCGTGCCCAAGAGCGTGCGCGCTGCCCGAGCTCCCGAAGCTCCCAAGCGCCCTCGACCCGCGAAGAAGAAGAAGAAGACGGCTAGGCGTCGCTGACGCGGGCCATCGATCGGTCGTGCGCTCTGGAGAGCGTGGCGAGGGCCACCACGGCGCCCACCAGCGCCAGGAACATGTCCCACTGCGCGTCCCAGGGGTCGCCCTGACTGCCGAGGAACGCCGTCCCCACGTCCCCCGCCACGATCAGCGTGGTCCACCACTCGAGCAGCTCCCAGAAGGCGCCGATGGCCAGACAGACGCTGCACACGATGAAGAACAGCCACTTGCCGCGCACCAGGGGCGACGTTCGCAACAGCACCTCGCGGCCGATGAACGCCGGAAAGAACCCGAGGGCCACGTGGCCCACGCGGTCGTAGTGGTTGCGAGCGAGATGAAAGTGGTCCTTCGCCCAGTTACCGAGGGGCGTGGCGGCATAGGTGTAGTAGCCGCCGTAGATCAGGATGCACACGTGCAAGAACACGCACACGTACACGAAGCTCGACATGCGAAAGCGCCGGTACGCCGCCCCCAGCACCGCCACGATGCACAGCCCCGGCACTACCTCCAGCGCCCAGTTCAGCCGCCCCGCCGGCGGCGCGTAGCCCGTCGCCAGGCACAGCAGGGCCAAGAGCGCGAGGAGCGCCGCGGGCAGTCGGTCTTGTCGCTTCATTCCGGCTTCTCTTGTTGGTCCGGCGCGGGCACGACCCGGATGCGATCTTCCTCGCCCGGTGCCGTCGCGGCCAGCATCTCGAAGCGCACGCCGTCGCACTGTCGCGCGAGCACCAGCGCGCCCACGGCGTCCCGCGCGCAGCGCGACGCCGGGAGCACGGGCTCGATGGCGCCGGACACGATCTGCACCGAGCGCGCGATGGCTTCGGTGCGCACCTGAGCATCGTTCGGCTTCACGGCGTCGAGCCCGGCGGCCTCTCCGACGCGGCTCCACAGCTCCGGGCCGGTGACCGTGGCAGAGCTCACGCCGCCCTGCTCGAGCTCCAGCACCACGTCGAACACCACCTTGCGGGCGCGCAGGCGGCCGGAATCCGGGATGGCGTAGTCGAGCCCCACGGATTTCTTGCAGTGGCCGCTGGCGCAATGCCCTTCCGGCGGCTCGAGGCGGAAGTGATAGATGAGCTCGTGGGGGAGAGCCGAGGTGCGATCCCCGAAGCTCCGGATGCTGGCGAGCTGTTTGGACCAAAGCCCAATCTCGCGCACCACAGTCTTGCGCAGGGCGTCTGCGTCCGAGAGCTTCTCGAGCAGCGCGCCCGCTTCTTCGCTGAGACGCTCCTCCCGGCGCTTTTCGTACTTGCGAGCAAGATCCAGCTCCGCCAGACGCTCGCGAGCGGCCTTGGCGTGCGGACCGCGGGGCAGGATCTCCAAGTACTCGAGCAGGCCGGAGCGTGTCTTTCGAGCGTGTTCGAAGTAGCGCGTCTCGCTTTCGTCGTACCAGGCCTTCACCTCGTCCCGATAGCGGCCCTTCGGTTGGCCCGCGAGGTAGTTCTGGCTATGGCTGAGGCGCTCCTCCACGCTGGTGGAGGTTCGCACCCGACGGTAAGCGTCCCAGTCGCCGGCGTTGGCGAGCAGCTGACCGCTGCAGCCGCTGGCCAGCAGCGCGAGGAGCAGAGCACGCTTCAATTGCCGCCTCGGGGCGGACAGAAGTTGCACTCGCTGGCGGTGGTGGGCGCCGCGTCGTCCATGTAGCCCACGTAGTCGTCGCACGAAGCGTAGAGCAGCGCGCGGAGGCACACCTCGCCGTCGTGCACCAACGGAACGCAATCTTCGGGGAACTCGGTGTCGTAGGGAACGGTGGTGTCACACGCGTCCCGGCACGACTGAGTGGTGAGGCCGCACTTCTGACACTGGCGGCAGTCCCGTGCCTTCTTGTTGGCGAAGAAGGTCGGCGCGTCGAGGATCTGCGGATCCTGGCCGCAGCCGCCCACGTCTCCGGGGGTGGGCGCGGCGCAGAAGATCGCGGCGATGGCCGCCAGCAACAGCGTCAGCGGTTTCGGTCCCCGACTCATGGCAGCACCTCGTAGTCGATCAACGCGCCGATCTGCAGCGACAGCATGGGAATGGTGGTGACGTCGACCTCTTGCGTCGCGGCGCCGTAGAACACGCTGCCGACGAGCTCCGCCGTCACACCCAGACCGCCGGTGATCAGCACCGCCCCGCCCAGCGCCGCTTCCAGGCCGAAGGTGGCGTCCGGCTCCAGCACGATGGGCACCCCCGCCCGGCCGTAGGTGATGAAGCGCGGCGGCAGCCGCAAGAGGGCCACGTAGGAGGGCGTCGCCACTTCTTGCGGGATGCCGCTGAGCGCGCTCGACAGGTGGATGGAGCCGCCGTGCTGGAGCCCGTTCGGATCGCCGAATGCGGCCGTGGCCGCAAGATCCAGGTACGTGGCCGACAGGGACAAGCTCTCGGCGTCGTTCCCGAGCGGGGTCGCCAAGCGGTACGGGTTGTTGAAGCGCAGGCCGCGGCCGATGGACACGGCACCCAGCAGGTGTACGTAGGTGCCTTGCGGCGGCAGCTGGAGCTCGCTCTCGGGCTCCGCGCTCGCCGGCGTGGCGAGCAGCAGACACAGTGCCCCGAACGCCGTGGCCGCCTTGCGCATGATCTCGAGGGTTCGGGTCAGGCGCTGCAAGCCCGCTCGACGTCGTCGACGGTCTTGGGGATGGCTTCGCTCAGGACGCTGGGCCCCTCGGCGGTGACCAACACGTCGTCCTCGATGCGGACGCCGATGCCGCGATAGCGCTCGGGAACTTCGGTGGCCGCGGCATTGATGTAGATGCCCGGCTCCACCGTGATGACCATGCCCGGCGCCAGTGGGCGGGCCTTGCCCTCGATGAAGTACATGCCCACGTCGTGCACGTCCATGCCGAGCCAGTGGCTCGTGCGGTGCATGTAGTAGGGCTTGTAGCTCTGCTTTTCGAGGATCTCGTCCAGCGTGCCGGACAGGATGTCCAGGCGGAGCAGGCCCTCGGCGATCACGCGCACGCTGGCGTCGTGGACTTCTTCGAGCGTGGCTCCCGGGCGAGTGCGCTCGATGCTCGCGAGCTGCGCCGCCAGCACGATCTCGTAGATCTCACGCTGCGGCTCGCTGAACTTGCCGTTCACCGGGAAAGTGCGGGTGACGTCCGAGGCGTAGTAGCCGTACTCCGAGCCCGCATCGATGAGCAGCAGATCGCCATCTTCCATTTGGCGATCGTTCTTGTGGTAGTGGAGCACGGTGGCGTTGGGGCCGGAGCCGACGATGGGCTCGTAGGCGTGCCGTTCCGAGCCGTGCTTGCGGAACACCGAACGGAGCAACGCCTCCACCTCGAACTCGTGCATACCGGGACGGGTCGCGGCCATGGCGGCAGTGTGTCCCTCGGCCGTGATCTCCACCGCGCGCCGCATGAGGGCGAGCTCGTCCTTGCTCTTGATGGTGCGCATCTCGTGCAGCACCGTGCCGGCGTCCACGATTTCCGTGGGCCACCACCTCCCGAGCTTCGCGCGGCCCCGAACCTTGGCGATGGCGTCGAGCACCCGGCCGTCGAAGGCGCGGTCCCGACCGAGCCGGTAGTAGAGGCGGCTGGTGTTCTCGAGCAGGTCTGGGAGCTTTTCCGAGAGCTCCGCGATGGGAAAGGACTGGTCCGCGCCGAAGTCCGCGACTGCGCCGTCCACCCCAGCGCGGGCGCCGTCCCACACCTCGCGCTCCGGATCGCGCGGCCGGACGAACAGCACCGTGCGGGGTTCGGAGCTCCGCAGCACCAGCACGCTCTCGGGCTCGTCGAAGCCGGTCAGGTAGTAGAGGTCCGAGTCCTGCCGGTAGGCGTGCTCGACGTCGTTGTTGCGAAGGGCGACCGGCGTGGACGCGATCACCATGCACGCCGAGCCCAATTCTTCGAGCACGCGCTGGCGGCGCGCTCCAAAGTCCACGGTCATCTGGGCTCTATAGTGCAACCGCTGCCCCGCCGCGACCGGGGGGTTCAGCGTAAGCGCCAGATTTCGATGGCGTAGGATCCGGCGCCGCGCTGCGCGTGCACGCGGGCCCGATACTCGCCGCCTTCGGCCACGCAGAAGGGCCCATCGGGCTTGACCACCGGCCAGCGGTCGTCGCTGGTGTCGAAGGCGATGCGACGGCCACGGGGCGACAGCACCTCCACGTCGAGGTCCTCCACGCTCGGCTCCCCCACGGCGAAGATCCGGTAGCAGTCGCCGGGCTCGGCGGTCCAGCGGTGCTCTCGGCCGGGGCCCCCGTCCCGAAGCTTCGCCTCCTGGACGTCCGCGACCTTGCGCATCCCGTTCGACGGCCCGCAGGCGAGGCCCAACCGGAGGACGTCGAGCTTGGGATCGGTGCGCGGGCGAAAGCCCGCGTAGCAACGGAGCCAGTTGCCGCCAACGGGCGCCACCTGCACGTCCGCTCCGGCGTCTTCCGGTGCCGGCGTCGCGGTCGCAGACTGCAGGACAGGGGGGGCTCGGCTCGCCGCCGGAGCCATCGGCGCGGAGGACGTGGCCGGCGTGGGCGCGGGCGTCTCATTTCGGGAGCAGCCGAGCGCGGCCAGCCCCAGCAGCCCAATCAACCGTAGCGACGGCCCCATCGGTCCGGAGCCATACCACGCCACGTATCATCCCGGCCAAGCCGGGGCATTTGACTGACGCGTTGCGCCAGGGTAGTTCCGGCGGCGTGACGACCGAACGTCCGCCTTCGGAGCCCGAAGAACACGAGCGTGAACGGCGCCGCCTCGAGCGCATCCTCCCCGAGGTCATCAAGCGCTTGATGGAAGCGGGCTACGAGAAGATCAGCGAGGGGCCGGAGAACGTCCGAGAGTTCGTACGGGAGATGAAGCTCCCGAAGGAGGCGCTCGCGCTCATCCTCGCGCAGATCGACGAGACCAAGAATGGGCTCTACCGCGTCGTCGCCAAGGAGATCCGCGACTTCCTCGATCACACGAACTTCTCCGAAGAGATGGCGAAGGTTTTGACGATGCTGTCGTTCGAGATAAAAACCGAGGTTCGGTTCATCCCGAACGATGCCAAGGCGGGTGGTCCGCCGCGGCCCGACGTACGATCCAAAGTGCGCATCAAGAAGGACAAGCTCGAGGACGAGACCGAAGCTCCTGCTTCGGTTCCGGAGGGGAATGACGACGAGGAGAAGCCGTGAAGCCCCTGACTGCAGGAAGTGAAATCGATTCTTGGTGTACACGCTGCCGAATGGACCTCGGTCATCGCATCGTGGCGATGGTGGACGGCAGGCCCAAGCGAGTGATCTGTCTCACGTGCAACTCCGAGCACAACTACCGCGCGCCGGCTTCGGAGAAGAAGACGACCAAGACGCGGCGCACGGCCGGGACGGCCGCGCAGCGCGTGACTCAGAAGGCCAAGGCGGAAGCGGAGCGCGTGAGCGAGTGGGAGGGCCGTATCGCCGGCCAGGCCAACGACGCGTTCGTTCGCTACTCGATGGACAAGTCCTTCGCTCCCGATCAGCTCGTGAACCACAAGAAGTTCGGTGAAGGGTACGTCGTGGAAGTGCTAGACGACGGCAAGGTCAGCATCATGTTCCGCGACGGTCCGCGCGTTCTCGCACACGGTCAGGCGTGATCCGGAGCGCGCCGCTCACTGTCGCCGTCACGTTGGTGGGCGGCGCGGCGCACGCAGAGATCACCCTGGCTCCGGGAGCGGACGGAAGCTTGGGCGCGTGGCTCTTGGCGGGCCCCGTGTCGAGCGCTGCCGCGGACAAGCAACCGCTCGGTCAGCTGTCGCCCCGCGCGGGGCAGTCCGCTCTGGGGGCGCGCTGGCGACTGCTGGCGGAGGCGCCCGGCGCGCTCGATCTCGGCAAGCAGCTCGGACTCGGCCGAACCGGCGGCGGCGTGGCGTTCTTGGGGGCGAAGCTCTCCGCGGAGCGACCCTTCGACGGGTGGCTGCTTTTGTCGGCGGACGGAGCGGTGCGCGTGAGCGTCGCCGGCAAGCAGGTGTTCGCTCGTGACGAGCCCCACCTCCGCCACTACTCCTGGGACGCCATACGAGTGAGCGTGCCGAAGGGCGACAGCGACGTGGTGATCCGGCTCACCCACCCGGGACAGTGGTTCGCGGTGGAGGCGCGCCTGCTCGGCGCGCGGGATCTCGCGCCGCCCCGCGACGTGCGCGTGAGCCTGCCGGGCACCGACGCCGACGACGAGAGTCGCGCATGGCAGAAGCTCGTGTCCCTCGACGTGACGTCCGGGCTGGATCGCGACGGCTACGCGCCGGTCGTGTCCGTGAAGGCTCCCCGCGGGGTTCCGCGGCGGGCCGACACCAAAATCAAAGCGGAGGTCTCGGTGGACGGGGGCAAGCCGCTCTACGAAGTGGCGCTCGGTTCCTTGCCGCTGAACGCGGCAGGGGTCTATCCCTTGTCGGCGCGTTTGCCCGAGGTCGCCGAGAAGGAGCTCGGGCGTTCGCTCACCGTGCGGGTGACGGTGGGCGGGGAGGCGCTCACGCGCACCCTCTCGACCAGCAAGGACGCGGTGGCGCTGGTGCGCCGAGCGGAGAAGCTCTCGCCCCAGGACGCCACCGTGAAGGCGACCCTCGAGTGGGAGCTCGCGGAGCTCGGGCGCACCACGACGGAGCGGCATCTGAGCGCGCTGCTCGACGCGCTGGAGAGGAACGAGGACCCGCTCAGCACGCCCGGCGTTCGGCGCCTGGCGCGGCGCTCGAAGATCGACGGCGCGCCGGATCCGATGCTGGTGCACGTGCCGGCCGGGCTCGATGCCAAGAAGCGCTACCCGTTGGTGGTCGCGTTGCACGGCTTGAACGGCACGCCGGATGGGATCATGGAGGCGTTCTTGGACTCCCAGTCCCATGCGCCGCAGGTCGACGGCTTCGTGCTGGCGCCCTACGCCCACGGCAATGCGTTCTATCGCGGCCCGGGGGAGCAGGAGGTGCTCGATGCCATCGATTGGGCCCTCGCAACGTATCCCATCGATCCGGATCGGGTGAGCATTACCGGCGTGAGCATGGGCGGGACGGGCACGGCGCAGGTGGCCTTTCACCACGCGGATCGCTTCAGCGCCGCGGCCCCGCTGTGTGGCTATCACAGCTATTGGGTGCGGCGGGACACCTCCAAACGGCCGCTCCGGCCTTGGGAACGTGCGCGCATGGATCACTGGTCCACCACGCGCTTCGCGGACAACGCGCGGCATGTCCCGCTGTGGGTGGCGCAGGGCACCAAGGATTTTCCCTTGGCGAACTCCCGCGTGCTCGTCGATCGCGTGAAGCAGCTCGGTTACGCCATTACGGACGAGTGGCCCGACACCGGGCACGCCGTTTGGAAGAAGACCTACGCTCAGAAGCGACTGTACCCCTGGCTCACTCGTGCGAAGCGTCCTCGAGCGCCGAGCCACGTGACGCTGGTCACGGACTCCTACGCGGAGGGGAAGTCCTACTGGGTGCGCATCACCCAGCGCAAGGCGGGCATCGCGCGCGTCGATGCGGAAGCCAAGAACCCCACGCGCTTGGAGGTGACCACCGAGAACGTGGACGGTCTGCTCATCGATCGTGATGCCCTCTCCAAGGACCAGCCGGTGGACGTGGTGATCGATGGAGCGACCCTGCGCTTCGACGCTGCCATCGAGCTCGCTCGGAAGGACGGCAAGTGGCAGGCAGGGCACGCCGCGCCGGGGAAGGGCGACAAGCGACCGGGGGTGGAGGGACCGATCCGCTCGGTGTACGACGGCCCCCTGGCGTTCGTGTACGGCAGCGGTAGCCCTGCCACGCGGCGCGCCAACCGCGAAGTGGCGGAGTACTTCGCGCACGTGGTCCCGGGACCCGACGTCGACTATCCGGTGCTCGCCGACTACGAGGTGACGGGTGACGAGGACCGCTCCTTGGTGCTGGTGGGCACCCCGAGCGATCACCGACTGCTCGCCGGCACCCAGCTGCCCATCCGGGTCCATGACGGAAAGCTCGCCATCGGTGCGGAGACCTTCGCCAAGGCGGGCACCGGCGCCATCTTCGTGGTGCCCAGCCCGCGCCGCGAGGGGCGCCAGTGGGTGGTGGTCACCGGGGTGGACGCGGCCGGGATCTGGCGCGCGCTGAGCCTGCCGGCGCTGCTCCCGGACTTCCTGGTGTACGACGAGGGGCTGGCGCTGGCCGCCGGAGAGCAGGTATTGGGGCAGGCGCACGTGCTCGCCGGGGGAATGTTCGACGAGCACTGGGCGCTCCCCGGCAAGCTGGGAGATGCACCCGGCGAAGCGAGAGACTGATGCTGGCCGCCCCCTTGATTCCTTACATCGATCTTCCGGAGCTCGTGCTCCTCAAACCCGGTGCCCTTTGGGCGGGGTTCCCGCCCGAGCCGTTTTCCATCAAGCCCTTCGGCACGCTGGTGGCCATCGGCGTGTACGTGGGCGCCTACCTGGCGGTGCGCCAGGGCAAGCGTCTCGGGATCCACGAGCGCTCGCTCACGTCGTTCATCTTCTGGGTGGTCGCCGGTGGCTTCATCGGCGGGCACATGCTCGACACCATCTTCTACCATCCCGACGTGCTCGAGTCCGATCCGCTGAGCCTCATCAAGCTGTGGGAGGGGCTGTCGAGCTTCGGCGGGTTCACCGGCGCTCTGTTCGGTGCCTTGGCCTGGAAGCTCCGCTACCGCACGCGCTTGATGCCGTATGTCGACGTGGTGGCCAGCGCCTTTCCCATCGCTTGGGTGTTCGGTCGCAGTGGTTGCACCGTGGCTCACGACCACCCCGGCCTGCACTCCAACGTCTGGTTCGCCGTGAACTACCCCGGCGGTGCGCGCTTCGACCTGGGCCTGTACGAGATGCTGCTCACCGTTCCCCTGGCCGTCGCCTTCTTGTGGCTCCGCAGGAAGCCGCGGCCCTGGGGCTTCTATGCTGGCGTGATGAGCGTGGTGTACGCGCCCACGCGCTTCGCGCTGGACAGCCTGCGGGTGCGCGACATGAAAATCGCCGACGCGCGCTATGCCGGCCTCACCCCTGCACAGTGGGCCTGCTTCGGCCTCTTGGCGCTCGGGTCCATCTTGCTGTGGCGCGCCCTCGACAGCGCCGGCACGGAGGCCGCGCTGCTTCCCCCGGCACCCGCTTTCGAGACGTCCGAAGCCCCCCAGGACAAGCCCGCTTGACGAGATCTCGTCGGTACGCCGCGGAAGCTCTAGGCCCGGATCCGCACGGCTCCGGCAGCGACGCGGGCCGTCAGGGGCAGGCGTCCCGGCGTTTCGCCGTCCATGTCGATGAGCACCACGTCGGACGCCCGCACCGGTGTCGCCTCCACCCGGGCTCCCCGCGTGATGCGCACGCCGGGCGCCGTCACGTGCTCGCCGGTGTAGATCTTCCGCGACAAGGTCATCGCCCCGAGGCGGCTCAGATCCCCCAGGGCGACGACGTCGAATCGGCCGTCCGCGGGGTCGGCGTCCGGCGCCACGTTCATGCCGCCGCCGAAATAGCGGCCGTTGGCGATGGCCACGTTGAAGATCGGTCCCTCCAGCCAGGGGTTCCCGTCCACCGTGACCTTCACCACCGTGTTCTTGTAGATGGCCATGGCGCGCAGGGTGCCCACGAAGAAGGCCGCCCGACCGCCCATCCACTTGGGGCTGTCGTTCACGATGCGATCCGTGAGGCCGCCGATCCCGAAGCTGGTGATGTTGATGAAAGCGCGGTGCAGGCGCCCGCCGTCATCCGCCGTGACGGACAAGAGCCCCAGATCGATGGGCCGCGGCTGGGAGTCCGCCAGTCGGCGCACGGCGGCCTCCACGTCGTCCGGCAGGTCGAAGGTCTTGCGGAAGTCTCCGCCCGTCCCCGCCGGGATCAGGGCCAGGTCCGGGCCCGGCAGCGCTTCGCCGGCCGGGTCGATGTACGCCTGGCAGGCCTCGTTGACGGTGCCGTCGCCGCCCACCAGGGCCACGCATTCCACCCCATCCTCACGGGCGGCGCCGACCAGCCGCGCAGCGTCCCCCGGGCCCTCCGTTCGGACCACGTCATGTGCGAGGTCCGCGGCGTCGAGCGCGCGGGAAATCTCGCCGACTCTTCGACCCGCCCGGCCGCTTCCGGCCATGGGATTGACGATCACACGGAGCTTCATGGGCGAGCGGAGGATGGCACGGAGGCCGTGGCTGGGGGAAGCTTGGCGCCGCCCGGCGACCCATCGCGCGGGCTTGAACCATCAATCGGCTAAAGTTATCGTCTTTTTGGTGCACGGCTTGGCTCGCCGGGCACAGCCCATCAACCGACCAGAAGCCCAAGAGGAACCCTTTCATGTCAACCGAGGATGAGCGCAAGCTCTTCGTTGCGGGCTTGCCCGACTCCATTACCGAGGAGGTCTTGCGCCAGATCTTCGAGGCGACGGGTGGTACCGTCGTCGACGTTTCGCTGCCGCGTCATCGCGACACCGGTCGCCCCCGTGGCTTTGGATTCGTGACCCTGTCGTCCGCCGAGGAAGCTGCCAGCGCGCGCAGCTCGCTCGACGGCTCGATGCAAGCCGGTCGCTCGATTTCCGTGCGGCCGTTCCAGTCCGAGCCCCCGCGCCGCGAGGGCGGGCCAGGCGGTGGCGGAGGCCCGCGCGATAGCGGACCCACGTCACAGGGCGGCGGCGGCGGTGGTCCGGACCGCACGCTCTATGTCGGCAATCTGCCGTATGACGCCACGCAGGCGGACGTGGAGTCGTTGTTCAGTGAAGCAGGTGCGGGGCCCGTCGTGCGCATCCATCTACCCACGGGTCCAGATGGTCGCGCGCGGGGCTTCGGCTTCGTCACCATGGGCAGCGCCGAGGCCGCCAACGGCGCCATCGTCGCGCTGCGGGACAAGGATCTCAAAGGCCGACGGTTGATGGTGAACATCGCCCACCCGCGGGGAGAGCGTCCCAGTGGGGATCGTCCACCACGGCGCGATGACGCGGGGCCGAGCTCCAGCTTCGACCGCAGCGGACCTCCCCCCAGCCGGGATTTCGACGGTCCGCCCCCGGACATCAACGCCAGCGCCAAGCCCGAAGGACGACGAGATCGTTGGGACCGCGCGGCGGAGAAGAAGAAGAAGAAGAAGCGCGGCCGCAACAACGATCAGCCCGAGCCCGGGCGTCGTGGCCGCGTGAATCCCCGGGATTGGGAGGACTGGGACGACTGAGCCCCATCCTGGCTCCCACCGTCAAATGTCCGAAATCCATCGTCAATGCATGAGGCTCCGGCCGAGCGCCGGAAGCCTCGCGGGAAAGCTCTCGGCCGATTGGCCGGCATGGCGCCGAGGCGGATTGCACCCTCACTTGGGCGCGTGCTACGAAGGGTCCCCTCGCGAGAGCCGACTTACCTGGGCGGCGGTTTCATGAGTTGCACCGCCCGGCTCTGTATGAGCGTCCGATGATCTTCGACTGGCTATACGGCCTTTTCTCGAACGACCTCGCCATCGACCTAGGAACGGCGACGACGCTCATCTATGTCAAAGGCAAGGGCATCGTGAGCTGCGAGCCCAGCGTGGTCGCGGTCCAGCGGGACGTCCGGGGCGACAAGAAAGTCCTGGCGGTCGGCCGCGAGGCCAAAGAGATGCTGGGACGCACCCCCGGAAACATCCAGGCCATCCGGCCGCTGCGGGACGGCGTCATCGCGGACTTCGAGATCACCGAGGCGATGCTCCGGTACTTCATCGCTCGGGCCCACAATCGTCGCACCCTCGTCAAACCCCGCATCATCATCTGCGTGCCCTTCGGCATCACCGAGGTGGAAAAGCGCGCGGTGAAGGAGAGCGCGGAGAGCGCCGGCGCCCGCGAGGTGTACCTGATCGAGGAGCCCATGGCGGCGGCCATTGGCGCCGGGCTGCCCATCACGGAGCCCAGCGGCAACATGGTGGTCGACATCGGCGGCGGCACCACGGAGGTGGCCGTCATCTCCCTCGCGGGCATCGTGTACTCGCAGAGCGTGCGCGTCGGAGGCGACAAGCTCGACGAAGCGATCGTCGCCTACATGAAGCGCAAGTACAACTTGGCGATCGGTGAACAGACCGCCGAACGCATCAAGATGACCATCGGGAACGCCTACCAGCTCGAGCAGCAGATGACGATGGAGGTCAAGGGTCGCGACATGGTCGCGGGCATCCCCAAGACCGTCGTCGTCAACTCCGACGAGATCCGGGAGGCCCTTGCAGAACCCATCAACGCCATCGTGGAAGCGGTGCTGCTCGCCCTGGAGCGCACCCCGCCGGAGCTCGCAGCGGACATCGTGGACAAGGGCGTCGTCTTGACCGGCGGCGGCGCTCTCCTCAAGAACATGGATGTGCTCCTGCGGGAGGAAACCGGGCTTCCGGTGATGGTGAGCGACGATCCGATCAGCGCCGTCGTGCTGGGCAGCGGAAAGACGCTCGACCACATCGAGTTGCTCAAGGAAGTGACCATCGGCTGACCTGAGCCGGGGTCTTACGGCGGCCACGGCCGCCGAGCCAGAGAAGCTGCGAAGTGGGCTCGTTCCGTCGCTACCGTGACATCGCCATCGTGGTGCTCCTGCTCGCGGTGCCGTTCTTCTTTCTCCGCGCCAGCATTCGGCGGCCGGAAGAGATGAGCGTGGTGGATCGCACCATCATGCGCATCGCCGCGCCGTTGCAGTACATCTCCGCCACCCTCGCGCGGGGCGTTTCGAGCCTGATCGGCGACTACGTCTACTTGGTGGACGTCAAGAGCGACAACGACAAGCTGGCTTACGAGAACGCGCGGCTGCGCGCCGAGGTGCGGCGGCTGAAGGCCACCGAGGCGGAGAACACGCGGCTACGCCGGCTGTTGAACCTGCGAGAGACGGTCCCCGCGGAGACGGTCAGCGCGGTGGTCGTGGCAAAAGACACCACGGAGTATTTCCGGGTGGCTCACCTCACGCTCGACAATCCCGGCGCGGCGGTGCGCACGGGCATGCCGGTGCTGTCGCTGGACGGCGCCGTGGGCACGGTCCTGCGGGTTGCAGGCGAAAAGGTGGACGTGCAGCTCACCGTCGACAGCGGTTTCGGCGTGGACGTGGTGGACGAGCGCACTCAGGCCCGGGGCTTCATTCGTGGCATTGGCGACCGTTCGCGCTATGCCTTGCGCGTCGAGTACATGCAGCGCACGGACGAAGTCGACATCGGTGACGTGCTGGTCACCAGCGGTGTGGGGTGCCGTTTCCCCAAGGGTCAGCCGGTCGCGCGGGTCACCAAGGTGATCAAGCGGGACTTCGGCATGTACCAGACGGTGGAAGCGGAGCCGACGGTGGACTTTTCCCGGCTCGAGGAAGCGCTCATCGTGCTGTCCGACAGCAAGGACTGCGACAAGGGCGGGGCGCGGCGGCCACGGGCGCAGAGGTAGGGCCCGATGCGGAACGTCGCGTTCATCGGCATCGGTCTGCTCCTCATCCTGCTGCAGGGGAACCTGTACCGGGTGCTGGGCCAGTTCCACATTCACGGCGCCACGCCCTCGCTGGTGTTGCCGCTGGTGATCTTTCTTGGCGTGCACGAAGCCAGCATGGCTCGCGGTGCGGGGCTCGCCTTCGTGCTCGGCTACCTGCTGGACATCTTCGCGTCGGCGCCCATCGGGCTCTTCACCTTCGTGATGGTGGTGGTTTGGTTGGTGTCCCGCGGTGCCGGCGTTCGGCTCACGGCGCAGACCATTCTCACGCGCATGTCCCTGGCCTTCGTGTTCTCCATCGTGGAGAGCGCGGTGGTGCTCACCCTGCTGGCGATCTTCGGCGCGGACACCAAGCGGCCGCTGGAGATCGGCACCGTGGTGCTGCCGCGCGCGGTGTCCACGGCGCTGTTCGCTCCCATCATCTTTCACATCGCGCAGAAGCTCCACCAGAGCACGGCACCGGTGCACGGCTCGCAAGAGGGCGCGCGGTGACGATCCTGGTGCAGCGTTCCGACGTCGGCGAGTTCCGGCGCCGCTACCGTTGGATGGTGCTGTTCGCGCTGGTGGTCATGCTCGTGCTCATCGGCCGGCTGGTCCAGCTTCAGGTGGTGGAGGCGGAGCTGCACAAGTCCCAGGCGCGCCGCAACATCGTGGGGGAAATCACGCTGGCCACGACCCGCGGCGTGATCCGCGACGCCTACGGCAAGGTGCTGGCGGCCAATCGCCCGAGCTACAACGTGTACGTCGTTCCCGAGCTCATCGACCTGGAAAAGACCTGGCCCCGGGTCGCCCAGCTGATGGAGCTGACGGACGACGAGAAGAAGGACTTCCTGGATCGCATCGTCCACATCCGGAAGTCGTCGGGCTCGCGCAAGAGCCAGCAGACGCTGCTGAAGGTGGACGTCGACCGGGACGTCGTGGCTCGCCTGGAGACCTACGAGCGAGACCTCAAGGGTGTGGAGGTCGCGCCGGTGCCGGTGCGCTACTACCCCTACGGCGAGCTTGGCGCGCACATGATCGGCTACATGCGCGAGATCGATCCCGATACCCTCGCGCGCCTGGAAGGGCGCGGCTATCGCGCGGGGGATCGGCTCGGAGCCATCGGCGTGGAGCGGCGCTGGGAGAGCTACCTGAAAGGGCAGCGCGGTTGGCGTAAGGTCCTCCGGGGTCTCAATCGTCGGCAGAGCCGCGAGGACTTGGAGCCGGAGTATCTGGAGGAGCCGCGGCGCCTCGAGCCGGTGCCTGGTCGTGACGTGTCCCTCACGGTGGACATCGAGCTCGAGAAGTCCATGGAGCGCGCCATGCGTGGGCAGCTGGCGGGCGCCGTGGTGGCGGTGGACGTGCGCACGGGTCGCGTGCTCGCCGCGCTGTCCAAGCCCAGCTTCGATCCGAACGTGATCTCCGGCGGCAGCGGCAAGCAGGCAGTGCGGGATGCGTTCCGGCGCCTGTACACCGATCCGTTGAAGCCCACCTTGGACAAGACCATCTCCGCGGCCTATCCGCCAGGCTCCACCTACAAGCCCTTTTCTGCGCTGGCGGCCTTGGCGGAGGGGCTCATCAACCCGCGAATGCAGGTGGATTGTCGCGGCGGCTACGAATACGGCAAGCGCTACTTCCGCTGTACCGGGGTCCATCGCCACGTGAACCTGCACGAAGCCATCGTGCGGTCCTGCAACACCTACTTCTACACCGTGGGTGAGAAGGTCCAGATCGACGGGCTGGCCAAGATGGGCATGGATTTCGGCTTCGGTGTGAAGACCGGTATCGGCATCAACCCGGAGGCCCGGGGCCGCATGCCCACGCGCAGCTGGTACACGCGTCGATACAAGGGCGCGTTCCGCGGCGGTTTCTCGCTGCTGGCCGCCATCGGTCAGGGCGCCACCACCGTCACCGTGCTGCAGCTGGCGCTGGCCTACGCTGCGCTGGCCAATGGTGGCACGCTGTATCAGCCGCAGGTCGTGCGCAGCATCGAGACCAGCGACGGCACCATCGTCCAGGAGTTCCCGCCCCGTGTACGCCGCACCGTGGACGTGGATCCGGACAACCTCGCCTTGGTGAAGGAAGGCCTGGTGGGCGTAGTGCGGGAGCGCGAAGGCACCGCCTACAAGGAGACGCCTTCCGACGTGGACATGGCGGGAAAGACCGGTACCGCCCAGGTCAGCCACGTCACGCCACGCGGGGTGGACCCTCACAAGGTTTGGTACTTCAACCGGGATCACGCCTGGTTCGCGGGCTACGCCCCGGCGCACAGCCCGGAGATCGCCATCGTGGTGATCGTGGAGCACGGCGGCGGCGGCGGTAAGAACGCGGTGCCCGTGGCCTCCAAGGTGATCGCCGACTGGCAAAAGCTCAAGGCCAAGCGGCTGGCCGCGCGCGAGTCTGGCAAGCGCACCGCCAAGAGGAGCACCCTCTGATGCGACGCGACGCGGGCACTTTCCGCAGTGGCATGCAGATAGACATGCCTTTGCTCCTGGCCATCGTGGCGATCGCCACCTTGGGCGTGGTCAACCTGTACAGCGCCACCAGCGTGTACATCGACGCAGGCAAACGCTCCGGCCTGGCGGACATCTACGTGTCCCAGGTGTACTGGATCGTGGTGGGCGGATTGGTGGCCATCGCCGTGGCCGCGATCGACTACCGGCACTTCGAACGTCTCGCGTACTTCTTTTACGTGGGCGGTCTCGCCTCGCTGGGCCTGGTGTTCGTCCTCGCCGCGGACATCCGGGGCTCGTCCCGCTGGATCCAGCTCGGGAGCTTCACGTTCCAGCCCAGCGAGTTCATGAAGATCCTGGTCATCCTGGCCATCGCCAAGTGGCTGCACGACGACCCCAAGACGGAACCCCGCACGCTGATGGACCTGGCACCGGCCTTCGGCCTCACCGCCGTGCCGGTCGCCCTGGTCATGGCACAGCCGGATCTGGGCACCTCACTCATCTACCTGCTGACCGTGGGCAGCATCCTGGCCATGACCAAGATCCGCCGCCGCAGCCTGGCCGTGCTCGGCGGCATCGCCGTCACCGTGCCCCCGGTGTTCTGGAAGTACTTGATGAAGGACTACCAGAAGGCCCGCATCACGAGCTTCCTCGACCCCGAAGCCGACAAGACGGGCGTGGGCTGGCACGCGTTCCAGAGCAAGACCGCCATCGGCAACGGCGGCCTCCTGGGGGAGGGGTTCATGCAAGGGACCCAGAACCAGTTCGGCTTCTTGCCCGATCAGCACTCGGACTTCCCCTTCGCCGTGTTTGCCGAGGACTGGGGCTTCGTCGGCTCCCTGGTGCTGCTCTCGCTCTATGCGTTCCTGGTGATCTGGGCGATTCACATCGCGTCGCAAGCGAAGGATCGCTTCGGCGCTGCGGTGGCCGTCGGCGTGGGCAGCATGGTGTTTTGGCACATGGTGTTCAACGTCGGCATGGCCATGGGCCTTCTGCCCGTCGTCGGCGTCACGCTGCCGCTGTTCTCCTACGGTGGGTCCAGCGTGGTCACCATGATGATCGGCCTGGGCCTGCTCATGAACGTTTCCATGCGCCGTTGACGCCCGAGGTGCGTCCGCCGTGCTCCGCCGGCCGACGCCGCCCACCGAAGTGCGTCCGTACTCCAGCTCCGCGCCACCTACGCCCTGCTTCCGTCTGTCTTTTTTGTTGGTGCGGCGCGAGCCCCGTCGCGCCGCACCTCGTGACCCCCTCGACACACGGGCCGCGTTGGTGTGACCTCCGGCCATGGCGGTGAAGCGAGAACCGGCAGCACTCCCCGAGGCGCTCTTGAATGCGGCGCTCGCGGCATTCGAAGACGGCGACTACGAAGCGCTGGACGACGAGCTGGCCACGGCGATCGCCGCGGCCAGCAGCGCCAAGGCGCTGCGGCAGTTGATCTTCGACCCGGCGTTGGGACAAGCATCACTGGGTGACGACGGGTTCGGCACTCGGGTGTCCAAGGCGCTCGTTCAGAGCGCCAAGGCCTTCAAAAAGGCAGACGACAAGGCTCGAGCTCTGGCCATTGCAGTGCGGCTTTGCAGCGCAGAGCGCGGAGCAGTTTGTCGGCCACGGCCCGAGCCCGGCGACGAAAACAAGGCCTTGTTTCGTCGAGGGCTCGAGGAGAGCCTGCCCGACGTTCGGGCGTTTCTTGGCGCGCGGGCGGCGGCGGTCAAGGTCGCGGCTGCGGCCGTAATTGCGGTGGTCTCCGTCGATGCGTCGGACGGCGAAGCACTGCTGGGGCTCGCCAAGGACGAAGAGGGCAGTCTCGCCGCCACAGGGTTGATGGGCGCTGCCAACGTCGGGCTGCGGAGCGGCTCTCCCGAGCTCCACGCAAAGGTGGCGAAGCTGGCTGGATCGGTCGGGGGCAAGGCGCCGCTCATCGTGCGAGTAGCCGCAGGAGTCGCTCTACACATCCTGGGCGAAGCGCCTTCGAGCGTCCTCTCGAAGGCGTTGGTGGACGGGCTCGCCTCGTCGGAGCCGCTTCCGTTGGCTTGGGGTTGGTACTCCGACGAGCGCGCTGGCAAGCCCGCATCGCTGAGCGACCTCGCCGCACGCTTCGCGCAGGCGATCCCCGACGAGCGCCGGGCGGAGCTCATCGAGAAGCTCACTTCCAAGCGCGTCAATCCCGAGCAGGCAGCGTGGCTGCTCTCCGTGGCTTTTCCTCCGGGCACCATCGCGTCCGTCGGAGTGATCCCTTCGCGACTGGATGCGGGACAGCGCAAGGTGCTGTCTTTGTTCTTGAGGCCGCCGCTCTCCAGTTGCAGAGATCTCCTGGTTCCGCTGGGCTACCAGCACTGGACACACCTGAAGCAGTTATTGGACGAAAGCGGGCCGAGCTGGGCGCCGATCCCCGTCCAGTTCGATGGCGCTCCCACTCGACTGCCCCCCGTAGTGATCCTGCGCGCGGTGCTCCACGACGAGCTGGCTTCCGACGTGGCCTACCAGGCTCTGGTCGACAGCCTGAATGAAGAAGCGCTGATGGGTCTCCTCACCGATCCCATGAGGACTCCGCTCTCGAGCATCCCTGATCGGCCTGCGCTGCCCGAGGGAAACGATCGCGTGCAGGAGCTGCTTTTGCGACTTTGGCAGTCGTTGGAGAGCCGCGGGATGACGCCGGACGCATTGGAGCAGCGGGCTCATGCCGGCAAGGATGCAGTCTCGGAAGGTCTGTTGTTGCTGTGGCACGCGGTGGAGGGGCGCGGAGGCGCGGCAGAGCTCCCTCCGGAGGTCGTGGCCAAGCTCGACAAGGCGCGCAAGCTGGCTCGAGGCAAGCAGCCGTTCCTGCGCCTGGAGGCCGCCTTGACCAAGGCTCAGCGAGCGAAGCTCGGTGGTTGAAGAGCGCGGGTCAGTCCTTGCGGACCCAGATGGAGAGGTTCGCGCGGGTACGCGCGAAGCGGGTGGGGTAGCGGCGGTCGAGGACGTAGCGACTCGGGAGCACGTCGTTCAGGTAGTGATCCGTGAGGGACTGGGCGGCGCTCTTGGTGGACCACAAGCTGAACATGCCACGCCACATCTTGGGCTCGCTCGGGTGGATCACCACGACCTTCGGGGGGTGGGCGTCGAGAGTCGCGAGGTCGTTCGCCAGGAGCCGGCGCGGGTACTGGTCGACGAACACGATGGCACCGCGGATGGGCGGGCGCGGGCGGTCGATCAGGCCGACCAGCTCGAGATCTTCCGGCAGCACCAGCACGGTATCGTCCGGCTTGGTGAGCTCGCGCACGTGCTCCGCCGCCTGCATCACCACGGCACCCCGCTCGTTGACGTAGAGGCCGGCGAAGTATCCCGAGCTCACGGGGATGCGCGCCTCCATGCTGCGCTCCAGCTTGGTGCCGTGGAGCACGGTCATGGAAAACGCGAGCACGAGGATCTTGAAGCGTGGCAGCGCGGCGCGATCCAGCGCCACGAACAGGAACAGGAACGAGATCGGGATGATGGGATTGTTGTCGTAGAACGGACGAAACCCCGGGAACGAGAGGTTGTGCAGCATGCTGCACACGAAGGCGGCGATCACCACGGCGTTCAGCACGTGGCCCCGCTGGATACGCGGCGCAACGTCGTCGTCCTTCGGGCTCCAACGCTCGAGTTGGCTCAGGAACACCAGGCCCGCGAGCACCAGACCGAAGCTGGGCACGGCCTTGGCGCGCTCGGACCACGCCACCAGGGCGGGGGGGAGGGACGTGGCGGAGCTCAGCAGAGCCAGGGCGCCGGCGCCAAAGGCGATGACGGAAACGGCGAGCACCGCCAGCAGGGGGCGAGGGTCTTGGGGCTCGGTTCGCTGGGGCTCGTCCCCGAAGGCGAGACGACCGTCGCGCCGCAGCACTCGTAAGACGATCCAGGCCAAGATCAGGATCAGACCCAGGGACGCTGGGAACGCTTCGAAGCGAAACAGATAGCCGAACAGGTTGAAGAGCAGCTTCTTGTTGCCGCCCTTGAGCTCCGGCCCGTCCAAGAACACCGCTTGGATGAAGGCCGCGGGGGTGGAGCCCACCGCCAGCACGACCACGAACACCAGCGCCGTCCCCACCGCCGCCCCAAGAGCCCAGGGGCGTGCATCGGCGAGCCGCCCTCGCAGTTGAGCGCGGTCCCCGGAGGCCAGGGCGACCCCGCCGAGGTACGAAAGGGCCAGCACCCAGCCCGCCACCATTCCCGATCCGGTGCTCTGTTTGAACGCGAAGGTGAAGCTGGCCAGGGTGCCAGCCAAGAACCACAGCCGTGATCGCCGCTTGCCCTCGGAAAATAGCGCGTGAACCCCTGCCGCCACGCTGGCCCAGGCCACCACCTGAGCCGTGTGGTCGTAGGCGCACTCCTTGTAGAGCTGCACGACCGTCGCCAAGGTGGCGGCGCTGACAGCAAGGGCGTTGGCGCGGGTCGTGATGGGGCGCGCCATCGTGTAGGCCAAGAGCGCCATCAGCAAATGACACACGGCGGCAACCCACAGCTCCTGGATCAAGTGGGCCTTGCCGGCGGCGGCTTGGATCGCCGCCATCACCACGAAGCTGCCGGGCGGAATGGGCAGCACGAAGTCGACGTACGGGCGAGCGCCGTGCAAGAGCCGTTCGCCCATCGGCCCGCTCCAGCCGGAAAACTCGCTGTCTCCCACCAGAACGTTGGTCAGATGCGGGACGGCGAGCAGCGCGTAGACGGCGAAAGCTGCGGCCAGAACGGGTACCGGAGCGAGCTTTTGCCAGCGTCGCGGCTGGTCCCTGTTTTCGCTTGCCGATCGACTCACGCTTTGCCGCGCATCCTAGACGGCGCGGACCCGGTGCACGCGACTAAAGCGCGTGGCACCCCGTGGACTGCCTGAATGGAATAATGCTCTCTAGGCACAGTGCGCATTCTTCTTCGCGCTCGTTCGATTCTGGCTGTCCGATTTCGACGCCCCTGTCGAGATCAAAATCCTTTCGTCCAGCCGGCCTTTTGGCGCTAAACTCCCAAAAGTCCAAGGCTCGGCTCAACGGCCGAGTCGAGGTGTGCTTGGCAAGGAGGCCCGCCCGTGAGCTCGCGTCTATCCCGCGCTTTGATCGTCAGCTTTTCCGTCCTGAGCCTTGGTGCTCTGTCCGTCACCGCGTGCGCGTCGAGCGACGACAGCGCGCCGATTTCCGGAACTGGTGGCAGCTCCGGTGACGCTTCCGTAGACACCGGTAGCGGTGGCGCGGGCAACAGCGGTGGTGTGGGCGCAACGGGTGGCGTTGGTGCAACCGGTGGAACCGGCGCTGTCGGTGGAACCGGCGCGACGGGTGGAACGGGCGCAACAGGTGGCACTGCCGGAACGGGTGGCAGCGGAGCTGGTGGCAGCGGTGGCGGCGGTACCTGCAACCCGGCGTTCTGTCCCTCGGTGGGAACGGGCACGCCGTGCTGCATCACGCCGAACGGGCCCTGCGGCGTGGACTACGGGTTCGGTAACGGTTGCGAGCAGCCGACCGGTCCCGACGTGTGATTCGACCGACACGTTGAAGCGTCGAGTATCGGCCCCGCCGCTCATGAAGCTGCGGGGCCGAAACGCGTCTGTGTCAGTCGATGCGGAACAGATCGTCGAGGTCCTCGCGGGTGAGCTTCTTGGCTCCACCGGAGTCCTCCGTGAGCACGCTGGCGACCAGGTCCTTCTTCTTCTGCTTCAGCTGCGAGATCTTCTCTTCGATGGTGCCCGCGGCCACCAAGCGATACACGGTCACGAGCTTCTTCTGACCGATGCGGTGCGCGCGGTCCGAAGCCTGATCCTCCACGGCGGGGTTCCACCACGGATCGAAGTGGATCACCGTGTCCGCCGCGGTGAGGTTCAGACCCGAGCCGCCGGCTTTCAGTGAGATCAAGAACACCGGGATGGTGGGATCGCTCTGGAAATTCTCGATGCGCTCGGCGCGATCCGTGGTGCTGCCGTCCAGGTACTCGTAGCGGATCTTGTCTTCGTCCAGCGCTTGGCGCATGAGCTTGAGCATGGACACGAACTGACTGAACACGAGCACCTTGTGTCCACCTGACTCGACTTCGTCCACCAGCTCCCGGAGCGCGGAGAGCTTGCCGCTGTCGTCGTGGGAGAACTCCCGCGGTAGACCCAGCAGCCGCGGATCGCAGGCCGCTTGGCGCAGCTTGGTGAGGCCCGCCAAGATGTGCAGCTGACTCTTGGCGACGCCGACGCGTTCCACTTCTCCCATGACCTGTGCGCGCACCTCGCGCAGCACCTGCGTGTAGATGGCGCGCTGGTCCGGCGCGAGGTCGATCACCTTGTCGATCTCGATCTTGGGCGGGAGATCCTTGGCCACCTCGACCTTGGTGCGACGCAGGATGAACGGATGGATGGTGGCGCGGAGCCGTGCGGCCGTCTTGGAGTCTCCCTGGTCGATGGGCCGGGCGAAGCGCTCCTCGAACTTGGGCAGGGGGCCCAAGAGCCCCGGGCTCACGAACTCGAAGATGCTCCAGATCTCGCTGAGGCGGTTCTCGATGGGGGTACCGGTCAGAGCCAATCGATGCGCGGCGGTCAGCTCCTTGGCCGCCTGGGCCGTGGCGCTCATCGGGTTCTTGATGGCCTGCGCCTCGTCCAAGATGGCGTAGTCCAGCTTCAGCTTTTTCAAGAGGTCGATGTCACGGCGCAAGAGCGCGTAGCTCGTGATGATGACGTTGGCGCTCTCGAGCTCGGACTTCTGCTCCTTGCGCCCGGCGCCGTGCCACAAGGCCGTGGTGAGGGACGGCCCGAAGCGCTCGATCTCACGCACCCAGTTGGTCACCACGCTGGTGGGGGCGACGATCAATGCGCGCAGCTGGCTGCTCTTCTTCTCTGCCTTGAGCGACAGCATCAGCGCGATGGTCTGCACTGTCTTGCCGAGACCCATGTCGTCGGCCAGCACGCCACCGGAGCCGATGTCGTGAATGAACCTCAGCCACGAAAGCCCCTGCTCCTGATACGGGCGGAGCGTGGCCTTGAGGCCGCGCGGCTTCTTGACCGTCTTGATCTCGTCGATGTCGGCCAGCTTCTGGAACAGTGCCTTGGCGCCCGCCGCGACGTTCACCTCGTTGGCGTGGGAGAGCAGTTCCTGGATGCGCCCCGCTTGCGAGAGCGGGAGGTGTCCGTTCTTGCCGGCGGACGCGATGAGCTCGACCTCGCGATCCAACATCGCCTGGACCTTGTCCGAGTCGATCTCGGCGTAGGTGTCGTCGGAGAGCCGCACGTACTTGTTGCCTTCACGCAGACACTTGGCCAGCTCGTCGCGATCCACGCCCACGCCATCGCTCTGATAACTGACCTTGACCGCGAGCCAATCCACGCCGCTCGACACGCGGGCGTTCATGGTGACGGGGTGCTTGCGCACCGTGGTGCCGACCAGATGCTCCGGGACGTACAGGTCCCACTTCTTCGGGAGCTTGCCAACGCCGTTGGACCAGAAGTCGATGGCCCGGCCACCTTCCGCCACGAAGGTCTCGCCGCTCTCGTCCGCGGAGAGCCCGAGCTCGAGCAGCTTCTCCACCGCCTGCTGCTGCGCCACGATGTCGGTGCGGATACAGGTGGCGCGCTTCTGCCCTTCGGCGGGGGGGAGGATGATGACGGGAGGCGAGATGCCGTCGGCGCGAACCTCCACGTCCAGATCGCCGTAGGTGGCGTGGAGCTCCGCCTGCGCTTCCGTGATGTCGCCGCCCGCGCGGAAGCGAAATTTCGGTTCGAGGTCGATGACGTCCGCCACCTGGGACAGCTCCGGCAGCTCTGCGCCCACCTCGCCTGCGACCCGCGGCAGGCCGTCCGTGATCAGGCTGATGAGCTCGCTCGCCGGCTCGGCGATGGTGGGGCTGCGGAGCAAGCGCCGCAGCGCGGCGGGGGACACTCGATGATCCAGCGGCCGGGCGATGCCTTCGCTGGTGTCGATGTGCCAACCGGGCGCGCCTTCGAACCAACCGCCCGAAGTGAGCTGGAAGCGACGACCGTCTCCCGCGCGCTCGAAGGTGACCTTGGCGACGATGGTGTCGGCGCCCACCATTTCCAGATCGAAGCGCGGCTTGATGGCCTCGTCCGCGAAGCGGAGCTGCATCAAGGCCGGCTCGAGCAGCACGCGCCGCTCTCTCAGCAGCGGCAGCAGCTCCGCGGCGTCCTCGCCGCGGATGTCCACCGCCGGGTGACGCGGATTGCCGCTCTCGAAGCGCGACAGTACGCGTAATGCCCCACGATCCGGCGTGGGTGTCGTGGCCTGCCAGCTGAGGGCCACGCTGGGCAGCAGCGGGACCCGGGCGTCGGTATCGAGCACGGTGACGGTGAGCCCGCCCTGTCGCACGTGGACCCGGAACTCCAGGTTCTGATTCCTGACGGCGCCCTCGGGAGGCAGCCAAGCGCCGATGCCGGTGGGGCGGGCGCTGGCGTCGGGCGGCGGCGGCGGCTGCACGCCGGGCGGCACCACGTGTTGCTGCGCTTGCGCTCGGCGCCGTCGATCCCGCCGCCGGCTGGCCTTGCTGCCGTCGGGCTGCTGCTGCTCGCGCTCTCGTGGTTGTGGTTGAGGCTGGGGGACCTCGCGGCGGGGCAGCTGAGCGCGGGCTTGGTTGCGCACGGTGATGAGCAACGCGGCGACGTGCTTGCAGTGCTGTCCCGTCTTTTGGAAAGCGGGGCAGGTGCAGTGGGATGTGATGCCCTCTCCGCCGAGGCGTATCGTCACCTCGTAGGGATCCGGATCCGAGCCCTTGACCCGACCGTGGGCGGTCGATTCGTTGACGCCGACGTCTTCGACGACGCGGCGTTTTTCGTAGTCCAGGCCACGGAGGAAAGTGCGGGCGCCGAGCAAACGGCGCAGTCCGCGATCGGAGAGGGTTGAAAGAGCGTCGGCCAACGACGACAAGGGCGTCCTCGTGTCAGGTTGAGGGTCGAATCAGTGGGACAGGAAAGGGGCGACGGCCAGGGCGGCGACGGCCAAGGCCTTGATCAAGAGAGTGGCGGCTGGGCCCGCCGAGCTGCCAATCACGTCTGCCACGGCGTCCCCGGCGAGAGCGGCGCCATGACCGGAGGTGTTGCCGTGGGGGCGGCTGGACCGACGTGCCGCGCTCAGCGTGGCACGCGCGCCATCCACCGCTAGGGCTGCTCCCAGACCGGTGACCGCGGCGACGACGACGAACGCCGACAATCCTTCGGTGGCCAGGCCAGGATCACCCTTTCGATACAAGAGATGCAAGGCGACGCCAAGTGCCGCGGGGAGCGTCACCGCCATGATCAACGGTGACCAGAGTCGGCTCATTGCCGCCCGGCTCGCGGCGTCGATACAGGCCTTGTAGCTGGGCGTGAAGTCGGCTGGGAGCTGGGGGCGCCCATGCTGACGGGGGAAACCGCGGAGCTGGCGGTCGACCTCTTGAAGCAGGACGCGAGCGCCGGCGAGGGCCGTGCGCATGGCCCCGCCGGCGTGAGCCAGCACCACCGCAAACCCCAGGGCGCCGCTCCACAGCACCACGGGCTTGGCGAGATCGATGCGGCCGCCGCCGCCTCCGCCCCCGAGGACGGGCAACGCGAAGGCGGTGACGATGGCGGCAAGACCACCGAGCACGATGAAGTAGGGCTGGGCCACGGTCCCCGCCGTGAAGCCGGCGTCGTCCAAGCGCGCGGTGCGCCGTTGTGCTTCCGCCGACATTCCCGACGCCGTCATGCTGGAGACGCCGCGCGCCGCGTCTGCGATAGGGCCGAAGCTCGAGATGGCGAGGATGAAGGGCGCCGCGGCGACCATCGTGGAGACGGCGGTGAGCGATGCCATGAAGCCACCACCGGTGATCTTGGTGCTCGCGCCCAGCTGCCAAGAGAGAGCCATGGCCAGTGCGATGGCCAGCACCGGAACGACCACTGCGCGCATGCCGGAGCTGAGCCCGAGGGCGACCGTGGGCGCACCGCCCACCCGCAGCGACTCCATCACTTCTCTGAGCGGAGCGAAGCGCTTGTCGACGCGATAGCGCGCGGCGTGCGCCGTGACGAGGGCGGCCGCGAGACCCGCCACTCCCGCCCAGAAGAACGGTTGCCAGTGGCGATCCAGGAGCCACAGGGTGGCTCCTGCGAGGCCGCCCGCTGCCACCACGGCCGTCGTGCCCTGACCCCGCCACAGAGCCAACGTGGGAGCGCTGGCTTCGTCCGTGCGCACCACCATGATGCCGAAGGCGGACGCGATCACTCCGAATGCACGCACCACAGCCGGGAGGAACACCAGCCCCAAGACGGCCGGCTCCAGCGCGTAGGCGGAGCGATACAGCGCAGCCCCGATCACGACGACAGTGACGTTGAGCGCCGTGGCGCTGACGAACAGATCCACCGTGCGCCCCGCCGCGTGGCCCACGTGATCGCCGACCAGGTCGGCGATCACCGCGGGATTCTGGGAGTCGTCATGGCCGAGGCCGGCGTCCAGCTCACCGCCGAGGTCGGCGCCCAGGTCGCTTGCCAAGTGAAAGGTGCTGCCCGCGCGTTGAATGATGAGCGCGGCGCCGACGGCGCCGAGGGCGAAGCTCGGAACGATGGTCGCGAGGGTGAGGGTGAGCTTGGCCGCGTCCTCGAGGGCCATGCGCTGTCCACCCTTCATCGCGAACAAGAGCGCGAAGACGCCGCCCACCGCCAATACGCTGATGGCTTCCGCCAGGAGCCCTGCGGCGCCACCGGTGCGGGTCACGATGGTGAGGGCGCGATCCGTACTGTGGCGGGCGGCGCTCAAGCTACGGAGGCTGGCGTCCAGGGCACTGCGAGCGGCGATGCGCGCCACCACGCAGGTGGCGCCGGCGCCGAGAGCGAGGGTGAGGGCAGCCCAGAAGGCAGCCTCCAGCGGGGCCAGAGGACCGCTGCGATCGGCCAGCGCCGCGTGAACGCCGAAGGTGATGGAGGCGAGGGCTCCAGCAACCATGCCGACCCGGCGGATCTCGCTCCACAGGAACGCGTCCACCGCGCGACCGAGGGCGCCGCCCACGCGACGCACGTCCGCGCCGCCGGCGTCCCGCCCGACGAGCCACCGCGACAACAGCAGGGCGAAAGCCAAGCCGCTGGCATCGATGGCCAGTATCAGCCCGAATTCGGTCACTTCAGTCCTAAACAAGCCCGTGCAGCGAAAGCGCTGCCGGCTCAGGCCGGCGAATAGGAGCGCCGGTGCGCCTCGCGTTGGGTTCGCCTCCGTGACATCAGCTGCGGAGCGACGGGGCGATCCGCAGGTGGCGCCGGGACGCTCCCCCGTGAGGAGCGCGAGCCTTCCGACGTTCGTCTAGCACGGCCCTTCAGGGGGGAGCAAGGCCGATGGCGCCGTTTTCAGGCGTTTTCGTGGCGAGGGCGGGGCTCACCCGACGTGGCCCGCGCCGCCCCGACAATCCCCCGAAAAAAGCTTCACTTACCGGAGCCCGAGGACTGCATCACCATCAGGTGATACTTGCCGAACTCGTTCTGGCCCAAGGTGAAGAGAACCTCGATGAGCAGACGGTAAGGTGTCGTGGAGTCGGCGATGATGATGGCCTCCGACGACGTCGGATCGAGGCCCTTCGCGGTCCGGATGACCTTGTCCGTGCGGCGCGCCGCCTGCAGGGCATTGCCCAGGGGAACGATGTAGAGGTCGTTCGGTCCACTGCGCTTGTTGCGGGCGCCCACACCCGTCTGCGCCACCGACTCTCGGCTGGGCAGGGTGAGCACGCGATCGTCGCCCACCAGGATTTGTGTCTTGCTGACGGTGAGCACGACGCCTTCTTCGCTGGGCTGCGTGCGGATGATCGACTTGGGCAGCCGGAGGTCGTCGCTCTGCGGGATGCTGGCGCTGGATTCCCCGAGGCTCTTCAACAGGAACACCAGGATGATCGTCATGATGTCGAGCATCGCGGTGATGTTGAGGAAGTTGACCTCCGGCGCCTCGGCGTTGCGGCGGATGGCTTTGCGCAGCTCCGCCTTGTACTTCACCACGGGCACGCCGTGCGGTTGTCCTCCGGGCTGTCCGGGCTGGCTCATCGGGGCACCTTGAAGTTCACGTCGTCGAACAGCACATCGCCCTTTGGTGTGGTGCGCAGTGCGTCGATTACCGCGATCACCGTCTGGTAGTCGGTGCCGGGATTCGCGGTGATGTACACCTGGTTCTCTTCCTTGAAGTCCGAAGAGGCGTTCTTGAGCTTGGCCGCGCAGGCGTTGAGCGCGGGGTAGTCGTACTGACCATTCTTCTTCGGAATCGTGATGCCGGCGCCGGGGCTCTCACAGCCCGGGGCGATGTTGCCGCCGGAGGCCTTGAGGGAGAAGCCGTCGTTGACGATGAACACCGTCAGGTTCAGCGCCGAGCTTTCCATGTCCTTGCGCACACCGCTCGACTTGCTTGCGGGCGGCGTGGTGTCGATCGTCGCGGTGAAGGTCACCGCGACGGTGGCCAGCACGAAGATCAGGATGTTCACGATGATGTCGAGGAAGGGGACGATGTTGAGCTCGCCGCCCTCCTCGTCCGGAGACAGCTCCGTCGGTTGACTCAGGCGGCGGATCTTTCCGCGCTGGGCTGCGCTGAGCTGGGACATGGGGCCGGAAGTCCGAGGTTCCTCAGTACTGCCCGGGCCGCTGCTGGATCGTCAGCAGGTTGAAGGTGCGCTCCATCGTCGCTTCCAGGTCGTGCTGAATCGCCTTGGCGCGAGTGTGGAGAATGATGTGCGTGATCATGCAGAACACCGCGATGCCGAGACCGAGAGCGGTGTTGTACATGGCTTCCGCGATGCCGTTCGACAGCATGCGCTGCTTGTCCGACTGCGACAGACCCGGCGCTGCGATGGCGGCGAAGGTGGCGATCAGACCGCTCACCGTACCGAGCAGACCGATGAGGGTCGCGATGTTGGCGAGGGACCACAGTGCGCCCACGCGCTTCTCGGCTTGGGGCTTGAGCTCCGAGAGCTTCTCGCTGAGCGCCGCGTCGATCTCGTCCGGGCCCTTGTTGGCGTGGGTGAGACCGGACTTGACGAGCTGCAAGATGGGGAAGTCACTCGCCTCGCAAAGCTTGATGGCGCGGTCGATGTTCCCCGCGGTCACCAGCTTCTTCACCTGGGCGAAGAACTCTTTGGAGTTCACCCGGTACCGCGTCATCTGGAACGCGAAACGCTCGACGACGATCGTGAGGACCACGGCCGACGTGATGAGGTTCAGCACCATGAAGGTCGGGTTGTGCTTGAAGGCCTCGACCAACTGGCTGGAACCGGTGGATTGTGCTGCTACGAGCAGGAGCTGCATTCCGCTAACCCTCATTGGATCTTAACGACGTCGAACCGCGCGCGACGCCCGCGCTGAAGCCAGGCGACTATAGCCGCCGCGTCTCGGCCAGTGCAAGACGACTCGAACGCTTCCGTGCAATCGGATTTCGGCCGGGAGAATCATGACTTAACGGCCCTTGGGCTGGCCCCCGGGCCTATTGGGAGGCCGCCCGCGGGACCCCGCCTGACGACGTGGGTGGCGGGAGCGGTAACTACTTATGGATGTCCATCGTCACGATGGCGTCTTCGGACTGCTACGTCACGACCCGTCGCGGCTGGAAAATTTCAAGCACGCTCGCGCGTGGCGAGGGACACAAGTTACGGTGCGAGAGTTGTAACTTTTTGGTCGCATACGAACTTACACTCTGGACCCAATCTCTCTTGACTGTATTGGGTCTGCCTTAGCAAGATGCGACCAGTCCTCCCCGGCTTTTCAGTTTGCGCGTGGGGGACACCTAAGACGATGACGGTCGGGGCTCGGCAAAATTCGGATCGAGAAGCGCTCGACCCGAGCTGGCTCCGGTCAACCCCGAGCAGGAGCATTACGGGAAGGTAACCAATGTCGAATCTCTGGCATCACTACCAGGCGGGCGGATGGGCAATGTGGATCATCCTCTTTTGGTTGATCTGCTCTATCGCCGTGATCGCCGAGCGCGCCGTCTACCTGTATGGCGCCTCCATCAACAAGGAGGTGTTCCTCGCCACCATGCAGAAGTGCATCTTGGCAGGAGACGTCGCCAAGGCCGTCAAGATGGCTTCGGCCGCCAACGCGCCTCTCGCTCGCATCGTGCAGGCGGGGCTCGTCAAGGTGAACCGTCCCGACGAGGAAGTTCAAGCGGCTATGGACGAGGCGGCGCTTCGCGAGATGCCGCGGATCAACAAGCGGACGGGCTACCTGGCCCTGTTCGCGAACCTGGCGATGCTCTCCGGCTTGTTCGGCACCATCGTCGGTCTGATCAAGGCGTTCGGCGCGGTGGGCGGTGAGTCCATCGACCCCAGCCAGAAGGCGCGAATCTTGGCCGAAGGTATCTCCGAGGCCATGAACTGCACCGCTTTCGGTCTGATCTCCGCGATTACGGCCCTCGTCGGCTTCGCGTTCCTCAACGGCAAGACCCAGTCGCTCGAGGACGACATCAACGAGGCGAGCGTCCAGGTGTTGAACCTGGTGGTCGCCAACCGTCAGAAGGTCAGCCTCCAGGGCTTGGAGCAGGCCGCCTGATCCGCATCGGGCTCCGCGATCGTGCGGATTGCGGAGCCCGAATCGTTTTCTCGAGATCCCAGGAGATCGTTAGATGGCCGGTATCGATGTTGGTGGTGGGCACGGCGGACGGCGTGCGAGCAATCACGAAATTCCGCTGATCCCGTTCATCGACTTCCTCCTCTGCCTGGTCGCGTTCCTGCTGGTCACCGCCGTGTGGTCGCAGATGGCGCGAATCAACGCGGACGCCCGCGTTCCCGGTCCGCCGCGGCCGGAAGAAGAGATCGAGAAGCAGCAGAAGGAGAAGCAGCTCCACGTGGAGATGCGCGGTGAGCGCAAGTTCCAGCTCGTCTGGAAAGAAGGCAGCACGGTGGTGAACACCATCGACGTCGAGCGCAAGCCGGTGAAGAACGGCGAAGACATTCGCTATCCGGATCTCGCCAAGAAGATCAGCGAAGAGTGGACCCAGAACGGTAGCCACCGCGCTGGGACCGACAAGAAGTTCGACCAGGCCGTGCTCCACACGGACAACTCCACGCAGTTCGCCGACGTCATCGCCGTCATCGATGCGATCTATGCGCCGCAACGGGATTTCACCATCGCGGGCGCAGGCAAGCCGGAGAAGGTCCCCGCGTTCAACGTCACCTTTGCGGTGAACTGAGAAGCTCATGTCGGAAAAGCCTCTGCATCGTTTCGAGCAGCCGATCAGCGTCCCGGGGCGCCGGCTCCTGCACCACATCCCTCTCGGGTTCGTTCGCAAGAAGGTGAGCGGTGGTGGTCAGCGTTCGGTGAACCAGGAGATCCCGCTGATCCCGTTCATCGACTTCTTGCTCTGCATCGTGCTCTTCCTGTTGGCCAGCTTCTCGGCGACGGGCGAGCTGCCAGTGGACAAGAACGTTCAGCTGCCCAAGGCAGAGAACGTAATGGACATGGTGGAGGCCCCGATGGTGGCCATCACCGGTACCCAGATCCTGGTGGACGGCGTGCCCGCTGGGAATACCCGGGCCATCGAAGAGGCCAATCGCCTTCAGCGCGTGGACGAGCTGTTCAACGTGCTCAAAAACAAGCGCGAGCTGTGGAAGAGCCTGAATCCCGGCCGGGATTTCCCGGGTGTGGCCGTTCTGCAGGTCGACCGCCGCGTGCCCGCGTTGGTCGTGAAGAGCGTGTTCCAGACGTCCGCGTTCGCCGGCTATCCGAACATCAGCTTCATGGTCGGTCGCTTGGGCGACGAGGGCGGCGGCGGCAAATGAGCTGCCGACCTCGGCCGCGGGTCGAGGTAACCGCCTGTGGCAACGACGACCCGACGAGATAAAGACCGCCAGCGCGGGCTGCCATCGCTGAACGAGGCGCGGGCCGAGCGGCGCCGCGCCATCGTAGCGGGCAAGGTCCGTATTCGCGCGATGCCACCGCAGTTCTGGCTGTGGACTGCGTTGGCTCTCGCCGCCGTGCTGGTGGTCTACTGGAAGATTGCCCAGGGCAAGCTGGAGAGCCAGAAGAACGCGGTGATGGCCAAGCAGCGCGCCATCGCCCAGTCCTTGGGGCCGCAGATCTTGCCCTTCCGCGACAAGATCGAGGGTTGGGTTACGGGCTTGGCGGGAAGCTACAAGGGTGACTACTTCGACCCCAAGGCGCGTTACGGGGAGATCTCTCGCGCTCCCGGGGTCTACCTGCGACTCCGGTCGGAGAACGCGCAGACGCCCGAGGCCATCCGCAAAGCGGCCGTGCGCTCGCTGCACGACGGCTTCACGAGCTGCTTCTTTCGGGGCACGAACCTGGCGGACCAGAGCAAAGGTCCGCCCTGCGAGTCGTCCGCGGACTGCGCCGAAGGGCTCTTGTGCAACGAGTACGACAAGTGCGCACCTCCCCCGGAGCCGTTCAACATGCGGCTCGCGTATCGCTCGCTGAGAGTGCTCTCGAGCGCATGGACCGACGAGCTCCACGAGGCGACGAATGATCTGGCAGTGACGGCGTATGACCGCGACCTGGATCGGGTCACCCGCGAGGACGTGCCCATCGCCGCGAAGATCTTGGCGCGCGCCAAGTACTTCGTCGCCGTCGTCGACGAGGACCCGAAGGGCGGCCTGCCGGAGGTGAGCGACGGCGGCGTGGAGTCGGACGAGGAGCGCGTTCAGCGGGTAGCGCACGTCTCGCGTATCGGTATCTGGCGCCTGTCGGACGGCAAGCTCGTCTTGCGCATGCGGCGTATGGCGCAAGGTCGCGTGGTCCCGGTTGGTGACCACGTGATCACGCGGGAGCGCACCATCAAGGCGCAAGCCCGCCAAGCAAACAGCTGTGCGTTGGCGCTGGAAGCGCGCAACGTCCTGTCGCCCATCGAGCTGCCGGCGCAGGTGGACGGCGGCGCTCCCGCGGACGCCGGCGGCCCGGCGGACGCCGGCGCCCCCCGGTAGTCAGATGTCGCGGCCGAAGTCGGGCTCCGTCCGCGGCCGGGGCGTGGCGGGGGGCGGAACCTCGTCGCTCTCTTCTCGCGCGATCTTCTCGATCTCCGCCGAGAGCTCCCGGGCAACGCGGGTGACCAAGAGCGACAGATTGCGATCGTAGGGATCCCGCGGCCGCGGCAGGTCGCGCTCCACGTCGAGCTGGAGCTTCACGCGGCCGGGGCGGGTTCCCATCACGATCACGTGGGTCGCTAGGCGCACGGCCTCGCGATTGTCGTGGGTGATGAACACCATGGTCGCGCCGGTGCGCTGCCAGGCGCGCTCCAGCTCCTGCTGCAGGAGCTCCCGGGTGTGAGCGTCGAGCGCCGCAAAGGGTTCATCGAGCAGCATCACCTCGGGCTCCATCACGAGAGCACGGGCGATGGCCGCCCGCGCACGCATGCCGCCGGACAGCTCGTGGGGCTGGGCGCCCTTGAAGCGATACAGGTGCACGAGGCGCAGCGCCTCTTCCACCCGACGCCGAGTCTCGGAGGCGTCGATGCCGGAATCCCGAAGCGGGAACGCGACGTTCTCCTCGACCGAGAGCCAGGGGAACAGCGCGGGATCCTGGAACAGCACCACGCGGTCGGGCCCGGGTCCGACGATGGCACGGTCGTCCGCGAGGACCTGCCCCGTGCTGGGCGTCTCGAAGCCGGCGATCAAGTTGAGCAGCGTGGTCTTGCCGCAGCCGGAGGGACCTACCAAACACACGAAGCTTCCCGGTGGGATCTCGAGGTTCACCTCCGAGAGCGCGGCAATCTTGCCGTCGCGTCCAGTGAAGGACTTGGTCACGCCGCGCAGGGACAGATGCATGCCGAGCGGAGCATAGCGCGTCAGGGGGGCTTGCCGAAGCCGCCGCCGCCCGGCGTCTCGATGCGAAGGACGTCACCGGCGGCCACGTCGAAGGTCGCCTTGCCACCGACGTTTCGGCCGTTCCAGAGGTTCGCGCCTCGGGCCCCCGCTTCGCCGCCGGCCAGCCCGAAGGGCGACCGCTCGCGCCGTTCGCTCAGGATTGCCACGGACAGGGGGGCCAGGGCCTCGAGCTCGCGCACGACGCCATTGCCTCCCGGGAACTGCCCGCTACCGCCGGAGCCACGACGAATGGCGAAGCGAAGCAGCCGCACCGGTGCCCTCGACTCCAAGACTTCTGGGTCGGTGATGCGCGTGTTCGTCATGTGGGTGTGGATCGCCGAAGCGCCGGCGAAGTCCGGCCCGGCCCCCGCGCCACCGGCGATGGTCTCGTAGTAGCCGAAGCGCTCGTTGCCGAAGGTGAGGTTGTTCATGGTGCCCTGGCTCGCGGCGGCGCGCCCCGCCGCTGCGAGCAGCACGTCCACGACGCGCTGGCTGGTTTCCACGTTGCCGCCGGCGACGGCGCGCTCCGGATCCGGGGACAGGATGCTGCCCGCTGGGATGCGGATCTCCACGGGTCGCAGGCAACCGCTGTTGAGCGGGATGGGAGCACCCACCAAGGTGCGCAGGAAGTAGATGACGGCGGCCACGGTGACCGCGTGGGGAGCGTTGAGGTTCCCGTCCACTTGAGCCCCCGTGCCCGCGAAGTCGACGACCATGCGGCTGCCGTGCACGCGCAGCGTGACGACGATGGGGGTGCCGTCGTCCATCGCGTCCGTGAAGGCGTGCGCCCCGTCGCCCAGGCGGGCGATCTCGCGGCCGACGCGGGCGGCAGCGTCGTCCTGAACGTGCCGCATGTAGCGTTGGACCGTGGCGAGTCCGTAGCGGGCGGTCAGCTCTGCCAAGAGCCCTGCGCCACGCTGGTTGGCGGCGATTTGCGCGTCGAGATCCGCGCGATTGGTCGCGGGATCCCGCGCCGGCCAGGGCCCGCCTTCGAGCACTGCCGCGAGTGCCGCGTGATCCAGCCGGCCGCCGCGCACGAGGCGCAGATTCCTGAACACCACGCCCTCTTCCGCGAGGCGACGCGAAAGCGGCGGCATGGACCCTGGCGTGATTCCGCCCACGTCCGCGTGGTGCCCGCGGCTCGCGGTGAAGAAACGGCACGCGCCGCCTTCGTCATGTACCGGGCTCACCACGGTGATGTCCGGCAGGTGCGATCCGCCGGCGGCCGGGTCGTTGCTGACGAACACGTCGCCGGGGCGGAAATCGGGGTGCGCCGCGATCACCGCCCGCACGGATTCGCCCATCGCGCCGAGGTGCACCGGAATGTGGGGCGCGTTGGCCACGAGTCCGCCGGTCTCGTCGAAGATCGCGCACGAGAAATCGAGCCGCTCGCGAATGTTGGTGCTGATGGCCGTCCGGCGCAGCGCTTGGCCCATCTGCTCTGCGATGCTCATGAACAGATTGCTCATGATCTCGAGCAGGATGGGATCGGGGGCGTCGCCGTGGCCGACGAGGGCGAGCTCCGGCGCCTCGCCGTCCGGGCGCTGACTTTCGGCGGAGAGTACGCCGTCCGCGCGTACGGTGAGCTCGAACCCGGGGTCGACCACGATGGTGCCGGTGGCTTCCAGGATCACGGCGGGTCCCGAGATGCGTTGACCCGCGCCCAGGTCTTCTCGGGCGAAGACGGGAACGTCGTCCACGAAGGCTCCATCCAGGAACAGACGATGACGCGCGATCGCCTTCGAAGCAGGGCGGGGAGCCAAGGGCGGAAGGTCGAGGGGCCGGCTCTCGGCACGCACTTCGACCCGCGCCTGAGTGAGCTCCACCTCGGCGTCCGGGCGGGCGTAGCCGAGCTGACGCTCGTGCTCGCGATCGAAAGCGGCGCGAAGCGCAGCGGCTCCGGCGAGCTCGAGGGTGATGCTCGACTCAGTGCCGCGGTAGCGCAGGTCCACGCGCTGGACGACGCGAGCGTCCGGCCGCCCCAGGGCCGCCTTGCCGCGAGCGGCGAGCTCGGAAAGGGCGGGGGCCAGCGCTGCGAGATCGTCGTCGGAAAGCGTGCGTCGGCCCGCGTCCACGTCGCCGTGCCAGCTCTCCGGAGCCAGGCCGATGCCCCAGGCACTGAGCACGCCCGCGAGCGGGTGGAACAGCACGGTCGTCATTCCAAGACGTTTGGCCAGCGCGCAGGCGTGCTGCCCGCCGGCGCCCCCGAACACGACCAGGGCGTGGTCCCGGGTGTCGTAGCCGCGGGCGACGGAGATCTGGCGAATGGCTTCCGCCATGTTGGTGTTGGCAATGTGAAAGAAGCCCTCCGCCAGCTCCTCCCGAGACTTGTCGCCGAGCCTCGAGGCAAGGACCGCAAGAGCGCCTTCGGCGCGCTCGCGGTCGAGGGGAAACGCGAAGCGGTCGGGCAGCAAGCGTCCGAGGACCAAGTTCGCGTCCGTGATGGTCGGCTCCGCGGCTTCGGCATGGCCGTAGCAGACAGGCCCGGGCGTGGCGCCGGCACTCTCGGGGCCGACCACCAGCCTGTGGCCATCCAGGCGACAGATCGAGCCGCCGCCCGCGGCGACGGTCACGATGCGCATCATGGGTGCCCTGAGACGTACTCCGGAGATTTCCGTTTCGTACACCCGCTCCGGCTCGCCATCGAAGCGCGACACGTCCGTCGAGGTGCCGCCCATGTCGAAGCCGATGACCCGCGCCTGACCGGTCTGGCGGGCGATCTCCGCGAGGGCCACCACGCCACCGGCGGGCCCGGAGAGGAGCGCGGCGGGGCCGCGAAAACGATGGGCGTCCGTCAGGCCGCCGCTCGATTGCATGATGGCCAGCGTGCAGTTCGGCAGCTCGGCGAGCAGCGTCGCCACGTAGCGACGGATCAACGGTGTGAGGTACGCGTCCACGACGGTGGTGTCCGCCCGGGCGAGCAGGCCGAGCTCCGGCGCAACCTCGTGGGAGATCGCGACGTGCTCGAAGCCGACGTCGAGGGCCAGGGCCGCCAGCTCCTGTTCGAGGCCGAAGGCGCGATACGCGTGCAGCAGCACGATGGCGACACTGCGGATGCCGCGCTGATGCAGGGCATCGAGGTCAGTCCGCACACGCGTCGCGTCGAAGCGTGAGAGGGTGCGGCCTTCCACGTCGGAGCGCGCGGCGACCTCGAGCACTGCGCGGTGCAGCCGCGCGGGCTTCTCGATGTTCAGCGCGAACAGATCCGGCCGTGCCTGGGTCCCGATGTCGAGCAGGTCGCCAAAGCCCTCGGTGATGCACAAGGCGCACGGCGTTCCGCGACGCTCGAGCAAGGCGTTGGTCGCCACGGTGGTCCCCATGCGAATGTCGCAGGGCGGAACGGGGTCCGATTCCTTCAGGCCCAGCAAGGTGCGAATGCCGACGAGGGGCGCGCGATCCGACGACAGCACCTTGGCCACGACCAGCGGGCCGCCGTCCGGTGGGACACCGAGGCAGTCCGTGAAGGTGCCGCCACGGTCGATCCAGAATTGCCAACGTGTCATTGCCGAGCGATCAGCAGCACGAGCACGACCGTGAGGCCCATTGCCAACAGCACGATGAGCACGATCAGCAGCTTGATGCCGGCGTCGCTCTTGGGCTGCACCGCCGGCGGCGGAGGGGTCGGCGGATAGCCGTAGCTCTGCTGCACGGGGGCGGGTCCGTAGCTCTGCTGCGCGGGCGGCGGACCATAGCTGGGCTCGACGGGCGGCGGTCCGTAGCTGGGTTCGACGGGCGGCGGTCCGTAGCTGGGCTCCGGTGGTGCCGCCGCGCTGGGCTCGGGGAAGGGCGGCAGCTTGGGCTGGGGAAACGACGGCATGTCGCCCGTGGGCAACAGCTCCCGCCGATCCATGTTCAAGGTCGGCAGCACGCCGAACGGCTTCTGCGGCGCTGGTGCTGCTGCCGGAGAGGGCCGAACCGCGACCCGCGTCATGGTCTCGTCCAGGTTGTCGTACGACTTGCGCGCCGCTTCCAAGAGCTCACTCGGCGGGGCGCGCACGGCCGTGAGCTCGCCCATGGTCTCACTGGGAGGTGCGACCACGTGAGTCATCACGTCGTCGTCGTCTTCGTCGTATCCGTGGCTGCCCGCCTCGGGCATGACGGGTGGTGCCACCGGCGGGGGCCCGGGGCGCTTGCGCGAGGGAAGCGGTGGCGGCCCCGGCCTGCTTACCGGCGGCGGTGGTGCGCCCGCGGCGGGCGGCGGAGGAGCGTCCAGGGCGGGCGGCGGTGGTCCGTTGGGGGCGGAGGCGAAAGGATTGGATGCGCCCTCGAACCACGGCGACTCGGTGATGCGAGTCATGCCGTCGACGAACGCGAGGTCCGCGAACTCCGGAACCATCTCGATGGGCAGCCAGTTGTCCTCGCCGGCCCGGGACACTTCCCAGTCCACGCCCATGCGCCCGTCCTCGACGGAGCGGACGATGTCCTCCGTCGTGTAGGGGCCGATCGGCTCGCTGCCGAGCTCGCGGACCAGCCAGTCCGTCATCTACCCCAGCTCATCTTGGACGTTTGCGCACCAAGAGCTTGCGGGTGATCTCCACGACCTTGTCTGGGATCTTCCCTTCGGTCTTGCTGAGCTCCGCTGTGAAAAGACCGCCGGGAGAAACGAACAGCTCCTCTCCGGTCTTGTTCTTGGTTCCGACGACACGAAGGGTCAGGATACCAGCCTCCGGGCCGGCGTCTTCCTTTCCGACGATCTGACTCGAGGCGTACAGGGTGTCCCCGGCGAGCACGCCGTTCGGATGGGCGCCCTGGTCGAGCCCCAGGTCCCAGACCGCGTTTCCGCCGAGATCCCGGCTGGTGAGGGACAGCACCCACGACAGAACCAGTCCGCCGTACACCACGCGAGTCTTCGCGAAGGACTTCTCCTTGCAGTAGATCTCGTCGAAGTGGATGGGGTGCGAGTTCCGGCACAGCTGCGTGAGCTGCATGTGCTCGGATTCCCCCACGGTCTTGCCCACGCCGTGGAAGACGACGTCCCCGACGTCGAAGTCCTCGTAGAAGCCGGAGAATCCGCCGCGCCGCTGGGGGGGCTTCACGCCGGTCCGGAGCTCCGGGGGCAGGGGGTTGTCTTCGCCCTCCGGCTGCGTGCCCTCCGGCCATACGTCGTCGGGGCGTCCGCTGACGCGACCGGCGCGCACCAATGCCTTGCGATCGAAGCGACACACGATCTTGCCGTCTTGGTTCGTGAGCACCGTGCGCACGCCGACCACCCCGCGATCACCCTTGGACGTGGCCTTGGCCGAGAGCACCTTGCTCGACGCCGTCACCGTGTCGCCGGCGTAACATGCCTCGGGAAAGCGCACGTCGATGTACGCCAGGTGCGCGATGGCCTGCTCGCTCACGTCGTGAACGCTGAACGAGAGGCCCAGGTTCAAGAGCAAGAGCGGATGCACCGGCCGATCGGAAAAGCCGAGCGCCTGCGCATAGGTCTTGCTGGCGAAGGTGGGCATCGCGTCCTGGAAGGACGCGGAGAAGAACGCGACCATTCCGTGATCGATGGTCACGTCCCAGGGGTGCTCGTACACCTTGCCGGTTTCGAAGTCTTCGAGCTTGCGACCGTACTCCGGGGTGCTGACTCCGCTCATGGTGGTCTCCTTTCACTTCTCCGCGAGACCCTGCTCGAGCAGGCGGCGGGCGATGACGTGGGCCTGAATCTCGTTGGCGCCTTCGAAGATGGAGAGCACCCGCGCATCCACCAGCAGGCGGCTGGCCACGTACTCTTCCGCGTAGCCGTTGCCGCCGTGGATTTGCACGCAGGCGTCCGCGGATTCCCAGGCGGCGCGGGTGCCCAGGAGCTTGGCCATGCCGGCCTCCAGGTCCGAGCGTATGCCCTTGTCCTTCTCCCGCGCCGCGAAGAACGTGAGCTGCCGCGTGGCCATGATGCGACAGATCATGCGGCCCAGCTTGCGCTGCACCCGCGGGAAGTTGGCGATGGGAACGCCGAACTGGATGCGCTCGTGGGCGTAGCGCATGGCTTCTTCCAGCGCGGCCTGCGCCACGCCCACGCCGCGAGCGGCGGTCTGGATGCGCGCGCTCTCGAACGTGGCCATCAGCTGCTTGAACCCCTGACCTTGTTGGTCACCGAGCAGGCCGCGAGCAGGCACGGAGAAGCCGTCGAAGCCGATTTCGAACTCCTTCATGCCGCGATAGCCGAGCACCTTGATCTCGGTTCCCGTGACGTGATCGTCCGGAAAGCCTTCGGTCTCGGGCTTATCTTCACTACCGCGCTGCTTGGGCGCCAGGAACATGCTGAGGCCCGCGTAGCCCGCCTCGTCGGGGTTCGTCCGCGCCAGGAGCGTCATCAAGTCTGCGCGCGTGGCGTGGGTGATCCACGTCTTCTGGCCGAAGATCTTCCAGGAGCCGTCCGCTTGCTTTTCGCCGCGCGTCTTGATGTGCGCCAGGTCCGAGCCGAAGTTCGGCTCCGTGAACACCGCAGTGGGTAGCGTCTGTCCCGAGGCGATTTTCGGCAGCCACTCCTGCTTCTGCTCGTCCGTGCCGCCGATCAGGATGAGCTCCGCGGCGATTTCTGCCCGGGTTCCCAGGGAGCCGACGCCGATGTAGCCGCGGCTGAGCTCCTCCGTCACCACGCACATGGCCACCTTGCCCAGGCCCTGACCGCCATATTCTTCCGGGATGGTGAGCCCGAACACGCCCAGCTCGCCCATCTTGGACAGCAGCGAGATCGGGATCAGCTCGTCCTTGCGGTGCACGTCCTGAGCGATGGGCACGACCTCGCTGTCCACGAAGCGGCGGAACTCCGCGCGGATCGCCTCCAGCATGTCGTCGTCGTGGCCGTGGGCGCCGAAGCTGCTCTCCGCGTGGGCCAGCTTCGCGATTTCGCAGACGGCTTCACCCGAGGCGTAGCGCTCCGAGATCGCCTGCACCGCGGGGGCGCGCAGCGTGGCGTTCAGATCGTCTTCCTCGAGCCACATGCCACTGAGCGGAATGGACTCGCAGGCGCCGAGGTCCACGCCGCCGAGCAGTACGCGGCACAGCTCGCCGACGTAGCAGCCGGCGATGCGGCGCTCGAGCTCGCCGGCGCTGCCGTTCTTCTCCAGACCTTCGAGCCACGCGACGAGCTGCCGCGCGGCTTCGAGCTCCGTCGCCAGGTAGGCGAGGGCGTGGGCAGCGAGCTGGTGCTTCTCCAGTGCACGCGAAGAAATCCGCGCGCCTTCCGTCACGTGATCGAGCACGTGCTTCTGGGCGCGGCGGTAGAGCTCCTCCAGCGCGCGGATGGCGGGCCGGAGGTCGTCGCCGCGCTGAGTGGGGGGGATGGCCTGCTTGGCGCTGTCTTGGGTCACGTCTCCGTGCTCCTTTCCGGCCCAGGCCGCGGGCCGCCGAGCCTTGGCAAACCGCAAATCCACGCCGGTTTTGGCTAGTGCATAGGTCGGAGCAGTGCGGCGCGTCAACTCGGCCCCTGGCTTCGGTCAGCCTTGGGTTTTTGTGCGCTGTGTCATAGGATTCCGCTCCGCCATGGCCAAGCAAATCTACGACCTGGGCGAGATTCCGGAGCTCGGCAGCGTTCCGGAGCGAATGTTGGCGCAGGTGATCCGGGCAGAGCGCTTCGGTGAGCCCAAAGATGCCTTCAAGCTCGAGGAAGTCCCAGTGCCCGAAATCGGGCCACGGGACGTGCTCGTGTACGTGATGGCGGCCGGCGTGAACTACAACAACGTGTGGGCCGCCCTGGGCATCCCCATCAACGTCATCAAGACGCGACAGAAGGCGGGAGAGAAGGAGGACTTTCACATCGGCGGCTCCGACGCGAGCGGTGTGGTGTGGAAGGTCGGCGCCGACGTCAAGAATGTGAAGGTCGGCGACGAGGTCGTCGTCCACTGTGGCTCTTGGCAGCCAGACGATCCCCACGTGCTCGCGGGCAAGGATCCGATGCTCGCGCCGACGCAGAAGATCTGGGGCTACGAGACCAACTGGGGAAGCTTCGCGCAGTTCACCAAGGTGCAGGATCACCAGTGCTTGCCCAAGCCGCCGAAGCTCTCCTGGGAAGCCGCCGCGGCTTACATGTTGGTGGGCGCTACGGCGTACCGCATGCTCCATGGTTGGGCCGGCAACGAGGTACAGAAGGACGATGCCGTCCTGATCTGGGGTGGAGCCGGCGGACTCGGATCCATGGCGATTCAGATCGTGGCTGCTGCCGGTGCCAAGGCCGTCGCCGTGGTGAGCAGCGACGACAAGATCGACTACTGCAAGCAGCTTGGCGCCGTGGGCGTGATGAACCGCAAGCACTTCCACCACTGGGGCATGCTCCCGCACTGGAAGGACGACGCCGAATACATGGAATGGCTGGGTCAGGCGAAGGCCTTTGGCCGCGCCTTCTGGGATGCGTTGGGGGAGAAGAAGAACCCCGCCATCGTGTTCGAGCACCCGGGCGAAGCCACCGTGCCGACCAGCATCTTCCTGTGCGACACCGGCGGCATGGTCGTGATCTGCGCGGGCACCACGGGTTACAACGCCACCCTCGACCTGCGCTATCACTGGATGCGCCAGAAGCGGCTTCAGGGCTCCCACTTCGCCAACGACGACCAGGCCAAGGGCGTGAACGATCTGGTCATCGCAGGCAAGGTGGACCCGTGCTTGGCGCAGACCTTCGAGTTTTCCGAGACGGGCGACGCGCACCAGCTGATGCGCGAGAACAAGCACCCGAACGGGAACATGGCGATCTTGGTCAACGCCAAGACGCGGAACCAAGTCGGGCTTTGAGCTGCGCCGCTCCGGGCCGAGAGGCCTGACGGCAGATCGACGTGGCGCGGGGACGCGACGCGTGGTTCCGCGGCGGACCGACAGCAGGCGTCATCAGAAGGTCACGGAGCGTGGCACCGTGCCTTTGTTTTCGGCGATCGTTACTGAGCTGACGTCGTCGCCGCCGGTGGCGAGCTGGCCAGCGTGGTCACGCCGTAGGTGAGTCCCAGCATCACCACCAGGCCGATGCCGAATCCGATGAGGGCGTCCCGGAGCAGGGTCTTGGGCTCGACGGAGATCATGCCCGCGCACCGAGCAAGCTGCGTGCCAGTCGTCGGGTGCGCTAAGGGCGCGAAATCTGGCGGGGTGTGCCACCCGGTGTGCCAGATGACGGGGGCCAAAGTGTCATCTTCTGGCAACGGTGGTTTCAGCTCGTTTCAATTGTCGGTCCGCCGCGAGCCGCTTCGGAACCCTCCCTGCGCGATGCCCTTTCGACGACCGGCGCGCTGTTCTAGGTTCCCCGCGGATTGATTCGGGCTCGCGCCCGGCCGCCGAGGAGACCCCATGAAGAAGCTCGCCAAGGAAATCTGGATCGTCGCCGCCAAGCGCACCCCCTTCGGGACCCTGAGCGGCACGCTCAAAGGCGTGAGCGCCATCGACCTGGCGGTGCACGCCGGCAAGGCTGCCATCGCCCAGAGCGGCATCGCTGCCAAGGACTTCGACCACGTGGTGCTCGGCAACGTGCAGCAGACCAGCGCGGACGCGATCTACGGTGCCCGGCACGTCGGCCTCAAGGCAGGGCTGCCCATCGAGACCCCCGGCCTCACGGTCAATCGCTTGTGCGGCTCCGGCTTCCAGGCGGTGATCACCGCCGCGGAGCAGATCCTGCTCGGAGAGAGCAAGGCCGTGCTCGCCGCCGGCAGCGAGAACATGAGCCAGGCGCCGCACGTGCTGTGGGGCCTGCGGGACGGCGCCAAATTCGGTCGCCCGCCGCAGCTGGTGGACTCCCTCTGGGAAGCGCTGACGGACAGCTACTGCAAGACACCCATGGCGATGACCGCGGAGAACCTGGCCGAGAAGTATGGCATCACCCGCGAGGACGCCGACGCCTTCGCCCTGAAGAGCCAGCAGCGCTGGGCCGCCGCGCAGGAGTCCGGTGGCTTCGCCGACGAGATCGCGCCCATGGAAGTGGCGATGGGTCGCAAGAGCGTGACGCTCGACAAGGACGAGCACCCGCGGCCGCAGACCACGATGGAAGCTCTCGCCAAGCTGCCGCCGGTGTTCAAGAAGGACGGCGTGGTGACCGCGGGCAACGCCAGCGGCATTTGCGACGGCGCCGCGGCGCTGGTGGTGGTTGACGGCGAGTGGGGCAAGGCCCAAGGCCTGAAACCGCTGGCCAAGCTGGTGCAGTGGGGCGTCGCCGGCGTGGAGCCGACGATCATGGGCATCGGCCCTGCGCCCGCCATTCGCATCGCCCTCGAGCGCGCTGGCCTGAAGCTGGACGAGATCGGCCTGTTCGACGTGAACGAGGCCTTCGCGCCGCAGTTCCTCTCCGTGCAGAAGGAGCTCGGGCTGCCGGACGACAAGACCAACGTGAACGGCGGCGCCATTGCCCTGGGCCATCCGCTGGGCGCTTCCGGTGCCCGCATCACGGCGAACCTGATCTACGCCATGAAGAAGAAGAACGCGAAGCTCGCGGTCGGCTCCGCGTGCATCGGCGGCGGTCAGGGCATCGCCGTCGTGCTCGAAGCCGTGTGACGACAGCGACAGCGACGGCGGTCTCGCTTCCCGCGGGGCCGCCGTTTCCAATTTTGTCGGGGCGGCGCGATGCCCGTCACGTTGCGCGTTCGATCAGGAGCACGTCGCGCAAAACCCCGGTGCGCTACTGATACGAGCCAATGTCGTTGCCTGCCGGCAAGAAGGGTGTGGCGATGCCCTTGCCCTTGAGCGTGCTGCCGGTGCCCAGGCTGAAATCGTAGTTCTTGGGATCCACGAACTTGGGATCGGCGGTCGTGACGTTGGTGCCCGAGGGAACGGCGGGCGCGTAGTTGAAGAAGTTCACGCTGCTGTAGGAGACGTCGGCGGGGTATCCGGGGCTGCCGCCGGTGCTGAACGAGTACTTGGGGATGTCCGAGAAGATGCAGTTGACGAACTTGGTGTTGCTGTTGGCCCTGCTCAGCTCATAGTGCCAGCTCGCGCCGTAGAAGGTGCTGTTGTAGAAGGTGTTGTTGTCGGCGCTGGAGCTGAAGTAGCCCTGCTTGAAGTAGTTGAAGGCCACCGCGGACTGGGCGTTGATCACCGTAATCCGGTTGAAGACAAAGCCGTCGGCGCTGTCCGCTGCATCCCCCGCCAGCCCGTCCGGCCAGTCGCAGAAGCGGACCAGGCAGTTCTCGAAGAAGACGTTGTCGATCGTGCAATCGTAGGCGCCGTTGGCCAGCCTGGCGCCGGCGCCGGTGATGCTGGCCTCGCTGAGCGGCCGGAACACGTAGCCGTTCTTAACGGTGTTGTCGTGCACTCCGGGGAACTGGATCTCCAGGTTGGTGTTGTCGATGATGAAGCCGGTGACGTTGTTGTTGTAGCAGGGGCTGGGCGTCTTGTAGACGATGCCGTGGCCGTCGTGAGCCAGTTGGCCTACCCGGTGAACGTAGATGTTGGTGGCGGTGTTGTCGTGCCCTTCCTGAAACAGGAAGTAGTAGTCGGTGGGGTTGGTGGTGTTGTCGGAGACCACTGAGATGGCGTCGTAGGTGCCGCCGTTGCCCCGGATGGAGAAGTTCTGGGCCCCGGAGTTTTCCACGTAGATGTTCTTGTAGTGGTTGTCGTTGCCGTAGTTGTAGACGCCCTTGCCACTGTATGCGTCGGAGGCGAAGTCGCCCTGCTCGGTGAAGATCAGGTTGGTGAGCTGGCAATGATCGCCGCTCACCCGCATCCCGGCTTCGTAGTACTGGAACTGCAGGTTGTTGAGCACGACGTAGTCGCCATTGATCACCAACGCGGTGCCGCTACCCACCGAGCCGGAGCGGTTCTCCCGCAGCAGCGGCATCTTGCTGGCATCCACCTTGTCGCCATGAGCAAATGAGGCGAGCACCTGGATGGTCTGGGTGCCCAGGCTGTAGCTGGTCTGCGCGTGCGGGTTGATGTCACCGGGCGTCGACGTGTAGCCGATGAACTGGATCGGGTTCTCCGACGTGCCGTTGCCGTTCTGGGTGATGGTGAAATCAGCGTACAGGCCCGCCTTGACGTACACGGCATCCCCCGCCTTGGCGGTGGCAAAGGCGTGATCCAGGCTCCAGGCGGTCTGCTCGGTCTTGCCGTCGTTGGAGGCCTTGCCCGTTGGGGTGACGTAGTAGTCTGGCTCTGGCGGCGGTGGCGAGGCATCGGGAACGGCCGCATCCGCTGCAGGGCTGCCGTCCTGGCTCACGGCAGCATCGCCGGTGGCATCTGGCTTGTCGGAAGAATCTGCCGCGGCGGAGGCATCCTTCGCGCCGGCGCCGCCACCGCCACCGTCGGCAGTGGCTGCGGCGTCGTTCGATTCGCCACTGCAGGCCATCGCAAGCGTCGCGCTCAGCAGCAGCAGTGCCCAGAATTTCAGGTTCATGTACGCCTCGATGTTCTCGTAAAATCGCCAGGAAGGTGTAGGGCCCTGACGTTGTGCAAGGGAGGTGCCAAGCTCGAAACGCGGGTATTTGCGCCTGAAAGCACACGCTTTCGGTGCGGATCAGAAGTGAAGCCTCCCGCGCGGGAACTGATAGTTCCCGCGCCCGCCCTGCTGTCGGGGCGGCGCGATGCCCGTCACGGTTCCTGGCGCGGGCTGTCGCCTGAGATTCGGAGCGCCTGGAGGCCGTTTATCGCCTTAGCTCGCTCTTCACAGTGGTCCACTATCAAGTGGAGGCCCAACGGGATCGACTATCGCGGAGATGCCGGTGGTCGTTGCGCGGACCAGATAGACCGCGCAGCGCCGCAACGCGAACGCTGCTGTCCCAGCGACTGCCCCAGAGGCTCCTAGTTGTAGGTGAAGCTACCGGTACAGGCTTCCTTCGACGCGATGTTGCCCCAAACGCACGTTCCGTCGCAGTGCCGCGTTTCGCACTGTCCGGCGCTCGTGCACGCCGAGCCCAACGGCAGCTGGGCCTCGCACGTGGTCCCAACACAACGAGCACCCTCCGCGCACTCCAGAGCGGGCGCACAGGCCTCTCCCGCCTCGGGGAGTGCCACACACACATCGACATCGCAGTACACACCGTCCTCCTGAAGGCACAGCGTATCGCCCCCCGAGCCGCAGGAGTCACCCACCGCCCCGTGCAGGTACACGCGACAGGCTCCGCTTTCACAGAGTGGGATGCCGCCACTCGGCGCGCACTCTTCGCTGCTGGCGCAGGGCTGCCCGGGAGGCACTGTACCAACGTAGACCTTGTGGCACGCCGCCAAGCTCGGCCCGTCCGACGCACACTGGCTGACGGCCCTTTGGAGCGCCTTCACACAACGCTCAGCTGCGTCGGAATCGTAGCGCGTGTTGTCCGGTTGGAAGCCAGATGTCCCTTGAATCAACGCACGGCACGCCCCGGCGTCGTACGGCAGGCCTGCCTGCGCGCAGCAGGGGCCCAGCTCGTCGCAGGACGCGTGAGCGACGGCTGCCGGAAAGTCCCCTTCCGGAATGCCTGATTCCTCCGCCCCACAACCTGCCGCCGCCAGGAGCATGCTGAACAGCACCCCCGACAAACCGCCAACGCCCGGTCCCCACGCAGCGTCTACCATGAGCTCATCCTACGCCACGCGGCGTCACGCGCAAGCCTACGGCGCCGACCTGCGACAGCTGCTGACGCAGGTCGGCGCCCTTTACTCGCTCCGAACGTGCGCGGGACCATGCAAGCGTCCGCACCCACCTTGACTCGCGCACAGCGCACGCCACCATGCCTACGGGAAGGTGCGGACATGGAGACATTCGGGGCAACACACGTCAGGGTCGACTGGCTGCGCCGCGTGGTCCTGGCCGTCGGGGCACTGCTCCTGGCGTGCAGCGACGCTGCGGAGCCGGGAGCAGTGCCGAGCTACGTCGACTGCGTCCACACGACCACAGATGACCCCGGGCGTCGCGACACAGACACACTGCCGGTCGGTGCGTGCCGCCCATCGGAGCCCGCATGCAACCTGGTTCTTCGTGAGCCCTGTCCGTGCAAGAGCCAGGTTCCGCGGGCGTTCTACACTTGCACCTGCAAGTCTGGTGCGTGGTCCTGTGAACTCGTTTCACTAGATGCGGGGATCTGCGCGATCGCAATGGACGGGAGCTGCATCTACGGTGAATACGATGCTGCCACGGACTGAGAGGTGAGCGCCGTTGGCACCCGTGCTCCCGGCGCGAAGTCCGGCAGCGTCGCCGACGACTGCTGCGGACAACGATGCTCACGGCGGGCCCCTCGCTTGCCCTTCGGGCTGGTTCGGAGATACGCCCGAGGCTCGATTGCATCTCGCCATCGTCAGGTTGCGTGCCGTGGAACAGCGACGTCGACCACTTGATCGACGGCCTGGTGAGCCCGGACTTGGTCAACGACTCCGGGAACGACTACGAGCCCACGATGCTCGACTTCCTGCAGAGCCACCCGCTGCCTTAGCCGCGCTCCACGCGAAGATCCGGATCGAGACGGTAGCCGTCGTCGTGGGTCAGGAGCACGTCGCGCAAGCCGAGCTTGCGGAGCGTGGCGACGGCGACGCGCACGCGGGTGGCGGCGGCTTCCGCCAAGATGCGCTCGTCGGGCCAGCCCGCGCCGAGGAGCGCGGCGCCGCCGAGACTCGGGCTCGGCCGCGCGGCGTGGGCGCTGACCAGCGCGTCGAGCATGCGCCGCAAGCTGCCGCGGCGGCGGAGATCCACGCGCGCGGCGCCATCGAGGGAAAACCACGCGCCAGCGCGCCCCACCACGAGAATGCGCGGAGCCGCGGCGTGCGCGGCGAGGGCGCGCTCCAGCATGCGCAGGGCGAAGCGCGTGTCCAGGTTCCGCCGCACGCTTCGGCTCCGCGCGTCGTCTTGGGTCGTGAGGTCGGCGTACTCCTGGCGCCGGCGCTCCACGGTGGCGGCGTGGATTCGCGGATCTCGGAGCTCCACGGCGTGGGTCAAAAGCTCGAGCATCTGACCCAGGACGCCTGTCGCCCCCCGCTGCGAGTGGCGTGCGGAGAGCTCGAGCTCCGCTCGGGCGGCGTCGGGGTCGCCCGCCTCGGCCTCCGCGAGGGCGGCGATGGCGTGCACCACGGCGACCTGGATCGGCAGGTTCACGCGGGACAGAAGGCGCTTTGCGCGGACTAGGCTTTCGCGAGCGGCGTCGGGGCGCTTCCACTCGAGGTACAGGCCCGCGCGGCGGGTCGCGTAGATGCCTTCGTAGTGCACCTCGTTGGCGTCCGACAGGCGACGCAGGGCCCGCTCGAACAAGTCGTCCGCCGTGACGAAGCTCCGCATCTCTTGCTCGAGCTGGGCCAGGTTGGCGATGCCCAGGGCCGAGAGCCACAGATCGCCCATGGCGTCGCACAGCTGGGTGGCGCGACGATTGAGCTCGCGGGCGGCGTCGAGGTTGGAACGGTCGCACTCGAGCCGCCCCATGCACGCCGTGTTCATGGCGGACAGGCGTGGGAGGTCGTGGCTCGACAGCAGCGCCTCGGCACGTTGGTGGTAGCCGAGGGCACGCTCCGTGTCGCCGTCGGAGCGCAGCTGGATCCCAGCGTACACGTAGGCGAAGCAACGAAGGCCGGGGTCCACGTCTTCCGTGTCGATCACCTGGTGCGCCAGCGCCAGGGCCTCGTCGAAGCGGCCGAGGGCGGCGAGGGAGGATTGCCGGGCGAGCAGGGCTTGCGCGCGTTGATTCGTGGTCAGCGGCTCGGCGAGAACGGCGACGAGGTTCTTGTCGGCCTGATCCGCGGGCACCAAGTGGAGCAGGGCGAGGGCCGAGGCGAGGGTGGCGCGCAGGGTGGGCTCGCCGTCCAGCGAAGTCGCGTGCTCGAAGGCGGCGACGAGATTGTCGCGTTCGAGACGCACGCGGCCCATGGCGCGGGGGTCGGGCTCGGCTGTCCTGAGCAGCCGCGCGGCGATCAGCTCCTCCGCGAGGCGAGCGTAGTAGCGCGCGTGGGCGAGGCGTGCGGTGCGTCGTTTGCCGAGCTCCTCCAGGCGCTTGTCGGCGAACTCCGCGATGCTCTGGTACAGGGCGAGGCGTCCGGCTTCGTCCAAGCTCAGGAGCGACTTGTCGCGCAGGGCGGCGATGCGGTCGAGGGGCGCCGAAACGCCGGCCCGTCCGATGAGCGCCTCGGCGGCTTCGACGTCGAAGCTCTGGCGGAACACGGAGCAGACGGCGAGGGCGAGCTGCTCCTCGGGCTCGAGCAGCGACCACGACCAGGCGATGGCAGCGGACAGTGTGCGGTAGCGACCCGAGCCGGTTCGGGCGCTGCCGAGAACGTCCTCGCCGCGACCGAGCCGCCGCGCGAGCTCCGCTGCGGGGAGCAGCCGGGTGCGCGCCGCGGCCAGCTCGATGGCCAGCGGAATGCCGTCGAGGCGCCGCACGATTTCGACGACGGAGTCCAGGTCGTCGCTCGCCGGCGCGCCGGCCTGGTGAGCGCGGGTGAGGAACAGCTGCACCGCGGCGGACGCGCGCTGCTCACGCTGCCCCGCGCCGGGCGGCGGCAGCGACAGCGGCGCGAGCTCTATGACGTGCTCGCCGTCGATGGCGAGACGCTCCCGCGACGTCACGACAAAAACCAAATCCCGATGTTGCGACAGCCAGTGGTGGATCACGGCCGCACAGCTGGAGAGCTGCTCGAAGTTGTCGAGCACCACGAGCTGGGGTCCCTGCGACGCGAGCAACGCGGACACTGCGTCGACGCTGTCGGCGATGACGCCGAGGCCCAAGCTGGAGGGCGAGCGTTCGTCCAAGGCGGACGCCACTGCGAGGCACAGCGCCTGCTCCGTCGCGGCGCTCGAGAGATCGCAGAAGCGCGTGCTGAAGCGACCCGCGACGCGCTCCCGGGCCGCGGTGGCGAGGCGCGTCTTGCCGATGCCCGGAGGCCCGAGCAGGGTGACGAGGCGCGCGCCGGCGTCGAGCTCCCGGAGCACGGCGTCGAGCTCCGCGTCGCGGCCGATGAGCGGGGTTTTCCCGAGCGTGGACATGCCCGACACCAACTTTAACGAATTGTAACTGGCTCCCGGTGGGAGCTTGTCCCACAGTGCGCGCCATGACTGGACGGAGCCTTTTCCTGCTATTTGCGGCGTTTTCTTTGCTGGGTTGCGGCAGCAGCGACGACGGCGCGAGCCCCGGCGGCGGCGGATCCGGAGGCGCCGGTGGGAGCGGCGGCAGCGCGGGTGCGGCGGGCATGGCCGGCGCCGGAGGCAGCGCAGGGCAGGGGGATGCGCTGGAGGCGGCGGTGCGCTCCCACGACTGGACCAAGATGACGAAGGCGCCGACCGTGAGCGCCGGCAAGCAAGACGACGTCTTCTTCGTGAGCCCAACGGTGGGCTACTTGGCGAGTGGACCGAAGGGTGCGGTCTACAAGACGGACGACGCCGGAGAGACGTGGGCACCGGTGCTGACGAGCAGCACGGCGTACTTCCGCTCGGTGCTGTTCACCAGCGAGCAGCACGGCTTCGCGGGCAACATTGGCGCCGGGCTCGCCGCCAGCATCAGCGACGCCACGCTGATGTACGAGACCAGCGACGCGGGCCAGACCTGGAACCCGGTCACCAACATCACGGGCTCGGCGGCCAAGGGGCTCTGCAACTTCACCGCGGTGGACGCCGATCATCTCTTCGGCATTGGGCGCGCGAACGGCCCGGCACATCTGCTGGTGAGTGAGAACGGCGGCAAGGACTGGGTGGCGAAGGACATGTCGTCGGTCCTGAGCATGGCCATCGACGCGCGCTTCACCTCGCCCACGACGGGTTTGGTCGTGGGCATGAGCGCCACCGGGGCAAAGTGCACCGTGGTGAAGACCACCGACGCGGGGGACAGCTTCTCCACCGTGTTCACCTCCGACACCGTCGGCAGCCTGTGCTGGAAGATCCAGTTCCCCTCGGAGCAGGTGGGCTACGTGGCCGTGCAGGACAGCACCAACGGCCCGGCCACCTTCGCCAAGACCACGGACGGTGGCGACAGCTGGAGCGAGCTGCCGCTGCCCGGCGACGGCAGCGCCTACGCGGCCATCGGCGTCGGCTTCATCAACGAGAAGATCGGCTGGATGGCGCCGGAGGAAGCGTCGCAGCCGGTGTACCGTACCTTCGATGGCGGGGAGACGTGGGAGGAGGATCCGGCGTTGAAGGCGCCCATCAATCGCTTCCGCTTCATCGACGATCACACGGCGATCGCGGTGGGGGGCGCGGTGTGGAAGCTCGATCTCGCGAAATGAGACTGGCTCTTGCCGTCGCTTTGGTCGCGAGCGTGGTCGCGTGCGGCCCGCGTGAACCGGCATCGCGGGCCGAGCTCGCCTTCGAGGGCGTGAACGCGAGCGGGAAGCCCGCGCGCATCACGCTGGGGGACTTCTCGGGGTCGCGCCTGCTCGTGATCCTGGAGACGGGGGGCGCCTGGTGTGGCACCAGTCGCGACACCGCGGCGCACTTCGACGACGCGCTGGGCGAGCTCCGGGGGCGCGTGGATCGCCTCGATCTGATGACCACGGATCGCGACAACGCCCCCGCCGAGGTGGACGACGCCGCGGCGTGGCAGATGGAGCGCGCTGCGGGTGTACCCGTAGGCATCGACTCCGGGTTCGCCTTCGGAGCGCCGGGCATGTTGCCGCGGGTGCTGCTCGTGGACGAGGCGTCGATGGAGGTCGTCGACAGCCTCGCCAATCCGTCGACCTTCGAGCTTCGCGGTCGCGTGGCCGCGGCGTTGGGCGAGCCTCCGCCGGACCCACACGAAGAGCTGGTGGACGGCTTGTTCCACGACAACGAGTGGCGCCTGTTCCAGGCCATGGCCGAGGTGCCCGGCGCGCCGCCGCCGGATCCCACGAACGAGGTGGCCGACTCGCCGGCGGCGCGACGCTTGGGCAAGGCGCTGTTCTTCGACGCTGGGCTCTCGTCCTCGAAGGACGTGTCCTGCGCGACCTGCCACGATCCCGCGAAGGCGCTGTCGGACGCGCGCCCTCAGGCGTTGGGCGCGGCCCTCGGCGATCGCCGGACGCCGTCCATCGCGCTGTCCGCCCACGCGCGCTGGCAGATGTGGGACGGCCGCGCCGACACGCTGTGGGCGCAGGCGCTCTTGCCCTTCGAAAATCCGAAGGAGATGGCGTCGTCGCGAGAGGATGTGTCCGCGCGCGTGCTCGGCGCCCACGGCGACGCCTACCGCGCGGCGTTCCCCGCGGCGGCCCCGGACGCGACGCGGGTGTTCGTGAATGCCGGCAAGGCCATCGCCGCCTATGAGCGCACGTTCCGCGTGCGGCCCACGCGCTTCGACGCCTACGTGTTGGGCGACTTCTCCGCCCTCAGCGAGGACGAGAAGTACGGTCTCGTGGTGTTCGCGCGCTCCGGCTGCACCCAGTGTCACTGGGGACCACGCCTGACGGACGACGCCTTTCACGTGACCCGCGTGGCCACGGGCCGCGCCGACGGTCACGCGGATCGCGGTCGCGCGGACGGCATCGCTGCCTGGGCCGAAAGCGAGTTTCGCGCCGACGGTCCCTACAGCGCCGCGCCGGCGCTCGGCCAGCGCGCGCACGCGAGCGCCGCCCTGCTGGGCCAATTCAAGACGCCGTCGCTCCGCGGCGTCGCAGAGCTCTCGTTCTTCGGCCACGGCGGCAAGCAAGGGGCGCTCTCGGACGTGACCGTCGCCTACGGCAGCGGCGGCCTACCGCCGGACGATCCACGCGCCGTCGGCGGGCGCGAGCCCTGGCTTTCGCCGTTCGGCGAGACCGCCCAGTGGGGCCTGGTGCCGTTCTTGAAGACGCTCACCGCCGAGACTTCCGTGCCCCGCGTGGGCGTGCGCTGATTCAGATCTCCTTGGCGAAGCGCGTGGCGTTGTCGGCGACCAGCTTGCACGCGTCCGAGGAGCCCATGTCACAGGCGTAGGGCGCGATCTTGCGGAGGCGGGCTTTGCGTGCTTGGTAGGTGGTGTCGATGTCGAGCTTGAAGCGAAAGCCCCGAGCAGCGCTGGTGCCTGGCTTGGGTCGCCCTTCCGCGATGTACAGCTGGACCTCATGGGTTTCGAGCCACTTGAGGTGCTTTTCGGCCTCCACGCGACACGCGTTGTCGCGCTGCTCGAGGCCGCCGGCCAGGCCTGTGTCGCAGGCCTTGGCCAGCAAGCGCAGGCTCGCGGCGTCGTCGTCCTCCACGAAGGCTCCGAGGGAGAAACAGCCGCGCGCGACGCCGTGATCGCAGGCGGACGTGTACAGCGCCGTGGCCAAGGGGCGCTTTTCGGGGTCGCCGAAGTCGAAGTAGTAGTTGTCCCCCAAGACGACGCAACTCTCGTACATCCCGCTCTTGCACTCCTGGTCGAGGAGCGCCCGCGCTTCCGGCTGCTTCTTCTCGATCTTGCCGTCGGGATACTCACGTCCGCTGGCGAGGATGGAGCCGGCGACGGCACATCCGAGCGCCACCTTGTCCTTGCAGGCCTTGTCCGCCAGCTCGTAGGACTTGATGGTCTCGTAGGAGCTCATGCTGGCGAGCTTGGCGCAGCCGAGCTGGAGGTCGGCCTTGCATGCCTTGTCGTACGCGGCCTTGGCCGCTTCCGGGTTCCACTTGCCCAAGCTGCCGTGCGCTTCCGTGCGGTGCATGTCTCCGAGCTTGATGCAGGCGAGGGTGTCGCTGCCGTTGCAAGCGCTCTCGCACGCCGAAAAGCTCGCGCACTTGCTCTCCTGCTTTCCGGAGACCAGCTGCTTCACCTTCTTGCAGCCGAGCAGGGTGACGAACAGGAGCCCTGCGGACAGGGCGGTGGACCAACGGGAGGAACGGCGAGTGAGCATGCGATCGCATTCAGCAAGCCATGTGCCATCGACATTTCACGGGTCTAGGGCTGCGGGGCCGCGTCGTCCTGTAGCGCGTGGGTACCAGTTCTCGACCCCGAGTTACCCCGAGGTGCACGACTCCGGGGCTCTCCCAGCAGCAGAATGTTGGTTCGCCGCGGAACCACCCGCGGCAAATGGGCGGAGATGCCGGCGCGCCGCTACTTGTGCATGCGAGAGATCGTCGAGTCTTCGGTATTGGACCAGTACACGTAGTCGCCACTCTCCGCGACGGCGTACGGCAGCGCCTGGGACGGCGCCATCACCTCGATGAGCCCACCGGCCTTGGGCACCCGAAAGACGGCCCGCTCGTGCTCCGCCGCGAAGTAGACGTACGTGCCGTCGATGGCGAGGCCTCGCGGGTGGCTCACATACGGGACGAGGACGCGAGAGCCGCTGCCGTCCAGGTTCGCCTGGTGCACCCGGCCATCCAGCGAGGTCCAGTACACGCCGGTCTCGTCCACGACCACACCGTCGGCATGGTGTCCGGGGACGTTGCGGTGTTCGGCAAGCCGACGACCGGTGGCGACGCGGACGCGTTCGTTGCGCTGGTGACCCTGCCGGGGGGCTGAAGCTCGGCGCGACGGAACAGGTCGACCCCTGACGCCGCTACGGGGTCAGGCAGAACGTCATGTCGATGGCGCCGGCCACGGCGTTGCCGGGCATCGCTCCGGCGCGCGACACCTTGTCGACGGTGATCGTCTTGTCGTTGCCCTGAGTGGAGACCGTCACCGAGTCCATACAATAGACGGCTCCGGGATCACTGCTCTGATCGGAAAGCAGCAGGACACCGTCCAGGGCCGGGTCACTCTGGAGCTGGAGGGTGCTGCCGTCGTCGAAGTCGACGAAGTAGTGCGTGTAGCCGGGCGGCGGCTGGTCCGTCGTTACCGTGCCCGCCCCGTTCGAGCTCAGCGAAATCGACGTGCCGTCCAGCGTTCCGCTCAGCGTGTTCGGGTTCGCGCACGACGACTGCAAGCCGAAGCCGAAGCAGCCCGAGAGCGATCCGCTCACCGGCGTGCCGGGGCAAGTGCCGACCCGATGCAGGCCTTCGAGGTGAACCGTCGAGAAGGGGAATCCATACTGCAGGCTGGTGCTGTCGCTGAAGAGCTGAGCGCCGGCGAGAAACGAAGAGGGAGGCGCGGAGAGCAGGCCCTTGCCCGTGACCATCTCCTTGTCCGCGGCCGGCGCGTCTCCCCAGGCCCGGAGCAGACCGTGGACGAAGAAGATCTTCTGTTCCCAGGGACCGACGCTTGCGCCGTTCTGTGCTCCGCGACCGGCGATGGTTCCGGAGATGTCTTGTCCATCCACACTTCCGCTGAACGTCCAGTCGTTCAGCTTGCACTTTCCGCCGCTGGCGTCGGAGTCCGAGCTCCCACACCCAGAAATCCAAAGCGAAAGTGCCATCGAAACCGCGAGGGGGAGCCGCCAGGCCATGGACCGATGATGCGACCTCCGCCGAGCGCCGCCAAGCCGAGATCCGCGCAGGCTGCGACGGTCGTCGACGTGACGCCACGGAAGCTTCGAGGGCGCGACGGGGTTCGCGCCGGACCAACAATCTTTCGGGGGAGAGGCGGTTAGGCCTTTTCCTTCTTCTTCTTCGGCTTCTTCTCTGCGCCCTTCACGTCGAAGGCGATGGCGCCTTCGCGGTAGTCCACGGAGACGTGGCCACCGTGCTCGAGCTGGCCGAACAAGAGCTCGTCGCCCAAGGGGCGCTTGATCTCGTCTTGGATCAGGCGGGCGAGGGGACGAGCGCCCATGTCCTTGTCGTAGCCCTTCTCCGCGAGGTAGAGGCGCGCGCGATCCGTGAGGCTGACGGTGACGTCGCGCTCGGCGAGCTGCGCGTCCAGCTCGAGGATGAACTTGTCCACCACACGCTCCATCACGTCCGGGGTCAGCGGGTCGAAGGAGATGCGTGCGTCCAGGCGATTGCGGAACTCCGGGCTGAAGGTGCTCTTGAAGGCGATCTCGTCGCCACCGGCACTGCTGCGCTCGCCGAAGCCCAGCGGGCGGCGGGCGAGATCCGCGGCACCGACGTTGCTGGTCATGATGATGACCACGTGGCGAAAGTCGCTCTTCTTGCCGTTGTTGTCGGTGAGTGACCCGTGGTCCATCACCTGCAAGAGCACGTTGAAGACGTCGGGGTGAGCCTTTTCTATCTCGTCGAGCAGGAGCACACAGTGGGGCGTCTTGGCGACCGCTTCCGTGAGCAGACCGCCGCGATCGAAGCCGACGTAGCCCGGCGGCGCGCCGATCAGGCGGGAGACGGTGTGGCGCTCCTGGTACTCGCTCATGTCGAAGCGCACGAGCTCGATGCCCATGGTCTTGGCCAGCTGGCGTGCGGCTTCCGTCTTGCCGACGCCGGTGGGTCCGGTGAAGAGGTACGAGCCAATGGGCTTGTCCGGGGGGCGGAGGCCGGCGCGGGAGAGCTTCACCGCGGTGGCGAGCTCCTTCATGGCGCGATCTTGGCCGAACACCACGCGCTTGAGATCCACTTCCAGGCTCTTGAGCGCGCTCTTGTCGTCCGTGGACACCTGCCGTGGCGGGATCTGCGCCATGCGCGCCACCACCGTCTCGATGCGATCGACGCCGACCACGGCGCCATCGCCCTCTTCCAGCTTGGCGTCGGCGCCGGCTTCGTCCATCAAGTCGATGGCCTTGTCCGGCAGCTTGCGATCGTGCAGGTGCTTCTGGGCGAGCTTGCCGGAGGCCTCCAGCGCTTCGTCTTCGTAGCTGACGTGGTGGAATTCTTCGTAGCGAGGCCTGAGGCCCTTGAGGATCTCGATGGTTTCGTCGAGCGTGGGCTCGAGCACCTCGATCTTCTGGAAGCGGCGCGCCAGCGCACGGTCCCGCTCGAGGTGGCTGCGATATTCCTCGAAGGTGGTGGCGCCGATGCAGCGGAGCTTGCCGCTGGCGAGAGCGGGCTTGAGCAGATTGGCGGCGTCCAGGCTGCCACCGCTGGCAGCGCCGGCGCCGACCACGGTGTGCATTTCGTCCACGAACAGGATGGCGCCGGGCTTCTTCTCCAGCGCCTTGATCACCGCCTTGACCCGGTTCTCGAAGTCGCCGCGGAACTTGGTGCCGGCCACCAGGGAGCCCATGTCCAAGGCGAAGATCTCGGCGTCCGCGATGGCGCTGGGGACCTCTTTGGCCACGACCTTGGCGGCGAGGCCCTCCACGATGGCGGTCTTGCCCACGCCGGCGTCCCCCACGAACAAGGGGTTGTTCTTCTTGCGGCGCGCGAGCACCTGGATGGCGCGGCGGATCTCCTTCTCGCGACCCACCAGCGGCTCGATGCCGCCTTCTTTCGCGCGCTCGTTGAGGTTCACGGCGAATTTGTCGAGCGGATCCTTCACCGGCTCCGCTTCGCCATCACCGCCCTCTTCGTCGCCCTCGGTCATGGGCTCGAGGTCGTCGTCTTCGCCGTCCTTGGAGACGCCGTGGGAGATGTAGCTCACGACGTCGTAACGGGTGACGCCGTGGTCCGCGAGGATGGCCACGGCGGGGGAATCGACCTCGGCGAAGATGGCCACGAGCAGGTTCTTGCCGGTGAGCTCTTCCTTGCCGCTGGACTCCACGTGGATGGCGGCGCGGTTCAAGACGCGCTGGAAGCCGCGGCTGGGGGCGGGGCTCACCGGGCGGCCTTCCGGGACCTCCGGCAGCTCTTCGTCGAGCACCTTGGCGAGGGCCTTCTTGATGGCGTCCACGTTGCCGCCGCTCTTCCTCACGACGACGGCGGTGCCTTCGTCGTGGAGCAGGGCGTAGAGCAAGTGCTCCACTGTCATCAGATCGTGACGGCGCCGCTGCGCCTCGTTCAAGGCGAGGGACAGGGCGATTTCGACCTCGGCGCTGACTTTCACTCTTCTTCTCCGTCGTCCGCCGGCTCTGCCGTGACGCGCAGCGGATGGCCGTGCTTCTTCGCGTAGGCCATCACCTGCTCCACCTTGGATTCGGCGATGTCCCGCGTGAACACACCCACGATGCCGTAGCCCTTGTGGTGGACCTCCAGCATGATGTGGGTCGCCTCGGTCTCGTTCTTGTGGAAGAACTTCTCCAGCACGTGAACGACGAACTCCATGGTGGTGTAGTCGTCGTTGTGGAAGACCACGTGGTACTTGCGAGGCCGCTTGGTCTTCTGGCGTTCCTCTACGGCGAGGTCGCCATCATGCTCTGGTTTGTCGTTCGGTCCGCGTGTGGGCATCCGAGGGTCGAGCAAATTTGGTCACATCGGTGCCCGCTGTCGAGCCCCCCTTACTCGAACCACGAGAAAAGCGGCCAAGTCCGCTCCGGACCCTTCTTGCCGATCTGGTAGTGGAGCAGCGTACGGCCGTCTTTCAGGGCCTTGGGGTAGATCGCGACCTCGTCGAGAGCGCCCAGAAAACGGGATTGTGGCGCGGCAAAGCCGAGATGCAGCTCACCGCTCAGGCGCACCGTGAAGGCTTCCTTCAGCGTGGCGACGGACTTGCCGTCGAGCAGCATCGTGGCGGTCAAGCCGTCGTAACTCACCAGCAAATGATGCCAAGCGTCCGGACCCGGGTGGGCGTCCCCGGAGCTCAGCACGTGGGCGTTGTCGTCGGTGTCCGCGAAGGTGACGGTGACGGCGCCTTCGCCGTCGATGGCGATCACCGGACCACCGACGGTGTCGTCCCCGAAGGCGAGCAGCGGCTGCCCCAGGGAAGACTCCGTACGCGAGAACCACAGCTCGATGGACAGCTCGTTGGAGTCGGAGAAGCTGCCGGCGGCGATGCTCACTTGGTCGTCGGCGCCGTCGAAGTGCGTGGCGGGATTGTCGTCCTCTGCCAGCGCGCCGGGAGTGACGCTTTCGGGGTCGCCGCTCTGAGTGGCGGACAGCCCGTTGCCGGAGGCGTCGCTCGCGCTGCCGCCAAGGCGCAGGTACGCGAGGGGCGCGTCGGCCTTCACGGCCGAGTCGTAGGGCGTGCTCAGGCAGTAGCGGCGTTCCCCGGCGGGCGCGCAGCGGCGGGAGGCGTCGCAGAAGGAGCTCTGGCATTCGCGGTCGCTGGCGCAGCTCCAGCCGTCCGTACGCAATGGGTGGCACTCTCCCCACACGCCCGGCTTCCAGCCGGCGGGCAGATCGCACCACTGATTCGAGGGACAGTCGAAGGCGTGGGAGCAGCTGTCGTCCTTGCGCTCCTCGCACACGCCCATCGGTGAGCCGTCCCCTTTGAGGTACAGCCGGCAGCTCGAGCCCGTGCTGCAGGAAAGGGCGCTGATCATGAGGGCGTGGGAGCTGGTGCTCTCCGGCGTGCAGTTGGCGCCGAGCTCTCCGGTGCCTTTGAAGGCGGTCGTCACCTGCGCCACGCTGATGGGCTCGGCGAAGCAGCCCTTGGCGGCCGCTTCCAAGGCTGCGACCACCTTGCCGCCCGCTGTCGCGTCGTAACCGGTGCGCGGATCCTCGACCAGATCGCCAATGGTGCCGCGGCAGGCGGCCACCTGTTTCGTGACGCAGTCGTCGGCGCCGGGCCAGCCGGCGCTGCCGGCGCTGCAGCACTCGGATTCGGAGCTGCACACGACGTCCGCGACGCGGTCACAGAAGTCCGCCGCGCTGACGGGCTTGCCGGCGGGCAGCGGTGTGGTGCCGCCGTCTTCCGGCGTTGGATTGCTCTTGGCGGGATCCGAGCTCGAGCTGCAGGCGCTGAGGACGAGCAGGGCGGCGATGGCGAAGGACTTCACGGTGTACCTCTCTTGCGTCGGAGGAGGAGGAGGAGCGCGCACAGGAGCAAGAGCGGGCTCGGGGCGCTCCGCGGAACCGCGCCGCAGCTGCAACCGGGCGGGGGCTCCTCTGGGTCTTGGGTGGAGGGCCGCGGGGTGCTGCCGGAGCTGCCCTCGGGTAGGGCGGCGAGACCCGCGACGCGGATGGTGTGGTAGCGCTCGGCGGCCTGAAATCCTTGGCTGTCGCCCCAGGCGGGGCCGGCGATCTCGCGGCCGAACCCGCCGGTCTCGAACAGCCAACAGGTGAGCCCCGACGCCTTGCGGCCGCACAGATCCGCGCGGCCATCGCCGTCCAGATCCGCGAGGCGCAGGGTGCGATAGTGGCTGGGCTCCGTCCAACCGTCGGCGTCCGTCAAGCTCGGGCCCTGCACCACGACGTCGAAGCCGTTGCCGGAAAAGAGCCAGCAACGAATGCCCGTGTCGCCACGGCCGCACAGATCCGCCGCGCCGTCGCCGTTCAGGTCGGCGAGCAGCAGCGAGCCGAAGCGATCGCGGCGACCCCACTCTGCATCCGGCAGGGGCGGCCCGACGATGCTGGTGCCGAAGGCGGCACCGTCGAACAGGTAGCAGACGAACTGCTGGTTTTCGCGCGCGCACAGGTCGGCGCGACCATCGCCGTCCACGTCGGCGAGGCGAATGGTGCTCCACGCGTGCCAGTCGGACCAGCCGGTGGCGTCGGACCAGGCCGGGCCGAGCACCCGCTCACTGAAGCCGCCGGCCTGGGAGAGCCAGCACGACATGCCGTCGGCGCCGCGGGCGCAGACGTCCGCGCGGCCGTCGCCGTTCACGTCGCCGATGCGCAGCGTGCCGTAGTGATTCACGTCGTCGAAGCCGGCGGCGTCGGAGAGCGCCGGCAAGAGCTGCTGCGCGCCGAAGCCGAAGCCCGTGCTCGGGTAGCAGCCGAGCCCGGCGGCGCCGCGCGCGCACAGGTCCAAGCGGCCGTCGCCGTCCACGTCCGCGAGCCGCACGGTGGAGAAGTAGCGCGCGTCGCTCCAGCCGCTGCCATCCGAGAGCGGTGGCCCCTCGAAGCGCTTGCCAACGCCGGTGGTGCTGCCCGCGAAGCAGCGCACGCCCTCCGGAGTGCGGAGGCAGAGGTCCGCACGCCCATCCCCCGTGACGTCGCCACTGCGCAGGGTGGAGAACACCGACGGCGAGTCGAGCGCCGAGGACTGCACGTCCACCGGCAGCGCGGCGCCGAAGCCATTGCCCGACGCCAGGTGGCACTCGAGGCCGCCGTCGGCGATGGCGCACGCGTCGGAAAGCCCATCGCCGTCGACGTCGGTGCTGGCGCCGGGATCGAGCGTCGCCGCTTGCCATGCCTCTTCCAGCTCGCACACCTCGTCGTCGTCCACGCTGCCGTCGCAGTCGTTGTCGCGTTCGTCGCAGGTCTCGAGCTTGGGGGTCACGCCGCCCTGGCACTCGCCCCATTTGCCGTTCTGGCAGGTCTGGGTTCCGAGCTCGCATTCACCCACGTCGCTGCCACAGGGCTGCGTCACGTCCTCGTCGATCTTGCCGTCGCAGTCGTCGTCGGCGCCGTTGCACACTTCCGGCTGCGGCACGCAGCCGCAGTCGGCTCCGGGCAAGCCGTTGTAGCTGCCCTGGCTCAGCCACCAGGACCCGCTCGAGCCGCAGGAGCCGGCGAAGGGCTCGAACGAAGCGTTGTTGGCCGTGACGCGGGGCTCGAAGTGCAGGTGGGGGCCGGTAGAGTTGCCGCTCGAACCGACGCGACCGAGGGTCTGGCCGCACTTCACCTGCTGTCCGACGCTCACTGCCACGCTGCCCGTCTTCATGTGGCAGTACATGGTGGAGATGCCGTCGGCGTGGGCGACCTTCACGTAGTTGCCGCAACCGCCACCGCAGCCGCAAGCGCCGGAGGTGCAACGATCCCAACAGCCGTCGCTCGCGTATACGACCACGCCGTCTGCAGCGGCGTAGATGGCGCGGCTGCCGCTGTCCATCACGGCGAAGCCGCCGATGGCGATGTCCGTTCCGTGGTGGCCGTCGTAGGTGTGCGTACCGCAGGCCCAGTCGAGCTTCACTCCCGGGCCCGCGTGGTCACGGTAGGCCGAGACGCCCGCCGGCGTCTCGATCGGCCGCCGGAAGCCGACGGCGTGCGCATCGAAAGCGAGCAGGGTCAGCCCGAGGCACAGGAGCAAGAACCTCACAGTGTCCTCGCTGCGCCCGAAGGCAGCTCCACGCGGTAGCGGCGGCCGCCGCCCGCGTCGTAGCTCAGGTGATCGCTCGCCACCTCGATGACTTCGTTGGGCGGCGGGACGAAGCCCGTGAGGGGCCGCCCGGGAGCGAGCCCGCGGTTGGTGAGCTGGGAAGCGGGTCCGCCGCGCGGATCCACCTGCCACAAGGAAGCGATGCCCGTGCGACCGGAGACGAACACCACGCTGCCGTCGGGCAGCGCGATGGGCAGGTCGTCCGGGCCGGGCGCCGGCGCGAGGGCACGCGCTTCGCCCGTAGCGCTGACCTGCCAGAGGTCCGTTTCCCCCAGCTCCTTTTCCCGCGCGACGACCACGGAACCATCGCCCAGCAGCGCCGGTTTGCCGCGCGCTTGCTCGAGCAACACGCGCTCGCCCCGATCGTCGATCAGCACGAGCTGCCCCTCGGTCGTGACCGCGAACACGCCGCGCTCGCCGAGGACGGCGCTCCGCACTCCGCTACGAAGCCGAACCAAGGCGTCTCCCTCCCGCCGATACAGCACGCGAACCGGCTGTTGATCCGTGTCCGGCATGCCGGGAGCGGTGCGCGCGAGCAGCGTGACGGAGCCGCGCCGCTCGAGCGTTTCGAGGCCGCTCGCTTCCTGCTTCTGGGCCGGCTCAGCTTGGCAGCCCAGCAGCGAAACCGACGCGCACACGAACGCAAACACCCGCATCGTGGCCACGCAGTGCAAGCACCGTTCCGCGGTGTTCGCGCGCGATTTCCCGCGCCGCGCCAGCGCTCGCGACAACTTCGGGTTGCGCGCTGCCAACCTCGGCTTGGCGGCAGGGGCGATCCGTCTATGATGCGGACCTCCCGTGCAGCCGCCGCCCGAATTCCCTGCGCCTGACGCTCCCGCGCCGATCTCCGTCACGGATCCGATCGGCAAGGCCTTCGAGCACACCAAGCGCATGCTGTTCCCCTTCGACGCCGGTAAGTGGTTCACCCTGGGCTTCGTCGCCTTCCTGGCCACGCTGGGGGAAGGCGGGGGTAGCACCTTTCAGGTGCCGGACACCGGGGGCTCGGGCCGCGGCGGCAGCCCGCTGAATCCGGTGATTCAGTTCGTGCGGGACAACTTGGAGCTGGTCATCACGCTCGGGATCGTGGTGGTAGTGCTGGGTGTGGCGCTGGGCATCGCGCTCCTGTGGGTGTCGAGCCGCGCCAAGCTGATGTTCATCGACTGCATCGCCAACGACCGCGCCGCCGTCGAGGAACCCTGGCGTCGCTTCAAGGAGAAGGGCTCGCGGCTGTTCCGCATCCGCTTGGTCCTCGCCTTGATTGGCTTCCCCCTGGTGTTTGGCGCCATCGCCCTGGGTGTGGTGCTCGCCTGGTCCGACATCACGGCGGGTCGCTTCGGCAGCGGCGCGCTCCTCGGACTGCTCCTGGGAGGCGGCATCTTGGTGCTCGTATCTCTCGTGCTCGGCGTCGCCAGCGCCATCGTCGAGGACTTCGTCGCCGTCGCGCTCTATCTGCACGATGAGCCCGTGAAGGAAGCCTGGCAGCGTGTGAAGACGGAGCTCTTCGCGGGCCGCGCGGGCACCATCGTGGTGTTCTACGTGATGAAGTTCTTGCTGGGCATCGGCGTGGGCGTGCTCGCCACCATCGGCACGTGTCTCACCTGCTGCATCGCCGCGCTGCCCTACCTCGGCACCGTGATCCTGCTGCCGCTGTTCGTCTTCACCCGCGCCTACGTGATGTACTTCATCGACCAGTTCGGCCCTGCCTGGCGGCTGTTCCCGGAGCCCGAGCCCGCGCCCTGGCAGTCCGGGTTCGCGCCGCCTCCCGCAGCCTGACGTTCTTCTTGTCGGTGCGGCGCGATGCCCGTCAGGGCACGACGTCGGCGGTGCGCGGATCGTTCAAGAGCTTCCAGAACGTGGTCAGCTGCTCACCCTTGAGCTCCCAGGAGCCGGTCGGCGAGTTGAGCGAGGAGTCGAAGGCGCTGAGCCCCACGACGCGGGCGCCCTGGCCGTCCTTGTCCGAGCCGGCGGCGGCGTCGTACCACGCTTCTTCGCGCTGTCCCGCGGCGACGTCGGTCCCGCGCATGCCCCACTCGCCCACGGCGACGTCCACACCCTTGCCCTTGGCCCAGCTGCGAACCGTGGCCCAGGTGGCGGTGAGCAGCGTGTCCTCGGCGTCGCGGTAGTGATCCACGCCCAGGAAGTCGTAGATGCCGGGCTTCCACCACTCTTCGGGATCGCGACCGGACGCGGGGTTCCAGGTCCAGGACATCAGGATGGGCGCGAGGGCGACGTTGTCGACTTTGAGCGCGGTCATGCGCTGACGCACCCGTTCGTTCATCGCCACGTGCCCGCTCGGTCCGGCGGGATCGTCCGGCGCGTTCACGCCGCCGCCACCTTCGGGCTCGTGGTGGATGGTGAGCCACACCGGACCCGGCAGCGCGTCGATGGCCTTGAGCATGTCGTCGATCTCGGCGTCGTGATCGCCTGCCGCCATCTCCGCCCAGGACGGCGTCTTGACGCTGACCCACGGTACGCGGTGGTGCGCGAGATCGTCCGTGGCGGTCTTGATCAGCGCCGTGGTGCGCTGGTTCCACTGGTAGAAAGTGCGGCGCACCGCGAGGGCGTGGCCCGCCGGTGTCTCGTGGCGCACGACGGGATCGCCGTTGCCGCTCACGGCGGCGCCCCACAGGATTTTCCCGGCGGGGGGCTGCCCCGGGTAGTCGGGCAGGGCGCCCGCGCCGCCGCTGCCGGCGGCGCCCGCGCTGCCCGCCGCGCCAGCGTTGCCCGCCGCGCCAGCGTTGCCCGCCGCGCCCGCGCTGCCCGCGGCGCCCGCGCTGCCGGCGGCGCCGCTGGCGGCATAAGCGCTGCCCGACGTCCCACCCGTTCCGCCAGTGGAGGCGCCGCCGCTGCCGGCGGCGCGCTCCACTGGCGGAACCGTCGTCGCCCCCATCGTCACTGCCGCAAGCCGACACCGAGAGCACGAGGGCGAGAGTGAGCGTCGCGAGTCGCATCCGACGAGGATACCACCACAGCGCGGCTTCGGACCGCGAGGCCAGCGCGGCGGATCGACAAATAAGAAGACCTTATTTGAGCAGACCCGAGACGAAATCGAAGAGCGCCACGCCGGCGTCGGCCAGCTCGACGCCGCGGCGGGTGTTCTCCATGCGATTCCAGCTGCTGGCGGGCGCCGAGAGCGGCTCGAGCTGACGCTGCACGGCGGCGAGCCGATCGCGCCGGGCCTGTTCGCGGGCGTCGTCGGCCTCGCGCTGGCGCGCGATGGCCAGGCCGCCGGCCTCCACGAAGGCCAGCACCCGCGGCAGCTCTCCGGCGTCGAACCAGGTGCCGTGCTTGGCGCACACGTCCACGATCACGCCACTGGTGCGCCCGAAGTTTCGCCGCGACATGATCTCGTTGCACACCGGGCACGGCACGTAGCGCACCGGTTGTTCCAGCGGATTGCTGCGCGGCAGGTTTCGCGGCGGCGCGGCGCCGTACACCTCACGCTGCTCGAGCAGCGCCTTCAGGAGGCCGTGCTCCACGAACTGACCGCCGCAGTCCTCGCAGTCTCGCAGCAAGCCTCCGACTCCGTGAAAGGCGGAAAAGGGACGCTTGCAGTCGGGGCAATCGAGACGGTCCGGCTCGCCGACGGGCTCGAGGCCGAGCTCGCGACCGCAGCCGGTGCACAGCGCCGAGCTCGGCAGGTTCATGTGGAAACACTCGCCGCAGCGCACGATGGCGATGGGGGAGCCACAGGTTCCGCACTGACGGGGCTCCCCGGCGAGCTCCGTGGCGCAGGTGGGGCACACCACGATGCCCGGACGAGGCCGGAGCGAGGGGGGCGCCTTGCGATACGGGCCGGAGTGGTCCACGAGGCAAAACTGCCGGACGACAGCGTGGAGTGCAAACGGGCGGAACGGGACGTTGCCGAAAGCGCCCGCGGAGGGGAGTATTCGGGCGCCATGGCCGACAAAGACCGCCCCTGGATCATGCGGACCTACTCCGGGCACTCGAGCCCGGAAGCCTCCAACGCCCTGTACCGCCAGAACTTGGCGCGGGGTCAGACCGGCCTGTCCGTCGCCTTCGATCTGCCGACGCAGACGGGCTACGACCCGGACCACGTGCTCTCGCGCGGGGAGGTGGGGCGCACCGGAGTGCCCATCGCACACCTCGGGGATCTCGAAGCGCTGTTCGACGGCATCGAGCTCGAGAAGATGAACACCTCGATGACCATCAACGCGACCGCCGCGTGGCTGCTCGCGCTGTACGTGGCCACCGCGGAGAAGCAGGGCGCGGACGTGAAGCTGCTCCGTGGCACCACGCAGAACGACATCATCAAGGAGTATCTGTCTCGGGGGACCTACGTGTTCCCGCCCGGACCCAGCCTGCGGCTCACCGCGGACGTGATCCAGTTCACCGTGGAGCACGTGCCGGAGTGGAACCCGATCAACATCTGCAGCTATCACCTGCAAGAAGCGGGAGCCACGCCGGAGCAGGAGATCGCCTACGCGCTGACGACGGCCATCACCGTGCTGGACACGGTTCGCGCCCGGGGCGTAGACGGGGATCGGCTGGCGCAGGTGTTCGGGCGGCTTTCGTTCTTCGTGAACTCCAGCCTGCGCTTCGTGGAGGAGGCCTGCAAGGAGCGCGCGTTCGTGGAGCTGTGGGATCGTCTGGGCAAGGAGCGCTACGGCGTGCAGGATGCGAAGCTCCGGCGCTTTCGCTACGGCGTGCAGGTGAACTCCCTGGGTCTCACCGAGGCGCAGCCCGAGAACAACATCGTGCGCATCGTGCTCGAGATGCTGGGGGTGACCCTGAGCAAGAAAGCGCGGGCGCGGGCCATCCAGCTGCCGGCGTGGAACGAGGCGCTCGGTCTGCCGCGGCCCTGGGATCAGCAACTGTCCCTCCGAGCGCAGCAGATCCTGGCGTTGGAGACGGATCTGCTCGAGTACGGCGATCTGTTCGACGGCTCGCCGGTGATCGAGAAGAAGACCCGGGAGCTGGCCGACGCGGCGTGGGCCGAGGTCGAGGGCATTCTCTCTCGCGGCGGAGGCGTGGCGGCGGTCGACAGCGGCACCATCAAGGAGCGGTTGGTCGCTTCCAACGCCGCGCGCATCGCGGCGATCGAGCGTGGCGAGCAGACGGTGGTGGGCGTCAACCGCTTCACCGACACCGCCGAGAGCCCGCTGGGCGGTGCCGACGCCATCTTGCGGGTCGACGAAAAGGCAGAGGAGCAGCGCATCGCTGCCGTGGAGGCCTGGCGCAAGCGGCGCGACGACGACGCCGTGAAGCGCGCTCTGGAGGAGCTCGAGCGCGCGGCACGGAGCGACGACAACCTGATGGTCGCCTCCATTGCCGCCGCCAAGGCCGGCGTCACCACCGGGGAGTGGGGCGACACGCTGCGGCGCGTGTTCGGTGAGTACCGCGCGCCGACGGGCGTGGGCGGGGCGCGCACGCCGGAGCTCGGGGACAGCTACGCGGCGCTGCGCGAGCGGGTGGCGAAGCTCGAGAAGTCCCTCGGCCGTCGCCCCAAGATCCTGGTGGGCAAGCCGGGTCTGGACGGCCACTCCAACGGCGCCGAGCAGATCGCGCTGCGCGCGCGGGATGCGGGCTTCGAGGTGGTGTACGAGGGCATTCGCACCACGCCGCGGGACTTGGCGCGCGCCGCGGTGGACGAAGGCGTGCACCTCGTCGGGCTCAGCATTCTGTCCGGTGCCCACATGGAGCTCGCGCGGCAGACGCTCTCGCTCTTGGCCGAGCGCGGCGCGAAGGTCCCCGTGGTCGTCGGCGGCATCATTCCGGAGACGGACGCCGCGGAGCTGCGCGCCGCGGGCGTCGCCGCGGTGTACACACCGAAGGACTACGAGATCGCCCGCGTGCTCTCGGAGCTGGTCGAGATCGTGGAGCGAACCGCCGCGTGAGCGTGGACGTCACCGAGCTCGCGCGCGGTGTGACGACGCGCAGCGCCGTCAGCGTGGCCCGCGCCATCTCGCTGGTGGAGGACCGGCGTCCGGCGCAGGAGCCCAAGATCTTGAGCCTGCTCGCGAACCTGGCGAAGAGTCCGAACGTCGCCGCGTGTCGTCGCGTGGGCATCACGGGGCCTCCCGGCGTGGGCAAGAGCTCGCTGGTGAGCGCGCTGTGCCGCGCGCTGCGCGCCCAGGGGCACTCCGTGGGCGTGCTCGCGGTGGATCCCTCCAGCCCGCGCAGCGGCGGCGCGCTGCTCGGGGACCGCGCGCGCATCGTGCACGATCCGGACGACGGCGACGTGTTCATCCGCTCCATGGCATCCGGCGGGCATCTCGGAGGGCTGGCCCGCGCCGCGGGCGCCGCCGTGGACGTGCTCAGCGCGGCCTACGACTGGGTGCTGGTGGAGACCACCGGCGTGGGCCAGAGCGAGACGGACATCGAGCACGTGGCGGACACGGTGCTGCTCGTGATCCAGCCGGCGAGCGGCGACATGCTGCAGTTCATCAAGGCCGGCATCCTGGAGATCCCCGACGTGCTGGCCGTGAACAAGGCGGACCTCGGCGAAGTGGCCGCGCGGGCGGGGGCGGAGCTGCGCGCCGCTCTGGAAGCCCTGGGCACGGCCCGCACGCCGCCGGTGGTGCACACGTCCACGCTCACCGGGGAGGGTATCGACGAGCTGGTCAGGGTGCTGGCCGAGCACCGCGACGACATCGCGGACCTGTCGGCACGCCGGATCGAAAAGAGCGCCCAGTGGGCGCTCCGGCTATTCACGCATCGCTACGGCGAGCTCGGGGTGGACGACCGCGGCGGCCCCAGCGCTCTGCGCGCGGAGCTGTCCCGACTGATCGCGTCCGGAGCCAGCAGCCTCTCGGCCGTGGCACAGCTCGCGCCGCGCTGAATCAGGTGGCGGTCTTGGGTGGGGCCTTCGGCTTCGCGTCCTCGGCGTTCTCGGCCGCGCGCTTCAGCTCCCACTCCAGGTTCTTCTTGGCCCGACGCTTGCGCTGGCGACGACGAGCACGAGGATCTTGCGGGGTTCCCATAGCGGCGCGGTCTTTAGCGCGAACCGCGCCGCCGTTCCACGGAAATCTTCAGGCTGCGGGGCTGGCCCCGCGGCTCACCGGGGAGCTAGGGCGGTCGAAGTCGAACAGGCTGGGATTTTCCCGGGTCCGCTCGGCCTCGTACAGGTAGAAGCCCGCGCCGGTCTTCTTGCCCAGGCTGCCCGCCAGCACCAGACGGCGGAGCAGGGTGGGGCAGCGATAGCGCGGATCGCCGAGCTCCGCGTACAGGTTCTTGCTCATGGCGAACACCACGTCCAAGCCGATGTGGTCCGCCAACGCCAAAGGACCCATGGGATGCGCGCAACCGAGCTTCATCGCCGTGTCGATGGCTTCGGGTCCGGCGACGCCCTCTTCCAAGGTCTCGATGGCGTGCAGGATGTAGGGTACGAGCAGGCGATTGACGAGGTAGCCGGGGTGGTCCCCCACCTCTACCGGAACCTTGCCGATGTGTTGGCAGAAGCTCCGCATCGTCTCCACCACGTCCGGCGAGGTGGCCGCGATGGGGCCGATTTCCACCAGCTTCATCACGTTCGCGGGGCTGAAGAAATGCAGCCCCACGAAACGCTCGGTACCTTCCAGGGCCTCTGCCAGGGTGGTGAGGCGCAAGGACGAGGTGTTGCTACCGATGATGGCCAGGGGCTGCGCGTGGGCTTCGATACGGCGCAGCAGATCCTGCTTGGCCACGACGTTCTCCGCGGCCGATTCGATGATCAGATCCGCTTCGGCCACGCGGGAGAGCTCCGTCGTTACTTCCAGGAGCTCGAGGGCTCGGTCGCGATCCGCGGCGCCGAGCTTGCCCTTGTCCACCGCCCGAGCGAGGGAACGCTCGATGCGACGTCGAGCGCTCGACGGGTCCCCGCCGGTGGCCTTGATGGCGATGGTGCGAAGGCCGCTCTGGACGCAGGCCTGGGCGATGCCCGTTCCCATCAGTCCGCAGCCGATCACCGCGACGGTTTGGATTTCGCTCACCATGGTGCCTCCCGGTTTCTTTACAAACTCCACTAACGCAGTGTGTTGTAACCACGGAATAGGTGCCGGTCAACTCAAAACCTGTTTTAATATAAGCAGTTACGGCTTCGCGTCACTTTACAAGTTGATGGCGCATATTAACTTGTAAACGGCCTGTAAACTCCCCGAAAATCCTGGGGATGGCCGAGACCCCCTCCCTCAACAGCACCGTCGGGCGCCGCCTGCGGGAGCTCCGCCTCGAGCGGGGCCTGGCTCAGGGCGAGCTCGCCCGACGCCTGGGCATCAGCCCCGCCTACCTCAGCCTGATCGAGAAGGGGCGCCGCACCGTGCAGCTGCCGCTCTTGTGGAAAGCGCTCGAGCTGCTCGACGTGGATCCCGAGCCCTTCATCCGCAGCCTCGGGGAGCGCCCGGTAGAGCAGAGCTTGGGGCAGCTCCTCGACGAGCCGTTGCTCCGCTCCTTGGACATCGATCGCGAGACGCTCTCGAGCTTGAGCGAGCCCGGGGCAGCCACGACCATCGCGGCACTCTTCAATCTGTACAAGAACACGCGCACGCAGCTCGACAGCCTGCTCGAGCACCTGTCCCGCCAAGAGGCCGGGCGCAAGGCCCGCGCCTCCCTCGACGAAACGGACGCGCTGCGCTTCGACTTCTCGCCCCTCGACGAGGTGGCGGACTTCGTGCAGCAGAGCGACAACTACTTTCCCGCCATCGAGGAGGCCGCCGAGAAGCTCCGGCGGGACGTGGCCCTCGAGCGGCGAGTGCTCTCGGATCAGCTCGCCGGTGCCCTCGACAAGCTCGGTCTGCGAGCGGTGGGGGCCGCGCGCCCCGGGAGCAGCGTGGTGCGCCGCTACGACCCCGAAGCGGGCACGGTGGAGCTGTCGCCGGAGCTCAGCGAGGCGCGCCGCAAGTTCGATCTGGCCCACGTGATCGGCCTGAAGCTCCTGGAAGAGCGCGGTCTCAACGAGGCCATCACCGCGTCGTTTCGGCCGCGCCACGCCGAGACCCTCACGCTGCTGCGCGTGCATCTGGCGAACTATTTCGCCGGCGCGCTGTTGATGCCCTACGACGACTTCTTCCGCACCGCCCAGGGCACCCGCTACGACGTGGAGCGCATCGCGGATCTGTTCGAGATGAGCTACGAGGCCGCCGCCCACCGGCTCACCAACCTCTCGGACCCCCGCCGTCGCGGTGTGCCCATGCACTTCATGCGGGTCGACGTCGCCGGCAACATCTCCAAGCGCTACAGCGCCACCGGGCTGCGCTTTCCTTCGGGCCTCGGCTCGTGCCCCAAGTGGGCGGCGCATACCGCGTTCCTCACGCCCAGCGCCATCAGCAAGCAGTTCTCCGTGATGCCCGACGGTACCGCGTACTTCTGCTTTGCGAAGATCACGAGCCAGACGGTGCGCGGATCCATGGTGAAGGGCACGGTGTACTCCATCGGCCTCGGTACCCACGCGGAGGACGCCGACAAGCTGGTGTACGCCGACGAGCATCCGCGCTGGGCGCCCGAGCGCGCCGAGCGCATCGGCGTGCCCGTGGGCGTCACCTGTCGCTTCTGCGATCGCGCGGACTGCAACCAGCGCGCGGCCCCCAGCTACAAGTTCGCCTTCAGCCCGGACGCGCTGGTCAAGAAGGACAACTTCTTCTCGCCGATCCTGGAACGAGACTCCTCCCGCAGAAAGTGAATGTCGGGGCGGCGCGAGCCCCGTCACGGACGGCCGTCGGGGCAAGTGCTATCCTCCGGCGCGATGCGACGCGCGCTACTCTTCTTCACGGCACTGGCGCTCTCGGGCTGCGGGAGCCGAAGTCTCTTGGAAACGCCGGACGGCGGCGCGGGCACCGGTGGCGCCGGCGCCACGGGCGGCGTCGGTGGCACCGCCGGTATTGGCGCCACGGGCGGCGTTGGCGCCACGGGCGGAGTCGGTGGCACGGGCGGCACGGGCGGCACGGGCGGCTCCGTATGCGGCGGTCCCGGCGCGGCCTGCGCGCATCTGTACGACTGTTGCGATTCTCTGACGTGCTACGCGGGGCAATGCCTGGTGGCGTCGCCTCCCTGTGCGCCCCCGGGGGAGATGTGTGGTGTGGCGCCGTGCTGCAATGGGACATGCGGACCGACGGGCGAATGCCCCGTGCCCGGCTGCCTTCCGGTAGGCGCGAAGTGCGACTACTTCAACCCGACGTGCTGTCCTGGCCTCAAGTGCTCGAAGATCGGCATCTGCTCCGAGATCGCGCCGCCCGTGTGCTCCGGCCCCGGACAGCCCTGCGCCAACGGCTGTTGTGATGGGCTCGTGTGCACGAACGGGATCTGCAATCCCCAGCTGCCGCCCAAGTGTCCGCCCGGCAACACGCCGTGCACGTCGTGCATCTATCAGAGCTGCTGCCCGGAGCTGAACGACTGCCAGGCGGACCCGGCCTGCAACAAGACGTGGTTCTGCATCGAGCAGTGCTTGCAGCAGCCGAACCCGAACCAGTGCGCGTCGAACTGCGTTTCGGGCGGGCTGCCGCCCGCCTTCGTGCCGCTCGCTCAGTGCGTCGGCAACGTCTGCAGCTTCGCCTGCGGCGGATAGCGCGCGGTTCCGCGCCGAAGTAGACCAGGGATGAAAGCGAGAGTAGCTCTGACACTGGTTGGAGCTGCGGTGCTTTGGATGGCGTCGGCTTGCGCGTCCAATGGACGCAATGCGCCCGAGGGCGGCGGCGGAGGAGGTGCAACGAGCGGCGCTGGTGGGTCAGGGGGAGCAGCGGGAGCTGCGGTGTGCGTTCCAAACGCGGACGCCGTCAAGAAGACCCTGGCCGACTACCTCGCTTCACAAGCGCCGTGCACGCTCGACGCGGACTGCACAGTGGTCGACTCCTTTCACATCCAAGAGTGTCAGGGATGGTGCACCCTCGCCGTGCGCGCAGATGCCGTCGACGGCCTGTGGCAGATTGCGAGCTTGCCATGCACCACATGCAAGCAGAACGCGCGGTGGTATCCCGAGTGCCTTGATTCAGGGATTCCATCCGCGGTCTGCAACGCTGGAAAGTGCGAGGTGAGCTTTCCCGCGTCGCAGATCGACGCGGGAGTAGACGCCGACACACCGGACGCTGCTACCGAGTAGAGGCCAGGGAGCGCGGTTCCGCGCCGAACCGACAAAAATGAAGAACGCCACCGGGAGGGGATCCCGGTGGCGCTTTGCTCGAGCGTGACGCTCAGACGGTCCAGGTGTTGCCGGAGTTCAAGAGCTTCTCCAGGCTGCCCTTGCCGAGCTTCTTCTGGGTGGCCTCCCGCTGGGAGGTGACGGTCGCGTCGTAGGTGGGCCGATCGGAGGCGTACAGCACGCCGACCGTGACGGGGAACTTGGGGAAGGGCATGCGCGCGAGCATGTACGCCAGGGTCGCGTTGGTCTCGTCGTGCACGATGATGTCCTTCTCGGTGATGCCGTTCTCTCCCAGGGTCACTACCTCGAGGCCGAAGGTGCGCGGGTCGATGCGCAGGCCCTTGTTCTTCTCCTTGCCGAAGAGCAAGGGCTTCTCGTGCTCCACCCGCAGCAGGGCGTCCGCCATGTTGGCCTTGTCGCGGAAGGCGTCGAAGGCGCCGTCGTTGAACACGTTGCAGTTCTGATAGATCTCGATGAACGACGCGCCGGTGTGCTGGGCGGCGCGTCGAATCATGTCGCTCAAGTGTCCGGCGTCCGTGTCGATGGAGCGCGCCACGAAGCTGCCGGAGCAGCCGATGGCGAAGGTGCAGGGATCCACCGGGAAGTCCGCCGAGCCCGTGGGGGAGCTCTTGGTGACCTTTCCGAACTCGCTGGTGGGCGAGTACTGACCCTTGGTGAGGCCGTAGATGCGGTTGTTGAACATCAGGATGTTCACGTCCAGGTTGCGCCGCAGGCAGTGCATCAGGTGGTTGCCACCGATGCTCAGGCCGTCGCCGTCCCCGGTGACGATCCACACGCTGAGATCGGGGTTGGCGACCTTCACGCCCATGGCGATGGCTGGCGCGCGCCCGTGGATGGTGTGAAAGCCGTAGGTGTTCATGTAGTAGGGAAAGCGGCTGGAGCAGCCGATTCCGCTGACGAACACGATGTTTTCTCGGGCGACGCCCAGCTCCGGCATCACCTTCTGGACGTTCGCGAGGATCGAGTAGTCGCCGCAGCCCGGACACCAGCGGACGTCTTGGTCCGTGGCGAAGTCCTTCTTGGTGAGCTTTTCCGTTTGAATCACGTTCGACATGCTCAGCTCTCCATCGTCTGGCGAATGCGGTCCTCGATCTCGTCGATCTTGAACGGCTGCCCTTGGATCTTCGGATAACTCTCCGCCGGTACCAGGTACTGACCGCGGATGATGTGGACGAGCTGACCCATGTTCATCTCCGGGATGAGCACGCGCTCGAAGCGCGAAAGCACGTCCCCGAGGTTTTTGGGCAAGGGGTTCAGGTAGTGGAGGTGCGCGTGGGACACGGACAGGCCGCGATCCCGCGAGCGCTGCACGGCCTCGCGGATGGCGCCATAGGTGGAGCCCCAGCCCAGCACCAAGAGCTTGCCGCTCTCGTCCCCGACCTCGATGCCGAGCTCCGGGACGTCGTTCGCGATGTTCGCGATCTTCGCCGCCCGCGTCTTGCTCATCAGCTCGTGGTTGTCCGGGTCGTAGGAGATGTGACCGCTGTTGTAGTCCTTCTCGAGGCCGCCGATGCGGTGGAGCAGGCCCGGCGTGCCGGGGATGGCCCAGGGCCGCGCCAGCGTCTTTTCGTCCCGCAGGAACGGGTGGAAACCCTCGGGATCCGTGCGGTAGCTCACCTCGATCTTGGGCAGCTCGCTCACGTCGGGGATCTTCCAGGGCTCCGCGCCGTTGGCGAGGTAGCCGTCGGTGAGCAGGATCACCGGGGTCATGTATTTGACCGCGATGCGCACCGCCTCCAGCGCCATGTGGAAGCAGTTGCCCGGGGTGGACGCCGCCAGCACGCACATCGGCGCTTCACCGTTGCGGCCGTACATGGCCTGGAAGAGATCCGCCTGCTCCGTCTTGGTGGGAAGCCCCGTGCTGGGACCGCCGCGCTGGATGTTCACCACCACGAGGGGCAGCTCCGTGGCCACCGCCAAGCCCAGCGCCTCGCCCTTGAGGGCAATGCCGGGACCGCTGGAGGTGGTGACGGCGATGTTGCCCGCGTAGGCGGCGCCGATCGACAGGCACACGGCCGCGATCTCGTCCTCGGCCTGGATGGTGGTCACGCCGAAGTGCTTGAACTTGCTGAGCTCGTGCAGCACGTCGCTGGCGGGGGTGATGGGATAGGCGCCGAGCAACACCGGGCGACCGGTGATCTCCGCGGCGGCCACCAGACCCCAGGCCAGCGCCACGTTGCCACCGATGTTGCGATAGCGACCGGGCGCCACCGGAGCGGCGGGGACCTCGTAGCGGTAGTGGCTGATCTCCGTGGTCTCGCCGTAGGCGTGGCCGGCCTTGAGCGCCGCCACGTTGGCATCCACGATCTCCGGCCGGGAGTGGAACTTGCTCTCGATCCACTTGATCGTGGGCGCCATGTCGCGGCCGTAGATCCAGAACATCAGACCCAAGGTCCAGAAGTTCTTGCAGCGGTTGGCTTCCTTGCTGCTGACCCCAGTGCCCTCCACCGCTGCCACCGTTTGCTTGGTGATGTCGATGGCGATCACGGCGTAGCCGTCCAGCGATCCGTCATCCAGCGGGCTCTTCTCGTAGCCGGCCTTCTTCAGGTTGGTGTTGCTGAAGGCGCCGCTGTTGACGATCAGCAAGCCGCCGCGCTTGAGGTCGCGGATGTTCGTCTTCAGGGCCGCGGGGTTCATGGCCACGAGCACGTCGGGCCGATCCCCGGGCGTGAACACGTCCCGAGCGGCGAAGTTGATCTGGAACCCCGACACTCCGTAGGTGGTACCTGCGGGCGCGCGGATCTCCGCGGGGAAGTCGGGAAAGGTCGCGAGGTCGTTGCCGGCGAGGGCTGCGGCGACGGTGAACTGCGAACCGGTAACCTGCATGCCATCGCCGGAGTCCCCAGCGAATCGAACGACGGCACCTTGAAGCTGTTCCGGATCGGACTCCCCGGAATCTCGCTGGGACACGGGCTGTGCGTTTGCCATCCTCGTCGAATACTCACTTTCCTGGATTGGCGGCGCGGCTCCCGACCCGGCGCTGCCTCGAACGAGGGGCGGCCATGCGGCCGTCCCGAAACCCCGGCGTGCTACCACCGGAGTCTCGGAGCGTCACATTCTCCGCATCTGGACGGTTGTCAAGCAGGTTGGCTCAGGGAGCGTGGCGATCGAGCATCTCGCCCAGGCGGGGGGCCGCCGCCTCCACGTGCTTCTTGGCGGAGGGTCGGAGCTTCTCGTAGGCCTTCTTGATGGCCTTTCGCTGGGCGTTTTCCGCCCGCTTGTCGGTGATGGCCAGCAGCGCGTCCGCCATGCGGCCCTTCTGCTCTACCAAGTGGACGCTGGGCTTCTTCTGCTGCTCCAGGGCCTCCTGATACAGGGGGTCGAGGGCGTCCAAGAAGTCGTCCAGCAGGTGGTCGACCACCTCCGGCACGAAGCCGGGTTTCACGCCTTGGACGATCTTGTACGCGCCTTTGATGGCCAAGCCAGTGACCCCGGACTTGTCCGCGACCTCCTGGTCGAGGACCGTGCAGGCCTCGCGGACCACGGTCTGGCGCTTGTCTCCTTGGGCGGCGATCTCTTTCAGAGTAGGCATCGAGGTCGGCCTGCTAGCACCTCTCCGAGCCGACCGAAAGCGCCAGGATACGATGTAGGCGCGGGGTCGCCTTGACGGCACGGGCCGGGAGCGGGCCAAATCACGCGTTGATTGGTAAACTAGCCGCTGGAGCAGCCCTCCGAGCAGGCAGCCCGTGCAATCCGTAGATTTTTCCACCGCCCCCGAAGATCTCAAGCGCGGTACGCGCTTGGGCCGTTACGAGCTTCTGCTTCGGATCGGTCGCGGTGGGATGGCCACGGTGTGGGTGGCGCGGGAGCGCGGCGAGACGCGGCAGCAAGATCGCCTCGTCGCGGTGAAAGCGATCCTGAGCGACCTCGCCTCGGATGACGACTTCGTCAAGATGTTCCTCGACGAAGGACGCATCATCCGAATGATCCGCCACAAGAACGTGGTGGACGTGTACGAGCCGGGGGAAGACCGCGGCGTGATGTTCCTCGCCATGGAGTGGGTGGAAGGGGACTCGCTCCACGCCGTGATCGCGGAAGCCGGCAAGCGCCGTCCAATCCCGGCGGAGATGGCGGTGCGGATCATCGCCGACGCAGCGGCGGGATTGCACGCCGCACACGAGCTCCGGGACGACAAGGGCGAGCTGATGAACGTCGTTCACCGCGACGTGTCGCCGCACAACATCCTGATCGGCGTGGATGGCGGCATCAAGCTGGTGGACTTCGGTGTCGCCAAGGCCATGGGGCGCGTGAGCGAGGCCACCAGCGCCGGCCAGCTCAAGGGCAAGTTCGGTTACATGTCGCCGGAGCAGGCGATGGCCAAGAAGGTGGATCGTCGTGCCGACGTATTCGCGCTGGGCATCGTGCTGTTCGAGCTCACCACCGGGCGGCGGCTGTTCCGGGGCGAGCACGACGCCGAGACGCTGCACCTGGTGGTCAGCGGCAAGATCCCTCAGCCCAGCAGCATCGACAAACGCTATCCGAAAGAGCTCGAAGGCATCGTGCTGAGGGCCCTGGAGCGGGACGTCCAGAAGCGCTTCCAGACGGCGGAAGAGCTGCAGCACGCCCTCGAGAGCTACCTCAAGGCGGAGCGCGTGGTGGTGCCCCGCGCCGGCATCGCCAACCTGCTCAAGAAGGTGCTGGGCGGGCGCATCGAACAGCGCCGCAAGGCCATCCGCTCCGCACTCCGAGCCATCGACGGCGACGCGCCGGTGGGCAGCAACGTTCCGCCCAGTGATCCGCTCGCCAGCGCCGTGCCGCCGGATCACGCCAGCGTCACCGGTGTGAGCGCCGTCACGGACCCCAGTCACCCGAGCAGCGTCAGCAACGTCGGGAGCGTGAGCAACGTCAGCGTTCCCAACTTCACGCCCAGCGGACCTTCGCATCAGGGCATGAGCGGCACGCGACCCGCGGGGCTCCACTACGGCACCGGCGGTGAGGTGTCGCACACCGGTCACTCGCAGCTGAGCCAGGTGTCGTATCCCACCGGTGGAACCGTGGTCGTCAAGCGCGGCGGTATCGGCGGCTACGTGATCGGCGTGCTGGGCTTGGCGGTGGCTCTCGGCGTTGCCGTGTTCTTCATCGTCAACCCACGGGTGCGCACCACGACCATCGTGAGCATGCCGGCGGCCTCCGCGGCTCCGCAAGAGGCGCCCCTCGCGCCCGCGCCTCAGGTGCAAGACGACCCCGGCGTTCCCAAGCTGAACCTGGACGAGCAGGCGGATGCGGGCGTCGAGAAGGCCAAGACGCAGCCCAGGCCGAAGAGCTGGAAGCCGCCCCCCGCGAAGACCGCGCCGCCCGTGCAACCGAAGAAGCCCCCGCCGGCCACGACGACCGCGCCTCCGCGTTCCAACCCCTACGAATAGCGGCGCGCCGGGGATCGCGCCGCCCCGGCAAGACCCTCGGTCAGCTGACAGATCTTGTCGCTGCGCCGCGGAAACGGCTCACAAGGGCTTCTTCGGGACCTTGCGGATGAGCCCGGAGCTGGTCGCGTACACGATGTCCGCCGGGGCTGCGGCGATGTCCACCGGGCCGTCGTCTTCGGGGGCTATTTGCGTCACCTGGCCGCCCGCTGCGGAGCTCGAGAACACGCCGCCGCCGGCGAAGTTCGCGCTGACGTCGCCCTCCGCCGTCCAGGCCAGCTTGCCCTCGTAGGTCACCAGATCGCCAATGCCGGTGAAGCCTTCCGTGAGCTTCTCTTCCACCGAGCTGCCCGAGTCGCAGGCCGTGCTCACCTTCTTGCGCCACACGCTGCCGCCCGCCCGCGTGTAGTAGAGGTACACGGCGTCCGCTGCCACGCCCACCGCATCCGTGATCGCGGTGGAGAGCGCCGCCAGCCGCGCGCCGCCGGTGGTGGGGATGCCCCACACGTCGCCGTTGCTGACCCAGTACACGCAGCCGCCGGTGACCACCACGTCGCCACCGGACTCGTTGCCGTCCGCCGTCACGTACAGGGTTTCCCCGGTGGTGGCGCCGGCCGTGAGCTGGAAGCGCAGGAGCGCCGTGGTGTTCTGCGCGATCGCCTTGGTGCTCACGTAGGCGTAGCCGTCCGCCGCGGCGGCGATGCCGACGGCGAGCTCGATGGGCGTCTGCGGCGTGATGCTCTCGGCGGCGCCGCCGGCCTTGGGCACGCGCACCAGAGTGCCGCCGCCCTGGTCCGTGCCGCCCACCACGAACACCGAGATCGAGCCCGTGGGCGCGACCATGGCCTGCGGGCGCTCGAGGGTGAAGCCGGGCACTTGGTTGCCCGAGCCCCCGGCAATGGGATGGCGGAACAGGGGCACGGAGGTGCCGTCGAGCTCGGTACGGAACACGTCCGAGTCGTCCACGCTGATGATGGCGCGGGCGGAGGTGCTCGCCAGGTTCGTGACGGGGTACTTCGAGGCGTCGTAGGGCACGACGCCGGGCCAGGGAGAATCCGGTCCCGAGTCGACGGTGCCGCCGGTGCCGCCGGTGCCGCTGGTGCCGCCGCTGCCGCCGCTGCCGCCGGCGTCGCCGCCGGTCGCGCCGGAGCCGCCCTCCGTGGAGGCGTCAGCGGCGCCGATCTTGGACTCGTCGAGAGTCTTCAGGCAGCCGACGACCAGCGCTGGGGCGAGGAGCAGCAAAGTAAGGCGACCGCGAAGGCGCAGCATCTCGAAAGCCATGATACAGGGTTTTCATCGTAGCGTGACACGTTGGCGCCTTGGCACCACGCCCCGCTTCCCGGCTGGGCTCCGCGCCGCCACTGTTCCATGCGGCTTCAAAACGCTGTAGCGTCGAAGATGGTGAGCAGTTTTGCGCGTTGGACCAGCGTAGTGGTGCTGGCGGTCGCGAGCACGGCCACGGTCGGGTGGCCCACCGCCGCGCACGCCCAGGGCGCCAAGGCGGAGAGCGGCAAGGACGACGCGCGGCGCTTTTTCAAGGCCGGGCAAAAGGCCTTCGCCGCGGGGCGCTACGAAGAGGCCGCCCGTGCCTTCGAAGAGGCGTTTCGCATCAAGCCGCACCCCGCGCCGCTGATCAACGCGGGAGACGCGTACGAGAAGGCCGGCGAGCTGGCGGCTGCGGCGCGCGCGTACCAGCGCGTGCTGGATCTGGAACAATCCCAGGAGCAGGACCGGCAGGACGCGACGGATCGTCTTGCGCGGCTGAGCCCCAAGCTGGCGGTGATTCAGCTCAGCGGTGATGCGTCCCAGCGCGTGCGGGTGGACGAGGACGAGTTCACGGGCGACCAGCGCGTGTACGTGGTGCCCGGGGAGCACGACGTGAAGCTCTTGGACGTGGACGGCGCCAAGGCGCGACGCGTGGAAGTGGCGGCCGGCAGCACCCGCACCGTGGAGATCTCCACGCTGATGCCGAAGCAGGAGACGTCGAGCGGCACGGGCCCGTCGATGGATGACGCAGACGGGGACGAGCCCATCGCCGACAGCGGTGGAGAGAAGAAGTCCGGAGGCATCCGCGCGCCGACGTGGATTGCCTTTGGCGTCGCTGCGGTGGGCGCCGGCGGCGCGGTGTACTTCGGGCTGCAGGTGAACGACGCGGAGTCGTCCTTCAACGACCACCCGAACCAAGATGACTACGACCGCTTCAACAAGAACAAGCTGTTCACCAACATCAGCATCGGCGTGGCCGCCGTGGGGGCGGGGGTCGGCACCTATCTGCTGATCAAGGACTTGGGGCGGAAGGAAAAGCAGACCAGCGTGCGTCACCATTTGCCCGTGGCGGTGGACGCCGTCCCGCTGCAGGGCGGCGGAATGCTCCTCGGCAGCGGCCGCTTCTGACCGCCCAAGACGCCTCGACGCTTCTCGGCGCTCGCGCAGTTGCCGCGAAGTCGCATCGACAAACCAATCTCTCTCCCTCTCCCGTTCTCTCTCTCTCTGATCTTGGCGCTCTTGGCGACTTGGCGGTTGGCGTTCTGGCTGCGCGAGCGGGTTGCTCAGCGCGGGGTGAGCAGGGGGAGGACGCGAGCGGACAGCGCGGCGAAGCGGCCCTCCAGGATGGCCGTGCGCGCTTCGGCCACCAGCCGTTCGTAGAACGTGAGGTTGTGGATGGACAGCAGCCGGTGGGCGAGGATCTCGCCGGCGATGAACAGGTGCCGCAGGTACGCGCGGCTGTAGCCGCCGCGGCAGGTGGGGCAGGGACAGTGCTCGTCCAGCGGGCGTAGGTCCGAGCGGTGAGCGGCGTGCTTGATCACTATCTTGCCGTCGAAGGTGAACACCTGGCCGTTGCGGGCGTTGCGCGTCGGCATCACGCAGTCGAACACGTCCACTCCGGCGCCGATGGCGCGGATCAGATCCGCGGGCGTCCCGACGCCCATGAGGTAGTGTGGCCGCGCGGGATCCAGCTTGGGGCCGACCTGCGCCAGGGTCTCGTGCATGGACGCATTCGGCTCGCCCACGCTGAAGCCGCCCAGGGCGATGCCGTCCACGGGCAGGCGCGCGAGCTCTTCCGCGTGCCGCAGGCGGAGCTCCACGTCGGTGCCGCCTTGCACGATGGCGAACAGCGCCTGGTCCGCGCGCTTCGCCGCCAAGCAGCGCTCGGCCCAACGCGTGGTGCGCGCCACGGCGCTCTCGAGCACCTCGCGGGGCGAGCCCCCGGGCGGACACACGTCGAGCTGCATCGCGATGTCGCTGCCAAGGAGGCCCTGGACGCGCATGCTCTCTTCCGGCGACAGACGATGGCGCGAGCCGTCGAGGTGGCTCGCGAACTCGAAGCCGTCTTCGTCGAGCTTCACCCGCTCCGCCAGGGAGAAGGCCTGAAAGCCGCCGGAGTCCGTGGCGATGGCGAAGGGCCACTTGGAAAAGCCGTGCAGCCCGCCGTGCTCCGCCACCACCTCGGGGCCGGGCCGGAGCCACAGGTGGTAGGTGTTCATGATGGTCATCCGCGCGCCCGTGTGAGCGACCTCTTCTGGCGTGAGCGCTTTGACGGTGGCCTGGGTACCCACGGGCATGAAGGCCGGCGTGGGGACCTCGCCGTGGGGCGTGACGAGGGTGCCCGCGCGGGCGGCGCCGTCGGTGGCGTCCACGCTGAAGCGGATCACGACGCTCGCTCCGGGATCCACATCGCGTCGCCGTAGGAGAGGAAGCGGTAGCGCCGGCGCACGGCCTCGGCATAGGCGCTCCGCACGCGGTCGAGGCCGGCGAAGGCGGCCACCAGGGCGATCAGGGTGCTCTTCGGCATGTGGAAATTGGTGAGCAGGGCGTCCACCACGGAAAAGGCGTAGCCCGGCTGGATCAAGAGGCGGGTCTCGCCGGCGAAGGGCGTGACGTGCCCCGGACGCGCGGGATCGCGTGCGCTCTCCAGAGCGCGCACCACGGTGGTGCCGATGGCCACGACGGGGGCGCCCCGGCGCCGTGCATCTGCGATTGCGGACGCCAGCTCGGGGCCGACCTCCAGCCACTCCGAGTGCATGTCGTGCTGGTCGAGGTCGTCCGCGGTCACGGGCTTGAAGGTTCCGGCGCCCACGTGGAGCGTGGTCTTCGCGACGCGGACGTCGCGCTCCGCGAGCCGCGCCAGCATGGCCTCGGTGAGGTGGAGCCCCGCCGTGGGCGCCGCGACCGAGCCCTGGCGCTCGGCGTACACGGTCTGGTAGCGCTCGCGATCCGCGGCGTCGTCCGGGCGCCGCACGTACGGCGGCAACGGGACGTGACCCACCCTCTCCAGGGCGGCGTCCACGTCGCCGTCGGCCGTGAGCAGAACCTCGAGACGGCCGCCGTCGAGCCGTTCCAGCACGCGGGCCGTGAGCGCGCCGAAGTGGACCTCCGTGCCGGGACGCAGCCGCTTGTGGGGACGTCCCAGTGCCAGCCAGCGCTGTCCGTCCTCGGAGGTTCCGCGGTGTCTCGACAAAAGCAATTCGGTACTTCCGCCGCTGTCGCGCTGGCCGAGCAGTCGAGCGCAGAGCACCCGCGTGTCGTTCAGCACCAGCAGAGCGCCGGCGGGGATGCGCTCGGCGAGCTCGCGCACCTGGGCGTGCTCGAGCTCCGAGCCGAGCACCAGCATGCGGCCGCCGTCGCGCTCCGGTGGCGGGTGCTGTGCCACCAGCTCTTCGGGCAGCTCGTAGTCGAACAGCTCCGTGCGCATGCCCTCACGCCGCGTCGTTCTTCTTCCACTCGGCCTGGTAGCTGAGCCCGACGTTCAAGATCTTCTGCAGCAGCTGGGGGTAGGGAATGCCCGCGGCGTGGGCGCTCTCGGCGAAATCTTCGCCGTACTTCAGGTCGGGATTCGGGTTCGCTTCCAGCACGTACACCTTGCCGTCGTCACTGAGGCGAAGATCCATGCGGCTGTAGCCGCTGAGGCCCAGGGCGCGATACACGCGCTTGGCGAGCCGGCCGATTTCCTGCTCCGCGCCCTCTGGCAGGTCTTTCGCCCGGTGCGTCTTGATGCGGTACTTCTTCTGGTAGTCGAGGTCCCACTTCACCTTGGCGGTGGCGATGTGCGGTACGCCTTCCGGCAAGAGCTCGAAGGGCAGCTCCCACACCGGGAAGGTCTGCAGCCGCTGGTTGCCGAGCACGCCCACGTACAGCTCTCGACCTTGGATGTACTCCTCTACGATCACATCCACGCCGAAGGTCTCGTGCATGAACTCGACGCGTTCTGCCAGCTTGGCGTCGTTGGTCACCACCGAGGCCTGGGAGATGCCGAGGCTCGCTTCCTCGTTCACGCTCTTGACCACCAGCGGATAGTCGAGGTGGCGCGGCCGTTTGCCTTTGCGCCCCACGGGGAACACGTGGAACTTGGGCACCCGAATGCGGTGCGCGGCGAGCAAGCGCTTGGACAGGGCCTTGTCTCGAGCCAAGAGCAGGCCCCGCGGGTTGCATCCGGTGTACGGCTTCTTCAGGAGCTCGATGTAGCTCACCACGTGCTGGTCGTAGACGGCCACGCCGTGAAAGTGCACCAGCAGGTTGAAGGCGATGTGGGCCTTGGTCTCGGCGAAGGCGTCACGGATGGCGCCCAGGTCGCTGCCCACCCCCGACATGTACACCTCGTGGCCGAGCTTCTGCAGCCCCGCGACCACGTCGTACTCCGTCGCCCACTCGGCGATCTCCTTCTCGGAGTAGCCCTCCAGGCTGTCCGGCGGGACCAGGTCCTCGTGCATCAGCACCAGTACACGGAGCTTCTTCATCGCGCCAACCTGTGATGACCGCCATGCAGGTAGTTCATGGTCTGGACCGTGAGCAGCATCAACGCATCCTGTGCCACATCGGTGTCGGCGCGGTCCGTGCGTACGTCGAGCTCCTCGCAGCGCTCGATCATTTCCATCAGCACCTGGTCTATCGTGTATTGGTACTCGCCGGTCCAGCGCGCCACGCGCCGACGGAGCTCCCGGCGGTTCTTGCGCAAGATGGTGGCGGCGGGTCGTCCGCGCACGCCCTCTGGCAGGGTGGGAAACACCTTGCGCAGATCGCGGTCGTAGAAGCTCGGGTGATCGAGGCCGTAGCGGGCCTTCTTCTTCGCGTAGTGCTCGCGGAGGGTGGTGCGGTTGGTGCTGAGGGGCTCCACCCGCTCGCGGGAGCGCACCTTGGCCGGAGTGCCGGAGATCTCCCGCATCAGGCGGTCGAGGTACTGCAGCTTCTTCAGCGCGGGCCAGCCTTGGTAGCGCTTGCGCCAGCGTGAGTGTGGGTCCAGCCACACCGCGAAGGTCTCGGCGAAGTCCTCCGCCGGGTGGCTCTGGGCGTACCAGAGATCCAGGTGCAGCACGTAGCTCTTGCTGTAGGGCTTGGGCTTGTAGAACTTGGAGTACGGCTGCGCGTAGGAGCCGAACACCTCGCGCCAGGTGCGCTTGCGGTGCAGCCGGTAGGCGGAATCCAAGGCGTGGGCGGCCTCGTGGCGGAGCAGCTGCATGCACCAACGTGGCGTGCCGCCCTCTACGTCTAGGATCTGATGCTCTTCCAGCCGCGTGAGGCGCGGATGCGCCAGATAGAACGGGATGGCGATGCCCGGCACTCCATCCGGCGAGAACCACTCCGTGGACAGCCAGCAATGCGGCCGGAAGGGGAGGCCACGGTGGTTCAGCTCGTCATGCAGCTTGTGAACGCGCTCTTCGAGGGTCGTTCCTTCGATGCTCAACTTGAGGTCGCAGAAGCGGACGTCGAGCAGCTCTTCGTCGGATAGTCGAGCCCAGTCGGGAACCGAGGCCTTGCGTTTCGGCCGACGCGCAGGAGCCATCGCGCGTCAGCGGTCCTCGTAGGTGATGCCCAGTCGCGTCATCTTGCGCCACAGCGTGGTGGGGCTGATGTCCAGGGCTTCTGCCGCGCGCTCGCGGCTGCCGTCGAAGGCGCGCAGCGCTTCTTCCACTGCGCGCCGCTCGGCGTCGTCCACGATGTCCGCCAGGGTGCGGCCGGTGGTGCGACTCGGTCGCTTGGGCGCCTGAGGCAAGATGTCGTCTACGGTGATCACGCCACCTCCGGAGAGGGCCACCGCTTGCTCCACCATGTTCTCCAGCTCGCGGATGTTGCCCGGGTAGTCGTAGGTGACCAGCTGGTCCATCACGCCTTCGCCGAGCTTGGAGCGAGCCTTCATCTTGCGGTTGTACTTCTCGAGGAAAAACTCCACGAGCAGCGGGATGTCTTCTCGGCGCTCGCGCAGCGGCGGCAGATGGAAGCGCGCCACGTTCAGGCGGTAGTAGAGGTCCTGGCGGAAGCGCCGCTCTTCCACGGCTTGGGCCAGATCCACGTTGGTGGCGGCGATGACGCGGATGTCGACCTTCACGCCCTTGTTCTCGCCCACCCGGCGGATCTCGCCTTCTTGGATGGCGCGCAGCAGCTTGGCCTGGAAGCTCGGCGTCGTTTCCGCGATCTCGTCGAAGAAGAAGGTGCCGCCATCGGCTTCTTCGAACAGACCCTTGCGCGCGCTCACGGCACCCGTGAAGGCGCCCCGGCTGTGACCGAACAGCTCGCTCTCGAGCAGCGTCTCGGTGATCGCGGCGCAGTTGACCGTGACGAAGGGTCGATCGGCGCGCTTGCTGTTGGCGTGAACCGCCCGCGCGATCAGCTCCTTGCCGGTTCCGCTCTCTCCGGTGATCAGCACGATGGCGTCGGTGGGGGCGATCTTGCTCACGCGAGTGAGCACGTCCCGCACTGCCTGGCTGCGCCCCACGATGTTCTCGAAGTGGTAGCGCTCCTTGAACTCCTGGGCGAACAGGCGAACCTGTCCGTGGAGCCGCCGGCTCTCGAGCGCCTTGTTCACCTTGACGATGAGCTCCTGCTCCGTGAACGGCTTCTGGATGTAGTCGAAGGCCCCCAGCCGCATGGCCTCCACGGCGCTTTCGATGGTGCCGTAGGCGGTCATCACGATCACCTCGGTCATGGGCTGCGCTTCCTTGATCGCCCGCAGCACCTCGATGCCGTCGTATTCCCCCATGCGGAGGTCCGTGATCACCACGTCATAAGCACCGGTGGCCCCCTGCTCGCGCCCCTCGGCGCCATCGGCGGCTTCGTCCACCTCGAAGCCCCCGCCGCGCAACATCATGGCCAGGGTGGTGCGCATGTTGCGCTGATCGTCGACGACCAGGATCTTTCCCGGACTGCCGACGGCCAGGGCGGCGCCCTCCTCCGCCGCAGGGGCCGCCCCGGTGGCGGCGCTCTCGTTGCGATTTCCCTGCATCGTGTGCCCGAGCCCCCGAGGGCCTGTTGGGAACGTTAGTTCCTCGCAGACGGAGTGACCAGAGGCGGAAGGCCACGGCTGCGCGATTTCGCGCCCTTACGCCGCGTCGTATCGTAGAATGCCGGCCTCGTCACGATGAGTCAGGGCCGCAAGCAGATAGGCCGGATCCTGCTGGCGCAGCGAGCCGTGACCCCGGAGCAGCTCGAGCAGGCGCTCCAGCAGGGCGGGGGTCGGTTGGCGTCGCGCCTCGCAGAGCAAGGGACGATCACCGGAGTCTCGGCCCTCAAGGCGCTGTCCGAGCAGCACGGCATCCCTGGCATCGATCTCAACCAGATTTGCCTCCGGTTGGAGGACCTCGACATCTTGCCGCGCGAAATCGCGGAAAAGCATCTGATCTTGCCGGTGCTGATGCGGGACGACCGGCTCTTCATCGCGATGGCCAACCCCCGCGAGAAGAAGGTGCTCGACGAGCTGGAGTTCGTCACGGGCAAGAAGGCCTACCCCTACGTGGCGCTGGAGGGGGTGATCGCGCAGGTGATCCAGGAGGCCTACACCCGCAAGGCCCAGGGCGAGGCCTACTACGTGGGGCCCGCCTGCCCGCCGGAAGTGCTGGAGCGCGTGGGCATCGATCAGAACGGCAACCCCCTGGCGGGAGCCCTGCCGGAGCTCGAGGACGAAGCGCCGCTGGGGGCTCCTGGGGTGGTGGTCGACGACGCCGTGGGCCGCATCTCGCAGAGCGACGAGATAGAGGACACGGAGTTCGGCGACACCTCGCGGGATCTGAGCGTGGTGGCGGAGCTGCCCGAGGAGCAGCTCGATTCGCAGCCCGCCGCGCTCGGCCGCACCGTGCTGGTGGTGGACGACGAAGCCGATATCCGCAAGATGCTCAAGCGCCTGCTCACCAGCCGCGGCTATCGGGTGCTGGAGGCGGACCGGGGCCTCTTGGCCCTGCGGCTGGTCAAGGAGCATCGGCCCGATCTCATCGTGCTGGATGCCATGCTGCCGGAGGTCCACGGCTTCGAGATCGCCCGACGCATCAAGGGCAGCACCCGCTACGGCCACATCCCCATCATCATGGTGAGCGCGGTGTATCGGGGCTGGCGCTACGCCGAGGACCTGAAGCAGAGCTGCGGGGTGGATCACTACATCGAGAAGCCCTTCCGTATCGCCGACGTGATGGCGGCGGTAGAAGCGTGCCTGGTGGAGGCCACGCCGGAGACTCCGGAAGTCGACAGTCAGGAGAGCTCGGCGGACGCGGAGCAGGCGCTGGACGCGGGGGTTCGGGCTTACAAGGCGGGGCGCATCGAGGAAGCCGTGGAGCACCTCCGCCGCGGGATCGCCATCGATCCGCTAGCCTATCGCTTGCATTTTCATCTCGGCCTTCTGTACGGAAAACTGGGGAAAGTCTACGAGGCCATCAGCGAGCTGGAGACCGCCGTCGAGATCAACGCCCACCATTTTCCCGCCGTGAAGAACCTCGCAATCCTCTACCAAAAGGCCGGATTTCGAAACAAGGCTGCAGAAATGTGGGAGCGGGCGCTGTCTCTGGCGCCGGATGACCCCACCCGAAAGAGCATCAAGCAGCACATTTTGAACCTGTTGTGAGCCGCCCTCCAGAAAACCCGCGAAATGAAAGCTTTCGCGCTCCGGGGGCCCTCGCGCTATCCTGTGCCCCGCAAACGCCCGTCGCCGTCCGTCTGAATGAAGTTCCTCTGCCCGAGCTGCAAGGCCAAGTACCAGATCGCCGACGACAAAGTCGCAGGTCGATCGGTACGGATGAAGTGCCGCAAGTGCGGGCACATGATCAGCCTTTCGAAAGTCGTCACCGAAGGATCGGTGTCGCGCAAGCTCGACGGTCTCGGTTCGCGGCCGCCGCCGGCGAGCACTCCTCCGCCGCCCAGCGGCTCGTGGCGTGAGCCCGGGGCTCACAAGCCCAGCCTGCCGCGCGCGGCGCCGCCCCCGCGTCCCGCAGCTGCGCGCTCGCCCCGCGGCCGCCCCGCGCCCCGCGCCGCCGCCGCGTCGTGCGGGCTCGGCGCCGGGCATCACGCCGTCTCCCGGCATCCTCGCCGCGCGCGAGGCGTCGCGCCTGAGCGCGCCCACCGTGGTGGGCAGCCCGCCACAAGAGCTGCTCAAGAAGAACAACGGTGCGGCAGCGCACGCGCTGGCGGACTTCGAGGACACCGGCTTCGACGAAGACGAGCGCACCGTCGTCGCTTCCGTCGGCGGGCTGGCGGCGTCCTTCGCACAGTCCGTCACGGCTCCCGAGTCCGCGCCCCTGTCCACGCTGTCCACGCCTTCGGACGAATGGTACGTGGGCATCAACGGCGTTCCCGTCGGGCCCATTCGCTTGAGCGAGCTCCGCAGCAAGGCGTCCGCGGGCACCATCACGCTGGATTCGCTGGTGTGGCGCGACGGCTTCGAAGAGTGGATCTCGCTGCGTACGTTCCCCGAGCTGGTGGCCATCGTGGAAGAGGGCGTATCCAGCGCCCGAGCGTCGCTCACGCCGCTCTCGCCCCACGTCTCGTCGCCGCCCGTGGCACCGGTCCCGGCACCCAAGCCGGAGGTCTACGATCCCTTCGCGATGCCGTCGGCGCCGGCCGCCGGCGCGCTGGCGGATCCCTTTGGCGCCCCGGCCGCGCCGCCTCCCGCCGCAGCCGTGCCGCAGACCGGGCCCGCGGTCGTCACCGAGCGGGCGCTCAGCGAGTCCGAGTTCGTCATCCCCAAGCGCAGCGGCACGCCCATCGCCGCGTGGATTGCGGTGGCCGCCGCGTTGATCTGCGGCCTCGGCATCGGCTTCGTGCTCTTCGATCGCGAAAAGCCCAGCGACCCCATCGTGAAGTACGTGGAGGTGCCGGCGAAGGATCCGGGCAAGGGCACCGCGGCGAATCCCGAGAGCACCGCCGAAGCGCAGAACCCCGAAGCCACGGACGACGCGGGCACCAAGGCCGTGGCCGGCAAAGCCGGCACCGCGGGCGGCGTCGCCAAGGCGGGCACGCCGGCCACCGCGGACACGACCAAGAAGGGTGGGCTCACGGGGCTCAGTGGGCTCAGTGGCTTGAGCGGGCCGGGACCGACGGGTGGACCCAGCGGCGACAACGGCGCCCAAGCGCACCCCGACGGCCTCGACGGCGCCACCATCCAGAAGACCGTCAGCCGCTACACCGGCAGCGTGAAGCGCAGCTGCTGGCAGCCGGCCCTCGACACTCGAGCGAAGGACGCTCCCAGCTCCGCTCGCGTGAGCGTGACGATTCACGTCGCGCCCAGCGGCAGCGTCAGCTCCGTCAGCTCCAGCGGCGATCCCAAGGGCTATCGCGGTCTCGCGAGCTGCATCACGAGCCGCGTGCGGGCGTGGCAGTTCCCCGCCGCCGGGGCGCCCACGACCGTCAACGTGCCGTTCGTGTTCGCCGCGCAATAGCCTTTGGGTTTGTCGCTGCGCCGCGGAACCTCGCGGCCGCGCGGTCACGTCGCGGAGCGCGCCGTGCGTCCGCGAGCTTCCGCGGCGGACCAACAAAAGAAAAAACGCGCCAGCCGGAGCTGGCGCGGTCGCAGGGTGCGTAAGCCGGGTTCTGTGTCGACGGTCGGTCGCCCTTCCGTCGCTGACGATCATTCCTCTAGGACCCGCGTTACCGCGGGCCTCCAGCAACCTACCCTGGGGCTCGGGCGAGCAGCCCTCGAACGCCCCTATACGTGGTCTTGCTCCGGATGGGGTTTGCCATGCCACGACCGTTGCCGATCGCGCGGTGGGCTCTTACCCCACCGTTTCACCCTTACCCGCCGACGAGCGACGGGCGGTTTGTTTTCTGTGGCACTTTCCTCGAGGTTTCCCTCACCGGGCGTTACCCGGCATCCTGCCCTGTGGAGCCCGGACTTTCCTCCCAGGCGCTCGCGCGCCCGGGCGATCGTCTGCACCGCTTCGACGGGGCGGAACTTAACGCAGGATGCCGGTCTGGGCCAGGGTCAGGCCGCGGCGCTGTCGAACACCTCGCGGGAGTCCTGGGCGGAGCGGCTGATCTCGGTGATGCGCTGGCGCAACTTGCGCTTCGCGCGCTCTTCCAGCTGCCGCGCGCGCTCGCGCGAGACGCCCAGGCGGCGGCCGATCTCGGCCAGCGACAGCTCGTCCTCGGAGTCCGCCAGCAGACGGTTTTCGACGATGTAGCGCTCGCGCTGGTCGAGGGTTTCCAGCGCCGTGCGCACGGTGCGCTTCACCACGCCGCGTCGTTGGTCTGCTTCCAACGTTTCGTCCTGGCTCGCGTCGCTCGCGGGCAGCGTATCCACCATGCTGGTGGCCGAGTCGTCGAACACCTTGGTGTCGAGGGACAGGTCCCGGGTTTCCAGTCGCCGCACCATGGCGGCCACCTGCTCCGGAGTGACGTTGAACTTCTTCGCCAGTGCTTCGTTGGCGCGCTCCGTGTCGCCCAGGAGATTCATGACGCGCACGCGCTCGCGGCGCAGCTTGAAGAACAGCTTGCTGCGCAGGGCGCCGGAGCCCACGCCCACCAAGCTCCAGGAGCGAATGACGTAGTTGAGCACGTAGGCTCGAATCCAGTACGCGGCGTAGGTGACGAAACGATTGCCGCGCTCCGGCTCGAACTTCTTGAGCGCGTGCACCACACCGAAGTTCCCCTCGGCGATGAGCTCCGCCAGCGGCACGCCGTAGCGCCGATACTTCAGCGCGATGGCGACCACGTAGCGCATGTGGGCGCGTACCAGCTCGTCCGCGACCTTGGGGTCTTGAGTCTTCACCCACTGGCGCGTCAGCTTCAGCTCCTCTTCACGAGTGAGCTTCGGGTACTGATGCACTGCAGTGATGTAGCGGGAAAGTGCAGCATCGATCTCGCGCGCCATGGGAGGGGACCTTTCGAGCTGGACGCCGGAACCACTCCGACGTCGCACATACTATGTCCTGGACAAATGATGGTCAAGTCGTTTTGTCCAGGACGTGTCTAAATCTTGTTGCCAGAACCCTTGGACAGACTCTGTTTCGTCAGCATTCGGGGACACCCAGCTATTCCCGAGACGTGACGTAACGTCATTTACGCACGAGATACTCCTCGCGCGAGGGGTTGGTTCCACCTGCGGATGGCCGGGCAAGACTTCCGGACGCAGGGCGGGGGCTGAACCTGGCCGATCGTCCGGAGGCGCGGCTACAAAACCTGAATGGAACCGCGGATCTTGGGGTCAGCCCTAAGGACACCCGTCGAGATCCAGGTTCCGCCAGCCGTCTGGCGCCCCCGCGCGTGAAATCAGACCTGGAAGGAGGAGCCGCAGCCGCAGGTGCCGCTCACGTTCGGGTTTCCGAACTTGAAGCCGGCCCCCGAAACACCCTCGACGTAGTCGATCTCGGTGCCGTCGAGGTACTGGTAGCTGAGCGGGTCGACGAACAGCTGGACGCCGTTGGATTCGAACTGCTCGTCCAAGTCCGTGGGAGAATCCTCGAAGTAGAGGTCGTATTGGAAGCCCGCACAACCGCCGCCGATCACGCGCAAGCGCAGACCCTGGCCTTGCAGGCCCTCGGCCTGGGCGATCTCTTTGACCTTGTCTGCGGCGAGTTGCGTGATGCTGATCATCGGCGGTCCAGTCTCCCTGTAGCGATTTCGGAAGTATATGTCGAAGGGTGAGCGTTCGCTACCCCCCGCAACCCAGGGGGGGCGGCCCTGGGCCGAGGCGGTTTTTCATGTCCTGGCCCACGTTCCGACCCGCGTGGCCGCGTCCCTGTGGGACCAAGAGTACGTCCGGCGTTGTGCCGAAACCCTCGGTTCCGCGGCGCACCGACCCCTTGGGGAGGATGCGCGAGTGCTCGCCCGCCTGCTCGACGATCACGAGGTGCTCGCCAGAGTGCAGCTCCTGGCGTGGCTGTTCGTCGAGGTCGGGCGAGCCCGGAGCGTTGCTCTGGTGGACCTCGCCGCCCTCTCCCCGGACGCGGTGGACGCGCCGGAGCTCCTGCCGGCCTTGCGGCGCGCCGGCGATGCCGTGGAGATCCTGCGCTGCGCCGTCGAGCTCGAAGCGCCGCTGCTCGCGCGCTTGCCGCGCGTGAAGGTGGACGTGGAGCCCGTGGAAGTGGAGCTCCGCCGGGTGCGCCGCGCGGCGCCGGCGCTCGCGCGCTTCACGATCCGACTGCTTGCGCCGTTGAGGCGGCGGGGACGCGTGCGGGGCGACGAGATCTGGGTCGGGGTGCCGGGCTCGGGTCTGACGATCGAGCATGTTGCGTGGCAGGCCGCCCACGAAGCGACGGTGGCGGAGCTCTCGGCACTGGGCGACAGGAGCGAGCGCGAGGTAGAGCACGCAGCACTGGACACGCTGCGCGATCGTGCTCGGGCCGTGGGGCTCGAAGCCGAGCACGCCGTCTGGTTTTCACACTTGGATCACGCCGGCGGTCGCCGATCCGGCACGTAGCGGACGCTGCCGAGCTCCGTGAGCTCGTGTCCGTCGGCCAGACGCCGCACGTGAACGAGCTTCTGGCTATCTGCGGAGCCGACGGGAACCACCAGCTCGCCGCCCACGGGCAGCGCGGCGAGCCAAGCCTCGGGCAGTGATTGCACGGCGAAGCCGGCGAACACCTTGGGGCGTCCGCCCCACAGCTTGGTGTCGTGGGCGCTGGCCGTGAGCACCGTCGCCCGAGGAACGTTCTGCCGCGCGCGTTCGGCCAGGTCGGGGGACAGCTCGATGGCCAGCACGCTGCCCGTCTCGCCGACGAGCTGGGAGGCGAGGGCAGCGCCGTAGCCGGTGCCGGCGCCGAGATCCACGAAGCTGTCGCCCTCGGCGAGAGACAGCGCGGAGAAGGCGACGACGTAGGCGTGCAGCGCCGACAGCGTGGAGCCGCCGTCTTCGGACAGGGGCAGAGCGCGATCGTCGGCGGAGGCGCCGATGTGCTCGACGTCGACGAAGCGCTCTCGGGGCACGGCGAGGAGCGCGTCCGCGAGGGGTGCGTCGGGTTCGGGGCGCAGGCCTTCGAGCGTGTGGGCGCGTGCGCTCTTGGCGACCGCGGACAGCTCCGAGTCGTCCTCCAGCGCCGCGCGCCGATCGGCCGGGCCCACGCTCCCATTGAGGCCGCGCCACAGATGCCACAGGCCGAGGGTGTGCAGGCGGCGCCGCGGGGTGCCGAGCTCCACCTGCTCTCGGACCGCGCGGAGGTAGTAGTCGCGGGCGCTGCCCTGGTACGCGAAGCGCTCTTCGATGCCGCGCACGATGGGCCCGAACAGCTCGTGGCGCAGCTGATTCACGCGGCGGAAGTCGAGCTCCGTCGAGGGATCCACCCATTCCGAGAGGAAGTCCTGATCGCCGTCGTGCCACCAGGGGTAGCGGTGCACCCGCATTCCGGTGCTCGCCTCCCAGCTCACGCGCTCTTCGTCGATGGGGGAGCCGGGATACAGGCGAAAGGGATCGACGCTCAAGAAGCCATGAGTGCCGGCCTCGGGCTCGAGGAACAGCCGCCGCAAGTAGGCCGCGCTGGTCCGGAGCGTGCTCTCGGTTTCTCCAGGATGACCGACGATGATGTTGGCGCCGAAGGGGACGCCGAGCTCCCGCGCCCAGCTCGCCACCTCCAGCATCTTCTCCAGGTAATCCTTCAGCCGGCCGGCCTTGCGGATGCGAGTGAGCTGCTCCGGATCGCCCGACTCCAGCCCGAAGCCCGGGCTCACGTTGGCTCGCGCCATCAGCTCCAGGTCCTCTCGCTCGATCAGATCCACGCGAATCAGTAGCCAGATCTTGCGCGCGCGAAGGGGGCGGCGGGCGAGCTCGGTCAAGAACTGTCGTCGCCAGCCGCGCTTCATTCCGAACAGCGCGTCTGCCACGAACAGCGTCCACTGGGAGAGGTCGAGGAAACGATCCAGTCGCTGCATTTCTTCGACGGCCGTCTCCGGATCGAGCGCGCGCCAGGAGACGTCGCGCTTGGCGCGCTCCATGCAAAAGGCGCAGTCGAAGGGACAGCCGCGGGAGAGGTAGATTTCCGCTTGGGAGGCGACGCGGCGAGCGATGGGCCGATAGCGTTCGAGCAGCGACCAGTCGTAGGGGACGAGCTCGGCGGGATCCGGCACGGAGTCGGGGCCGAGAACGCGCATCAACGGGCGGCGCCCGCTCTCGACGGCGCTCGCCAGGCGCGCCATGGGGCGCTCGCCGTCGCCCACCACCACGAAGTCGAACGGCGAGTCCTCCGCGGTGAAGTCTTCCGGTCGCGCGCTCGGGTGATAGCCCCCCGTGACCAGCCAGGCGCGGGGCAAGAGCTCCCGCAGCCGCGCGCCGATCGCCATCACCTTCAAGTAGTCGTAGGACGAGTAGCAGGAGATGCCGACCAGGTCGTAGCCGCCTGCCACGACCCGGGCGAGGTCGATGGGGCCGAAGGCGCGCTCCATGTCGAAGTCCACCACCTCGACGATGGCGTCGCTGGCGCGTCGGATGGCGCTCGCGATCATCAACAACTGCGGTACGCCGAAGTTGGCGCCGCCGCCGAACAGCCCGCCGGGCCAGATCAAGAGGACGCGCGGGCGATCCTTCACGGGGGCGGGGCCAGACACGGCTGAGGCTCGGCGTCGGCGTCGTCCGTCGCGTCGACCCCCGCGTCCAACGGCGGTTCGAGGCAGGGCCGGGGCTCGGCGTCGGCGTCCGGCGCGGCGTCGCTGCCCGCGTCCAGGGCGACGCCGAGGCAGGGCTGGGGCTCGTTGTCGGCCTGGGCATCCGTGAGGCTGCCGCCGCCGTCGCTGGTGCTCTCACCGCCGCAGCCTTGGGCGGCCGCTGTCGCGATGCCCGCGGCGGCCAGGGCACGCGTGACGAAGCGCGCGCGGCGCCCCAGGATGGCGTCTCGATCCGACTTGGTCACAGGATCACCTCCAAGTGGGTTTTGTCGTCGCGGTGTCGTTCGAAGTGCAGCGCGACGTCGTCGTCCACATGCTGGGAGACGAACGGGTCGACGAAGCGCCGGGCGTGGCCGCTGACCCACTCCGCCGCCGCACCGCAGCCGCCTGCGCAGGTCTTCTCGTGGAGACAGCCTCGGCAAAACTCCGGAGCCTCGCGTCGATATTCGGTGATCTCCGGCGCTTGCAGCAGGGCTCGGAGATCGACTTGGGGATCGAGGATGTCCGCCACGCCGCCGATCGCGGTGCGATGAAGCGTGCAGTTCTTCAGACGCCCGTCGGGGCCGAGGGCAACCTCCTGCATGCGGGTGCCGATGGCGCAGGTGCCGAACTGAATGGGCGCGAGCTCCTCGACCTCCACGGCGCAGGGCGGTACCGGCATGGTGCACGTGATGCGCATGCCGCGCTCCCGAGCGAAGGGGAGGGCTTGGCGGAAGGCCACGAGCAGATCACTCCGGGAGGGCAACAGCTGGGCGGCGTGCCGCGCGGCGTAGCCCGCCGGGCTGAATCGGCTGAGGGCGATCTGCCGGATGCCGAGGGAGTGCCACAGCTCGAGGGTGGCGCCGAGCTCGGCGGCATTCTTGCGCGTCACCACCACGCAGCCGACCACCGGGATGCCCTGGCGCCTCAGGACGCGGACGCCCTCGAGCGTGCGGTCGAAGTGCCCACGTCCGACGTGCGCTTCGTGCAGCTCGCGGGTCGGCCCGTTCAAGGTGACCTGCACGTAACGTACGCCGTAAGGTGCCAGCCGCTTGGCCAGGGCGTCGTCGATCAGACCGCCGTTGGAGATGATCTGTATGCCGACCTCGTGCCGGGCGAGCAGATCCAAGAGCTGGAAGACGTCTCCGTGGGCGAAGGGCTCACCACCGGTGACCGTCACGTGATCGATGTCCCACGCGTCGATCATCTTTTGGACGCGAGCGAGGAGCTTGTCGCGCTCGCCGAAATCCACACCTCCGTCCTCGCGCCACTCGTTGTAGCAGTAGTCGCACTTCTGGTTGCACACCGGCGTCGTCTCGATCGCGACGCTGTACACCTTGGGCCGGCTCCCCATCGCGGGGAGGATAGCATTGCGTGCGCCTCGAGGCTGAGCTACCGCCTGTCGGATGAAGACGTCGGGCTTGGGGATCGTCGTAGGTCTCGCGCTTTCTTTGCTCGGTTGTGGCTCCGACGACAGCGGGGCGTCCCCCGGCGGTGGCGGCGGTGGCGGCGGGGCTGCGGGCGCTGGTGGGACGGCCGGGAGCGGTGGCAGCGCCGGCGCAGCGGGCGGCGGCAGCGCGCTATCGCCCTGCGACGCACCGCCCCGCAACTTGTGGACCTGGGAGCTCGGTGTGATGCCGCCTCAAGACGTGCAGGTGCCGTCGACCTGCCGCGGTCTGACGGACCACGCGTACATCTACGTGGCGGACGACGCTTGGGGCACGGACGTCACCCAGGACCAGCTCGAGACCATCGCCGCCGCGTTCGAGAAGGCGACGCCCAGCGACCCGAGTCAAGGCATCTACTCCCTGGACGTCTCCACCTTCGGTGAGCCGCCCGACGTAGACGGGGACCCGCGGGTGATCTTGTTCTACGTGCCCATGAACGCGTTCCAGAGCTTCACCTTCGACGGCTTCTTCCGCGCGGACGATCAGAGCCCGGGGCCGCACTCGAACGAGACGGAGATGTTGCACCTGAATGCGGCCGGCAAGAACGCGCCGGACTCGGAGTACATGCTGGGCGTGGTGGCGCACGAGCTGGTGCACCTGATCGCTTCCAAGTACGACTCCGCGGAGCAAGGTTGGCTCGACGAGGCGCTCGCCGAGTCGGCGATGGTGAAGGCCGGCTACATGACCGACCTGTCCGCCGGCAAGAGCTACGCGAAGGCCACGGCCATCACCCCGCTGTGTGTCTCCAGCTACTCCGACTACGGCGCGACGTTCAGCTGGGGCAGCTACATGCTCGATCGCTTCGGCTCGGACTTCCTGGCCAGCGTGCTGCAGGACCCCGCCGACGGCCGCGCGTCGATCGAAGCGCATTTGCCGAGCGGCACCACGTTCCGCGACGTGTTCGGCGAGTTCATGGTGGCGACGCTCTTGGATCAGCCGGGCTTGGGTGATGGCCGCTATGGTTTCAGCTCCGTCGACGTCTCGGCTCTCGGCGCCGAGGCGGCGGCGGTGCTCGACGGTGCCCCCCACGACGTGAAATCCGTGGCCTTCGGCGCCCGCATGCTGAAGTTCTCGCCCTCCGGCGCCGGTACCGTGTCGATCGATCTTTCCAGTGCGGATCTGGCGCAGCTCGTCGTCCACTCCGTGGCCTTCGATCCCGCCTCCCCGGACAAGGCGACGGTCACCCTGGAGGACGCGACGCAGAGCATCAGCGTGCCCGTCGCAGCGGGACAGGCGGTGGACTTGGTCATCGCCGTGGACGCGGGCCCCGCGCTCTCGAGCTCCCAGAGCGCGCCGTCCTCGACCATCACCTACACGGCGACCTACTCGCCCTAGTTTGCGCTTGCGACGTCGGATCCGGCCGACGTACGGTGCCTCGGCTCGGTGCTGAAACGGACGACATTCGCTGCCTTCGCGTTGCTCGCTTGGAGCGGCGAGGCGCACGCTCTCGTCTTCGATGCCTCGGGGGAAGCGAGCTTCGACGCCGCCACCACCTGGTCGGAGAGCTTCGAAGATCCCGTCGCCGATGCGGGCGCCGACGCGGGCCCAGGCCTGGTGATCAGCGACGACGCCGACGCCCTCGACGGCACGCACGTGCTGAGCCTCGGTAGCTTCGAGGGACAAGACTTCTCGGTCCCGGTGCCCGCCACGGCAGAAGCCCTGCGGGCGAGCGCCTGGGTTCGGGGCGGCAGCATCGTGGGTACTCTGGAGGCACGCGACGAAAACGGTCGCGTGGACAGCTTTGCCGTGCTGTTCCCCACCGGTCGCGTCACCAGCGACGGCTGGGTGGAGGTCGCGACTCGAGGCTTCAGCGTGGATCCGGCGCGGATCACCGAGCTCGCCTTCGGCATTTTCGCTCCCTCCGAGGCCAGCGTGGACGCCCTGGAGGTCGCCCCGGATGGCCCCGCGGTGGACGAGAAGCCCTGCGCGGGAGTCGCCGACAACGCGGCGTGCTCGGGCGGCCAGGTGTGCATGTGGGGTCGCTGTCGAAACGTCGCCTCCCAGGTGCCGCCGATGCCGCCGGAACCCACGAAGTCCGCTTTGGCGGCGTATCTTCGAACACGCCTGGCGGCGCTGTTCGGCCCTTACGAAAACCGCAAGCTCGACCTTCCGAACGCCCTGGCGGAGATCGACGGCATGGCGAGTGCGCAGGATGCATTCAGCTATTGGCGTCATTTCCAGGTCGCCATTCATCGCCTCCACGACTGGCACACCAAGGGCAACGACGTCTCCGGCTTCCTGCTCTCGAACGAGAAGCCCATCGGCGTGTGCTTCATCGAGGGAGAGGCGGATCTGTCCAAGAGCGTGGCGCCTGCGCCGGCAGGAAAGCTCGACGTGTTGGTCTCTCACGTGGGCACCACGAACACCTTCGACCTCCACCCCGGGGATCGGCTGATCAGCGTGGACGGAGAGCACCCGGTGGAGTGGGCAAGGTCCCTCATCGGCGTGGACTCGGGCTATTGGAGCGCGTCGAACCACAGCACCGAGGCCGAGGCCGTTTCCCGCTTGGCGGGGCTCATCGCGCGGTACGCCGATCACGTCGAGGTGCTGCGCTGCGACGCGGGCACCAAGAAGTGCGCGACCACGGCGGAGACGATTTCGATCACGGACCTGCCGTCGTCCGCGCCGGGCACCTCGGCGGGCATCTCCTGCGACAACCGCCCGATCTTGCACGTCCCCGGCTCCAGCGACAGCCATCCGCAGGGCGGTTTCGTGAGCGGCATCGTGCAAGAGAGCAACGCTCAAGAGGCGATCTACGGCCTGCAGTGGAGCTCCCTGAACGTCAGTGGCCAGGGCGGCGTAGGTCCACTGCTCGAGAGCGCCGTCGCCGACTGGCGCGCGAAGGCGCGCGGCGTGATCCTCGATCATCGCACCGGTTTCGGCGGCACCAACCTGGGTCCTCCCATCATCTGGAACTTGGTACGCACGCCGACTCCACTGGATGTGTTCCTGTTTCGAAAGCGCTCCGATGACGTCGGCCCGAGCTTGCTGGAGGGCAAGGCGACCTTCGACGCGCTGCTCTCGGCGGGAAAGGTCGAGAGCGCGGGCGGACCGAACCCGGACCTCGATCTCCCGGTGGCGCTCTTGATCCACCTCGACGGGTCCGCCAGCGACTGGCTGCCGTTGGGCATGAAGGGCGCGCCCAAGGCGAAGATCTTCGGTCCCTATCCGACGGCAGGCGCCTTCTCCACGCTGTTCGATTTCAGCTACTGGTCGGCCCTCGGCTACTCGATCGCGGTGGGAGACACGATCGACGCCACGGGTCAGACCCGGAACGGGTTCGGGGTGGAGCCGGACGTGGTCGTGCTGCCGCTCCAGAGCGATCTGCTTTCGGGCAAGGACACGGTGTACGACGCCGCCCTGTCCTGGGTGCGGACGGAGCTCAAGCCATGAACCGCGGTTGGGCTCTGGCGCTCTTGCTGCTGTGGGGCGGCTGTGGCGACGGCGAGACGACGCTCTCGCCGCTGGACGCGGGGGGGGATGCCTCGCTCGACGGCGGGCTCCCCGACGCGGCCCAGGACGCGAGCCCCCCAAAGGTGCGGCGCACGGTGATGCAGCGAAACCCGTTCGGCAACGTCGCCGCCACGCAGAACCTGCTCTGGGACGGCGACTTCGAGTGGTCGAGCCCCTTCAGCGGGCAGTACGGCTGGGTGGATGCCGTGTACTTCTCTCCCACCGGTAACTTCTCGCAGATCCGCGTGGGGCCCATGTGCCGGAGCGGGCTGAAGTGCGGGTACATGACCCAGAGCCAACGCGTCGCGGCCATTGGCGTATCCCCTTCCGGTACCAAGGTGAGCGCCAGCGTGTGGGTGAAGGTGCCCACGAACGACTGCGGCGACATGGGGGTGCACCTGTTCGCTTGCGACTTTGCCAAGGATCCGGACCTGCCCATGAGCGACCCCGACGGCCCCGACGCCGACGGCTGGTGCCACTACCAAGCGGTGGGCGCCGAGCGCACCAGCGCAACGTGCTTGTTCCTGCAGGCGCATTTCATCGAGGGAGAGGCGGTCGTGGACGACGCTGTAGTGCAGGCCGCCCCCGCGGATGCGCCGGAGACCATCGCGAAGGTGGCACCAGCGGACGCACGCGCGCTGGACGAAGCACGCAATGGCCTCCGCAAGTGGCTCTCGCCGGGGGCGCATCCTCCGCCAGCGGCTCGCCAGGCCCTGGACGCCTGGATGCGGAGAGCGCGGCGGTGAAGCGCATCGCGCTGGCCCTGCTCTTGCTCGCCCCCGCGGCGCGGGCCGGAAGCTTCGACGCCACGGGGCACTTCGCGCCCGCAGCAGACGCCGTCGTGTTCCACTCGCTGGAGAGCGAGGCGGAGGTCGACTGCCAGGACGGTTGCAGCTTCGAGCTGCTGTCGAAAGAGAGCGAGCTGCCCCTCGCGGGCGACTACTTCGCGCGCTTCTCCGCTCAGCAGGGCGTGTTCGAGGTGCCGCTGGAGCTGCCGGCGGAAGATCGCAGCTTCGTCGCCCACGCCTGGGTGCGCCACGCCCGAGTGTGGGCCCGCATCGTGCTCGAGAACGACGGTGCGCCGCGAGGAACGGAAGTCGCCTACTTGTTTCCGAGCGGTACGGTCACCAGCGACGGCTGGGTGGAGCTGGTGAGCAATCCCTTCAGTGTCACGGGAGACGAGCTGACCCGCGCCGTGTTCCGCGTGACGGGTAGTGACGTGGACCTCGATGCCATCGAGCTCGTTCCCGATGGCAGCTACGATGGCGGCCAGGTCTGCAGCGGCGCCTTCGACCCCGTGTGCGGCTCGGAGGCGCTGTGCGTGGGCGAGCGCTGTCAGCAGGGCGCGCGCTTCGTTCCGCCGCTGCCGCCACCCACGGTTCGAAAGAGCGTCACGGAGTACCTGATGGCGCGCGTGAGTCTGTTCTTCGGCGGCAAGCGCTCTCGAGCGGCATACATGCCGGTGGCGCTGTCCACGATGCAGACGATGCTCACGGCCAAGACGGCGTGGCAGTATTGGAGCGCCTTCGCCCGGGGCGTTCGTGAGCTCAACGATTGGCACACCGCGTTTCGCTCCGGGCTCGATTCGGTGGCCAGCTCGCGGCACTTCGGCGCCTGTTTCATCGAAGGCAAGGCGGACCTCACCCAGGGCGTCTGGCCCAGCCAGGCGGGGTGGGCGGACGTGCTCGTGAGCCACGTGGGGTCCGACGACAATCACCTGGGGCTCGTGCCCGGGGACCGCTTGGTGGCGGTAGACGGCGTGCACCCCTTGGAGTGGGCGCGCTCGCTCCGGCCCGTGAACTTCCGTGATCACGCCGCGACGGATGCGGACGTCGATGCGGAGTACGCGGAAGGCCTCGCGTCATCGATCGCGTCCTTCGCCAAGACCATCAGCGTGATCCGTTGCGACGCCGCCACGCTCGCCTGCAACGGCACCATCGAGACCATCCCCGTCACGGAGCTGCCCGACACCGGGCAGACGCCGTCGTGTGACAACCGCCCGCTCTATCACCTGAAGAATCCGCCCGCGGGCATCGGCGCGCATCACGTGCCCTTCGTCCCTTGGCGCGACGAGCTGGTCGACAGTCAGCCCGGCGAGAAGATCTACGGCATGACCTTCGACAACCTGTATGGAACGTCGCAGGGTCTCACCCCGTTCTTCGCCGACAGCAATCAGTTCTTCCGGGACAACGCTCGCGGCGTGATCTTGGATCACCGCGCCGGCAACGGCGGAACGCTCGATGCGCCGGAGGAGATCACCAAGCTGGTGCGACCGCCGTTCGCGCTGGCGGTGGGTCCCACCTTCATGGCCACCGCCGCCGACGACGGCCCGAAGGACCAAGCCGAGGGGCTCGCGCGCTTCACGGAGCTCGTGAAGTTCCCGAGCCAGGTGTATCAGGTGGGCAGCGACGCCTACGATCCAAACCTGCCCGTCGCGCTCATCCTGCACCGAGACGGCTCCGCCAGCGACTACCTGCCCTTGGGCATGAAGGGCGCTCCCAACGTGCGCATCTTCGGCCCCCACGAGACGGCCGGAGCGTTCTCGTCGTTCTACGAGTTCTCCTATTGGTCCCGCATCGGCTTCCAGCTGGCGAGCGGAGACACCATCGATTTCCAGGGCGACACCCTCATCGGTCAGGGTGCCGAGCCGGACGTGATCGTCGAGCACACGCAGACGTCGCTGCTCTCCGGCAAGGATGCCCCTTACGAAGCGGCCCTGGCGTGGGTGAGGGACAACCTGAAATGAAGTGGCTCGCGCTGATGGTGCTCGTGGCGCTGCCGGGCTGCGGCGACGACGAAACCTCCCTTCGTCCCCTCGATGCCGGGCCCACGCCGCCGGTGGATGCGGGCGTGGACGCCAAGCCCCCGGTCGATTCGGCAGCGCCCATTCGAACCGTCGAGCAACGCAATCCCTTCGGTCACACCACGCTCACGAAGAATCTGATGGTGGACGGTGACTTCGAGCTCACCAGCGGCAGCGGCCAGTACGGCTGGCGCGCGATCGGCTCCGGAGGCTCCGCCACGTTGATCCGCGAGACCGGCGGCCTGTGCCGTTCGGGGGTGACCTGCGGCGTGCTCACGCCGGACGTGGACTTCTTGGGCATGGCGGCCGCGCCCAAGGATCAGCCGATGGACATCACGCTGTGGGCCAAGCCGCCGGAGGCCGATTGTGGTCTCACGGGCGTGAGCTTGATCTCGTGTACCTCGCTGATCGTGTCGCCCATCGCTTCGGTCCCTCCAGACAGTGCGACTCCCGACGAGAGCGGCTGGTGCCGCTACCACGCGGTAGCGCCGGCCATGTCCCAGAGCCCGTGCTTGTTCGTGGAGCCGCTCTATCTCACCGACGGGCGCATCTTGGTGGACGACGTCTCGATCGTGCCGGCCCCCGCCGGTGCCTCGAGCGTGCTGTCGGCCACGGTGCCCACGGAGAGCCAGCTCACCCGCATGCGACGCGCGATCAAGACGCTGCTCGACGAACGCCGCTTGTAGCGATTTCTTGTTGGTCCGCCGCGAGCCCCGTCCCGTGCCGTCGTTTCCGCGCGGGCGCGGTGTGCCCGCGCCGCCGCGACAAGATGCTGGATCAGCTTCCGAGCATCCAGACGTGTCCGGTGCTGCACACCAGCACCATGCGACGTTCGCCGGCGGGCGCCAGCGCCACCGGATCCGGACAGCTGGCCCCAGCGGCGCCGTGGATGCTGCCGTCCTTGCTGACCACGCCGGCGTCCACACCGGGGCGCACGAAGCCGGTGCGCCCTGCGGAATCGACGATGGGCGCCGGCGCGCCGCTGGCGACGCCGATGCCCGGAGCTCCAGCATCGCCGAAGCCGACCAGGGGCTCGAGGGGAACGCGAAGGCTCTCGTGGCCGTCTTTCTCGAGGCCTTCGAGCAGGCCGTCGGTGGTCGTCAGGCGCGCTTCCCCAGTGGCAAGCAGCGCGAGCTGGCCCTCGAGGCGCTCGCTGCCGTCGAGGCGAAGGTGTCGGGTGTCGGTGCTCAGATCGAGATCCACCACGCGCTTTTCGTCCACCACCGCGGTCAGTACGCGCTCGCTGCGGAGCGCCGCTCCGAGCACCGAGCCACCGAAGGAACCGAGCTTCCTGGGCAACGACGGGGGCTGCCAGGCGTACACGTTGCCGCGAGCGCTCACCGCGAGGAAATCTGCGCGGCGTCCGATCAAGGTGATCACGGTCTCCGGCACCTTGGCGCGAGTCTGGAGCCGACCGGCGCCATCGAGCAGCAAGAGATCGAGACTCGAGGCCAGCAGCAGGCCGCCGCTCGGCGTGGGCAATGGCTCGGCGAACACCCGCGCGCCGGAGAGGGGGAGGGACACCGTGGTGGGGTGCTTGCCGTCGGCGTCCACCAGCACGAGCTCGGCGGCGGACGTGACGACGGCGCGGCGCTCGTCGCTGAGCAGCACGGGTCCGGTGACGGGTGAGCCGTTTCCCGTGCGCAAGGACCAGGCGTTCTTTCCGTCGGCGCCGAGCTGGCTCAAGGTGCCGCCGCTGGAGGCGATCACCACGGCGCCGTCTCGACTCACCGCCACCGGGCCGCGCGCCGAGCCCATGGCGCGGGCACGCCACAGGATCTTGGGTGCGTCCGGAAGCGCCGTTCGAGCGCGACCGCTGCGAGCGGCGTCGACGCGCGCCATGGCAGCGGCGCCGGCGGGGGCGCCGACGCTGCGGCGTTGCGGCAGGGACGGGTCGATGGGCTCGGCGGCGGCGCGGGACAGCAGCGCGACCAGGGCGACGGCGCCGAGCCCGAGGGCCCAGCCGAGACGATGGTCAGAGCTTGTCGACACGGACGGTGTATTCCTCGGCGCTGGCCGGCGCCACCTTGGGCATCGGCGGGCTCAGTGGATTCGGGACCAGCTCCAGCGTCAAGCACGCGCTGCCCTCAGCCGTGGCCTCGATCTCGCCGCTGCTCCACGGGCTGGGCATGTCGTTGGGCGGATGTGCCGCGCCGCTCTTGGCGGAGTGCACGCGCGTCGGGATGCCGTCCGCTGCGCCACCGTGCTGCGTCACCTGAAGCACGGCGCTCGACGGGCGGCTGCCGAGCTTGGCGTCCTCCACCACGAAGCGCACCGTGCCGGAGCCCGGCTTGGCACACACCACGTCCACGTCACGCATCCACGCCAGGCGTCCCACCAGGGGCGTGCCAGGGGCGATGACGTTGCCGTCCTTGATGGAGTCGTTGGGCTCGAGCTCGGCACCCGGCGCCGTCTGACTCGCGGCCAGAGTGAGGGTGTAGCTGTCGGACACGTTCTCCAAGACCGGCGGGGCGGCGCCGCCGTAGGGATCGCGATCTTGCATCACCGCCACCAGGTGCGGCCCCGCCGACAGCTCGAGGGCGGGCACCTCGAGGGCGCGGGCGGAGCTGCCGACGCAGTAGGTGCCGAGGGGTGACTCGATGCCCACGCGATACACCAGCGCGCACAGCGGCATGTTCGGCAACCCCGAGAGCGTCAGGGACACCACCTTGCCTTCGGGGGGAACCTGGATGCGATAGAAGTCGCGGTCGCTGCGGCCGGCGTCGATGCGACGTCCGATCTGCCCGTGGACCGCTTGCCCGAACGGTACCGTCGTGGCTTCGCTGGCCGTGTTGTTGGGCTCCAGCTCGGAGCCTTCGAAGGTCGGCGACTCTGCGGCCGTCACCATCAAGCGCCAACCGACGAGCCCACCTGCCACTATGGAGAACAGCAGCGTTGCGCTGGCGACCAGACCGCGGCGCCGAAGCTTGCGCTCGTAGCGCTCGACCTCGTCACGGGTGGCGGCGTCCTCCGCCGATTGCGCCAAGGCGTGCATCTGACCGGAGTCGAGCAGGATCTCGACGCTCGGTTGGCCCTCGTGGCGCAGCTCTTCCACCAACGCTTGCTGCAGCTGATCGACCGACTGGAAGCGGCGCTCCGGCTCTTTCTCGAGGGCGCGCATCACGATGTTTCCGAGCCCGACGGGCAGCGAAAGATCGGGGTAGCGAGCGCAGGGGTTCTGCGGAGCCTCGGTCAGGTGCTTGGTGAGCACGCCCATCGGTCGCGGTGCATCGAAGGGGGGCTCGCCGGTCAGGCACATGTGCATCAACGCGCCGAGGGAGTAGATGTCGCTCCGTTGGTCCGCGGCCTCTCCCCGGATTTGCTCCGGCGACATGTAGTACGGCGTGCCCACGATCGCGCCGCGGGAGGTGACCTCGCCGAGCTCGGCGGACTCTCTCAGCTTGGCCAAGCCGAAGTCGAGCACCTTGACCAGGTCACCACCGGCCTGCCCTTCGAGAATGAAGACGTTCTCGGGTTTGAGGTCGCGGTGGATGATGTCGAGGCGGTGTGCCTCGCCCAAGGAGCTGCACACCTGGATGATGATCTTGGCGGTGCGCTGGGGCGTGAGGTGGCCTTCGCGTCGAATCACGCGACCGAGATCCTCGCCCCGGAGGTATTCCATCGCCAGGTAGGTGAGGCCGTCGGAGGTTCCGAAGTCGAACACCTGCACCGTGTTCGGATGGCTCAGCTTGCTGACCATCAGCGCCTCGCGCTTGAAGCGCGCCACCACCTCGGTGTCCCGAGACAGCTCGCCGGTGAGGAGCTTGAGCGCCATCAGCTTGCCGATGCGCGCGTGCTCCACGCGATACACCACGCCCATGCCACCGCGGCCGAGGGGCTCGATGATCCTGTAGCGCCCTGCGATCACCACCCCGATGAGCGGATCCGCCAACGGCTGGTCGTCGTCGGAGTCTTCCGTCGGCATGGGCCCGGGAGTGGTGGCGGCCAGCGCTTCGCGCCGCCGCGACACGGGGGCATCGGTGATCACCAGCGATCCGGTGGTGAGGCGCACGCCGCACTGGCTGCAGTAGCGCGAGTCGGCCAGCGTCTGGCCGCTGCACGCGTGGCACTGCACCATCTCGCTCACGGCGCGCCTCCCGGTGCGACGATGCTGGCTTCGATGCGGGGCACGTTTTGATTTCCTTCGCGGGAGGTTCCGACGCAGCGCCCCCCGACGCGGGCCAGGTCGCCGATTTGCAGGCCGGTGCGGGCACCATAGTCCACCCGCACTGGGCACGCTGGCTGGTCGCAGGGGACCTCCAGCACGAGCTCGGTGCGCTGTCCGATGGTGTCGATGTGGGTGACGCGCCCCTCGAGGCCCACCTTGGTGTCGGGCGCGAGGCGCCCGGCGACGGCCGCGTAGGAGCGCTCGGCCCCCGCGAAGAAACGCTCGATCTCCGGCGTCAGATCCGCCACGCGCCGCACGGTGACGTGGACCATCCGGGGCGCCAGCCCGGGAGCGGTGGCGCGGATGGTGATGGTTCGCTCGCCGACGGAGGACACACTCATGCGTTGCAGGAAGTGCCCCGTAGGATCGACCGTGATGGGGCGCCCCTCGACGGTTATCGAGCCCCCGCTCTGCGTGACGCCAGCAAGCATGAAGCTCTCCGAATCGATGACGATGCTGTCACCCGGCGCGTCGATCCGCAATGGCACCGCGTTGACGGACAGCGCCAACTGGCCCCGAACCGGTGCAATTCCCGGTGCCGTGGCGGTGAAGGGGAGCGTGCGCTCGATGCCTTGCTTTTCGTCCGCCGGGCCGGTGAGGTCACTGGTGAGATCCAGCTCCAGGCTGCCCCGTCCCTGGGCGTCCAGGGCCACCGCGCGACCGTTCAGAACGACGGCGGCCGTGGGCAGCGCCTCCACGCGCACGGATAGCCGCGGCTTCGGATCCGAGAGCGGCGCGATGTCGGGGGTGAAGCGCGCCATCACCGGCACCGTGACGGCGTATTCGTGGGGCGGACGTCCCACCTCCACCGTCAGCTCCTGATGGCCCGGTTCGAGCTCCGGCTCGAGGCGCAGGGTGACCTTGCCCGCGGCCAGCTTGCCCGCCACCCCCTGGACCGCCACGGCGCTGCCCTCCGCGCAACGCGGACAGTCGAGCATCAAGAGCTGATGACCGGTCGAGTCCAAGGTCACGACGCCGCTCACGCGGACTCGCGTCAGGAACAGCGCCGCCGCCGCCAGGGCCGCGAGGGCGAGGGCGGCGGCGATCCCCAGCAGCAACGGGCGCCGGGATTGGAGGGGCAGAGCCGGCTCGGGCGTCGGAGTTTGGGGTCGGCGCTGGACGATGCGCCGCGCCAGGTCATCCCCATGCCGAGGCGCCCGTCGCAGCGCTGGCTCTGGGTTTTCTGGGGGTCGGGGCGGCGCGGAACCAAGCTCTCGCGGTAGCTGCGCCTTGGGTGCGGGGCTTTCCTGGAGCTTCACCGTCCTGCCGCGCGGGGCGGTGGGGAGCACGGCGCCGCTGCCCAGCACCAGTGTCTCGTTGCCCACTCGGGCGCCTGCCGCGGGGATCCGCGTCCCGCACGCCGCACAGTGGCCACGTCCGGGCTCTTGGGGGCGTCCGCAGCGCGGGCACGGGGGCATTGCCCCCACACTATACCCGACCGACCGCTCCGGGCAGGGTGGGGCAAGTGCAAGGACTTTGTCCAGAAATGGGCCCCTCCGCTATGGGGGAAGGCGCTCTCCTCCATGCTGGCGAAGCGCATCATTCCGTGTCTGGACGTCCGCGACGGTCGCGTCGTGAAAGGCGTCAACTTCGTGGGGATCCGCGACGCCGGAGACCCCGTGGAGTGCGCTCGGCGTTACGACGCCGAGGGGGCCGACGAGATCACCTTCCTGGACATCACGGCCTCGCACGAGGCCCGCGGCGCGCTGCTGGACGTGGTGGCGCGCACCGCCGAGGTGGTGTTCACGCCCCTGACGGTGGGCGGTGGCGTGCGCTCCCAGGACGACGTGCGGGCACTGCTCGACGCAGGAGCTGACAAGATCAGCATCAATACCCGGGCGGTCGAGCACCCGGAGCTGGTGCGCGAGATTGCCGAGGCGTGGGGGTCGCAAGCGCTGGTCGTGGCGGTGGACGCCAAGCGCACCGCGAGCGGTGGCTTCGAGGTGTTCACCCATGGCGGCCGCCGCGCCACTGGGCTCGACGCCGTCGATTGGTGCGTGCGGGCGGCGGCGCTCGGTGCGGGAGAAATCTTGCTGACCAGCATGGACCGCGACGGCACCAAGCAGGGTTACGACATCGATCTGCTTCGAGCCGTGGTGGCCGCCGTTCCCGTGCCCGTGGTGGCGTCGGGGGGCGTCGGCACGTTGGAGCATCTGTACGAGGGTCTGGAAGCCGGCGGCGCGGATGCCGCGCTGGCGGCGTCGATATTTCACGACGGCATTCACTCCATCGCGGAGGCCAAGGCCTTCTTGCGATCGAAGGGTGTGCTCGTCCGCGGAGGTGAGGCATGAGCGTGACGCTGCGCGAGGTGATGGGGGCGGCTCGGAGTCGAGCGGCTTCCTTGGCGGCGGAGGTCGCTGGCTATCTGGTGTTGGGGGCCGCGGACCAAGCGGCGGCCCGGGCGGTGACCGGCGACGACGTCGTGCTGGGGGAAGACGGCACGGTGCGCATCGCCAGCGGTCACTCGGCGGACGACGCGCAAGCGGAAGCCGCGCTCCGGCTGCTGCTCGGTCAGCTGCTCTTGGAGGCGAGCTCGGTGACGCCCGCGCTGTTGCGCGCGAGCCAACGTCCCGCGGCGGCGGGCATCGACGCGCTGGTACAGGAGCTGGAGGCCGCCCTGATCCCGGTGAACCGTGGCGCGGGGCGCCGGGCCCTGGCCCGCCTGCACCGAGACACGGATCGCGCCCGCGCCGCTGGTGCCCTGGAGCCGACGCCGGCGCCGGTGGTGGCCGAAGTCGAGGTGCATCAGCTCTCGGAGCCCGAGGCGCCGGTGCTCACCCCCATCGCGCCGCTCTCCAGCGTGGCGCCGACTGCCGTCGAGGTCAGCGCATCGCCCGTGGAAGCCGTCGCGTCCGTGCTCGTCGAGGCAGCGCTGCCGGAACCTCCGCGGGAGCTCAGCTGGCTGAGCCCCGAGGTCGCGCCCGTCGCTGAGCTCACGCCGTCGGACCTCGCGATCGACATCGACGTGGACGAGCTGCTCGAGAGCGAGCCCGCGCCCGCGGTGTGTGCGGCTGATCTCGAGATCCCGGAGCTCGAGCTCCCGCCGTCCCCGGTTCCTCTCGCCGTCGCCGCGGCGGCTCCGCCGCGAGAGGAGCTGACGGTTCCGGAGCCGGTGATCCAGCGTCGCGCGGAAGGCGCGCACACGCCGCAGCTCGGCAGTGCCGCCGGCGTGCTGCTGCCCGAGGATGCGACGGATCGCATGCCGCCGGTGATGGAGCTCTTGCCCGCGGAGTGCACCGTGGTGATCGCGGAGGTCGAGGAACGTCCGGTGACCGAGGTCGTGGAGCGCACGCAGCCGTTGCCCGAGGTTGCGGAGGTGAGGACGGAGGCGGAAGCGACCGCGGAGCCGGTCGCGGAAGCGGTTGCGGTTGGGGAGCCGGTTGCGGAAGCGGTTACGGTTGGGGAGCCGGTCGCGGAAGCGGTTGGGGAGCCGGTCGCGGAAGCGGTTGGGGAGCCAGTTGCGGAAGCGGAAACGGTTGCGGTTGGGGAGCCGGTCGCGGAAGCGGTTGGGGAGCCGGTTGCGGAAGCGGTTGGGGAGCCGGTTGCGGAAGCGGTTGGGGAGCCGGAAGCGGAAGCGGTTGCGGTTGGGGAGCCGGTCGTGGAAGCGGAGCCGGAGGGGTTTGGGGAGGCTTGGCCGGAGGCGGTGGCGGCGGACCCGTTTGCCGGCGCGTGGCTGGAGGCCGTCGCCGAGCTGGAGGCGGAACCGGAGGCGGTCGCCGCCGGGCCGGTGGTGCGGCCGGATCCCGAGTTCGGGGAGCCGGAGGTGGTGGACGACTCGGATTTGTACAGCGTCGAGGAGCTGTTCGAGCACGCGCGGTCGGCGACCTTGCCGCAGCGCGCGGCGGGGCCCGCGCGCTACGCGCCGCCGCGCTATGCGCCTCGTCAGAGTGACGTCAGCGACCTGCTTCGGGATTTCGGCGTCGCCTCCGTGGGCGACGATCGCGAGCTGTGCCGCGATCTGAAGCTGCTCGCGGGAATGGACGCCACCGGGGCGCCGCCCAGCGTGGAGAGCGTCACGCCGCCCCCGGTCGCGGTCACCACCGACGACGAGGACGACGAGCGCGAAGAGCCCGCCGCCGGCGGCCGGGCCCGAGCCGCCGTCGGGGCTCTGTGCGCGCTCCTCCTCGTCGGCGCCGCGGGCTCTACGGCGCTGCCCAATAGCCGTGCCCTGGCGTCCGGTGGAGTGCGCAGCGTCGCGGCCCGAGCCGAAAGCCGCGTCCAGCGGGAAGCTCCCTGTAGCGCCGAAGTCGCGGTCAAGCGCGTCCCCCAGGACGCCCAAGTCACGCTGCGGGGTGGGGCCGCGGACCAGGTCCTCGAGCCCAGCCAGCGGCAGGACGATCGGGTGGCGTTCTCGGGACTCCCGTGCCGCGAGGCGGTGGAGGTGACGGTCCACCGCACGCGGCAGAAGCGCTGGCTCCGGATCCCCGTCAGCGCCGCCCGACTGGCGCCCCCGCCGGGGGCGCCAGGGCGCGTGCGCGTCACCCTACTAGCTCGTTGACGCCCGCCACGAGGTGTGGGCTTTTGTCGACCCATGCACGAACAGAACATGGCCATCCTGAAGGGGCTCGTGAGCGTGGCGTGGGCGGATGGCAAGGTCGCGCAAGAGGAGCTGGAAGTGATCGAAGCGCTCCTGGACGCGTTCGAGGCGACGCCCAGCGAGGCGACGGAAGTGCGCACCTACGCCAAGGAGCACAAGTCCCTCGACGACATCCCGATCACCGATCTGAGCTTCGATGATCGCCGAGTGCTGTTGCAGCACGCCGTCTTGCTCACCTACATCGACGGCGAACAGCACGAGACCGAGAAGAAGCTGCTCGAAGAGCTGTGCGAGCGCTTGCGCATTCCGACGCTGGAAGCCAAGGGCATCATCGACGCCGCCAGCGATCGAGCGAAGAGCTTCCTGAACTTGCTGTGATCAGCCGGCCCCCACCTGCCGCTCGATCTCTTTGAGCAGCGCGATGGGACTGAAGGGCTTCGTGTAGTAGGCGTTGGCTCCCGCGTCGGTCGCTTTTGCGCGGGAGTCAGGGTCGTCCAACGCGCTGATGATGATGACGGGGATGGAGCGGGTGGTCGGATCCGCCCGCAGCCGCCGGCAAACTTCGAAGCCGTCGTACTGACCTGGAAGCATCAGGTCCAACAGCACGAGCTTCGGCGGATCCGTGGTGGCGACGTCGATGGCCTTGGCCCCGTTGGCCACCGCCGTGACGCTGTAGCCACGTGCTTGAACCAACGCCTCGATCATCTTGCGGATCGAGTCCTGATCCTCCACGACCAGAATGCGCATGGTGGAGCATCATAGCCCTACCGACGCTCATCTATCGCGTTTTCGTCGCCGGGCTCACAGCCGGAGCACGAAAGCGGTACCGCCGCCCTCGCTCTCGATCTCCAGCCGCCCGCCCAAATGACCGGCGGAAAGGCTGGCCGCGAGCAGCGAAATCCCGTCCGGACGGCCCAAGGAGGTGGGGTCCACGCGACGCGACAGCAGGTCCCTGCGGGCGGCGTCGGGGACGCCCGGCCCGCTGTCCACGACCTTCAGCACCGGGCCCGCTTCCAGGCGTACGGTGACGCTCTGGTCCCGGGGCGTGGCCAAGAGAGCATGGTCCAGTAGCGCTCGGACCGTGACGGCAAAGGCCGCGGGCCGGGTGGTGTGGGAAATGTCCGGGGCGATCTCGCTCTCGAGCCGGATGCCGCGTCGCGTGGCTCGGTTCGCCACGGCGTTCACTGCATCGCGCACCGCCGCGCTCAGATCGACGCTGCGGGTGGCGTCGTCGGAAGGATAGTCCGCCACCCGCCCCAGCTCCTGCATCACCGACTGAGCCCGAGTGAGGCGCTCCTCCACCCGCTGACGTAGGGACGCCGCCGGCGTTGCCGCCAGCTCTTCCCGAAGCCCGTCGAGCCACGCGCGCATGCCGCGCTCGACCGCAGCGACCGACGCCACCAGGGTCTCGAAGCGCGCTTCGAGGTCTTCCTGACCAGCGGGGCGTTCTGCCGGCAGCTCTCCCGACGCGACCACCTGGGCCAGCTCCCGGGCGTACACCTCGCCGAGCTGCTGCGCTTGCTCGAGCTCTCGGCGGAGCTCCGCGACCTCGCGCTGATCGCTGGCGCCGTCCGCGGGCAGCCACATCGACTGCAAGCCGCCCTCGAGCTCCAGACGCCCGCCGTGGCGCACCGCCATGCGGGACAGCCAGCGCCGCTCGAGCTCCGCCGTGGGGGAGGCGTCGGGCCCCAGCTCGGCGCTGATCTTCACCCACTCGCCCTGGCGTCGGATCTCGACCTCCGCGCCGCCGCCGTCTCCCGCCGAGCTCGGCCCCGCGTTGGTCTGCCCAACCAGCAGGTGGAGCATGCGCCGAAGCTCGCTCTCCTCGCCGAAAACCTCGGTGCCCGCCCCGGGCTCCATGGCGATGCGGGCGTTGGGCGCGATCTCGCACAGCAACGCCGCCAGATCGATGCGTCCGCGACGCGCCTTGCTGGTGGTGCCGAGCTGCAGCTCCCCCAGCCGGCCGATGGCGTCGTCCAGCGCATCCAGCGAGGTTTCCACCTCGGGGGTGTGCTGGATGGTGACCTCGTTGCCCGGCGGCGGCGGCTGGGTCATGGCCGAAACGCCTTCGCGCAGGGCCTTGGCGGCACCGCGGGCTTCTTGAGCCAGGAGCCAGGACAGCTCCTGGCGGGTCAGGCGTTCGTTCGACACGAGCGCGAAGGATGATGCCACGGTCTGGCGTGCCCGGCCATGGTCTCGTGATCGGTCACTTCTGCCGCATTTCCCAATGGATGGCGGCTCGCCGCGTTAGACTCTAGGATACGTTGCAATGCGCGCGTTGGGAGTCTGGGTCGCGGTCTTGGTGCTGCTGCTGGTGGGCGCCATCCCGGGCTGCGGGGACTCCAGCGTGCCGAGCCCCTTCACCAAAGATGCCGGCGCGGACGGCGACGCTGGCGGCAGCGGCGGGGGCGACGCTCAGGGGGATGCCGATCCGCTCATCGGTGGGCCCTGCGTCGACGATGGGCAGTGCGACGACGGCATCGATTGCACCTTCGACGCCTGCGATCAGGAGATCAAGCACTGCCGCTTCACGCCGGACGCCAGCAAGTGCCAAGACAGCGTGTACTGCGATGGCCTCGAGGTGTGCGATCCCAAGCTCGGCTGTCGGGAAGGGGAGCCCATCTCCTGTTCCGACAAGAACACCTGCACCATCGACAGCTGCGTGGAGGCGACCCAGTCCTGCGACCACGTGGTCCGCGACATGGACGAAGACGGCGATCCCGACGCCGCGTGCGGGGGCAAGGACTGCGACGACACCAACCCGCTGGTCAGCGGCGAGCGGCCGGAGATCTGCGGCAACGGGGTCGACGACAACTGCAGCGGCGAGATCGACGAAACCGGCTGCGTGGCGCCGGAGCACGACACCTGCGTCGACCCATTGGAGATCACCGCATCCGGCGTCAGCACCCTGTCCCTGGTGGCCACCGCCAGCGACTACGCCGCCAGCTGCGCGGGCAGCGGCGGAGGTTGGCGCGACGCCGTCGCCGCGCTGATCGTGCCCGCCGGCGGCCCCCAGGACGTGGACGTCGTGGCGCAGGTCTCGGCGGGGCAGCTGGCCCTCGCCAGCTTCGGCCAGTGCGGCGCTCCGGCCACCGAGCTCGGCTGCAGCACCTCGTCGCCCGTGCCCCAGTCAGGACAGCTGGCCCGCCTGCGCCTGAGGAGCCTTGCCCCCGGCGCCTACCCGCTGGTGGTGTTCGGCACCGCGGATACCGACGTCACCCTGAACGTGAAGTTCTTGCCGCCCACCGTCCAGCCGACCAACGAGACCTGCGGCACCGCGGCTCCCATCAGCCCCGGGGTGCACCAGACGGTCTCCATCGTGGACGCGGCCCAGGACCTCACCGGCGAGTGCAGCGCCAACACCGGGGAGCTGGTGTTCTCCCTCGACCTCACGGCGCCGATGGACGTCCACGCCTACGCCGTTTCCCTGGACGGCTATGGCAAGCCCACCCTCACGTGGTGGCAAGGGCCCTGCACCGCTCCGAGCCAGGAGCTCGCTTGCAGCTCGGGCAAACAGGCCGACGCCTTCGTTCGGGCCGCCAGCCCCGGCACGCTGTACCTCGCGGTGGCCGCCACGGTGCCGACGGATCTGGATCTGGTGGTGGAGCTGTCACCCCCCACGACGCCTCCGGCGGACGAGACCTGCACCTCGGCCCCGCCGCTCACGCCGGGGCAGACCTTGGACGTTCCCCTCGCGGATCACACCGACGACGTGAAGCTCGGCTGTCAGCCCGGCGCCGTCGACGCCGCCTACACCCTGGATCTCGCGGCCAAGTCCGACGTGCTCCTGGTCGGACGCCTGAGCGACTCGGACACCGCCGCCGTGGCCCTCAGCAAGCCCGCCTGCAGCGGTCCGGCGGACGCCCTCGCTTGCCAGAGCTCGACCCTGAGCCCCGTGCGCACCGCCAGCCACGCGCTGGCGGCGGGCAGCTACCGCGCCATCGCCGAGTCCACGGTGGCGAGCCCGATGCAGCTCACCGCCTTCGTGCGCAACGCCACCGTGCCCACCCTGGTCCCCTTTGCCGACACCTGCGCCGAGGCCGTGCTCATCCCCGAGACGGGCGGCTTCTTCCAGGGCAACACCGACAACGCGAGCGCCGACTACGACGCTGGCTGCGACTTTGGCGGCCTCGCGCCCGGCGGCGCTCCGGATCAGATGTTGAAGCTGGTGCTCTCGGCGAAAAAGCGAGTCATCTTCGACATGCAGGGCAGCGCCTACTCCACGTTGCTTCAAGTCCGCAAAGGCCCCGGCTGTCCCGGTCAGGAAATCTCGAAGGCCTGCGCCGCGGGCTACTTCGCGAGCCGCAGCTTCCTCGATCTCACCCTCGATCCCGGTGAGTACCTGGTGCAAGTCGACGGCTACGCCGGGGACTCGGGCGCGTGGTTTCTCGACGTGTTCACCGCCGATCCCTGAAGCTTCACTTCAGGTATTTCCTTGTCGCCTCGCCGCGGAACCTCGCGGTTCGCAGGGCGGCGCGGGCCTGTGATACCCTGGCCGCATGCCGCGTGGGGGTCGCCTCCTCGTCGCCGCATCCGTGGCCACGATCCTCGCAGCTGCCGTCCCTGCGTCGGCCGATGCTGCCGGTCTGCGCCCTGCGCCGGCCCGCCGCACGTTGATCCAACGTCGGCCCGCCGACGGCCTTCGGCCCAGCGAGCGCGCGGAGCTCATGAACGGCGCCGTCGTGTCACGACCGCTCGAGCTCGATCGCGACGACGGGCACTACGTCGGCGGCGTGTCGTATCAGCTGGTCCGCGCTGCGCCGCAGGAAGTGCTCGCCGCTCTGGCGGACGTGTCGCGGCTCCCTGCCGTGCTGCCCCGGACCAAGTCCGCGCGGCTCGTGACGCAGGGGGACGGGGAGCGTCGCGTGGAGCTCGAGCAGGGCAACGGCATCGTGTCGGCGAGCTACACCGTCGTGCTTCGTCACGACGGCCCGAGCACCCTGCGCTTCTGGCTCGATCCCACGCGGCCCCACGGCATTCGAGACGTCTGGGGCTACTTCCGGGTGGAGCCCTTCGACGACAGTCGCTGTCTCATCACCGTGGCGGCGGCGGTGGACGTGGGGCCCGGCTTGGTGCGGCTGTTGTTCGAGAGTCGGGTGCAGCGCGTGGTGCTCGATACGCCGCGACACATCCGCGACTACATCGAACCGCGCGCCCTGGCCACGCGCTGAGCCCCGCCATGACATCGATGAGTGCTTACGTAACGAGCGCCGCCGTGCTGCTCTCGGTCGTGGGCTGCGGCGGCTCCCGGGGGAGCGGAGCGGGAGGTTCCGCGGCGGACCAACAAACCCAGGAACCCACGCAGAACGGGCCGTGTGAGCCCGGCCCCAACGGCCCTCCCGTGAGCAACGAGCACGCGCTTTCGAAGGCCTACCCGAGCTGCGAGGCGGCGTGCTGGGAGCTCGAGTCGCTGGCGCCGCCCGGTGGCGGGATGCCGGCCAGCGCGAAGCTGGTGTCCTGTGCGACGGCTGCCGACGGGCGCAGCGTTCGCTGTGTGGTGCAGCACGAGCGGGTGTGCATCGAGCCCGACCGACCGTACTGATGACGCGGCGTATCGGGCTCGTGCTGTTGGCGATCGTGGGTTGCACGCCCGCAGCGCCGAGACCGGCTCCGCCGGAGCGCGCGGTCGCGGTGCCCGAGCCCCCGGCGCAGCCGGACAGCGGTGCCGCGCCACCCGCGGCGGACGCGGGAAACCAGCAGGAAGCCGAGCTCGACTGGCTCCGGCAGCGGGTGCCGAATCTCCGCGAGCTGCGTCATGGTTCCAACGTGAGCGAGCTGTTTGCGTGGGTCGGAGCCCAGCGCACGCTGTGGCTCACCGGCGGCAAGTATCGCTGTGCCCGCACCGAGGCCCAGCGCGGCGCTGAAGACGATCTCGTGAGTCTCGAGATCCTGGACTCGGAGCGCACCGTGAAGGGGCAGCGCGAGCGCACCCTGGTTGGCGGCTACGCGGGGCATCTCCTGCGCTACGGCTCGAGCGGCCACACCGAGCGGCAGCAAGCGGATGGCAGCTGGAAGGGCGATGGCGGTTGGGGCTCGAGCGGGGGGACGATGGTGGGAGCCCTGTCCGGGTTGGGGGAGGACGCGGCGAGCTACTCCGGACGACCGGTGTTCCTGCAGGCGCGCTGCCCGCGCGTGAGCCTCGGCTGCGCTGACGGCGGCACGCGACCCTGCCGGGATTGCTCGGCGTTCGAGGTGGTCCTGCACCCGATGATCGTGGAGGGCGGCTACGGGATCATTGGCGAGAAGCTGCCGAAGACGTGCAATGAGCCCTGTCCCGCGAGCGACACCACGGATCTCGATCGCGCGCGGGGCATCCTGGAGCGGCTCCGGGACCCTTGGCTGCCGGACGACGAGCGCAGCGACGTGGGGCTCTTCCGCTCCCTCGAGGCGTGCCAGCGGGCGCTGCCAAAGCCCTGAAATTTCCAAGACATGAGTCAGGGACGCCGATCTTTGTCCGATCCCGCTTAGTGAAGTAAGAATCGTCGCATGCTGGCGCGCATCGGCGTGATCGCCCTGAACACGTACCGCGAAGCGGTGCGTGCGCGGGTGTTGCACGGCTTGTTCGCGCTGGCGCTGGCCACCGGGGCCTATGCCCTGGTGGTGGGTCAGTTCGCGCTCAGGGACAGCTTGCGGGTGGTGAGCGACCTGGGCTCGGCGTCCATCTCGCTGTACGCCATCATCGTCGCCGTGGTGCTGGGGGCGACCTCGCTCTATCGCGAGCTGGAGCTGAAGACGATCTTCCCGATCCTGGCGCGGCCCCTGCGCCGCAGCGAATACCTGGTGGGGAAGTACGCCGGGACCGTGCTCACGCTGGGAGTGTTCATCGCCGCCAATGCCGGCGCGCTGCTCTTGGCCCTGGGGCGGCTGACGGATCGCTCCCTCGGTCTGGTGGTGGGGGTCGGGCTCGGCTGCACCGCGGTCCTCGGGCTGGTCGCCTGGCGCTTGCCGCGCTGGCGTACGGCGTTGCCCATCCCGTGGGCGCTGCTGCTGCTCGCCGCCGGCTATTGGCTGAGCTCCGGGGCGCCGGACGATCGCCGCGTGATCTTGGGCTCGGCGGCCCTCACGCTGTGCGAGGTGACGGTGGTGGCGGCCATCGCCACCGTGTTCGCGTCCTTCTCGTCGCCGTTTCTCACCGCCGTGTTCACCTTCAGCGTGTTCTTGGTGGGGCGCAGCGCCGACACCTTGGCGCACCTGCCGCCGCGGGTGTTCGGTCCCACGGTGCAGACGCTGGGGGAGGTGCTGAGCAAGATCGTCCCCAACCTGATGCTGTACGTGCCGCCCCGGCCGCTGCTCACCGGCGAGATCTCGACCACCCCCCTCGGGGACTACCTGCTCCTGGCCCTGGCGCAGGCCTTGGCCTGGGCCGTGGGGCTCCTTTCCGTGGCCAGCCTCATCTTCCGACGGCGTGATTTCCTATGAGCCGGGTGCTGCGGACCATCGCCCTTTCACTGCTGGTGATCGTGCTCGCCCTGGCCGCCTTGACGGCGCGGGCGATGCTCGAGGGACGGCGGGAGCTCGCGGAGTCGGACGCGGCTTTCGACCAGGGGGATCTCCACGGCGCGACGGAGCACGCGCGGCGCGCCGCGGTGCTGTACGCGCCGGGCGCGCCCCACGTGCCCAAGGCCTACGCGCGGCTCACGGCCATTGCCGTGGGCGCCGAGGCCGCGGGCGATCGCCGCGAGGCGGAGTCCGCGTGGCGCGCGATCCGCGGGGCGGCGCTGGAGACCCGGCACCTGTGGATCCCGGAGCGGGCGCACCTCGCCCGCGCCAACGAAGCGCTGGCTCGGCTCGCCGTGAGCGAAGGGGATCGCTCCACGGCGGGGGACAGGAAGGCGGCCTTGGAGCGGGCGCGGGCGGAGCTCGGCCGCGACGACGCCCCCGGGGCGCCCTGGTTGATCGCGCTGGTGCTCGGCTTCGTGTCCGCTCTTCTCGGGCTCGGGCTCGTCGCGCTACGCGGCGTGACGCCGGACGGCCGCATCGTGATCGGTCGCGCCAAGCTGGGGCTCGCGCTCGCGTTGCTGGGAGCAGCCTGCTGGACGGTGGCGGTATGGAAGGCGTGAGCGCGGACGACTTCGCGCGGCGCATCGATCGCTTTGCCGAGTTCCTCTCCGGCGAGCGCCGCTCGTCGCCCCACACCGTGAAGGCCTATCGTCGCGATCTCGAACAGCTCGCGAGCTTCTTGCGCGAGCGTCTCGACCGACCGGTGGGCGTCGCCGACATGAACAAGCTCAGCTTGCGGGGCTGGCTCGGGGATCTGGCGCGCACGCGCTCCGCTACCAGCATCGCCCGCAAGCTGGCGGCGGTGCGCGCGTTCTGCCGCTACCTCGAGCGCGAGGGCGTATTGCGGGAGAGCCCCGCGGCGCTGCTCGCGAGCCCGAAGATCCGCCGCAAGCTGCCAGGCTTCTTGTCCGCGGACGCGGCTGCGGAGGTGATGGACGCACCGCACCAGCTCACGGGCCGCCCTGAGGTGGAGGCGCTGCGGGATGCGCTGGCGCTGGAGCTTCTCTATGGCGGAGGGCTCCGGGTGAGCGAGCTCGCGGCGCTGGATGTGGAGAACGTGTCACTGGAGGAAGACCAGCTGCGCGTGCTGGGCAAGGGACGAAAGGAGCGCATCGTTCCCCTCGGCAGCAAGGCCCGCGAAGCGGTGCTGGCCTACCTCTCGCGGCGGGGCGAATTGCGTCACCCCAAGACGGGCGCACAGGATCCGCGAGCGCTGTTGCTCGGTCGTCGCGGTCGTCGCCTTGGCGTGCGGCGGCTGCAGACCCTGGTGCAGCGCTATGGTGCGCTCGGCGCCGGTCGTCCGGATCTCCACCCCCACGCTCTGCGTCACTCCTGCGCCACCCACATGCTAGAGGGGGGAGCGGACCTGCGCGCGATTCAAGAAATGCTCGGACACTCCAGCTTGTCGACGACTCAACGCTACACCCACGTCTCCCTCGACCAACTGCTGGGTGTCTACGATCGCGCCCACCCCCTGGCGCGACGAGCGAAGAAGAGAGAGCCGAAGGAATGAACGAGTCAGCGGCGGTGGCCGAAGCTTCGCCCAAGCTCGGCGCGAAGGAGCTGTTCCTGCGCACGGCGCGGGCGACCCTGGGCGCGACGTTGGTCGGACTGGTGGCGGCGGCTCTCGACGCGCGCTGGGCGGCCGCGCAGGCGGGTGAGGGGTTCGGGCGCGTCTTCGCCGGCGACGCGGGCCTGGTGTGGCCCATCGCCTTTGCGGTCGGGATCGCGGTGGGGGTGGGCTCGTGGTTCTTGCACCCCGCGGCGCCCCCGTCGTGGCGGCGGCTGAAGGCGTCGCTTCATCCCGAAGACAGCGCCCTGGCGCTGTTGGCGCCGCCATTCGCGGCGCTGTGGTTGGTGGCCACGGCCGCCCTCGCCACCCGAGGCCTCGCGGCGGACATCACTGCGGCCGCCGGGGGTGCGGCCATCGCCCTGGGCGCGCTGTTTGCGGCCCTCGGCGTGGGCGTCGTCGCCCTGGGCGCCGCCCGGGGTCTGACCCGCGTCGCGGCCGACAAGCTCCCGGCGCCGGCCGTGAGTCTGGGGCTGGGTGTCGCCGTCGCCGCCCTGTTCATCGCCTACGCCGTCGTCACGGGCACCACCAGCGGCGCCGGTGGCACCCTCGCGCTGTTCGGCGTGCTCAAGCGTCCGGAGTTGGATCTGCGAGGGCCGGGGCTATTGCTGTTGATCGCGGCGGGGGCGTATCTGCTGCCCGCGGCCTTGCGCCGCGTGCCCGCCGTCGCCGCCCTTGGCGTCGCGCTGCTCATGGGCGCCACCACGCTGTACAGCGCCGGTGCCGGCCTCGCCGAGCGCCAGGTGGCTCTCGCCGCCGAGCGGGGCGCGCCCCTCGGCAAGCTGGCCCTCGCGCGGCTGCGCAAGCTCACGGATCGCGATCACGACGGCTTCAGCGGGCGCTTCGGCGGCGGTGATTGCAACGACGCCGATCCCGCCATCAGCCCGGGTGCGGACGACGTGCCGGAAAACGGCGTGGACGAGGACTGCTCCGGTAAGGACGCCCGCCAGCTGAAGCTCTCGACGCCGGAGGTAGAGGAGCCCAAGGACAAGAAGGCCTGGGTCGCCCAAAAGCTACCGAAGGATCTGAACGTGGTGCTCATCACCGTGGACACCATGCGCTTCGATCTCGGGTACATGGGCTACGAGCGGAACATCACGCCCAACATCGACAAGCTCGCGAAGCAGAGCGTGGTGTTCGAGAAGGCCTACTCCCTCGCGTCTTACACCGCCAAGAGCTTGCCGCCGATGTTGATTGGCAAGTATCCGAGCGAGACGCACCGCGGCTGGAGCCACTTCAATCGCTTCGGCCCGGAAGACACCTTCGTGCAAGAGCGCCTGCAGAAGGCCGGCATCCGCACCATCAGCGTGCAGGGCTACTGGTACTTCTTCCAGCCGGGGGTCGGCTTCGAGCGGGGCTTCGACGTGGTGGATCACAGCGCCGCCCCCAAGGCCATTCAGATGGAGGGCGACCGCACCGTCACCGCCGACAAGGTGAGCGACGCCGTCTTGGACGAGCTCGGCAAGGCGGAGAACACCGACAAGCGTTTCTTCTTGTGGGCCCACTACGTGGACCCGCACGCGGAGTACGTGCGGCACGAGGGCTTCGATTTCGGGCCCAAGAGCCGCGACGCCTACGACAGTGAGCTGGCCTTCGTGGACCAGCAGGTCGGGCGCGTGCTCGATTTCGTCGCCAAGCAGCCCTACGGCAAGCGCACCGCGATCCTGTTCACCAGCGACCACGGCGAGGCCTTCGCCGAGCACGGCATGATCCGTCACGGCTTCGAGATCTGGGAAGAGCTGGTGCGCGTACCGTTCATCGTTCACGTTCCAGGGGCGGCGCCGCGACGGGTGAAGGTGCGGCGCAGCGCCATCGACGTGGTGCCCACGATCCTGGACCTGTTCGAGCTTCCGCCGCCCAGCGGGGAGGGAACCGATTTCATCAGCGGTCACTCGCTCCTGTACGACGTGATGATCCCGCCGGGGCACGAGCTCAAGCCTCGCATCGTGTTCGTGGACATGAGCGCAGGTCCCAACAACGGCGAGCGCCAGGCGTTCATCGAGGACGACAAGAAGCTGGTCGGCAGCCTGGGCCGCCCGATGGCTCTGTACGATCTGGCGACCGACCCCGGCGAGAAGAAGGACCTGCTGGACGACAAGGACGTCAGCGACAAATACGTCGAGCGCTACAAGGCGTTCCGGCGCGATCTCAAGGAGGTCGTGGTCAAACCCATCCCCAAGTGAGACCTGGATCAGTCATTGCGTATCTCGATCATTTCGGCAGCCCTGTTCCCCCTTGTCCTCGCCGCCTCCGCCCGGGCGGAAGACAAACCGCTGAAGCCCAAGACGCTGGAGCCTCCGCCCGAGGGGCGCGCGCGGTTCATCGCGGATCCCTTGCTCGACGGCGGCATCTTGAGCATCTCCGGTGGCTTCGCGCTGCTCCTCAATCAGATCATCTCGACGGAAGAGCTCACCCCACAACAGCCCGGTCCCACGGACCGACTGCTATCCATCGACCGCGGTGTGGTGCACCAAGAGCCGAGCGCTACCGCACGCACGATCTCCAACGTGGGGCTGTATTCCAGCGTGGCCTACGCCGTCGGGGACTCCGTCTACACCGGTGTGGCGGATGGCGCCGAGGCGGGCTGGGTGGACCTCATCATGTATGCGGAGACCGCCGCCGTCACCGGCGCCGTGACGAACCTCGCGAAGCTCGCCGTGCGCCGGCCGCGTCCCAGCGCCTACCGTGAGCGCGACGAGATCGTCGCCCAGGGCGGTACCGCGCCGGAGGTCACGAGCACCAACTCCGCGCTGTCGTTCTTCTCCGGCCACGCATCGATGACCGCGGCTCTTTCGTCCACGGCCACCTACCTCGCCTTCGTGCGTTCCGGCCCGACCCGCGGCTACCTCACCCTGGCCGGCGGCACGGCGGTGACCACGGTCGTGTGTTGGGGGCGTGTCCGCGGAGGCGTCCACTTCCCGACTGACGTGATTGCCGGCGCCATGGCCGGTATCGGGATCGGCGTGATCGTGCCGCACTTGCACCGCGAAGCGCAGCTCAAGCAGCGGCCGGTGTGGGTGGGCGTGCTGCCCACCGAGGGCGGCGGCGGCCTGACGCTGAACGGCTTGTTCTGAGCTCAGCCCACGCGGTTGCGGATCGAGCTCTGCCAGTCGCTCAGCGATCCGTCGGGGAACCAATCGCTCACCACCTCGACGATGGTGAGCAGGCGGGCGCGCTGATCGGGCCCCAGCGGCGTGTTGCGGCGATCGAGGTTCTCGAGCAGTCGATCGACCGACGAACGGATCATCGCTGCCAGCTCTCGCGGATCCTCCGCTGCCTCGGGGCTCGCGATCAGGGTCTCGAGCACGTCCAGCGACCCGAACTGAGGCTCGGTGCTGAGGTCCATCACCGGGCGCCGCTCCACGCGCTGCTCGATGAGCTCGATTCCGGGCGACATGCTGGAGACGACGGGCCCTCGAGTCACGCCGAACTTGAGCTCCGCGGCGCCCAGGCGAATGGTGTCCCCCAGGTCGAGGCCCCGGGTCTTCACCACGCGGTCCCCGTTGACGAAGGTGCCGTTGCTGCTTCCCAGATCCGTCACGCTGACCTTGTCCCCCACGCGGCGGATCAGCGCGTGCTCCCGCGACACGCTGGGCTCGTCGAGGAAGAACGCCACGCGGCTGCCGCGGCCCACGAGGGTCTCCCCTTCGTGGATGCGGTAGCGCATACCGCGGTGCTCGAGCCACAGGATCACGGCGTACTAGGCTAAATCAACGTGGTCTCACGACAAAGTGGGAGTTTTGGTCGGCCAATTTCCGGCTGCCGAACCCTTTTAGCGCCGCCGTGGCTCCTAAACACCGAGGCGAGGCCAATGCACACTACAGAAATCACCAAAGAGAACTTCGACGAAACCGTGGGTGAAGGAATCGTTTTCCTGGACTGGTGGGCGTCCTGGTGCGGTCCCTGTCGCGCATTCGCGCCGATCTACGAGCGCGCCGCGGCCCGTCACACGGATGCCACCTGGGGCAAGGTGGACACCGAGGCACAGCCCGAGCTGGCGCAGGCCTTCGGCATCACCGCCATCCCGACCCTGATGGTGTTCCGCGACGGCATCCTGCTCTTCGAGCAACCCGGCATGGTTCCGGCGCTGACCCTGGACAAGCTGGTCGAGCGCGTGCGCGAGCTCGACATGGACGAGATCCGCCAGAAGCTCGCCGAAGAGAAGGCGAAGGGCGAGCAGCCGACGGCGACGACCGCGTGACCGACGAAGCCGAGGAGACGCCGACGCCGGACGCCCCGGAGCGCGAGAAGCGCGCGGCCAACGAGTTCTTGGCCATGGGGCTGTCCGTTGGCGCCGTGGGCGCCGCAGGGGCGGTGCTGCTCGGCGCCACGTGCCCCTTGTGCGTGGTCGCCACGCCAGCCCTGATCGGTGTCGGTCTGGTGCGCCGAGTGCGCGCCGCACGGATGGCGTCCCGCGCCGGCTCCGTGACAGACTCCGAAGCTCAGAGTCCGTCAGGAGGAGAAGATGAGCCAACACGTGGGTGAATTCTCGATCGCCATCGAGCAGGTCGACGGTTACGAGTTCCGCGTCAAGTTCGACAAGGAACAGTACGAGAGCTTGATGCTCGACGAGCCGGCGCCCCTGAGCCAGGACCGCGCGCCCAACGCCGCGCGCATCTTGGCCGCTGCCGTGGGCAACTGCTTGTCGGCGAGCCTGCTCTTCTGCCTGAGCCGCGCCGGGGTGAAGCTCGAGGACATCAAGAGCGACGTGAAGGTGGAGCTCACCCGAAACGAGAACCGCCGGCTTCGCATCGGGCACATGGAAGTGACGGTCCGGCCCAAGCTCAGCGCAACGGGCGAAAAGATCGACAAGTGCCTGGAGACCTTCGAGGACTTCTGCGTGGTGACCCAGAGCGTGCGTGAGGGGCTCGACGTCAAAGTGAACGTGGAACCTCAGTAGCGCGCCGGGCATCGCGCCGGGCCGACATGAAAATCGAGCTTCGGGACATGGCCTTGGGCCGAGGTCGGACTATGGTTACGGGTCATGTCGAGCTCCCTCGTTGACCGAGCCCGGCGCGGCGACGCCGCCGCCATGGAAGAGCTGCTGGCGGACGTCGCCCCTCAGGTGCACCGTTTCGGTCGCCGCATGTGCGGCAGCGATCACGACGCCGACGACGTGGTGCAGGACACGCTGATCAACGTGGCCACGCACCTCGACCAGTTCGAGGGCCGCGCGTCGTTGTCGAGCTGGGTGTTCGCCCTGGCGCGCAGCGCGTGCTCGCGGCGGCGGCGGGGGCTGAAGAACCGCCCGCCGGTCGCGGAAGAGGCGGTTCGCGAACGCGTCGATCCCGCGCCCACACCGGAACAGCATGCGGAGTCGTCAGAGCTCGGGAGCGCGCTGTCCCGGGCGCTGGATTCGCTGAGTGACGAGCACCGCGAGGTGATCCTGCTGCGCGACGTCGAGGGCCTCACGGCGCCGGAGGCGGCGCACGCACTGGGTACCAGCGTGGACGCGGTGAAGAGCCGCCTGCATCGGGCGCGCTCCGCCTTGCGGGATGCCCTCCGGCCGGTGCTGGAGCCGGACCCCACGCCGATGCCGCGGGACGGAGACTGTCCGGACGTGGTGGAGCTGTGGTCGCGCTATGCCGACGGCGATCTGGGCCCCGACGATTGCGCCAGCATGGAGCAGCACCTCGCCGCGTGTCCGCACTGCGGCGCCGCCTGTCAGGCCTTGAAGACGGCCTTGGTCGCCTGCCGCACCGTGAGAAAGGCGGAAGTTCCCGTCACTCTGCAGCTCCACGTGCGCCGGGCGCTGCAGTCTTGGGCCGAAGAGCAGAAGCCCTGAACCGGCCGGGCCGGGATCAGCCATCAGCCCTTTCTGTCGCAAGCTAAAGCGTTCAGGGGTGGGGCCGTTCGGGGATACGGGAGCCTCCCGTGCCCTTCGACTTCCCCAGCCACACCACGTCGTCCACGCCCCGTGCGGTGCAGCGCGAGGAAGTGGTGTCGCTGTTGGCGGAGGGGCTCGGGCGTCCGAGCGCCGAGGAGCTGGTGCGGGCCGCGGCCCTCACGCTCCGCCTCGCCGGCCTGTCCTGGACTCTGGCAGAGGCTCTCGACGTGCTCGATCGCGTGGCCGACATTCCCGGTCGTACGGGCGTGGCGGCGCTGTTTGCCAAGACGCGCCTGATCCTCGAGCACCACTGAGGCCGCGGCGTGCCCGCGGCGCAGCGACAAACTCTCGGGGAAGCGACCCGGAGGGCATCCCCAGGGCAAGCAGGGGTTTTTTGGCTCTCCTGACATCTTCATGGCCGAGGAATCGTTGGCCTTGGTGCGCCGGTCCCCGCGTTTCGGCCCTCGGGAAAGAGGCGAAGAGAGGCGCTCCGCAATCGAGCCCGGTGCTTCTTTGACGCACAAAGCAGAAGGGGTTTGGGAGAGGTGTCGCCGTTCAGATGCGTGACCTTCGCCAGCGAATGGAACCCGCGCAGCGCGTGGCGTGAGCCCCCCGAATAAAATCGCGACGCGATGTCGAATTCAGTAGACAGGATTTCGGGCGCGCAATGCCTCACCACTGCGTCTCGCGTCACGATGCGCGCAGGGGCGCACGTCCGCCCGACGCTCCGGGGTTCACGCTTGTCCGCGCGGGACGGCCTTCGGTCCTTGCGACCTCTGCGCAGACTCACGCCGCGCTGAGCTCGCCAGCCTTCACTCGCGAATGTCGTCTCTAGTTCCGCGCAGAGGGGACGCTTCGGCCCTTTGCCGCGCCGGACCAGAAAAACCGTTGCCCAGTCGAGTGGCACGTTCCTCTGAGCCCTCCTCATGCACCCACGAATGTGTGAGGAGAGCCGATTCTTGTTGGTCCGGCGCGAGCTACAGCGCTTCGCGGATGGCCTTGCTCTGAGCCAACAGGCCCGGGAGCCCGCCGGTGTGGATGAAGAGCACGCGTTCGGGCTTTTCGCTGAGACGCGATAGCCCGAACAGGGCTTTGCCCGTGTACACGGGATCGAGCACCAGTCCGGTGCGCCGGGCGACCTCCACGATGAAACGCTTCTGCTCGGCGCTGGCCACGGCGTAGGCGGGACCCTTGAACCCATCGTGGACCACGATCTTGGCGGTGTGGCCCAGGCTCGGGTCCACGGCGATGGCTTCCAGCACGATGCGGCCGATCACGCTTTCGAAGTAGGCGGCGTCGTCACACACCGCCATGGCGTGGACCTCCGGTGCGATGCCCCACTCCTGCGCGCCGAGGGCGAGGCCGGCGGCAGTACCCCCCGAGCCGCAGGCGGAGACGATGGCGTCGAAGCCGAGGTTTCGTCCCGCGAGGCCGAGGTCGAGCTGCTGGCGCACCTCGCGCATGGCATCCACGTAGCCGAGGGCGCCGAGACCGTTGCTGCCGCCCTCGGGGATGACCACGGACATGCGGCCGTCTTTTTCGAGCGCTCGCGCGGCGTCCGCCATCACCTCCGCCCGGCGGCGGTAGTCCTCCGGCGTGATGAAACGCACCTCCGCGCCGGCCATGTGATCGAGCAGCAGGTTGCCGTTCACCTTGGGATCGGACTGCGTGGTGCGCAGGAACAAGACGGCGTTCAGCTCCAGCCGTGCGCACAAGAGCGCTGTGGCTCGGGCGTGGTTCGATTGATCGCCGCCGCAGGTGATCACGTGGCTGGCGCCGCGCTCGAGGGCGTCGGCGAGCAGGTACTCGAGCTTGCGGATCTTGTTCCCGGCCTCCGCGCCGGCGCTCATGTCGTCGCGCTTCACCCACACCTGGGCGCCGACCAGCTCGTCCAGAGCATCGGAGTGCCACAGGGGAGTCGGAAGGTGGGCGAGGCGGAGCTTGGGAAGCATCACGCGACCGTCACGAGGCGGGCGCCGCCCTCGACGGTGTCTCCTTGAGCCACGTGGAGCTTCTGCACGGTGCCGGCCTTCGGCGCGCTGAGCTCGTTCTCCATCTTCATGGCTTCCACCACGACGATGGGGGCGCCGGCTTCCACTTCGTCCCCCTCGGCCACCAGCAGCTTCACCACCTTGCCGGGCATCGGCGACGTGATGACGCCGTCCGTCGCCTCGGCCCCCGCGCGGCGCACCGACGCCGCCGCGCGCATGCGGGCGGTCTCCACCTTGAGGGTGGCGCGGTGGCCGCTGCCGCTCACGATCAGATCCGGCACCTTGCCGTCCAGCGTGAGGTCGAACACCCGAGAACCGACCCGCACGGTCACGTCGTCCGCGCCCCGGGCCGACACCTCCGCGTCGAGCTTGCTGGCACTGGCGGCGTCCGCGTCGGCGTCCTCGAGCAGCCGTACCTCGTAGCCCCCACCAGCATGCTCACTGATCTCGACGCACAGCTCGGCGTCGTCGATGGTCACGAAATAGCGCATGTTCGAGCCGGCGGACGGTAGCCGAAAAGTCGCGGAATTTCGAGCAGGAAGACGTCCGCAACGGCTGCGTGGCCCGCGCCCGCCGAACGCAGGCCGTGCGCGGGGCCCTGGAAATCCCAGGGGCTTTCTGCGGGTTGCGGAGAAAAGCCGGCGTCCCCAAGCTGGCACGAGCACTGCAGCTCCCGACCATCGAGGTGAATGATGCCGATCCCGCTCCAGATCACGTTCAAGAACATGGATCCTTCGGAGGCGGTCGAAACCAAGATACGACAGAGAACGGAGAAGCTCGGGCGTCACGCCGGGCGGGTGACGGGCTGCCACGTGGTGGTCGAAGCACCCCACAAGAGCCACCAGAAGGGGCGGCTGTTTCAGGTGCGGATCGACCTGGCCATCCCCGGCGAGGAGATCGTCGTCAACCGAGAGCATTCCTCGGATCCGGCGCACGAGGACGTGTACGTCGCCGTTCGTGACGCGTTCGACGCGGCGCAACGCCAGCTGGAGAGTCACGAGGATCGCCGGCGCGATCTTCATCGCCGCCCGAGCTAGAGCATGGCCCCGGTCGAGCGGCTCCCGCTGTCTCAGCTGCGCGCAGCGGCGGATCCGAACGCGCTGCCGTTCGAGTCCACCGCCGAGCTCGACACGCTGGTCGAGCCCCTAGGCCAAGCGCGAGCCGTGGAGGCCGCCCGCTTCGCCATCGCCCTACGACGAGACGGCTACAACCTGTTCGTGATCGGACCGAGCGGCTACGGCAAGCACGACTTCGTGCGCAGCGTGCTCTCGGATGCGGCGGAAGCGCGCGAAGCGCCGCCGGACTACCTGTACGTCCACGACTTCCGGCGTCCAGAGGAGCCCAAGGTGTTGGTCGTGCCCCGCGGGCGCGGCTCGGAGCTGTCCCGCGACGTCGACAAGTGGGTCGAGGATCTTCGCGCCGGGATCCCCTCCGCCTTCGAGAGTGACGACTACCGAGCGCGCTTGGCCGAGATCGAGCAGGAGTTCCGCGCCCGGCCGGAAGCGGCGTTCCACGAGGTGGAAGCGGAGGCCAAGGCGGCCGGCATCGCCATGGTGCGCATGCCGTCCGGCGTCGGCTTCGCGCCCATGAAGGAAGGCGAGGTGCTCAGCCCGGACGACTTCGAGAAGCTACCGAAGGACGAGCGCGACCGGCTCGAAGGCGTCGTGGAGGGGCTTCAGAAGAAGCTCGGCGAAAAGCTGCGCGCGCTGCCGCGCTGGGGCAAGGAAGCGCGCGACAAGGCGCGCGCTCTCGGACGCGAGGTCACGAGCTTCACCGTCGAGCAGCTGATGGAGGATCTCCGCAAGAAGTGGGCGGACCAGCCCGCGGTGCTCGCCCACCTCGACGCCGTTCGCGCCGACGTGCTCGACAGCGTGGACGAGCTGCGCAAGGAGGACGACGGCTCCCCCCTGGGCCTCGACGGCAAGCGCCGCTTCGCGCGCTACCGAGTGAACGTGCTGGTGGACAACGCCGAGTCGGACGGCGCGCCGGTGGTGTACGAAGACCGTCCCAGTCTGGACCGCTTGCTGGGGCGGGTGGAGCACCGCGCAGAGCTGGGCGCGCTGGTCACCGACTTCACGATGATCAAAGCGGGGGCCTTGCATCGCGCCAACGGCGGCTACCTGGTGGTGGACGCCCGCGAGCTGCTCGGCCAGCCGCAGTCGTGGCAGGCCCTGAAACGCGCGCTGTACGCTCGGGAAATCCGCATCGAGTCGCTGTCGCAGCTGCTCGGGCTGAGCAGCACCACCACGCTCTCGCCGGAGCCCATCGCGTTGGACGCCAAGGTGGTGGTGGTCGGAGATCGCTACCTCTATCACCTGCTCTTGGAGCTCGACCCCGACGTCGGGGAGCTGTTCAAGGTGGTGGCCGACTTCGAGGAAGCCGTCGATCGCAACGCGGACAGCGGCCTCGCCTTCGCCCGCATGGTCGCCACCCTGGTGCGGCGCGACGGGCTGCGCCACTTCGGCCGCGACGCCGTGGCGCGGGTGATCGAAGAGTCGGCGCGCAGCACCGGAGACTCGCGCAAGCTGTCGACACGGGTGCGGGACCTGGCCGAGCTCATGCAAGAGGCCGACTTCTTCGCGTCCGAGCACAACGCCGATCAGGTGAGCGCCGAGGACGTGCAGGTGGCGGTGCGGGCGCGGGACCACCGCCGGGCGCGCCTCCGCGAGCTGATGCACGAGCAGATCTTGAAGGGCACCCTGCTGATCGCCACCAGCGGCGAGGCCGTTGGGCAGCTCAACGGGCTCAGCGTGCTCGAGTTCGGCGGCTCGCGCTTTGGAGTGCCGACACGCATCACCGCGACCGCGAGGGTGGGGGACGGCAAGGTGGTGGACATCGAGCGGGAGGTGGAGCTCGGCGGCGCGCTGCACAGCAAGGGCGTGCTGATCCTGTCGAGCTACTTCGGCGCGCGGTATACTCGGCACATTCCGCTGTCCCTCAGCGCCAGTCTGGTGTTCGAGCAATCCTACTACGCGGTGGAGGGCGACAGCGCCTCGCTGGCCGAGCTGATCGCGCTGATCTCGTCACTCTCGGGGGTGCCGCTGAGGCAGAGCATCGCCATCACCGGCTCGGTGAACCAACACGGAGACACGCAGGCCATCGGCGGAGTGAACGAGAAGATCGAGGGGTTCTTCGACGTGTGTGCCGCCCGCGGCCTCACCGGCGAGCACGGCGTGGTGATCCCGATCTCCAACGTGCCGCACTTGATGCTGCGGCCGGACGTGGTGGAAGCCTGCCGTCGCGGCGAGTTTTCCGTGTACGCCGTCGCTACCGTGGACGAAGCCGTGGAGGTGCTCACCGGCCGCGCCGCCGGCGAAGCGGACGACAACGGGGACTTCCCGGAGGACAGCGTCAACGGCCTGGTGCTCGAGCAGCTCGTGGAGTTCGCGGTGATCGCCGAGGGCTTCTCTAAGTTCCTCAAGATGAGCTCGGGAGGCGAGACCCCGCCCCAGGGAGCCGAGGGATGACGGAGCGCTATCGCGTCGTGGTCGCATTCGAGGCGGCTGCCGACGCGGCGGCGGCCACCCGACAAGCCATCGAGCTGGCTGAGCAGCTGCGAGCGGAGCTGTTCGGCGTGTTCGTCGAAGAGGTGGAAGCGCTACGCCTGGCGGCGTTGCCCTTCGCCACGCTGGTGGATCGCAGCGGTCGCACCTCGCCCCTGCGGCCGGCCACGGTGGAGGCGGGTTGGAAGAGCGCAGCCTCCCGGGCGGAATCCAACCTTTCCCGTGCCGCTGATCGCGCCCGGATCCCAGCGAGCTTCGGGGTGGCGCGGGGTCGGCTGCTGGGGGCGCTCCGGTCGCTGTCCCAGGGGCGCGACCTGATCCTGCTGGGCGAGACGCGCGCGCGCCGCGCGCGGCCGGGGCCGGTGGTGGTGATCGCGCGCTCCCGCGATCAAGCCCTGGGCCTGCTTCCCATCGCCGAGGCCTTGGGCGGCCCGGGGCCTCTGCGCGTGGTGCTGCCGCCGGACGGTGACGAGCCACCCCTGTCCGGCTCTGGCAAGCCCGTTGCCGTCCAGGAGAGCGAGCCCTTCGACGCCGAGGCCATCGGCGCCTTGCTCGCGCCGAGCGGTGCGCGCTTGGTGCTCATCGCCGCGGACGCGCCGTGGCTCGACGAAGGCAGCCTGCCGGAGCTGCGGCGTCGGGTCGGCTGTCCGTTGGTGCTGGTGCGGACCTGAATATCAGGCGCGCACGAGCGCCATCTCGTGATTGCGCGGGCGCGCGGAGGTGAACTCGAATCGTGCATAGAACGACTGGGCGTCCTTGGTCCGGAGGTTCACGCTGCGCACGCTTCGGACGGCGGCGTGGGAGAGCAACAGCTCGAACACACGGCGGCCGACGCCGCGGCCGCGCCATGGCTCGGCCACGGCGACGTCGAGTATCTCCGCGCGCTTGGCGCCGTCGGAGATGGCCCGCGCCGTGGCCACCAGCCGGCCGTCGGCGTTGCGCGCGCCCACCCACGCCGACGAACCGACGAGCGCGGCGGCCAAACGCGCGTCGTCCACGCCCACGTTCCAGTACTGATCGCGCAACAGCTCCACCCCCGCGCTGACGTCCTGGGGGCCGAGGGCAGGGCACAGACGGGTGCCGTCGGGTCCCACCAGAAAATCGGGACGCGGCCCCTCGGGATGCGCGTCCAAGATCACGTCGATGGCGCGAAGGTCCTCCGTCGTGCCGCGCTGCCACAGGCCCCGGACGATGTTCTCGATCTCGCGCACAGGGCGCTCTTGGCCGAGCTTCTTCTTGCCGCTCACGCGGGTGGGCACCACCCGCATCACCCACAGGCTGTCGATGCTGCTCCGGTACAGCGGGTGATCCGCCGCGATGGGAACGTGACCGCCCTCGGGCTGGTGCCGCGCCATCAACGCGGCGAGAGCTCGTGCCTTCGCATCCGGATCGACGACGCGCTCCACCACGCCCTCGACCTGCGCGCTCAAGTAGTACGTGGTGGCCGGGCAGGCGCGCTCGGGATCGCGGAAGTAGCTCGGGATGCGCGCGACGACGCGCTCCGTCGCGATCACCACCGGGCGGCCGTCCCACAGCGTCTTTTCGCCCCGTACGGAGCCGTGGAAGGTGAACGCGTCGTCCACCCACGCCGTATGCAGCGCGCGCAAGAGCGGCGCTCCCTCCGGCGTGGTGCCCGCCACGTGGACGGCTCGGGCCTCCGAGAGCCAGCGGCGGGCTTCGCTCTCGCTCGCACTGTGGATCGCCTTCATGGGCCTCAGGGTGGCGCGCTGCCGGCCTGTCAAAAAGTGCCAGATTGAACATTTTTGGTAGTCCAGTTAGGCTTTGCCGGTGAGCTTCGAGCTGGCGCTGTCCCTGGATCGTCCGGGGCCGCTGTTCGTGGCCATCGCCGCAGCGGTGGCCGAGGACATCGCCCGCGGCCGCCTCGTGCCCGGCGCGCGGCTTCCGGGCACCCGCGCCCTGGCCGAGAGCCTGGGGGTACACCGCAACACGGTGGTCGCTGCCTACGCAGAGCTCGAAGCCGAAGGGTGGATCGAGACGCAAGCGGCGCGCGGCACCTTCGTGGCGCTGTCCCGCCCGGCGGATCGACCGCGGCGCTTCGCCAAGACCGCGGGGCCGCGCTCGGAAGTCCCTCGCCGTCTCGGCTTCGAGCTCCGGCGTGACGTCGCGCCCTTCATGGCGCCGCCCACGGCGCGCTTCGACTTGCGCGGGGGCTTGCCGGATCTGCGCCTCGCGCCGCACGCGGTGCTCGCTCGCGCGTACCGTCGCGCGCTGGCGAAGCGCGGGGGCGCGCTGCTCGACTACGGAGATCCCCGCGGTCTCGGCGAGCTGCGCGTGGGCCTCGGAGAAATGCTGTCCACCTTGCGCGGGTTGGCCCCCGCCGCGGACGACGTGATGGTGACCCGCGGCAGCCAGATGGGCCTGTGGCTCGCGGGCCAACTGCTGCTCGAGCCCGACGACGTGGTGGCGGTGGAGAGCTTCGGCTACGCCCCGGCGTGGCGCGCGCTCTCCAGCACCGGCGCGCGCCTGCGTCCCATCCGTGTGGACGAGCAGGGGCTCGTGGTGAGCGACCTGGAAGCGCTGCTCACCCGCCAGCGCGTGCGCGCCGTGTACCTCACGCCGCACCATCAGTACCCCACGACGGTGGTGCTCTCCGCTGGTCGTCGGCTGCGGCTGTTGGAGCTCGCCCGAGAGCACCGCTTCGCGATCCTCGAGGACGACTACGACAACGAGTTCCACTACGACGGACGTCCGGTGCTGCCGTTGGCCAGCGCGGATCGCGCGGGCGTCGTGGTCTACATCGGCACGCTCTCCAAGGTGCTGGCGCCCGGTCTTCGCATCGGCTTCGTGGTGGCGCCGCCGGCGCTCGTCGAGCGCATGGCAGCGCTCCGCGTTCAGGTGGATCGTCAGGGAGACCAGGCGACCGAAGCCGCCGTGGCGGAGCTCATCTCCGACGGCGAGCTCGCGCGCCACGTGCGCCGCATGCGCCGCGCTTTCCATGCCCGCCGTGACGTGCTGGTCTCGGAGCTCCGAGGGCACTTCGGCGATCGCCTGCGCTTTCGAGTGCCGGCCGGAGGCTTGGCGCTGTGGGCGCGGGCTCCCGGGGTGGACGTGGAAGCGTGGGCGACGGCGGCCCTTGCTCGCGACGTCTCGGTGCGCACCGCCAAGGACTTCTCTTTCGACGGGCGCCGCCGGCCGTACCTGCGCATCGGCTTCGGTCGCATGAACGAGGACGAGCTCCGCGAAGCCGCAGCGCGCCTGGCCCGGGCGTTCAGCGAAAGCGGCCGTTCACGAGGGTGAGGCGCGTCGGCCCCGGCATCGCGCGCTCGCGCACGGGGTGCAGCGGATCCCCGGGGTACGCCACGGCGCGGCGGCCGTTCACCTCGAAAGGCATCGGCTCGACGAGCGGAGGCTTCTTGCCGCGATAGCGCCCGAGCATGGCCTCTACGGACGGCTCCGACGCCAGCGTCATCAGCGTCATGATCTGCGGCGGCGCGAGGTGGATCGCGTCGTCGTAGTAGGCCGCCAGAGCGCGCTTGGGCGTGAGCCACACGCTCTGGTCCGCTTCCTGTCCGTCATGGCTGGCCGTCGCCCCCGCGGGCAGCCGCGCCAAGAAGAAGCGCGTGTCGAAGCGGCGCTTCATCAGCGCCGGGCGTTCCGGCGTGATCCAGCGCGAGAGCGGGACCAGCTCCGCGGGCGTGAGCACCACGCCGGTCTCCTCCCGCGTCTCGCGACAGGCCGCCACCACCAGCGCGCGAGCGCGCCGCGGGTCGAGCTCCGGCTCACCGAGCCACTCTCCCAGGCCTTCGGGTGCGTCGGGCCAGCCGTCGTGATCTTCCGGATCCACCTTGCCGCCGGCGAACACGTGCACGTTCCCGAGCACCGTGGAGTCGCCGCTGCGCCGGAGCAGGAACACCTCCGGGCCGTCGCCTGCGTCGCGCAGCAGTACCACCGACGCGGAGTCCCGTGGCGGGTCGCTCGAGGGCGGGTCGCTCACGGGACGGGGCTCGCGCCGAGCCAACAAGAAAGGACAGCGTCCGCCATGATCGTGAGCATGTCGGGCCGCCGCGGAAACACCGCGCCCCGGACCCTCACTCGGGAATGTTCACGAAGGAGCAGCTCCCGTTGCCCACGGAGCGCGCCAAGCACTCGTGGGTCTCGGGGTGCGAGAGGTAATACACGTCCGCGCCGTCCGTCGCGAAGAAGCGCCCGATCAGGTTGATCATGTACTGTCCGGTGTTCCAGTTGAGGCACGGATCACTCGGATCGAAGCCGTGCACGCCGGTGGGCTGCACGTAGGCCATGAGCTGGCCAAGGACGCGCTTGTCCGCGCTCCAGGCGCCGTCGTCCTTGCCAAAGGGCTCGCCGTCCAAGCGAGGCGCCCACACGTCGTCGATCGTGCTGGCCGTGGCGGGCATCGCGATGCGAGCCAGACGCAACGGCTCGGACGCGTGGGCTTCACCGTAGCCGGCGATGCCCTCGTCGAGGACGTCCACGTTGTAGAGGTACTGCGCGCAGGTGGCCTCGGGGATGGGCTTCTTCACGCAGCGGCCGCTGACGCAGGTCTGGCCGCTGAGGCACTTGCTGGTGTCCTCGTCCGTGCAGGCCGGGTGACAGACCATGTCGTTGGCGGTGACCGGTACTTCGTTCGGCATGCAGCTGGTGAGATCCGCCGGGGCGTTGCGCTCCAAACGGTTGATGCCCTCCATCACGTGCTTTTCCACCAGCACGCGGCTCGGAGTCTTGCCTCCGAGGGCGGAGTACAGCGCGTCCGGCGTGACGTAGTCCGCGTATGCGGGGTAGCGCTCGAGGGCGTCCGGGCGCAGGAACGGCACCGCGCCGGCGGCGCGCCCGAGGGCGATGCCGCTGTTGAGGGGCACGTTCATGTCGCCCACCGTCACGATGTTGAGCACCGCCGTGGGCGGTTGCACGTCGCCGTTCCAGTCCGTCATCGGCTTGAGGCCGTAGTACGGCGCATAGTTGATGGGATCACCCGGGTCGATGATGTTGCTCGCCAAGCTCATGAAGCGACGCAACGACGGGGTCTGTCGGATGTGGCCGAAGCCCTCGGCGATGGCGCGCAGCTTGGAGCCCGCGGCAAAGTACTGATTCTGGAACTTGGTGCAGCCGCCTTCCGCGCTGCACACCGGCTTGGACGAGTTGCCCGTCGGATCCGGCGCTCCGCTCTCGATGAGCCCCTTGCCCCACTCGTCGATCACCGCCACGCGGTGCTCCGTGTCGACGGTGGGATGGCAGCCGGTGTCGCCGTCGTAGCTGTCCACCACGTCGGGCTGATCGTAGAGCTGGATCTCGAGGCGATCCCCGAGGCTCGAGGGCATGCCGATGCGGAAGCGCCCGTCGCTGTCCATGCGCGCACAGCGGAGCTCGCCGTTGCCGCCGTTGTACACGAAGGCGGTGCCGCCCTTGCTGAACAGCTTCTTGTCGACGCAGTTGATCTCGACCTCGCGGCTGTTGTTCACGTCGATCACGTTGAAGCGCAGGCTCACCTGATCTTCGCTGCAGCTGGTCTGGTCCTGCTTGCCGGCGTCGTAGAACTCCTTCGCGGGGACGCCCACGATCAAGGGGCCGAAGTTCCGGAGATAGATGCCCTCGAAGGCGCCGCCCTGGAAGGTGCGCGCGCCGACGTCCAACAGCCCTCCCGAGCCGCTGGTGGGCGCTGCGGCGGTGACCTTGGGGTCGAGCGCCGCGACGAAGGGCGCCAGGATGCCGCCGAGGGACTGGCCCCACGCGTAGTACTTGCCGTCGGGGCCGCCGATGTCGGGCACGCCGTTGCCATCGAAGTCGCCGGCGAGGTTCGGCTCCCCGTCTGCGTCGAAGTCCTGCTTGCTCAGGCGCTTGCCGTCGAAGCTCTTGAACACGCGGAACATCTGCAACAGATCCACGGCGCTCTGGCGCACCACATCGCGGGTGTGGAACAGGTAGCTGGTCCAGTAATCTCCGCCGGAGTTCGGCACGCCGTCGCCGTCGAGGTCGCGGGCGCGGCCGGCGAGCAGCGCGCTGGCGAAGGGTGCCTCACAGGCGCTGCTGAACAGGCCCTTGGCCAGCTTCAGCTCCACGTCCCCGAGCTCGAGGCCGTGGAAGGTCGCGTTCATCCCGACGCTGGCGATGCCTTGGGAAGCGAGCCAGCCCGCGAACCCCAGCTGCTCGAGATCCGAGCTGGTGTAGCCGTGGCCGTAGTACGCCACCGGGAACGGCTGCTTGTGCTCCGCCGTCTCCTTCGGGATCGTGATCATGAACTGGACGTCGTCCGAGCCGACGTAGCCGTCGCCGGTGGCGAAATCGATGTCGAAGGACGCGTTCGGGTCCCGGCCCTTGGGACCGCCTTCGATGAAAAAGGGCGACTTGAAGGTGCCGACGGCGATGTGATCGATGGCGTTGAAGGACTCGAGCAACGAATCCAGGGTGGGGCCCTCGAAGCCGAAGCCTTGATTGGCCAGGGCCTTGAGGGTGGCCTTCACCTTGTCCATCTCGACGATGTTCGGGCGGGCCACCTTGTCCACGCACTTGGGATCCTCTTTCCAGTTGGGATCCTCCTCGGCGCCGTCGGCCATTGCCTCCAGATCGATGAGACCGGCGGCTCGGGCGATGTTGGCTTCGGCAGGGAAGCTCGAAGAGAGCTTCGCTAGCGGGCCCTTGCCGTACAGGCCGTCGCGGATCTCACGCAGATCTTCCACCACCGGTTGCGTGGTGAAGGTCCAGGCGAAGGCCACGTGCTTGAGGCCGGTACCGCCGATGTCGCCGTAGTAGCTGGCGAGGTCCTTGTTGGACAGGTGCGCCTTCAGCTTGGCGATGCCGTCTTCCTGGCTCGGGTGGTACACGAAGTCGAAGGGCGAGCGCACGGGCCTGCCTTCGGCGTCCACCAGTCGATCCGTCACCACCACGGCGTAGCGGGTCTTTTCCTCGAGCGGCACCAGGGGGCGCAGGATCAAGGTGTCGGTCTCGCGCTCGTACCAGGTGAGGAGCTGGTCGGCGATGCACTTGTCGCGCTCGACCTCGCTCACGTTGCCGAGCTGCACGTCCACTTGGCTGGGGCACGCGTCCTGATTCAACAGGTTCGGGCGATCCAGGACGCCGTCGAAGTCCGTGTCCCACTCCGGCTTGTAGATGGGCGTGCCGTCCGCGGTGACGCGGTTCGGATCTCGCTTGCCCGTCTCGGGATCCACCGTTTCGTCGGCGGTGTCCCACATCAGGTTCTCTTCCAGCTTGCGTGTGTCGTTGCGCCAGTACTTGCCCTTCTCGCGAATGATGTACTGGAACGCACCATCGCCGACGTCCACGATGGCGGGCACGCCGGTGTCCAGGTTGACGACGTACACGGCGTCGTCGGCGAGCTCGTAGTCGTCCCCTTGGTGTCGCTTCACCACGTTGGCGAGATCGATCGCGGCGCCGGCCTGGCCGGGCTTCTTGTCGAAGGCGATCGTGATCGGCGCGTAGGTACCCCAGCCTTCGAGGGAGTCGAACTTCTTGCGCGCCGTCGCTTCGATCTCCGTGGGGGCCACGATGCTGGCGTTCACTCGCAAGCCGGTGCGGCTGGTGGGGTCCGGCCACGTGGCGCTGTCGTTCGGCAGCGGAATGTCGGGCAGCGGCTTGTGATACAGGTCGAAGCGAACCGTGGGGCCGTCGCCCGGCGGAGTGCGCCGGAGGCCTTCGGGAACTTCGTCCACGCTGCAGCCGAGTGCCGAAAGCCCGAGGGCGAGCGCAAGGCTGCTCGCGAGAGTGCGGTGATTCATGGCTTTTCCCGCGGGCAGTGTTCCATCGCGGAACGGGTCGGTCAATGGGCCGACGCCGCGCCGCAGTCGTCCGGGATCATGCGGATGTCGTCGCCCGACACCACCGTCCAACCGCCGCTGCCGTAGGTGAGGGTCGCATCCGCTGCAAAGCGCCCCCCCATCTTGGCGCGCAGCGTCGAAAGCGCGCAGCTCGGGGGCTTCACGATGGCCGCGAAACACACGCTGATGGGCATCGCCGTCGCCATCGCGCCGTCCTCCGTGACGGTCACCGACACGAGACAGTTCGAGCCGCCCTGCTTGGGGGAGCGGAAGCTGTAGGACACGATGCCGTCTTCCGTGACGTCCACGAGGCCGTCCTTGTCGGGACTGTCGATCGACATGCTGGTGAGCCCGGCGTCGGCGTACACCCCGCGCGCGAGCTTCTCGGCTTCGGGATAGTAGCCGATGGCGTCGAAGTGCTTCAGGTCGATGCCCTTGCTTCCAGAGGACGAGGCTTGTTGGCTCGGCGCGGAACCACTCCGGGGCGCCGCACCCACCGGCGCGATGGGCGCGGGGCCGCCGCGCTCGGACATGAAGTACAGCGCGCCGCCGCCCACCACCAAGAGCGCGAGCACGAGCACGCCGGCGAACGCGAGGCCCACGCCCACGCCCAGCACGCCGGCGCGCGTGGTGCTGCCGGGCTGGGGCAAGGTCTGCGCGACTCCCGGTGCCGTCGGCGGCAGCGGCCCCGAGGGCGAAGCTGGCAGGAGCGAGTGCCAGCTCTGGGCGCGACCGGTCAGGGTGTGAAAGCTCTCCGCCGGGAGGAACTGCGCTGCTTGGCGGAGCTGCGCGGCGAGCTCGCCGGCGGTCTGGATGCGGCGCGCGGGATCCTTCTCCAGACAGCGGAGGATCACGCTCTCGAGGGCGGGCGGCAGATCCGGTCGCAGCTCCGAAGGGCGCACGGGAGATTCCTGAATTTGCTGTCGCAAGAGCTCGAACAAGGTCTCCCCCTGGAAGGGACGCCGACCGGTGACGCCCTCGAACAGCATCACGCCCAGCGAATACAAGTCCGAGCGGGCATCCACGTGCTGGCCCTGGGCCTGCTCCGGCGACATGTAGAACGGGGTGCCGAGCAGGGCGCCGGTGCGCGTGGCCTCGCTCACCGACGCGATGTCCGGCCTCAGCTTGGCGATGCCGAAGTCGAGGAGCTTGGCGCGTCCCGTCGCCGTGACGAACACGTTGTCGGGCTTGAGATCGCGATGCGTGATGCCTTGGGCGTGGGCGGCGCCCAGCGCGTCGAGCACCTGAAGCATCAGCTGGACGAAGCCGCCCAAGGGCATCGGGCGTTGCTCGTCGAACACTCGCGAGAGCGGGGCGCCGTCGAGGAACTCCATCACGATGTAGGGCCGGCCGTCTTCCAGGCGGCTCAGGTCCGTGACGCTGACGATGCCCTCGTGACGGATCACGTTGACGGCCCGCGCTTCAGCGAAAAAGCGATCCACCATCTGCGGCACGCGGGCGCAGTCGTAGGACAAGAGCTTGATGGCGACGCGGCTGCCGATGTCGGGGTGAACACCGAGATACACCTCGCCCATGCCCCCGGCGCCGATGGGACGGGCAATGCAGTGGCTGCCCACGCGGCGGCCGAGCATGGGGTCGAGGGCGGTGTTGACCAGGGCGGCGCCGTCTTCGGTGCAGAAGCCCGAAGCTGGGTACAAGCGCGCGCATTCCGGGCAGACGAAGCTCACGACGGCGAGGGCAGCGTAACCCAGGCGCTCGGAGGCGTCACTGGTCCCTCGCGCGCTTCACGATGCGTCCTGCGCAAGTTCGCTGGAGCGAAGGCAGCGTAGCTTCCGAATCGAACGCGAGAGGGTTTCGGCGTGATGCTGTCGTGTGGCAACGCGGATGAGTGTGCTTCGTCTGCTGGCGCCGCCATCTTCGGTGCCCGAGCCATGATGTTTTGGTTGTAGCGGAAGTCGGTGGGAGCCAGAATCTGCGTTCCCGTTTGACTCGTCACCAACGAGACCCGTGGACACCCAGAAGACAAGGGACAAGCTGGCTTCGGTCGCGCCCTCGCGTATCACCAAAGCCGCGTTCGTTCGCGCATACAACACGGATGTCGCGACGCTTCACGGGAAAGACTGCTTCTTCGACTGCACCTGGTCCTACCAACGTGGCTATCGCTACAACTTCAAGGGCACCCAGCCGGTCTTGTACTTGGCTGCCGACCACACAGTAGCTAGCGCCGAGATTGGGCCTCGCACGCTCACCGATCTTCTGGGACCACTCTCCGCGAAGGCCTCACCCTACATTTACGTAACCGTCGAAGCCACGGCGAGCGTGCTCGACCTGACGAACGCGCGGGTGCGACGGCGCTTGGGAATCACACTCGCCGACCTACTCGCCCCCACCGATCAGTGGGAAGCGGACATGAACGCCGGCGTTCGCAGTACCACACAACACATCGGAGCACTTGTCGCCGCAGACGCACGATTCGACGGGATGCTCTACCCTCCGTATCCGTGGCGCAAGCTCCTGCGAAAGCAAGGAAAGCACAACTTGGCGCTCTTCATGGACGTCTCCTCCCCCGGGATGGCCAAACCCCGGAACCCGGCCGTCGAGCTTTCCGTCGAGGACCCGCAGGGAGTGTTGAAGGAGTTGGGCCTGAGGCTTTGAGTGCTATCCGCCATGAGCAGCGGTGAAAGCATCCATCAGCGCCGTCTTCAACGGCTCGAGGTTTCTGGCGATGACGAGGTCAATCGGGCGCTCGAGGCCAAGCGCCTTGTTTGGCGAGCGCAGCCAAAGCCGGACTTCCTCTTCCTTGTTGTTGCCGTCGGTCAGAGCGAGCAACAGAGCCACCACGTCGTTGAGATCGTCCCAGAACTTGCGAACGTCCGCACTCTTGGGTCGCACGAATCGCTGCTTGCTTGCCAACTGCTGCGATACCGCCTGGCGCGATACCCCCAGCGCCTTCGCCAATGTCGACTGATCAACCGCCAAAAGCTCGAACAGTCCTTGGATGTCTACTCCCCCCTTGGAACCACGGTACGGGGACGGCGGCACCATGTTGTCGAGAAGCACGGCTTCCATGCCTTCAACATGACTTGCCAACTCGATGTCGTCAAGTGTCTGTCAAGTATAAGTCAAGTAATGTTGGCTCAGCGGTTCCGTCCTTGGATGCGGTTCGCGAGATCCTTCCCGAAGCCCAAGTTGTTGACGATGCCGGAAACCACGCCAACGGCGATGGCCGCGACGACGACTGCGACGCCCGCGATGGTGAGCACGGAGAGGCCGCTCAGGAAGCCGTAGAAGGCGAGGGCACCGCCGGCGAGGAAGAGCACCGCGGCGCCGACGCAACCCGCGCAGCCGCCGTACATCAGGGTGCGGTTCGTCTCGCGTTCGGGAGTCAAGGTGGGGAGCGTCGTACACGGGGGGGAGGCGGGCGTCACGCCCACGGAGATGGATGGGCATGGGCACGGACGAAGACGGGCACGGACGGCGGGCACGGGCACGGATGAAGACGGGCATGGGCACGGAGGACGGGCACGGGCATGGACGACGGGCACGGATGACGGATGACGGGCACGGAGGACGGGCACGGATGACGGGAACGGGCACGGAAGACGGGCATGGGCACGGATGACGGGCATGGGCACGGCGTGCGCACGGAGACGGGCGTGCTCGCGGAGACGGACGGGGACGGACGAAGACGAGCACGGGTTGGATCGGGGTGCGGCGGGGAGACGGTGGGGAGCAGGCGCGCGCCAGCTGACGCTGGCACTGGCGCCTGCAGGCGACGGGGGAGAGGGGAGAGAAACGTCGGGGAGCGGCGGGGTCTCGGTGGCCTTTCTGGGGTGAAAGGCCACCTCGAAATGACAAACTTCAAATCATCCGCTTCGAAACTTCCGCATCATCAACTGAAAGCTTACGGCGTGGCCGTGGAGCTCCTGGACGCCGTGCGAGCGGCCAGCATCCGCGACCGAAAGCTCCGGGACGAAGCGCTGCGCGCAGCGAAGTCCGCGTGCCTGAACGTGGCTGAAGGCGCCGGTCGCTTCACGAGACGGGACAAAGCGCGGGCGTACACCATCGCGCGGGGCGAAACTGTCGAGGCCGTGGCGGCGGTGGAGATCGCAGCACGGGCAGGGGACGCGCGAGCGGAGTGCGTTGCCGAGGTCGTGGAGCTCGGCAATCACCTGTACGCCATGCTCACCAAGCTCATCGTGTGAGGGATGCGCGGTTGGCGCACGAGACCAACGTGCGACGCGGCATCAGCTCCGCACGGGCACGGATGACGGGCATGGGCACGGACGACGGGCATGGGCACGGATGAGGGGAACGGGCATGGGCACGGACGACGGGCACGGGCACGAACGACGGGCATGGGCACGGATGACGGGCATGGGCATGGGCACGGCGATTGGAGAACCGGCGTGCGCACGGAGACGGGCGTGCACGCGGAGACGGACGGGGACGGACGAAGACAGCACGGGTTGGATCGGGGTGCGGCGGGGAGACGGGGAGACGGTGGGGAGCAGGCGCGCGCCAGCTGACGCTGGCACTGGCGCCTGCAGGCGAGGGGGAAGAGGGGAGAGAAACGTCGGGGAGCGGCGGGGTCTCGGTGGCCTTTCTGGGGTGAAAGGCCACCTCGAAATGACAAACTTCAAATCATCCGCTTCGAAACTTCCGCATCATCAACTGAAAGCTTACGGCGTGGCCGTGGAGCTCCTGGACGCCGTGCGAGCGGCCAGCATCCGCGACCGAAAGCTCCGGGACGAAGCGCTGCGCGCAGCGAAGTCCGCGTGCCTGAACGTGGCTGAAGGCGCCGGTCGCTTCACGAGACGGGACAAAGCGCGGGCGTACACCATCGCGCGGGGCGAAACTGTCGAGGCCGTGGCGGCGGTGGAGATCGCAGCACGGGCAGGGGACGCGCGAGCGGAGTGCGTTGCCGAGGTCGTGGAGCTCGGCAATCACCTGTACGCCATGCTCACCAAGCTCATCGTGTGAGGGATGCGCGGTTGGCGCACGAGACCAACGTGCGACGCGGCATCAGCTCCGCACGGGCGCGGAAGACGGGCATGGGCATGGATGACGGGAACGGGCGCGGAAGACGGGCATGGGCACGGATGACGGGAACGGGCGCGGATGACGGGAACGGGCACGGAAGACGGGAACGGGCATGGGCACGGATGACGGGAACGGGCACGGAAGACGGGGACGGGCATGGGCACGGATGACGGGGACGGGCATGGACGACGGGCACGGATGACGGGCACGGATGACGGGCACGGATGACGGGCACGGATGACGGGCGTGGGCACGGAAGACGGGAACGGGCATGGGCACGGATGAGCGGGACGGGCATGGGCACGGATGACGGGGACGGGCGTGGGCACGGAAGACCGGAACGGGCATGGGCACGGATGACGGGGACGGGCATGGGCACGGATGACGGGGACGGGCACGGATGACGGGCACGGGCATGGGCACGGACACGGATGACGGACACGGGCACGGACGACCGGCACGGAGACGGGCACGGACGACGGGCACGGACGACGGGCGCCGCACGGAGATGGGCGTGCGCACGAAGACGGTATGCACACGGCGAACGGAGAACGGGCGTGCGCACGGAGACGGGCATGGGCGTGGCGCTTGGAGAACGGGCGCGGCGCACGGGGGCGAAGGGTGCCCCGTGAGCTCCGAGTCTCTGCGGCTCGCCCAGGAAGCGATCGCTGGGGCGAGGTCGGCACCGAGCGGACGAGAACGAGGGTGAGGTCGGCACCGAGCGGACGAGAACGAGGGCGAGGTCGGCACCGAGCGGACGAGAACGAGGGCGAGGTCGGCACCGAGCGGACGAGAACGAGGGCGGCGTGGGACGGGGATCGCGCCGGACCAACATTCCCTCGTCCTGGATGAGGAAGGGGAGTGGGATCGCATCCCGCGTCCGTCTGGGGCCGTGGGAGCGAGAGGGGAGGCGCGATCAGTATTGGAGGCCGAGACGGCCGACGCCGATGAACTGGTTGTCCATCTTGTTGCCGGCGGCGTCCGCGAAGGCGTTGCCCGGGAAGAACACGCCGCCCTGGGCGCCGAGCTCCAGGGTCATTTCGTAGTCGAGGGCGTGGCGGTACTCGAAGCCGGTGTCGAGCTCGATGCCGAGGTCGTGGCTGCGAGGATCGCCGCCGTCGAAGTTCTCGAACACACCGCCGGTGCCGACACGCACGGGATCGACGAAGTCCGCGGTGGTCTGCGCGAGCACGGCGCCGAATTTGAGGTCGAGCTCGCGGACGGGGCGGACCACTACGGTGGGGTTCAGATAGGTGGCGCCGAACACGCTGCCGTTGGAAGCGAGCAGATCCGTGCCCGGAGCGGGGCGCTGGGTGAGCTCGGGATCCTGCGCGATGCTCGCGGCTCGCGCGGTCTTCCAGTTCATGACCTCGTCGAACAGGATGAGACCGACGTTGTGATTGGGATCGAAACGGAAGCGACGGCTCACACCGTCGTTCGGATCCGCGTCGCCGCTGGCCCAGCCCCACTCCAGGGCCGCCACGAAGTTACCCCAGCGATCGTCGCCTTCGCCCTTTTCGGTCACGGCACCCAAGCGCACGGCGGCACCGAAGGCGCGCACGTCCTCGCGCTCGTTGTCCCGTGTCTGCTGCACGGTGCGCACGTAGTTCGTGTTGCCGAGCAGGTAGCTGACCTCGTATTCGCCGAACACGTGGCCCTGGGTGCCCGGGATCTTGGCGTTGAACTTCCCGGAGGAGTCCAGGCTCCACACCTTCAGGGTTTCGTCGAAGGAGCGGGCGAGCAGGCTGTTCTCTCGGCGTTGATGACGATACACGCCGTAGAAGCCGAGCATGTTGTCGTGCTTGTCCTGATAGAACAGCGCGAGCACGCCCTGCAGCGCGGTCTCGTCGTCGGTCAGATCCGCGTTGGCGTCCTTGAACACCAGATCCCCGGCCAGAGCCACGTTGAAGGGCGAGTCCTTGCCCAGAGGCCGCGTCGCGAACAGCAGCCGCTCCACGATGGAGCCGCCGGAGTAGTCGCCGAACAGCGTCGGGTGGTCGCCGTCGTTGGCGACGAGGCCCATGCCCCAGTGCGAGGGCTGCTGGCCCACGCGGAACAAGCCGATGGGAGAGAGATATTCGAGGTACAGCCAGCGCGGCTTGACCTTCAGGGGTTGCCGCTCGTCGTAGGGCTCTTCCGCGGCGTCGACGTGCTCCGTCTCCTGCCCACCGATGAAGCCGCGCGGCACGTCGATCTGACCCACGAGGCGCAGGTTCTCGCGCATGGTGAGCTGAGGCGTGATGCGGAACCAGTGCGTGAGTCGCGTCGTCTGTCCCAACGAGTCCGTGCTGGGGTCGTTGCGGAAGGGGCGCAGCGGCAGGTCCGAGAGCGCGGTGAAGCGCGCCTGGTACTCGCCGTGGATCTGGAATTTGATCGAGTCCGGGTTCGGCGGGGAGAACGGCGTGCGTCCCGTCTCCAACACGAAGCGCGGCTTGAACTCGGTGCCGGTGGTCTCGTCGGACGCCGGCGGCGGTGGCGGAACCGGACGCGACGTGGGCGTCTCGGTCACCTCGGGTGGCGGCGGCTCGGCAGGTTGGGCGAGCAGCGACGGCGACCAGCACACGAGTGCGGCGGCGAGAGCGGAGCGGAATGGAGCGAGGAAAACGCGGCCCACGGGCCGGCGAGAATAGTGATGCGTTGGCAACCGGAGCAAGTCATTCCTTGCTGGAGCCGGGTGAGGAGTCCGAGCGGCTGGTATAGGCTCACGCCGTGACCCGCGAAAATCGCCCCCCGGTCGTGCTCGGAAGCCCGATTTCCCTGGAGGATCTCGTCGAAGTGGCCCGCCGTCGGCGCCCCGTCGCGCTCGCACCGGACGCTGCCGCACGTGTGGATCGTGCGCGCCGCGCGGTGGAGAAGATCGCCGAAGCGGGTGACGACGCGCCCAGGGTGTACGGCGTGAACACGGGTTTCGGCGCGCTGTCGGAAACTCGCATCGGTGCGGACGACGTGCGGCGCTTGCAGAAGAACTTGGTGCGCAGCCACTCCACGGGGGTGGGTCCGGAGCTCGCTCCGGATGCCGTGCGCGGCATGATGTTGCTGCGAGCGCAGACGCTGTCCTTCGGGCACTCCGGCGTGCGCCGCGTGATCATCGACCAGTTGATCCAGATGCTGAACCAGAACGTACTGCCGCGGATCCCGGCGCAAGGATCCGTCGGTGCCTCGGGCGATCTCGCGCCGCTGGCACATTTGGCCCTCGCGCTCACCGGAGAAGGCGAAGCGCGCTTCGAGGGGGAGCTCGTGGACGGGAAGACCGCCCTCGAGCGTGCGGGGCTCGCGCCCGTGGAGCTGGAAGCCAAGGAAGGCCTGGCGCTGATCAACGGCACGCAGTTCATGACCGCCCTCGGCGCTCTGGCGCTGTTCGACGCCGCGCGGCTGGCCACTGCGGCGGACGTCGCCGGTGCCATGAGTCTCGACGCGCTGAAGGGCAGCAAGCGGCCCTTCGAGGCGCGGTTGATGAAGCTCCGCCCGCACCCGGGGCAGGCCGTGGTTGCGCAGAACCTGCGCACGTTGCTGGAGAACAGCGCCATCATGGTCAGCCACGTGAACTGCGAGAAAGTGCAGGATCCGTACTCCCTGCGCTGCATGCCGCAGGTTCACGGCGCTTCCCGCGATGCGCTGGCCTTCGCTCGAGAGGTGGTGGAGCGCGAGATCAACAGCGTCACCGACAACCCCAGCGTGTTCCTCTCGGACGACGACGGCGCCGACATCGTCAGCGGCGGGAACTTCCACGGTCAACCCGTTGCCTACGCCCTGGACATGGCAGCCATCGCGGTGGCGGAGCTCGGCAACATCAGCGAGCGCCGCGTGGAGCAGCTGGTGAACCCGGCGCTCTCCAGCGGGCTCACCCCGTTCTTGGCGCGGCACAGCGGGCTGGAGAGCGGCTTCATGATCGCCCAGGTCGCCAGTGCGTCGTTGGTCAGCGAGAACAAGGTGCTGTGCCACCCCGCCAGCGTGGACTCCATCCCTTCCAGCGCCGGCAAGGAGGACCACGTGAGCATGGGCAGCATCTCCGCACGCAAGGTGCAGAACGTGGTCGACAACGTTCGTCGCTGTCTGGCCATCGAGATGCTCACCGCCGCAGAGGGCCTGGAGCAGCGCTTGCCGCTCACGGGGGGGGACGGCGTGGAGGCGGCGCGCGCCGGAGTGCGCCAGGCGGCGGCGCCGCTCACCGAAGACCGGCCGCTGTATCAAGACATCGAGCGGGTGGCGGAGCTGATTCGCGACGGAGACTTGCTCGAGCGCGTCAGCGCCCAGGTGGGGCCCCTGACCTGAGCCTCCTCAGCCCTCTTTGGCAACGAAGGCCAGGGCTTGCCGCGCGCTCCGGCGCACATGGCGGCGCGGCAGCGGCGTCTCGAAGAAACGCCGGAGGCCAGGTATCAGCGCGGGAGGCTCGTGCCCCGCGGCGCGAAGCGCACGCACGGCCGAAAAGGTCTTCAGCAAGTGTGCGCTCACGATCGGCTCGGGCTCGCCGTGATCCAGCACGATGCCCCGGGCGGTCGCCAAGTACGCATCCGGCTCCGCGGAGAAAGCCGAGACGTCTTCGTCGCGATCGAGATAGCGCGCGTTGCGTCCGACGAAGCACGCCATCTGCAGCAGCCCGGCGGGCCACAGCTCCGGGTGGCGGCGGCACTGCGTCCACACGGCATGGGCGAAGGTGATGCCGTGGGTCACGTCCAGCCAATCGACGTTGTCCGAGTACGGGCGATCGCTGCGCGCCATCCAGCCGATGTCGAAATGGAGCAGCGCTTCCGCGAGCGCCTCGAGCAACGCGGAGAACAATCGCTCCGGCTCGAGACCGGAGCCCCGAACCGTCGCCTCGAGGGCGCCCGGCACGCCATGGGCTTCGAGCGCCACCACGGAAGGAAGCTCGGCACCGGAGCCGAAGCGCGCGAGAGCGCTGCCGTAGCCGCGAAATTCCGGGATCAGGTCCTCGCGCTGGGCGTATACCAGGGAGCGCACCAGCGACGAGAGCACCGGCTCCCGCACGGCCGGGCCGAGGCGGCGACACAAGGCGAACGCCTTCTGTACGTAGATCAACGAGTGGCCGAAGTCCGCGTAGTGGGCGAGGGCAGCGCGGGACAGCGCGCGCTCCAGATCGTCGAGCGCCGTGTCCGGCGCCAGCATCGCCAGCGCCAGGGCTTCGTTCTCCGCCTCGATGGCGGCGCACAGACCGTCGGCGTCGAACTGCGTCCGCTCCCGCGAGTACGGAAAGCAGGGCCGGCGCAGGGTGTCGCGCGCCACGTGGGCGACGGGCTCCAGCGCACACACGAGTCGCTCCGTCTCGTCTCTGGACTCGTCCAACAGCGCGAGCCAGTCCGCCGCCGCCGCGTAGGCGTGGGTCATGCCGTATTCGAGCTGCTCGCTGCTGCGCGCGATGCTCCAGGCCACGGTGTCTTCGAGGGGCACGCCCAACGCCGCGAGGCGCGCCAGCTCCCGGGCCAGGCGCGCGTAGTCGTCGTCGTCCGCCGCTTCCCCCAGGCGCGCGAAGCCCCGCTCCACCCGCACCTCCGCCGGCGGCTCTTCCACGTCCACCAGCACCATGCCCCGCTCGATCCGTGTCGCGTACACGGCGAGGGCGTCGCCGCCGAACACGTTCTCGCCGGTCGTCAGGTCGAACTTCCAGTTGTGCCAGTTGCAGGTGAGCCGGCAATCCTCGTCCACGCTCCCTTCCGAGAGCGGATAGCCTTCGTGGGGGCAGCGGTTGTCGCAGGCGCGCACGCCGTCGTTCACCACGAACAAGGCGATCTGCTTCTTGCCGATGCGGACGGCCTTGCGCTCGGATGCACGGAGCTGTTCGAGAGGCAGGGCGGGTTTCCAGACGGCCATGGCGACACGGAGTATGCCCCGCGGCTGCCGGGGGAGCCGGCGTCCGGTCGATGGATCAGACCGAATTCCAACGCGCTGGAGGGGGGAGGGATCGATCCAGGACTTGGACCGAGTGGTCCCAGGGCGGCGGGCAAAAGAGCGCGGGTTTTCGCGTGAGCCCCCCTGGCGCGGCGCTTGCTTGGGGCGCGCGCGGAGGCTTCGATGAAACTTCGTATCTCGATGACGATGGCCGCTCTGCTCACCGCCTGCTCACCGGGGATGATGAGCGCGATGGGCATTCAGTCGACGGGTGGCTCTCTGAAGGCCACCAACACCATGAGCGTTCCGGTGTGCCGGGTCACGGTAGTGGACAAGGACGACGCAAATCGCAAGTTCGTCAACGAGCTGAACCACCAGGTGCTGATCCCGGCGGGCGGAGAGGCGAGCATCAGCTACCCGCCTACCTTCGACGATCAGGGCAATCCCGCCAGCGCCGTCTTCTCTCTCGAGGTGTACGGCTGCACCACCGAGGGCGTGGGCAACGAGGCCGGGACGCTGCTCGCCACCATCGAAGGCGTGGATACGTCCAGTCAGACCGCCGTCGCCTTGCGCTGAGTCCCGAGGGCGCGCCGCAGCACGGCGCGGCCGATGAGGAACGCGGGCAACAGCAGCAGCAGGAACACCGGGATCATCACGCCGGTCAGCCGGATCAAGCCGGTGATGATGGCCGAGCCGACGTTCAGCACGTCCGCCCCAGCGCGCTTCATTGCGCGGCCGAACTGGGTGCCCGCGACCAGCGGCTCTTGGCGCTGGAACGTCACCTCGATGGCCGAGAGCCGCGTCTGATTGTCGAGCACGCGCTTTCGGCCTTCGAGCTTCTCGATGCTGCCACGCACCTCGGCCAGCTGCTTCTGCACCTTCAGGGTGTCCTCCACGGTGGTCGCCTTGTCGAGCAGGGCGAGGTATTGCTCCTCGAGCTTCTTCTCGGTCTTGATGCGCGCTTCGACGTCCACGTACTCCTCGGTCACGTCCTCGCTCTTGATGCTCTCGCTCCCCACGGCCGTGCTCATGCGCCGCAGCTCGCCGAGAGCGTCGTCGAAGCGATCGGCGTCCACCTTGAGGCTCACGCGCACCCACCGCGGCTCGCTCTCGTCGCCGCCGCCGCTGGCGGTTTCTTCCACGACGTATCCAGAGAAGCGCTTGGCCACCGCCGCCGCATCGCGGGCGGCGGCGGAGGGGGACTCCACGGTCAACGTGAGCGTCGCGTTCTTGATGATCTTCCGCTCACTGGCGCGCAGCGTATCGAGGCTCGCGGCGCCCTTCGGCGCAGCGGTCTGGGCTGCCGGCTCCGGAGGGCTCGCCCCCGCGTCCGCCCGCTTCGCGCAGCCGGCCAGCGCCAGGGTGGCGGAGACGACGACGCCGAGGGACACGGTGCGGAGGGCAGCGCTGATTCGCATGCCGTGACAACGGCCGACCCCAGACGCCCTTACACCCGTGCTACCGTCGGCCCCATGCGACGCGTCGGTTCCGCCCTGGTTTTCTCCCTGGTTCTCGCGGCTTGTACCGGTCCGAAGATGGCGCCCTATTCGCCCACGGATCGCTCCACGGAGCTCTCCTCCGAGAAGCTCCTACCGGCGGCGGAGGGCACGCTCCTCGATCGCGGTTATCTCATCGACGAAAAGGACGAGGCCTCCGGAAAGATCGTCACCAAGGAGCGCACGCTGCTCGGCTCGCAGATCGCCCAGGAGAAGTTCAAGTACTTGTGGACGGTGGAAACGAGCGGCGGCCACTTGAAGATCCAGATCGGCTGCCGCAAATCGAACGCCGACGAGATCGTGTCCTGTGGCGACGAGGTCCCCGAGAAGCTCGTGAAGGAACAGAAAGAGATCGTCGAGCAGATCTTGACCGAAGCCGGCGGCCAGTGACGATCCTGTCGCTGCGGCGCGGTGCCCGTCGCGCCGCAGCTGGCGGCGGAGGCTCAGCCCCGTCCGGGCACTGGTTGGAGGCGCCTTCTAGGCTGGAGTCCAAGCTCCCGGTTTGGCGCCCGATCTTTGTTCCTTGACGACTTCTCGTCCGTCCGCTCACATTCCCACGTGGAAGCGTTCGAACGCGCCGACGACAGGGGAGCTGGGCGGTGACAGAGAATTCTACACTGACGAGCGTGTTCAATGCGCTCATGATCTTTCCCAGCCCGCGTAGCATTGAAAGAGCAATTGCTGAGCTGAGGCAGAAGCACCCTGGCAGGTCGCCGCAAGATCTGGCCAGGTCATTGGTGACCGGAACGATATGGCGGCTTACCGGCGCGGGCGTTGTCGCGTCACTGCCCGGTGCGATTCCCGGGCTGGGCACTGCAGCGCAGGTCGCCATCGAGGGAACGACACTCACTGCGGAGACTTGGCTCATTCTACGCAACCTGACGACATTGCAGCTGATCGTGGCGGGTCTGCACGGACACGACCCAGCTTCGCTCGATCGTAGGGATGAGGTCGTGGTGGTTTGGGGACTGACGACTGGAGCCATCGTGCCGGCAAGAGAGGCAACGCGTCGGGTTGGTACGAAGGTGGCCATCAAGCAGTTCAACAAGAAAGTCAGCGGGAAGCTGCTTGCCGCCATCAACAGGAAGCTCGGGACTACCGTGTTCACCAAGTGGGGAACCAAGCGCGGCGGTATTGCGCTCGGTCGACTCGTACCATTCGGAGTCGGGATTCTGGTTGGAGGCGGAATGAACTACATGACGGCACGCGCGTTCTCTGCGCAAATTGTGCGGTACTATAGCGAGCTGTTGCCCTGCGATGCGGAAGTGCTCGTGGACTGCGAGTAGACCCATCTCGGCAAGTGGCAGGTGCGACAATTTTCGGATTGTTCGAAGATCGTCCACGCGTGGCCTAGTCGGGCTCGAATCCGGATCGATGAGTACTCCGGCCGTAGAAGGTGCCCTGGCTGGCTAGACGTCGGTGCGGACCTTCATGCCTTTGACAAATTCCGTCAGATCCGCACGGATCGAGGCATCCCGCGAAGCGATCGCGCTGATCACTCCGTCGGTCGGAGAAGATTCCGGATCCAGCATCACGCTATCCAGGCCGAGTGCCTTCGCCCAGGACGACAGCGATACCTCGCCCTGCTTGACTTCGTGGACCTGGTTCATGAACCAAGCGAGCGTGTGTCTGCCCTTGGAAATGTTGAACGCCTTCTCGAGCAACGAGCAGTTGCCCAACATGTTGACAACATGAACCGGGTCTGCTTCGTCGTCGACATGGCTCGGCGGCTCTGTTTTCAGTTTCGTTTCCCAGAGCGCGAAGGCCACCGCGTGATCTACATCTAGGTTGGCCTTCCGCTTTCCGAGCCGCAGGGGGGTAGCGGACATCAGCCAACGCGTGGCGTCCAAACGGTGCCAGACCCACAGTGCAGTGCGATAGGTTGCGACCCGCTCGCGGCTGCTCGCGGCAAGACTCGCGATGTAGTTGGCCGCATCGGGCTCCAAGTCCACCACGAAGCCGTTCAACCTGCGTGCGAGCGCCTCGTGAAGTTCGGCCACCGTGCCAACCTTCTCGCACGCGAGAAACTCATCATTCAACGCCTTCGCATACCCACCCATGGCAGGGGAAGATCCCGACCAGCGCCCCGCCCATTGGGAGCAAATCAACCAGCGATCGACCCGGGCCGATAGCGCAGCGTCGATGCTCTTCTGCAGTCCGTCCCGCTGGGGAACTGCCAGCTGGTGCCGGTCTTCCCAATCAGCGGCGATGTACCGCCATGCCCAAACGACCGCGAGCGCGTTGAGCGAGGAATATTGCCCAGCGCCCCCGAATTCGAGCCCGCGGCTCGCTACCACGTCTAGCGCACCAATGATTGCGTGGCTGATCCCTTTCCATCGGCGGGCTAAGTCCGACGCCATGGGCCGGATTGTGGCGCCCTTCAGTAGGTCGCGATTTGCCAGGATCTGGCCGCCATTGCAGAGCACTGACCAAATGAACGAAACGGCAGCGACCAGATCGTCCATCTTGATGTCTAGCCCGCGGTCCGCGAGTTCCACGAGCAGATCCTCAAAGCACTCACCCGCGGTCCTCCCGCCGGTCGCATTCGGGTCCCAGCCGACCTTCAGCCAAGCGAGCGTGATTTCCTCACGAGAGAGCGTACGACCAGCTGTGTTGAGTCTGGCGAAGATGTTCACGATTGCATCGTTGTAAGCATCCTCCGTCCAGATGTTCCCGTCGAAGGCCACCAGCTCAAGGTATGTTACCTCGCTGAGCTTCACATCGCGAAGCGTCGTCATCAGCTCGCCCATCGGGATGAGCAGTTGTTCGACCTTCGCGTCCGGGATGCCTTCGCTCTTCAGCAGCCGCTGGAGTATGTCCCGGAATTGACCCTCCTTTATGTTCGGGTTCGGCGTGGCCGAGCTCCAAAGCCGGCTCATGCGAACGAGTCGTCCCTTGTTCGCGTCCGCGAACGCTCTCGCAAGCGGCTCTTCGTACGTCGCCGGCTTTGTCCACTTCGACTGGCCATCTGAGGGATCCGTGATCACCCACTGCAGCACGGTGCGAAAGTCGATGGTCAGAAGGTCTCCGCTCGAATCGTATTCCCGGAGAAAGCGATCGAGGTCGAAACAGAGGCTGGCTTTGGACCAATGGCGGTACTTGCCGTATCGGCCACGGGGGCGACGGTCCTGGACTTCCTGCGCCCAAGCGCGATCCTCCATCTTGAATCCCCAGGCGTCTCCGCCGAGCGCGAGTAGCAGGCTCTGCACCCGCTGCTGGCCATCGAGGACCATATGGTAAGCGGCGGGTGGGTCCTTTCGCGTAACGACACTGCTGGCCGCATCGCTGGTTCGATCCACCACGCGCCAGAACTGCCGATGCGGGATGTTCTGAATGTCTGACTGTCCCACTTTCCACATCAACAGAGTGCCAAAGGGCCAGCCCCTGATCAGTGAATCCACGAGAAGCGATACTTGATTTGGGGTCCATACATACGGCCGCTGTAGGTCCGGAATGAGCACGGTCGCGCCATCGGCAGATCGGGCTCGGTCGAGCAGTTGGTGAAGTTCTTCAGTCTTCTCCTTGTAGATGTTGGCCATGGCTGCGTCCTCCTCTTCAAACTACCTACGAGCGTCTCGGGCTCCAGACCTGCTCTGCCCTATCAATTCTCGTGTTCCCGAAGGCCGCGGAGCTCTGCGGTGTACACGGGAAAGGGGTGAACGAACTTGCTCGAGTCGTGGGGGTGGTCCAAGACCTCTTCGAACCGCTCCGCGGTGATGAAGGAACATGCGGCCTGTAGCGGAAAAACCGCGAAAGCGCGAACCCGGTCCGGGCGCCGCGCTTCTCCGGGGAGGACGATGGCGCCACGCACGAGCAGCGTGGGGTCGAAGGCGTCGCACGTGAGGGCGTGAAACTCCATGCCCAGGGTGGTCCCGAGCGCGACATAGGGTGTTCGCCCTGGCTGTGGTTGTGCATCTGCCAGCGGGAGGTGAATGAGCTTCGACCGTACCTGCTCGAACCCAAGCGAGGACGTATTGGCTTTTGCCGACGTAGCGCGCGCGAAGAAGATGTCGACCACTCGGGTAATCGAGGTGGTGAGCTCGGCCAGCGACTCCATTCGAGCCTCAGCGAGCTGCTCGAGGTAGCTGACGAAATCTGGCGGGAACTCCGACGCCAAGTGCCAATTCATGTCACCCCCGACAATGCTCTGTGTCTCGTGAGCGAGAGACGCGACGCTACCGCTTCCACACGCCCCTGCCAACCGTTGGCGTGCACGTGCGGGAACGGGCGTAGGGTCAATTCACATTGGCGTTCTCTGGGCGAGGCTCGATACGGTGGATGGGAAACGGGTGAACGGACTCGCCGCTGCCTTCCAGCACCGCGCGTTGGAAGCGATCCCAGGTGATGAAGCAACAGGAGCCCTCGAGCGGAAACAGCATGAATGGGCGAATTCGCTCAATTTCTGATGCTTCTCCCGGCAGCACGACCGCCCCGCGCACCACGAGGCCTTCTGGGCGTGTGTTGCAAGTGTGGGCGTGCAGCTCGATTCCGAGTGTTGATTCCAGAGCCACGTAGCGCGACAGGCTCGGGCCGGGTTCGGTCGGCTCGGTCCCCGCTGCCGGAAGGGTGGTCAGGGCGTGTTGCACTTCACCGAAGGTGACGCACGTCGTGCTTGCTATCGCGGCGTGAGCGCGAGCCAAGAACACGTCCAGGTATTGGCGGACCGACTCCGCGAACTCGCCGGGTGTTTGTCTGCGCGTTTCAGCAAGCTGCTCGATGTATCCCACGAACTCCTCCGGTAGTGATGTGGACCAGCTCATGGCCTCCCCCAAGGAAGCTTCGACGTGAGGATCCTCGTGCCGCGCACGCTACCCTCATCTTGTGGTGTTCTGGAACTGTCAGCCGTGACAGGCGCAGGCGCGAAATGACGGCCGCCATGCGCCGCTTCGGTTCCTGCGACAGGGGCTGTCGCAGGATTGCGACGCTTCTGGTCGGGCCGGCCCATCCGGACGGTACCGCGCCGGACCGGCAAGCCCTCGAATGTCCAGGCATTGTTTGGGGAGGGTGCGAGGTTCGGGGAAACCGGCGGCGCGAGCGGACGAAGCGCTGGGTCAGCTGGCGGCGACGCGCCAGCTGTCGTTCGATATACTCACCACACTTGGCTCGAGACTTGCCAGATCCTACCGACGTCAAGCGCCCCACGGGGGACCCGCTGGAAGGCACGCCGTATCGAACCGTCTCCCGGTTGGGGGAGGGCGGAATGGGCGCGGTCTATCTGGCCGAGCACGATCTGGGGCGGACGGTGGTGGTCAAGGTCGTGCATCCGTCGCACGCGCCGGATCGCGAGGATCTGGTCGAGCGGTTGGCGTTGGAGGCGCGCAGCCTCGGCCGTCTCACCCATCGCAATGTGGTGGAGGTGCTCGACTTTGGGCGCACGCCGAGCGGACGACCGTATCTGGTCATGGAGTGGCTGAAAGGGCACACCCTCGCCCAAGAGCTGAAGGCGCGGCCTGCCATTCCGGTGCTTGAAGCGATCGATTTTGCGCGCCAAGCGCTCGCGGGTCTCGGTGCGGCGCACGCGCTGGGGGTGGTGCACCGGGACGTGAAACCCACCAACCTGTTCCTGTGCTCACCTACGGACGCCGGCCGGATCCTGAAGGTGTTGGATTTCGGGATCGCCAAGGTGCTGGAAGGGATCTCCGACAACGCACCGGCACCGTTAGGCTTTCGGACGGATGGCCACGCCGTCATCGGCACGCCACGGTACGTTTCTCCCGAGCAGGCGGCGCTCAAGAGCGTGGACCACCGCTCGGACATCTACTCGCTCGCGTTGGTGCTCTACACGATGATCGCCGGGCGCGGGCCTTTCGATCACACCAAGAACGTGATCGAGCTCCTCGCCGCGCATCGGATGCAGTTGCCGGCGGCGCCCTCCCGCTTCGCGCCGGATCCAGTTCCTGCGGAGCTCGATGCGGCCGTGCTTCGAGGGCTGGCCAAGCGGAAGGACGAGCGGTTCCAATCAGCGGACGAGTTCTCTGCTGCGCTCGGGCAGATCGCCGTGCGGCTGCGAGGCCCGATCGGATCCGTGGGCACCATCGCGGTGCATCGGAGCGAGCTGGTGTCGGACTCGGAAGTGGCGCGCGGACAAGCCGTTCTGGCGGACAACAACGATTCGACCGACCGCGGCGTGCCATTCACGCCCCTCGCAATGCCGCCGCGAGCGCTCGGTCCGGCGCCTCTTCGCGAGCCCTCTGCCTCGGACGCGCTGCCTGTACACGACGGGAAGACCGATCCCATCGTTGAGCCGGACGCGCAGCCGGTTCGCGCATCAAACAGCGATGTCGGCGGGCGCACCCCGGGCACGCTGCTCTCGGCCGCGCAGCAAGAGCCAGTACGGCCGCCAGAATCGAGCGGAGCGCACGAGCCCAGTGCGTCGCGAGAGCCGAGTCTGTCGCGAGGCGGGTTCGCGCTCGTTGTGCTGCTGAGTGTCTTTCTCCTTGGCTTGGCGGCTCTTGCCATGACGCGGTTGTAGGCCTCGGATGGTGTCGCGACAGAACGATGATATGCTTCGCCACGCCCCGGACTCACGGGTCCGGAGGAGGTGGGGTTGACTCGCCGACGCTTTACACCCGGCACGTTCGTGGATCGCTACGAGATCATCGCCCCGCTGGGGGAGGGCGCTCAGGGCGACGTGTACATCGCGCTTCAGCCGTACCTGCGCAGGCGGGTGGCGATGAAGTGTCTGAAGGTGGACGACGCGGAGCCGGCCGAGGTCAAACGCCGCTTTCAGATTGAAGCGCAGGTGCTGGCCGAGCTGAAGCACGCGAACGTGGTGCAGGTTCACGACGCGGGCGTGACCGCCGACAACGTGGTCTTCATTGTCATGGACCTGCTGGAGGGCGAGAACGTACAGCAGATCCTGCGGCGCGTTCGCCGCCTGAGCGTGACTCAGGCGCTCTACTATGCGGCGCAGTTCGCGGACGGACTGGACCAGGCCCATGAGCACGGTGTGGTGCATCGCGACGTGAAGCCGGCCAACCTGTTCGTTACCACCGGGGACGAAGCCAAGATCTTGGACCTGGGCACGGCGAAGTGGTTCCACTCCGGCCTCAAGACCACCGACCAGATGATCATCCGCGGCACGCCCGCGTACATGGCACCCGAGCAACTGTTCGGAGAGAACGTAGATGCACGGACTGACGTCTACACGCTGGGTCTGGTGCTCTACGAGTGCATCGCGGGGCGCTACGCGTTCACCGATGCGAGCGGGAACGTCCCTGGCCCGCGCCAGCTTGCGGGTCTTCAGATCCACGGAATGCCGCTGCCGCTTCCGAGCATCGTACCGGCGGTTCCCGAGTTCATCTGGCAGCTGATCCTGAAGGCGATCGCCAAGCGGCCCGCGCAGCGGTACACCAGCATGTCGGAGTTCGGAGAAGCAATTCGACGAGCCCGCAAGCAGTTCGGTGAGCATTGTCGAGGGCGCGGCTTGGTGCCCGCGATCCAGCACCTGTACGACCTGCCGGCGTTGACGCCGGCCGATCCCGAACCCGGACCTCAGCCGGAATCGCCACCGGCTCAGGTTGAGCTTGCCGGGCGTCAGCCGACGTGGTCGCCCGAACCCGTTCCTGCCGAGCAGGCAGCGCTCGCGGGCCGACTGACGCTCCGACTCGGGACCACTGCAAGCGGGGGAGCTGCCCCGGCTCGGCCCGCTGAACCGCGCACCGCCACCCACGCCAAGCCGGCTCGCGCTGCTCCGCTCAACGGAGGTCGCGTCGCCAGCCAGGCTCGGGTCAAGCTTCCCGCGCAGGTGGCGGATCACACGCCGGATGCCCTTGCCCGCAGAGTCGAAGCGAAGGTCACGCCGCGGCGCCGGCGGCGTTTCCGATTGTCTCGTATTCAGCAGCAGATCTTGGCTGCAATATGGACGGGCGGTGCCATCGTGCTCCTGATCGTCGCTATTGCTCGCTGGGTGCGGGCGCGCGCTGCGAGCTCAGCCGAGCCGGCCGCCTCCACAGACTCGGCTAGCACTGGCAGCTTGGCCACTACGGAGTCTCCGAGCAGCATCCCCGCGGAATCGTCTAGCGCACTGGTGCAGGCTGGCGCTCCCAGCCCCACGCCTGCGCAGCCGGCCGCCGAGCTTCCTTCCAGTGCTGCGGTAGCAACCGCACTTCGGGCCGCGCCGAAGGCCGCGGAATCCACGTTCCCAACACCCAAGATGGCTGCACCAAAGTCGACGCCCCGGCCCGGGCCGGCTACGAAACCCCGAGCGAAGCCTGGCCAAGAGGACGAGTTCGCTCCCATTTATTGAAGCTTCATGTCTATCCCCGCCAACATTGCTCCGAGAGGCACAGCGTGACTTCCGAACGGAAGAAGTCGCGCTTGGAGGCGGAGGTTGCGGGCCACAACGCACGGTTGGCGTCCGCCATCGAGGAACGAGATCGCGTTCCCGGAGTTGCGACCAAACGCACCACGTTGCGGGACGGCACGTGGGCGGAGCCGGACACCGGCGAGGCGACCGCGCCGAGCACGAGTGGTTCCGGCTCCGAGGCGAGCTCCGAACCGAACCCATTCGAGACGGCGGTGCTGCGGGTGCCAGCACAGGCTGCAAGGCTGCGGCTCGAGGCGGAAGAAACCGACGGCAGTGGTCAGCCCACGGCCCGCGCGCTCGAGGCACAGCGCGCCTTGCGTGACATCGCGGTCGAGGCGGAATCGGTGGACACCTATGAAGAGCGCCAAGCGGAGCGCCGTGCGCAGCGCGAGGCCGAGCCTGCCGCCGGCCAGGTGTACATCGCTCCGGAGACCCCGCCCGCCGCGTACGACAAGACGCTGGAGATGCAGACGGTCCACGTCAAGGACTCGCTTGATGCCGCGGACTCCGAGGCGGACGAGCGGCGCGCGACAACGCAACGCAATCTCCGAGCCCCCGCCCGTCGAGCGCCCGGGGCGCGCGAGCCACGGAAGTGGTGGCCGCTGATCGGCGCCGCCGCCATCGTCGTCGTGGTGATCCTCATCTGGGCCAATCGATCACGCAGTCCGGATCCACTGCCGAACATCGCGTCCGCCGCCGCGCCAACGGAAGCGACCGGCCGTCCCGCGCCCACCCCTTCGGCACCGCGGCTGGTTCCAACTCACTCCGCGCCTGCTGTCTCCACTCCGAGCGCTCCGGTTCTTCCAGCCGCACCCGGCACCACGACGTCACGTCCCGCGATTCCGCCGGTTTCCCCGCGAGCCTCGGCTCGCGGGGTACAGCCTCAACCCTCGAGCGCTCCCGCGCCGACCTCATCCAACGGCAAACCCCTCTGGTTCCCAATCGAATGAAGCGAATTCTCTCAGTCGCATGGGGCGCCTGCCTGATGCTGGCCTTCAATACCGCTGTTGCCCAGCCGTCAAACGTCGACACCGTTGCCCGGGATCTCCTGAGGCGTGGGCAGGCGGCGGCCAACAATGGTCGGTGGCAAGAAGCGTACGAGTCTTTCCGCGCGGCGTGGGCGCTAGATCAGCGTTACGTGGTGGCCTGCAACTTGGCGCAGGCGAGCCTTGAGTTGGAAAAGTTCGTTGAGGCGGCAGAGCGAGCACGGGACTGCCTGCGGATGTTGCCGACCGACACGAAACCGGCACAACGCAAGGTAGCTTCGGAGGGTTACGAGCGCGCCCGAAGCCAGGTTGGCGCTGTAAGGATTGAAGTGAAGCCGCGCGGTAGCGAGGTGTTCTTGGACGGGAAGAAGTTGGGTCTGGCACCCCTCGCTGAGGACCTGTTCGTGGAGCCTGGGCAACACGTTGTGAAAGTCACTTATCCTTCTAGAACACCCGCGGAACGGACGGTTGTCGCGAGCAAGGGGGAGGTCCAGCTGGTGAGGCTGGAACTCGAGGGTGCCGGAGGCGCGCCAGCAGGCAAGAGCAACGGCGAGCACACCACAGGCAACCCTGGGACTGGTAAGCCGCACGACACATCGCGCGACGGTGTGGCACCACGGACGGTTGCGCTGATTGCTGGTGGGGCGTTGACGGCGGTTGCCGTTGGTTTGGGTGTGGGGTTCAGGCTGAAGGGCTCGGCGGCGCACGATGATGCGGCCACCTCGCTCGACGCAGCCACAAGCAAGTTCGGACCCGCCCCCTGCTCATCGGCGCAAGGCGCGAGTTCCTCTCTCTGTGCAGAGGTTCGCAGCAAGCGGGACGAAGGCGACAGCGCCAACGGCATTTCAAACGTGTCGTTCGTCGCGGCTGGCGTGCTGGGGGTCGGCACCGCGGCAGCGTTCTTCTTGTGGCCGGCGGAATCTTCGGCCCGCGCAGTGCGAGCGACTCCGTGGACGACGGGCAACGCCAGCGGGATCACATTGCAGGGCAGCTTCTAGTGGTGGAGGAACAAAATGCGATCGCTTCTCGGACTCTTGGGTTTTTCGATGCTTGCGGTGACGACGGCGGCCTGCGGCGATACGAGCTCGACGTGTGACGAACTAGGTACGAACTGCGGCGGCGCTGGCGGCGCGAGTGGGGATTCGGGTACGGGCGGGACATCGGGTAGCGGCGGGACTGCCGGGACCTCGGGGACGGGGGGGCAAGGCGGGGAAGCGGGGACGGCGGGCGCTGGTGGGGATGGCGGGACGTGCGACATCACCAAGAGCCCAAGCGAAGAGAGCTGCCTCATCGCGGAGGAGTACGGAATTTTCGTATCGCCGAGCGGGTCGGACGCGACGGGGGACGGGACGGAGGCGAAGCCGTACGGGACGCTATCGAAGGCGGTGAGCGAAGCCGCCTCCTCCGCCAAGAACGTGTACGCGTGCGACGACGGCAGTGGCTACACGGAGGCGGCCCCCCTGAACCTCTCCGGGTTGTCCGGACATGGAATCTACGGCGGCTTCGATTGCGGCACGTGGCAATACACGACGAGTGCGAAGGCGAAGCTGACGGGAGCGAGCACGGCGCTGAGCATCACGGGGACGACGGCGGGGCTGAGGGTGGAGGACTTCCAGGTGATGGCGGCGGACGGAGGAGCGGGGGAGTCGAGCATAGGAGCGCTGGTGGCGAGCGCGAGCGGAGTGGAGCTACGGCGAGTGGAGCTCGTGGCGGGGAAGGGAGGAGACGGCGCGGCCGGCGGGAACGGGACAAAGGGAGCGAACGGCGCCTCTCCCAGCACGGCGCCGGCGTGCGCCACGACAGCGCCTGGGCAAGCGGGGTGCGACGCGGAGTGCGGGTTGGCGCTGACGCCGCAGCAGACGCACCTCGGCGGAGCCTGGCCTGCCGCGAGCGGATGCGGGTCGAAGGGCGGGCAAGGCGGGACGGCAACGCAGGGGGCTAGCGGTGGGCCTGGCAACCCGGGAACACCCCAAACGAACGTGACACCGCCCAACGTTGACAACTCTGGCTCAGGGTCAGGGACGATTGGTGCAAATGGTCAGAGCGGTGGCGACGGCTCTAACGGCAATCCGGGCACCCTCGCATCGTCGGCCCCCGCCACCGGGGTCTTCAGCGGCACGGGCTTTGCCCCCGCAAACGGGACGGCGGGCACGGACGGGCACGCTGGGCAAGGTGGAGGGGGAGGCGGAGCGAGCGCGGCGAGCCTCGGGACGTGCATCGGCGCTTCCGGGGGAGCCGGCGGGATGGGCGGCTGCGGTGGCACGAAGGGCACTGGGGGAGGCGGAGGCGGAGCGAGCGTGGCGCTGCTCGCGTGGCAGTCGGCCGTCACCCTGGAGAACGTGACGCTGACGGCGAGCGCGGGGGGCAAGGGCGGCAAGGGCGGTAACGCGGGCGAGGGCGGCTCGGGTGGGAGCGGCGCTCCCGGCGGCGCGTCGGGCACGGGCATGGGCAAAGGCGGGTCCGGAGGCGACGGCGGCACGGGCGGCGTGGGTGGGTCGGGCTCGGGAGGCAGTGGCGGGCCGAGCTACGCGCTGGTGTGGAGCGGGACGAAGCCTATCGAGGCGGGGACGGTGACGAAGACGGCGGGCAGCGGTGGTACGAAGGGCGCGGGCGGCAGCGTGTCCGGCGTGGGAGTGAATCCCGCCCCGGACGGCACGGACGGAGCGAGCGGAGAGGAGCACGAGGCGCCGTGAAGGGGCTTGTCCGGCGAGGCGCGGGTAGCTCGACACCCTCGGGAGTGTCGAGCACGGGAGGCGCGGCCGTGTCCGGCTGCCTCTCTCGCTGCGGCCGCGACAGAAACGGTCGTCGTGCTCGCGGCGATTCCGCGGCGAGCCAACATCCAGCGGCCGTGGCGGCGCTGGCGCTGTGTCTGGCGTTGGGGACGGGGTGCGGGAGCGACGAATTTACGGCGAGCCCTGGCGGCGGCGGCGCTGGCGGCGCGAGTGGGGATTCGGGTACGGGCGGGACATCGGGTAGCGGCGGGACTGCCGGGACCTCGGGGACGGGGGGGCAAGGCGGGGAAGCGGGGACGGCGGGCGCTGGTGGGGATGGCGGGACGTGCGACATCACCAAGAGCCCAAGCGAAGAGAGCTGCCTCATCGCGGAGGAGTACGGAATTTTCGTATCGCCGAGCGGGTCGGACGCGACGGGGGACGGGACGGAGGCGAAGCCGTACGGGACGCTATCGAAGGCGGTGAGCGAAGCCGCCTCCTCCGCCAAGAACGTGTACGCGTGCGACGACGGCAGTGGCTACACGGAGGCGGCCCCCCTGAACCTCTCCACGTTGTCCGGACATGGAATCTACGGCGGCTTCGATTGCGGCACGTGGCAGTACACGACGAGTGCGAAGGCGAAGCTGACGGGAGCGAGCACGGCGCTGAGCATCACGGGGACGACGGCGGGGCTGAGGGTGGAGGACTTCCAGGTCGTTGCAGCGGACGGAGGAGCAGGGGAGTCGAGCATCGGAGCGCTGGTGGCGAGCGCGAGCGGAGTGGAGCTACGGCGAGTGGAGCTTGTGGCGGGGAAGGGAGGAGACGGCGCCGCTGGCGGGAACGGGACAAAGGGAGCGAACGGCGCCTCTCCCAGCACGGCGTCGGCGTGCGCCACGACAGCGCCTGGGCAAGCGGGGTGCGACGCGGAGTGCGGGTTGGCGCTGACGCCGCAGCAATTCCACGCTGGCGGAGCCTGGCCGGCCGCGAGCGGATGCGGGTCGAAGGGCGGGCAAGGCGGGACGGCAACGCAGGGGGCGAAGGGTGGCGGTGGCAACTTCGGAATTCCGCAGAGCAACGTCAGTCCGCCAAACGTTGACAACGGAACGTCGGACCAGTCCACGATTGGTGCGGACGGGAATCCGGGACAACCAGGCTCTCCCGGCAACGCGGGCACCCTCGCATCGTCGGCCCCCGCCACCGGGGTCTTCAGCGGCACGGGCTTTGCCCCCGCAAACGGGACGGCGGGCACGGACGGCCACGCTGGGCAAGGCGGAGGGGGAGGCGGAGCGAGCGCGGCGAGCCTCGGGACGTGCATCGGCGCTTCCGGGGGAGCCGGCGGGATGGGCGGCTGCGGTGGCACGAAGGGCACTGGGGGAGGCGGAGGCGGAGCGAGCGTGGCGCTGCTCGCGTGGCAGTCGGCCGTCACCCTGGAGAACGTGACGCTGACGGCGAGCGCGGGGGGCAAGGGCGGCAAGGGCGGTAACGCGGGCGAGGGCGGCTCGGGTGGGAGCGGCGCTCCCGGCGGCGCGTCGGGCACGGGCATGGGCAAAGGCGGGTCCGGAGGCGACGGCGGCACGGGCGGCGTGGGTGGGTCGGGCTCGGGAGGCAGTGGCGGGCCGAGCTACGCGCTGGTGTGGAGCGGGACGAAGCCTATCGAGGCGGGGACGGTGACGAAGACGGCGGGCAGCGGTGGTACGAAGGGCGCGGGCGGCAGCGTGTCCGGCGTGGGAGTGAATCCCGCCCCGGACGGCACGGACGGAGCGAGCGGAGAGGAGCACGAGGCGCCGTGAAGGGGCTTGTCCGGCGAGGCGCGGGTAGCTCGACACCCTCGGGAGTGTCGAGCACGGGAGGCGCGGCCGTGTCCGGCTGCCTCTCTCGCTGCGGCCGCGACAGAAACGGTCGTCGTGCTCGCGGCGATTCCGCGGCGAGCCAACATCCAGCGGCCGTGGCGGCGCTGGCGCTGTGTCTGGCGTTGGGGACGGGGTGCGGGAGCGACGAATTTACGGCGAGCCCTGGCGGCGGCGGCGCTGGCGGCGCGAGTGGGGATTCGGGTACGGGCGGGACATCGGGTAGCGGCGGGACTGCCGGGACCTCGGGGACGGGGGGGCAAGGCGGGGAAGCGGGGACGGCGGGCGCTGGTGGGGATGGCGGGACGTGCGACATCACCAAGAGCCCAAGCGAAGAGAGCTGCCTCATCGCGGAGGAGTACGGAATTTTCGTATCGCCGAGCGGGTCGGACGCGACGGGGGACGGGACGGAGGCGAAGCCGTACGGGACGCTATCGAAGGCGGTGAGCGAAGCCGCCTCCTCCGCCAAGAACGTGTACGCGTGCGACGACGGCAGTGGCTACACGGAGGCGGCCCCCCTGAACCTCTCCGGGTTGTCCGGACATGGGATCTACGGTGGCTTCGATTGCGGGACGTGGCAATACACGACGAGTGCGAAGGCGAAGCTGACGGGAGCGAGCACGGCGCTGAGCATCACGGGGACGACGGCGGGGCTGAGGGTGGAGGACTTCCAGGTGATGGCGGCGGACGGAGGAGCGGGGGAGTCGAGCATAGGAGCGCTGGTGGCGAGCGCGAGCGGAGTGGAGCTACGGCGAGTGGAGCTCGTGGCGGGGAAGGGAGGAGACGGCGCGGCCGGCGGGAACGGGACAAAGGGAGCGAACGGCGCCTCTCCCAGCACGGCGCCGGCGTGCGCCACGACAGCGCCTGGGCAAGCGGGGTGCGACGCGGAGTGCGGGTTGGCGCTGACGCCGCAGCAGACGCACCTCGGCGGAGCCTGGCCTGCCGCGAGCGGATGCGGGTCGAAGGGCGGGCAAGGCGGGACGGCAACGCAGGGGGCTAGCGGTGGGCCTGGCAACCCGGGAACACCCCAAACGAACGTGACACCGCCCAACGTTGACAACTCTGGCTCAGGGTCAGGGACGATTGGTGCAAATGGTCAGAGCGGTGGCGACGGCTCTAACGGCAATCCGGGCACTTTCGCATCGTCGGCCCCCGCCGCCGGCGTCTTCAGCGGCACGGGCTTTACCCCCGCAAACGGGACGGCGGGCACGGACGGGCACGCTGGGCAAGGTGGAGGGGGAGGCGGAGCGAGCGCGGCGAGCCTCGGGACGTGCATCGGCGCATCCGGGGGAGCCGGCGGGATGGGCGGGTGCGGTGGCACGAAGGGCACTGGGGGAGGCGGAGGCGGAGCGAGCGTGGCGCTGCTCGCGTGGCAGTCGGCCGTCACCCTGGAGAACGTGACGCTGACGGCGAGCGCGGGGGGCAAGGGCGGCAAGGGCGGTAACGCGGGCGAGGGCGGCTCGGGTGGGAGCGGCGCTCCCGGCGGCGCGTCGGGCACGGGCATGGGCAAAGGCGGGTCCGGAGGCGACGGCGGCACGGGCGGCGTGGGTGGGTCGGGCTCGGGAGGCAGTGGCGGGCCGAGCTACGCGCTGGTGTGGAGCGGGACGAAGCCTATCGAGGCGGGGACGGTGACGAAGACGGCGGGCAGCGGTGGTACGAAGGGCGCGGGCGGCAGCGTGTCCGGCGTGGGAGTGAATCCCGCCCCGGACGGCACGGACGGAGCGAGCGGAGAGGAGCACGAGGCGCCGTGAAGGGGCTTGTCCGGGGAGGCGCGGGTAGCTCGACACCCTCGGGAGTGTCGAGCACGGGAGGCGCGGCCGTGTCCGGCTGCCTCTCTCGCTGCGGCCGCGACAGAAACGGTCGTCGAGCTCGCGGCGATTCCGCGGCGAGCCAACATCCAGCGGCCGTGGTGGCGATGGCGCTGTGTCTGGCGTTGGGGACGGGGTGCGGGAGCGACGAATTTACGGCGAGCCCTGGCGGCGGCGGCGCTGGCGGCGGCGGCGCTGGCGGCGCGAGTGGGGATTCGGGTACGGGCGGGACATCGGGTAGCGGCGGGACTGCCGGGACCTCGGGGACGGGGGGGCAAGGCGGGGAAGCGGGGACGGCGGGCGCTGGTGGGGATGGCGGCAGTTGCGACATCACCAAGAGCCCAAGCGAAGAGAGCTGCCTCATCGCGGAGGAGTACGGAATTTTCGTATCGCCGAGCGGGTCGGACGCGACGGGGGACGGGACGGAGGCGAAGCCGTACGGGACGCTATCGAAGGCGGTGAGCGAAGCCGCCTCCTCCGCCAAGAACGTGTACGCGTGCGACGACGGCAGTGGCTACACGGAGGCGGCCCCCCTGAACCTCTCCGGGTTGTCCGGACATGGAATCTACGGCGGCTTCGATTGCGGCACGTGGCAGTACACGACGAGTGCGAAGGCGAAGCTGACGGGAGCGAGCACGGCGCTGAGCATCACGGGGACAACGGCGGGGCTGAGGGTGGAGGACTTCCAGGTCGTTGCAGCGGACGGAGGAGCAGGGGAGTCGAGCATCGGAGCGCTGGTGGCGAGCGCGAGCGGAGTGGAGCTACGGCGAGTGGAGCTTGTGGCGGGGAAGGGAGGAGACGGCGCCGCTGGCGGGAACGGGACAAAGGGAGCGAACGGCGCCTCTCCCAGCACGGCGTCGGCGTGCGCCACGACAGCGCCTGGGCAAGCGGGGTGCGACGCGGAGTGCGGGTTGGCGCTGACGCCGCAGCAGACGCATCTGGGCGGAGCCTGGCCGGCCGCGAGCGGATGCGGGTCGAAGGGCGGGCAAGGCGGGACGGCAACGCAGGGGGCTGCTGGAGGCCAAGGCAGCCCCGGGACACCGCAGAGCAACGTTACGCCGCCCAACGTTGACAACTCTGGCTCAGGGTCAGGGACGATTGGTGCAAATGGTCAGAGCGGTGGCGACGGCTCTAACGGCAATCCGGGCACCCTCGCATCGTCGGCCCCCGCCACCGGGGTCTTCAGCGGCACGGGCTTTGCCCCCGCAAACGGGACGGCGGGCACGGACGGCCACGCTGGGCAAGGCGGAGGGGGAGGCGGAGCGAGCGCGGCGAGCCTCGGGACGTGCATCGGCGCTTCCGGGGGAGCCGGCGGGATGGGCGGCTGCGGTGGCACGAAGGGCACTGGGGGAGGCGGAGGCGGAGCGAGCGTGGCGCTGCTCGCGTGGCAGTCGGCCGTCACCCTGGAGAACGTGACGCTGACGGCGAGCGCGGGGGGCAAGGGCGGCAAGGGCGGTAACGCGGGCGAGGGCGGCTCGGGTGGGAGCGGCGCTCCCGGCGGCGCGTCGGGCACGGGCATGGGCAAAGGCGGGTCCGGAGGCGACGGCGGCACGGGCGGCGTGGGCGGGTCGGGCTCGGGAGGCAGCGGGGGGCCGAGCTATGCGCTGGTGTGGAGCGGAACGAAGCCTATCGAGGCGGGGACGGTGACGAAGACGGCGGGGAGCGGCGGCACGAAGGGCGCGGGCGGGAGCGTTTCGGGCGTGGGCGTGAATCCCGCGCCGGACGGCACGGACGGAGCAAGCGGAGAGGAGCACGAGGCGCCGTGAAGGGGCGTGTCCGGCGAGGCGCGGGTAGCTCGACACCCTCGGGAGTGTCGAGCACGGGAGGCGCGGCCGTGTCCGGCTGCCTCTCTCGCTGCGGCCGCGACAGAAACGGTCGTCGTGCTCGCGGCGATTCCGCGGCGAGCCAACATCCAGCGGCCGTGGCGGCGCTGGCGCTGTGTCTGGCGTTGGGGACGGGGTGCGGGAGCGACGAATTTACGGCGAGCCCTGGCGGCGGCGTGTGACCGCTGGAGCAGACGACGTCTTTGGTGAGGCTGACGAGGGAGGTGTGCTGCCCGCGTTGGCGTCGGGCGCGCGTGTGGGACCCTACCGCGTCGTCAAGTACCTCGGGTACTACGACGCCGTCGAGCGATACGAGGCGCGGCATCGGCTGGGTCGTACCCACGAGCTGAACCTGATACCCGTCGCGCTGAACTTCGGTATTCGCTACGTGGAACAGCTGAAGCAAGAAGTCGCGGTTCGTTCGCGCGTTCGCCATTCACACGTCGTCCGGGTGTTCCATGCTGGAAGTCATGGATCGCATCGACGGCTGTGGCTGTCTCTCGAGCGGACGCCTGGCGCCGGACTGCGTGAGTGGCTCGCCAAGAACGGGGCTTTTGAGCCCGAGGCGGCCATGCGGCTGTGCGCGCAGGTCGCGCGCGGCGTGCTCGCACTCGAACCTTGCCTGCCAGCGCCCTTGCGGCTGGTGCGGGGAAACGTGCACATCGTGAACAGCACCACGGCCAAGGTCACCGATAGGTTGGCGTCCAACGCGTCTGCCTCCATGGGCGCGCAATCCCTTGCGGACAACTGGTATTTCTCCGTTCATGGTGTGCCGGGCCTCGGAGAAGGCCCTCGCGACCAGGTCGTCTTTCGTCTAGGCCTGATCTTGTTCGAAATGGTCTCCGGACGACCGCTCTTCGACCGAGGCGCTGACGCGAGCGCATTCCGAAATTGGCGCGATTTTCGCGGGTCCACCGAGTTCGGAAAGGCGGTTGCGGTTCTGGACCACTTCCTTGCGCCCGACGCCAGCGCTCGCCCGTTACTCAAAGCCGTTCCGAGCGTCCTCCACGGCAAGGGCCTGACCTTGCTCGAAAGCCCGGCATCCAGAATTCACGGGGAGTCGAGCGAGACGCACCCGGTACAGCCGGAGCCCGCGCTCGACTCGTTCGCGTGGACGCTGCCGAAGAGGGACGAGTAGCTCGACAGGATTTGCCGCGTGGCGTAGATTCGAGCGTCTTCATGCAGTGTACGGGTGGGAACAGTCTTGCGATGGCGCTGCTAGTGAGCTTGACGCTCGCAGCCGCACCCGCGGCAGCGCAGCAGACAGCACGCGAGTTGTTCGAGGCGGGACGCGTCTTGCATTCCAAACGCGACTACGCCGGCGCCGTGGCGCTCTATGAGAAGGCCTGGAGCAAAGAACCGAGCTACGAGATCGCTGCAAATCTCGGCCAGGCCGCGCTTGCCATCGGCAACCAACGGCAAGCAGCGAAGTACCTCGCGTACGCTGTCGCCCATGCTCCTGCGAGCGACGAAGCCGCTCGCGATCGCCTAGAGCGATCGCTCGAACGAGCCGAGAAGGCCGTTGCCCGCATCCAAGTCACTGTCAATCCACCAGGCGTCCGCGCGACCATCTCGATCGACGAGCGGGAAGTATCGGAGCTGGACCGCTCGCAGGGAAGCTACGTGAATGGGGGCGAGCACCACATATCGGTGACCGCTCCCGGCTTTGCTGCCGCGCCGCAGACCGTCACCGTAGAACCGGGACGGAAGTACGGCGTGCAGTTCGATCTCGAGGAAGTGAAGCGCACGCCCGTGGTTCCAGGGCCCGCGGCGCCGGCGTCGGTGCGGCACCACCCCACGCCAGAACCGACATCAAACGCCAAGGAAGCGGTCGTGATCGCAGGGCTCGGGCTCACTGCGCTTGCTGTGGGCACAGGTGTGTTCTTCACGTATCAGGAGCGCAGCTCTCAGGACGAGTACGTGGCATTGCGCGTGGCGTTGCTTCAAGAGGCCGGCGGCGAGCCCAATTTCTGCGCGTCGCCACCCCCATCGCGCGCCGCACGCTGCGCAAAGCTTGCCGAGGTGAACGATTCCCGTGAGCGGGAGCGAGCCTTGTCCACCGCAGGCTTCGTCATCGCTGGCGTTGCCGTTGTCGGTACTGCGACCGCATGGCTCCTGTGGCCAGAAGGGGGAGAGCACCAGAGCAGCGCGGCAGTCGTGCCTTTGCCTGGTGGCGCGGCTGGAGCATATCGGGCGAAATTCTGAGGTCAGCGCTCAGTACTCGTCCGCCTGCCACATCGCGCGCTCGAAGCGCATCACGCGATTTCGTCCGCCTTCCTTTGCCTTGTACAGGGCCACGTCGGCGAATTTCACCGCCTGCCAGAAGCTCTTGGTGTCGGTGCCCAGCTCGGCAACACCCAGGCTGATGGTCTTCTTGATACCGCCCTGCTGCGGAGCGAACCGCTCGGCTTCCACCGCCTTGCGGATCCGCTCGGCCACCAACAGCGGCCCCTCGGTGACGGTGTCCGTGAGCACCACCAAGAACTCCTCCCCGCCGTAGCGCACGGCAATGTCCGCACCGCGGACGGCGCGCTGGATGATGGCCGCGGTCTGCTTCAGCACTGCGTCGCCGACGTCGTGGCCGTGGGAGTCGTTCACTTCCTTGAAGTAGTCCAGGTCGCACATGACCAGGCCGACGGGTGCCTTGCGACGCGCGGCGCTCGCCACCAGCGTGTCCGCGTACTCCTCCAAGAAGCGCCGGTTGTGCAGCCCCGTCATGGCGTCCCGCAGGGTGGACTGCTTCAGGGTGCTCATCAGCCGCTTGGCCTCGATCACCGGCAACGCTTCGGACAAGAAGCGTCGCCCGCGGCGCACCAGCGTGTGCGCCGCCTTCATCTGTGGGTCTTGCTCGTCGCGGTCGAACAAGAACTGCACCACACCGCCGGTGCTCCCCGCGATGTTCATGGGCACGCAGACGTGCTCCTTGTCCTGTCCTCCGCGGAAGTAGCGGCAGATCTTGGGAAAGGCGGCAGACGACACGATCGCTCCGGTCTTCTTCGCGCGGCACAGGTTGCAGTCGAGGCGAATGTCGGGGCTACAGGCTTCCGCCGCCGCGGCGCTGGAGCTGACCACCGGCGTGAGCCGGTTCTTGCTGTTGGAGACCTCGTAGATCACCAGCTCGTCGAGGCCCAGCAGGGCGAGCTGGCGCCCCATGCGGTCGTAAACCTCCCCCGTCGTGTCGTCCCCCTCGATCACCTTCTTGAACGCGCTGATCTGCTGCAGGACCGAGGTCAACTGATTGAAGCGCTTCGCCACATCGCCCACTTCGTCGTTGCCCACCAAGGAAATGGGAGCGATGGGCCGACCGTCGTCTTCCGTCTGGCCGGTGTAGCGATCCGTGAGCGCCTTCACCTGACAGCCCAGGGCCTCCAGGGGTCGGGTGAGCGCCCGGGTCAAGAGCACCGCGAAGCCAATCAGGGGCACCACGGAGATCGACGTCAGCCCCAGGATCACCAAGCGCTCCATGAAGCCGTCCACGGACAGCGCCGCCAGGGACCCCAGGAGCAGGATCCAGCCCGCGAGGCCACCGGAAAAGAACAGCAGCTTCTGGCGGATGGGAACGTCGAAGGTCAATAGCCGATACAGCCGGCGGAGGAGGCTCGGCCTCTTGGACTCGGCCGTGCTGGACGTGGGAGCCGGAGCCTCGAGGATCACCACCGGGGGCAGTGACTGGCCTAGGGGAGCGATGTCTTCGGTGAGCTGCATGGGAGTCCGCCCTCCGACCGAGACAGAACGGCGCCCAGCGCCGAAGGTTGAGCGCTTTTTTCGTTTGGATGTCGGGGCGGCGCGAAACCCGGCGCTCAGCGGCCGGCGAAGCTCGGCGGGCGGCCGGCGCGGAACGCCGCGATCGCCTCTTTCAAGTCCTCGGTGCCGAAATCGATGGCCTGATTGGCGGCCTCGCGGTGCAGCGCAGCGGAGAGCTCCGACAGCAACCCGGCCGAAAGCGTCGCCTTGGCCTGAGCCACGGCGATGGGCGCCGCCGTCGCGATCTGCTCCGCGCACTCGGCGGCCGCCGCGTCGAGCTCGTCCTTGGGCAGCGCGCGACTCACCAACCCGAAGCGTTCCGCTTCTTCCCCGCTCACGAGCTTGCCGGTGAGGATGAGCTCCCGCGCCCGGGCGGCGCCCACCACGTGGGGCAGGAGCACGCTCGAGCCCATGCCCGGGTGAAGCCCCACGCGCACGAAGTTCGCGCCCAGCTTGGCCTCACGAGCCGCCAGGCGCACGTCGGCCGCCAACGCCAAGCACAGCCCCGCCCCCACGGCGGCGCCGTGGATCACCGCGACGCTCGGCACCCGCAGCCGCAGCACGGACAGGAACGTCCCGTAGAACGCCACCATGTTGCGTTGGTTCTCCTCCGCCGCACGCTTCGAGCTGTCCTCGATCAGCGAAAAATCCCCACCGGCACAGAAGGCACGACCGGCCCCGCTGATGAGCACGACGCGGGCGGCATCGTGGGCGTTGATGCGCTCGACGGCGTCGGCGATCAGCCGCCCCATCTCCTCGGTCATCGCGTTGTGCTTGTCCGGTCGGTTCAGGACGATGCGACTGATGCGTCCGACCTCGACCTCGATGCTGCTCATGCTCAGAAACCTTCCGTAGAGGGCGCCGGGGGAGGAAACCCAGGCTCTCCGGCGCCGGACGGATCGTAGCCCTGGGCCGGCGGCGCCGCGGGTGCCCCGGGCGCGGTGCAGGCGATGGTGGCGGACTGCGGTGCGTAGATGCCGAGGGTCTGGATCCCGAGGTAGCTCTGAAATGGGTCCATCTCGGTCTCCACTTCCGCCCAGCCGTCGGGGCACACCCGATTCAGGTCGTAGGGACCGCTCCCTTCGACGATTCCGATCAGGTAGCCGCTGTGCCATTTCTCGTAGTGGCTCTCGGGCGAGTGCCACGGCGGCTGGCCCGAGCGCACCGTGGTTCGGAAGCAGCCGCCCGTGAGCGCCGCCGCCAGCACCACCCAGCCCACGCGCCTCATCGTGGGGCCGCCTTTTCGCACACCACCTTCACCTTGCGCGGCGTGTAGATGCCCAGGGTGACCACGGAGACGCCGAGGGTGAGCACGTTCTCGCCGCTCGACACCTCGTGGGCCCGCCCCGTGGGGCACACGTCCCGAACGTCCACCACCGCATGCCCCACGCTGCCGAACAGGAAGAAGTGATTCCACTCCGTGTGGCTCTCGCCGGCCGCTACCCGCGGGTCGCTGAACGTGGCCGCGCAGCCGGTCAGAAGCAAGGTCGAGCACACGAGCCAGCGGCGCATCGAACGAACGGTACTGCGTTGCCGGGCATCATGGCCAGCCATCACAGGATGATTACGATGGCCGGCATGTCCTCTCTACGCGAGATCGGGCCCGAGCTTCCGGCTCTCGCCCGGGCGGCCATCGCCGCGGAGCTCACCGGCACTTCCGTGGCGCTGCCGGCCGTGGAGCTGCCCCGCGCTCCGGTGTTCGTCACGCTGCGCACCCAGGGCGGGGACCTGCGGGGCTGCATCGGTACCATCTCGGCGATCGAGCCCGACGTCGCCCGAGAAACGATGCGCAATGCCGTCCTCTCTGCCACCCAAGATCCGCGCTTCGGACCCGTTACGGCGGCGGAGCTCGCGGGTCTCAGCGTGGAGGTGAGCGTGCTGATGCCGGAAGAGCCGGTCCACGACGTGCGCACCCTCGACCCGCAGCGCTACGGCGTCATCGTGCGGGACGCCCTGGGCCATCGCGGCGTGCTGCTCCCGGACATCCCGGGCGTCGACAGCGTCGAGGAGCAGCTCCGCATCGCGCGGCGCAAGGCCGGCATCTCCCACGACGCGCCCATCGACGTGAGCCGCTTCCAGGTGTTGAAGTTCGAAGAGCGGCGTTGACGCGCCGAGCCGGGCGGCCGCGGCGTTTCCGCGCCGGGCCGGGCGGCCGCGGCGTTTCCGCGTTGCCCCGACAAGATCTCGTAGAAGGAGTCTACTGATGTTGGTGCGGCGCGATGCCCGTCACGGCACCATGCCCACTGCTTCTCGCGGGTCGAGCTCCCGCGCACAGTCGCCATACAGCGAAAAATGATGGCTGGTTCCGGGTAGCTCGAAGCGCCACGCAGGGCCCGCGGACGCGCGGTAGTACTCGATGCGCGCCAGACGATCCCGCGGCGCGCCCTTGCGCATGGCAAACGCCCACACGTCGCGCGTGGTGCAGCGCGGATCCGGGAGCGGCTCCGGTGAAGACGGACCACAGGGGTAGTCCGACACGTCGGGATCGGCGACCAGGCCCTCGGTACGGAGGTGTATCGTCTGCTTGCCGCAGTACTGATGGCGCGCCAGCGTGCCGGGCTCCCGCGCCGGCTGGGGTCCCTGCCCTTCCGGGCTCTGGAACACGAAGCGCGCACGGCCCGGTCCTTCACTCACGTCGATGGTGCCATCGCTCTTCACGCCTTCGGCCACCATGCCGCGCAAGATGATGCGCTTGGTGAGCGAGCGTGCCTTCTTGAGCGCGACGACGGGATCCACGTTGGTGGGGTAGCCACTGAGCCCTTCCGTAGTGGGCGGACCGGGCGGCTCGGCGACCTCGGGGCGCGACTCGAGCTTCGCCCACCAGGACAGACCGAGCCCGAGAGCGAACGTCAGCACCACGATGGCCAAGCCAATGATGCGGTCCTTCTTACGCGCGGCCTCGATGAGCTGGCGCTGTGCTGCGGGATCCGGGTCGGCCATAGGGCCGCTCCGTATACCAAAAACCGGCCCGGTTCTCGATCGTCGACTGCGCTCTTCGTCTCGGGCTTGGGGCCGGTCGGAAGCGATTGCGTTGAGTCCCGAGGCACGCTAAGAATCCGCCCCTCCCGGGCCTCCCGGGTCGGCCGGCCACTCCGGTGTCCGGTTCGGGCGCATAACTCAGTGGTAGAGTGCGATCTTCACACGGTCGAAGTCGCAGGTTCAAGTCCTGCTGCGCCCACCCATAGATTCCGAAAGTTGCGTGCTCTCGGATGCGCTCAAAGCACCAGCTCCGAGCCCTGGGCATCAATTGCCAACAGAACGATGGCGGCTAGGTTGGAGTAGAGGCTGGAGTGCCAGGTCGCAATACTGACCTTTACACCGCAGACGCGTGCCTTAGTACCCCCTAGGGGTTCTTGCCGGGCCGTCGTCAGCATCGCCGGGCGCCTGCTCGTTGATATGCGCCGGGAAGTGCGACGTGTGATCCGCTGCGCGCAAACCGAAACGCCGCCGATAGGCACATCGATCTAGGCGGTGAGGGTACATGAGTGATCAGGCGGGCGAACACGACTCCTCTGGCCTTTACGACCAGTGCGCTGCGCCGGCGTTTCGCGTCACCAGCTCGAAAGCACCGGAGGCGCGGCGGCCTCTTGGAGCCACTCGTGGAAACGGTGCGCCCGATCAGACGGGTCACGATCCCCGCGCACCGAACTCGTAAGCGATAGACTCGGCGATGCCACGACGCCAAACGGCCTAACTGATCGCGTCGACGATTGCGGCTGCCGCCACTAAGTGCAAGACCTTGGTGTCGTCCTTGCGCCAAACGCGGGTCGCGAACTGAACTTCTCGGCGTCCACCTCCTTCTCCGCTGCAGAAACGCTGCGACTGCCCCTCTTGCCATGGTGAAGCTAGCCCGGCGCACGAGCGAGAGCTGGGAGCTTCAAAGCAGCTGCCACACTGCCCCCATTCGCACACATTCGGGCTGCTGCACGGGACACTACCGCCCCGCGGCGACGAGCGCGATGGCAGAACCGTGTGCTAACTTCGGAACTCATGGCAAAAACAGTTGCTCTCATCAACATGAAGGGTGGAGTCGGGAAGTCGACTCTGGCCGTCAACCTTGCTTGGCAGTTCGCCGCTTTCACCACGTGGGCGAAGAAGGTGCTCGTTGTTGATCTGGACCCGCAGTTCAACGCAAGCCAGTACATGTTGGGAGCGACCGGATACGCGAAGCAGGTCGCGTCGACGGATCGACCAACCGTCTGGAATATCTTCGAGCAGCGCACGAGAACACCGGGGTCGGGTTCCCTCAAGGCGCCGACTCCGGCGGACACAATTGTGAACATCGTTACGTATCGAGGTACGGGTCGCCTAGATTTGCTCCCCTCGCGGTTGGAACTCGCGTGGTCGCTAAAGCAACCGGCAGAGAAGGAGTATTTGCTTTCGAAGTTCCTGAAGAAGGTAGAAAGTGACTACGATCTGGTCGTTATCGACTGCGCACCCACCGAGTCGCTACTGACGACGGCGGCCTACCTGGCGAGTGACTTCATTGTCGTTCCAGTGAAGCCGGAGTATCTGTCGACAATCGGTCTCCCACTCCTGGCTCGGTCGCTTCAGGAGTTTCACGAGCACTATGACGACCACTCGGTGGCTGTGGTGGGCGTCGTGTTCAATCACGCTTCCAACTACGCGCCGGAGGAAACGCGATCCAAGCGCGAGGTCCGGACAGAAGCGAAGAGGCTCGGCTGGCATGTTTTCGACTGCGACATCCCCTTTTCGCGTTCGTACCCAAAAGGCGCGCGCGAGGGTCGGCCCATATTTCGTACGTCGAACGCACAAACGAAGCAGAAGACCGCATTTCATATCTTCGCGCAGCAGCTGGCGCGGAGGATTAGCTTGTGACTAGTGGGCCCAAACGCACGCTTCTCGAAGACCTAGCGAGCCTACTCCGGAAGCATGGTCCGGAGGCATTTGACGAACTTGCCCGACAACTCGCCGCTCCCGGTTTTAGAGAGGAGCTCGTTCAGATTCTCGGAACTCTGGCGAGAGCGTCGGGGACATTGCCACCGCACATCGAGTCCCTGCCAGGTCGTAGCCGGCACTCAGAAGGCGACGGAATGAGCGGTGAGGATGAACACGTTCGAAAGCGGCTGCTGGAAGCCGTGCGAGCTCGCCTAAACGACAGGCAGAAGTTTCCAGGCGTGGCTGACTTGAGGGAGTTTGCCGAGAAAGTCGGATTCCGTCCGAAGCAGAAGGCCTCGCGGGCTCAACTCGTAGGCGCGCTTTGCAGGGAGCTAGCTCGCCGTGACACTGCTGAGTTGAACGAGCTACTCCAGCTGCTCACAGCGCCGGAGGCGAGCTCCTTGCGTCAATGGAGTGACCTAATCATTTTGGAAGACGAGCGGAGCTGAGCGGCCAAACGCGTGATGCGATCCTCGCGGTCTCCAATCCTCGATCCGGACCTGACCCATCGGCGCGAAGGCGCGAACGCAAATCTCCGCGTGACTGGCATTGCGCCCTAGCGACGTCAGCTGTTGGTTGTCGGGGTCGCTGAAGGCCTGCTGGAACATCTCGTCTGGCGACGACGCCTTGGGGAATTCGTCCCCGCAGTGGACGATGTCGGGTGCATTCGACTTCTCCACTAGCTGGATCTTCAGGCGCCAGCCGTAGGTCTCCACGCTTGGCAGATATTTGTCCGTCCTCTGCGTGATCTGCGAGCCCAGCAGCACGCGGCTCGCGGTAACGGTCTTGCCAGTCGCTCGTCCTTATCGTCGACAAGCTAGCCGCAATCGAGCCGCTTGGCTTCCTCGCAACCGGCAGATCTTGGTCGGCATTCAGTCAGGGGAGCGCTACGCCGTGAGCGCGCTCCGGATGCGACGCCACACGGCGTCGCGACCGGTACCGTCCTTGGCGGAGAACCCGATCACGGGTAGCCCGGCGCTCTTCTTCAGCTTGTCCAGCGCGAGCTTCTTTTGCGACGCCGGCAGCTTGTCGAGCTTGGTGGCCACCAGCAGCGTCGTGACCGGACGCCGGTTCTTCGCGGGTTCGGCCAACAGCTCCAGTAACTCGCGGTCGTCTTCTTCCACGCCGCGGCGCACGTCGACCAGCACCACCACCAAGGCCAGCGAGGGGCGCGTGAGCAGATAGCCTTCGATCAGATCTGCCCAGGCCTTGCGCTCGACCTTGGAGCGCTTGGCGTAGCCGTAGCCCGGAAGATCCACCAGCGTGGTGCCGAAGCCATCCGAGGTGCGGGCCTCGAAGAAGCTGATCTGCCGCGTGCAGCCCGGCGTGGAGCTGGTGCGTACCAGGTTTCGGCGCTCCATGAGGCTATTGAGCAGACTGCTCTTGCCCACGTTGGAGCGGCCGGCGAAGGCCACCTCCACGCTCACCGGCGGCGGTAGCTCGCCGCTGCTCTTGGCGCCAGCGACGAAGTGGGCGTCGACGACGCGGGGGCGTTTTTCGGTCTCGGCGGAGCTCACGGCGCGGAGCATGCCGGAGGCCGGGACGTCGCGCCAGCGCGGGGTTCGCCGCGCTGGCGCGCGCTGGGGAGCTACTTCTTCTTTTCGTCCTTGTCCTTCTTGTCGTCGTCCGGCGCTGCAGGCTGGGGTCCGGGGGTGTTGCGCGGACGCCCCCAGTTGCCGGGGCCGCTGCCGTCGCGGCGCCGCATTCCGGGGCGGCCGTCGCGGTTCATGCCGGGGCCCATGCCCATGCCGGGGCCCATGCCCATGCCCATGCCGGGGCCCATCATCGGCGGACGGTGGGCCATCTCGCTCATGGACTTCAAGATCAGCTGCACGCTGCTGGCGTACTGCTCGGCGCTGATGTCGTTGTTCGCGCGAGCTTCGCACAAGCGGAAGAGCAACGTATCCAGCATCGCGGCGTGACCGTCCGGCGCCCCCGGCATCGCCGCGCCTCGCTTGCCCTTCTTCATCATCTTGGCGCCGCCCGGAGTGCGCATCGTGCAGACGTGGGACGCACTTGCGCTCTTCTGGGCGATGGTAATCGCGCCCGGGGTCCCCACCACGTAGGTGCCGGACTCTTCCAAGTGGGCGGAGTGAACGGGAACGGAGCGTGCGCAGCCGCTGGCCAGGAGCAACGCCGCGGCGGCAACGAGGAGCTTGGTCATTGTCGATACACCTCTGAGCAAGAGAATCGACCGAGGGTAGTCGAAGCCGGGACCGTGGAGGGAGCCCGCATGACACCCGTCACGGCCAGCGCACGGGGGAGCGCGCACAATTTCCAGCATGAAGCGCGGTTGGCTGGTGTTGGGGATGTGCATGACGGCCAGCCCGGCGCTGGCGAGCCCGGGGGACGCCCACTACGCCCGGGGCAGCTCCGACATGTTCTGGTTCATGCACGTGTCGGATCTGCACACCAGCTGTGAGTGGAACGCGACGGACGAGGACGCCAACATGAGCTTCGCCTTCGGCCCGGCGCTGTCGGCCATCGATCCGTGGTTCCTGGTTGCCACCGGCGATCTGGTCGACGGCTCGCCCCTGGGGGTGCCCACCACCGGGCAGAGCCAGGCGGAGTGGGACGAGTACCGGGCGCACTACGAGAGCGCGGGGCTCTCGCCGGATTTCTACTTCGATCTACCCGGCAACCACGATGGCTACGGCGACACCGGGTTCACCCACTACTTGAAGAGCTCGCTGCAAGGGAAGACGAACCAAGGCACCTACGTGTCCTGGAGTGTGGACACGCCCCTCGGCTCCTACAAGTTCTTCGGCCTCGACAGCGCGGGCGTGGGCAGCGGGCCCTTCAGCGAGAAGCCGGAGTTCTTGCAGGCTCAGATCGACGCCATGAACGGCGAGCTCGCGACTGGCCCCGCGCCGGACCTGGTGTTCGTGCTCGCGCACCACCCGATCCTGGATCCCAAGAACGGCGACCAGGTGGTGCAGACGCTGAAGGATGCCGGCGGTGGCTTCTACGTCCACGGCCACGTCCACGAGTACGACGAGTACAGCGACGGAGATCCGAGCATCGTCGCGAACGAGGTGGACTCCTTGGGTCAGAAGACCACGGACAACATCGGCGTCGGCGTGGTCGACCATCGCGCCTTCGTGTACCGAGCGACGGGGGTCAGCGCGGCGTGGCCGCTGGTGATCGTCACCGCGCCGGTGAGCCGCTCCCTGCGCGGCGGTGACACGAACCCGTACGCGTACACCGTGTGCAAGGACCGACCGGACAATCCCGTGCGCGCGGTGGTGTTCGCCGATACGTCGCCCAGCGCGGTGAGCGTGACCGTGGGCACCCTGCCGCCGGTCGCCATGAGCCCCGAGAGCGACCCCGTGGGTGTGTGGTCGGCCGTGGTGGACACGACGAGCCTCGTGGTCGGCGGCGCGGACGTGACGGTGACTGCGACCGTGAACGGCGTCACGCGCTCCGACACCGTCACGACGGACCTGGTGGCCGGACCGTGCGCCGAGCTACCGAGCGACGCGCCGGCGGTGGGCGGCGCGTCGGGCGCCGCCGGCACGGGCGGCAGCGTCGCTACCGGCGGCAGTGCGGGGCAGGGGGCGCCAGGGCGCGGCGGGCAGCGCGGGCGCGGCGGGCAGCGCGACAGAGCCGCGCGCGCGCCGCGGACGTCGCCGACGACGGCGGCTGCGGCTGCCGCACGGCGCGCCGCTCCGCGCCGTCGTTCGGGTGGCTGGCACTGCTGCTGCTTGCCGTCCGCCGCCGGAGGTTCCGCGGCGGACCGACAACATCGAGCTGAGCTCAGGCGCGGCGTCGGCGGCGACGCACCGCCGCGACCAGCAGTCGGAGCTCCTCACTCTTCACCAGCCACGCGGCCAGCAGGAACACGACGCCGAAGCTCGCTGCGGCGGCGGCGCCGGGCAGCATGCGCATCACCGGGCCGCCGCCCACGATGCCGTCGAGGGACCTCGCGAGCCACACGCCCGAGAGCGCAGCGGGGGCGGCGGCGAGCAGTGTGCGCAGCATGGAGCCGCCGATCTCCGCCAGGTGCAATGAGGGGAGGCGACGCCGGAGCAAGATCACGAGCAGCGTCATCTGCGCTGCGCTGGCACCGGTCACCGCCAGGCTGATGCCGACGTGACCGAAAGGGCCGCGCAGGGCGAGGGCGAGGGCGATGAACACGCACAGATCCGTGGCCGCCACGAACACCGGAGTGCGGGTGTCGCCCAGAGCGTAGTAGACGGCGACCAGCTGCCGGACGGCGGCCACCATCCAGATGCCGAGGCCCTGGGCGGCCAGCGCCTTCGCGGTCTCGTGAGAGGCCACGGCGTCGAACTCGCCGCGCTGGAAGATGAGCACCACGATGGGCTCGGCCAGCGCTACGAACAGCGCCGTGGCGGCCAGCCCCACGAACAGCGCCAGCCGCATGCCGTAGGCGAAGGTCTTGGCCACTTCGTCGTGCTCGCCGCGGGCCACCAGCAGCGCCAAGCTCGGCAGCGTGGCCGTGGACAGCGCCATCACGAAGATGCCCTGAGGGAAGTCGCACAGCCGGAGGGCCCAGCCGAAATAGCTCTGGGCGCCCACGTCGAGCTCCGACAGGAAGCGCCGCGCCAGCACCACGTCGATGTAATAGACGCCGAGACCGATCAGCACGGGCCCCATGCGGCGCAGGGCCTCGCGCACCCCGGGGTGGCCGAAGGCCAGACGCGGCGCGGAGAAGTAGCCGATCTTCTTGAGGCTCGGCCACTGCGCCATCACCTGCAGGGCGCCGCCCACCAGGGCGCCCACGGCCATGGCCAAGATGCGCTCCTTGCCTTGGGCTCCGAGCCAGCCGGGCAGCACCAGGGCGCACACGATGAACGCCACGTTGAGCAGGCCCGGGGCGAAGGAGGTGACGACGAAGCGCTTGTGGACGTTCAGGGCGGCCACCCCCAAGGCCGCCGTGCCCATGAAGAAGATGTAGGGGAACACCCAGCGAGTGAGCTCGACGGTCCGTTCGTACTGGCCGGGCTGATCCTTGAAGCCCTCCGCGAACAAGCTCACCAGCTCCGGCGCGAACACCACGCCGGCGATGCTGACGGCGATCAAGAGCGTGAGGGACAGCCCCCGCAGAGCGCGGAACAGCTCCCGCGCCGCTTCTTCGCCCTCTTGCTCCCGAGTCTGGGTCAAGACCGGCAGCACGGCGTTCTGCACGGCGCCCTCCGCCAGCAGCTGCCGCAGCACGTTGGGGATGGTGAAGGCCACGAAGAAGGCGTCGGTGGCCCCCCGGGAGAAGATGGCGGCCAGCACCTGGTCCCGGCCCAGGCCCAGGATGCGGCTCATCAGGGTGCCGGCGGCCACGATGCCGGCGCGGCTGGTGATCCGCCGGCGCTCTTCGTCCCCTCGGCTGGGCTCGGCGGCCTGATCGCTCACCGCCCTGCTCTACTCCGCCCGCCCCCGAGCGGCCAAGCAGCTCGCTTTCAGGAACCGAACAGCTCTTCGTGCGCTTCGTTCAGGATCGCCTGAGACTCTGCCGGGGACAGCTCGAAAGCCCGCGCCAAGGCTTCGATGGCGGCGGCTTCGGAGTGCGCGACGTGATCGTCCACGAAGGCCACGCCGGCGGCGAGGCGAAACGCGAACGTACGGCCGTCTTCCGTGGTGATGCGCTGGCTCACGGCTTCCAGCCGGCTGCGCCAGCCGTCGCGGGCGAGCTTCTCGTTGAAGCGCTCGAGCACCGACTGCAGCTCGATGCCGCGGACCTCGTGCATGTCCACGATGGCTTGGAAGCTGGCCGACAGTTGCTCGGTCTCTTCGCGGCTGATGTTGCCATCCACTGCAGCCATCAAGAACATCGCTTCCAGCGTGGCCTCGAACTCCACCGCCTGCGCTTGCTCGGCGTCCGAGAGCAACTCTCCGGGTCGCAAGCTCTTCGCGTGCGCATGCGCCGCTTCCCCCGCCGTCACTCCCGTGGCCAGCTTTCGCAAACGAGCGTCGAGAACCATGGGTCGAGTGTACCAGCGGCCGTGGGCCGGCGCCTCGCTATTCGAAACCCATGTGCGTCTTGAGCGCGCGCTCGACAAGATCGAGGGCGATGGGTACGTCGGCTTCGGTGACGGCGCCGGCTTCGCCTCGGGTCGCGGCGAGGAGCCGCGTGCGCACGGCCCCAGGCAGTCGCCGCCGTGCACCACCACAAGCCCTGCACACCAGGCCGCCGCGTCCCTCGTCGACCATCGCGGCCTTGCCCTCCATGCAGGGTTTCCCGCAGGAAACGCAGCGTTCCAGATCGAGCCCCCAGCCCACGGCGGACAGCAGCCGGAGGCCGAGCTCCGTGAGGTGCACGCCTGCGGAACGCGTGTCATTCGCGTCGTCGAGACGATCCAGAAATTCCGAGAGCACTTCCCACGCTTCCGGTTCCGGCGTACGTGGTGGCGCTGCGCGGCGCACCCAACCGAGGGCACGTCCGGCGGCTTGCATCTTGTCCAGGTCGATGGCGAGACGCGTCCGCGGCACGTCGATGCTCGACTCGCGCAACACCGACAGCTCCGCTCGCGGACGATCGTCGAGGCGCACGCGCAGCGTGTGCATCGGTTCCAAGCTGCCGCCGAAGCGCTTCTGGCTCGCCCGCGCACCACGAGCCAGGGCGGACACACGGCCGAGCTCCTCGGTGAGCAGAGTGACGACCAGATCCGACTCGCCGTAGGCGACGCGCTTCAGAACGAGGGCGCGCGTCGTCGTCACGCCCAGAGCGACGACGGCGCGCGGCTCGAGAGCTCTTGCGGCATGTCGTCCCCGCGCGGCTTGAGCACGATGGACAGCGCGAGGGTGAACAAGATGAGCAGCAGCACGAAGGCGATGGCCACGCCGTAGCGGCGGCCGCGGGCGGGCTTCGTGGGGCTGGAAATGGGCAGCGGCGTGACCCACGCCACGCGGCGGCTGGCGGTGTAGCGCGCCAGCACCTCGTCCGGCGTGAGCCCTACGGCGACGGCGTAGGACTTGAGGAAGCCGCGCACGAACACTTCCCCCGGGAGCTCGTCGAAACGATCTCCCTCGATGCGTTCGACGCTGGACATGGGCACACGCGTGGCGCGCGAAATCTCTTCCACGCTCATGCGCCGCTCTTCCCTTTGGCGCCGAAGGAGTTGTCCCACCGTCTCCATCGAGGGGCCCAGCCTACTTGTTTTTCGCCTGCATGGAGCGGCATTCTTTCCCGGTCGCGCTCTTGTCATCCAGCTCCGCGCAGCGCTGGAAGTCGGCGCCGGCGTCGGCTGTGCGGCCGAGCTTCCCGAGGACGCGACCCCGCTCGAGGTACGCTTCTTGGAGCGACGAGCAACCCGCGGCCTGGGTGTCGACGGCGTTGGTGTACGCGTCGAGGGCCTCGGTGTACTGACCCTTGCGGGCGAGGGCGAGACCCAGGCGGTAGTTGCCGACGCAGAATAGGGGTTGAGCAGCGACGGAGCGCCGCAGGGCGTCGATGGCTTGATCCAGACGGCCCTGCTCCAAATAGGCCCAACCCAGGTTTCCCCAGGCATTTTCCGGGGTCTGGTACAGCATGTCGGCGGTCAGGGGCTTGAGGATCTGGATCGCCGCGTCGAGCTTCTTCTCGTGGATCAGCACCACCGCCAGCGTGTTCTTGGCCTCGCGAAAGTCCTTCTTCCGGTCGATGGCTAGGCGCGCGTACTTCTCGGCTTCCTCGAGGCGACAGTCCCCTTGGCCGGTGCTGCAGAACTCCAAGTACAGGAGGGCGACGAGATGCGTGGCGTCGGCGTTCTCGTCGTCCAGCTCCACCGCCTCGAGGGCGTGGCTGAGGGCTTGGCGCGGCCGCTGTTGCCGGAGCCAGAGGTCGCGGGCGATGTCGTACTCGCTCTCGCTCATGCGCACCGGGTCACCGCCCGCCGGTGTGTTGCTGCCCCGGCCACCTCCGCAGCCGAGGGTCGCGGTCATGATCCCAAGCGCTGCCAGGAGAATCCGCATCGACGCGGGGTGCCTACCGCACGCCGCGGCAATCGTCAATCAGCCGCCAGGTGTTCGAAATGCCAGGGGTTCCTACCCCCGGCGGTTGCGCGCCGGGGCTTCGTCCTCGGTCCCCGCCAACTGGTCTCGGAGGCCCAAGAGCCCGTACAGCTCGCGCAGGGCGTCGGCATCGGGGATCTCGATGCGCTCGTCCACGATGCGAACGTAGCCCGCGTCCCTCAGCTCCTGGACCGTGCGTTTCACGCTGTCGACGTCGAGCCCCACGCGAGTGGACAGCTCCATGGGGGACACCGCCAGCTCCACCGGGCCCACATCCGCGGCTCCGGCGGCCAAAGTCTGCTGGGCCAGCTTGGTCAGTGCCACCACCACCTTGGACTTGGAGTCCCGCACCATCAGGATCTCGATCTGGTCCTCGGCGTCCCGCAGGCGCCGCACCAGCTGCTGCAGCACTCGCATCCCCACCGCGGAGTTGCTGGTGAGCACGTGTTGGAAAGTGGCGTGATCGAGCGCCAGAGCCACGCCATCGGACAAGGCCACGGCGGTGGAGTTGCGATTCGCCCCCTGCAACAGCGCACTCTCACCGAACAGGTCGCCGGGCCGGAGCACGCGCAAGCTGCGCTCCACCGCGCCCACCTTCTTGATCAGGCGGACGCGACCTTCTTGTAGCAGGAAGGCCTCTCGGGCCACCTCGCCCTCCGTGAACAGCACCTCTCCCCCGGAAAAACGCCGGCCGAAACGCGCCAGAAGGCGGTCTTGCTGCTCGTCCGCGGAGGTGGCCATCGGCTGCGGATGGTAGTTCAGTGTGGCTCGAGAGGCGAGGGGGGCAGCTTCGGAAGCACCGCCCCCGCGTCCCGGGCATAGTGAGGCTCCGGGGCAGCACTGGCACTGCTGCCCAAGCGAGCCACCCACTCGGCGTGGGGTAGTCCGCCGAGGGCATCATTCCCTCCGGGAAGCTCCCGCGCGACGTCGCCGATCAACACCGCGTCGGCGCCGAGTCGACCTCGCGCGTCGGCGATGGCCGTGTCCCGAGGTAGCGCTTGGGGGGCGAGCAGCTCCTTGCCCTCGGCGTCGTAGCCGGCCACGAACACTTCTCCCCTGCGCGCGTCGAGCAGGGCCAGGCGCACCGCCCCATTCCCCGCAGCGGCCAGCGCCGCGAGCGATCCCACGCCAACGACGGGGATCCCGAGCCCCAGCCCCAAGCCCTGGCCCAGGGCGATCCCCACCCGAAGCCCGGTGAAGGACCCCGGGCCGATCCCCACCGCCACACGATGGACGTCATGTCGGGTCAGCTTTGCCTGAGCAAAGACCTCCTCGAGCAGGGGCAGGAGCCGCTCCGCGTGGGCGTTCAGGTCGCTGTGCTCGGCGCTGGCCAGCACGCGTCCGTCGTCGAGCAACGCGACGGAGCCCCGCCGACTCGACGTCTCGATGCCCAAAACTCGCATGGCTGGCGGCTCTAGCTCGAAATCGTCGGGTCGTCACCACGAGGGACTTGCAATCGTGACAAAACCGTCTAACTTCCGCGCACCCTCGTCGACGCCCTCGGGTTTCGGCGGCGGCGGTCGGGGCGTAGCGCAGTCTGGTTAGCGCACTTGACTGGGGGTCAAGGGGTCGGTGGTTCGAATCCACTCGCCCCGACCACTTTTGTATCTGGGGGTTGGTCCGCCGCGGAACCTCCGGTTCCGGCCGCGCGGGAAAATAGCGGGATTTGTGCACGCGGCAGCGTTTGCGGCGCGCCGCTGTTACACTCGTGTCATGAGGCAGCTCCCTCGTCTGCTGATCCTCGCTTGCTTCACCGCCTTCATCGTCGCGGCGTGCTCCATCGACTCCAAGGGCACGCTGACGGACTCACCGGACGGCAGCGTCGCCGCGGACGGCGGTGGTGGCTTCGGAGGAGTGAGCGGCGAGTGTTTCGTCGGCGCCAAGGTCTGCGACGGGAAATGCGTGTCCGAGTCGGATCCCGCCACCGGCTGCGGGCAGGGCGCGTGTGAGCCCTGCAACGCTCCCAACGCCGTTGCGAAATGCACCGGGGACCTGTGCGACCTCGGCGATTGTCAACCCGGGTTCGCGAACTGTAACGGCAACACCGGGGACGGCTGCGAGGTGGAGCTCGACACCAATCCCCTGAACTGCGGCGCCTGCGGCAATGACTGCACCGTCAAGGGGCCGACCTGGATCGTGTGTAAGGGCGGCGAGTGCAAGCAGTCGGACTGCCCGACCGGGGAGGCGGACTGCGATCAGGACGAGATCTGCGAAACGAACATCACGAACGACGTGAACAACTGCAAGCTGTGCGGCGTCCAGTGCAGCTTCGCCAACGCCGCGGCCAGCTGCGTGAACAGCAGTTGCACGATGGGCAGCTGCGACGCCGGCTACGCGGACTGCAACAACCAAGACATCGACGGCTGCGAGATCAACACGCAGACCGACACGGATAACTGCGGCGGGTGCAACACCCAGTGCCAATCGACGAACGCCGTCACCGAATGCAAGAACGGCAAGTGCAGTCCTTCGTGTGCCAACGGTTGGGGGGACTGCGACGGCAACCCGAACAACGGTTGCGAGACACCGCTCACCACCGTGAACGACTGCGGGGCCTGCCACACCAAGTGCACCGCGGCGCCAGCCGGAGGCACGGCGGCGTGCCAGGGCAGCTGCACGTTCACCTGCGGGGGTGGCCTCACCAAGTGTGGCAACGCTTGTCGAAACCTCACGAACGACGTCAACAACTGCAACGCCTGCGGCAACAAGTGCCCTGCGGCGCCGGCCGGCGGAACCGCCGTGTGCCAGAACGGAAGCTGCACCTTCACCTGCGGTGGCGGGCTCACCAAGTGCGGCAATGCCTGCATCAACACCAGCGGGAATGACGTCAACAACTGCGGCGGCTGCGGCACGAAGTGCACTGCGGCGCCGCCCGGGGGCACCCCCGCATGTGCCAGCGGCAGCTGTACCTTCACCTGCGGCGGCGGCCTGACGAAGTGCGGCAACGCCTGCATCGACACCAACGGTAGCGACGTCAACAACTGCGGCGGCTGCGGGACGCAGTGCACCACGACCGTTCAGAACGCCACGCCGGCGTGCTCCAGCGGAACGTGTACCTTCACCTGTAACAGCGGGCTCACCAAGTGCGGCAACGCATGCTTCGACGTGCAGACCGATCCCAACCACTGCGGCTCGTGTCCCAACGTGTGCAACCCCGCGCACGTGGAGACCACGGAGTGCAAGAGTGGGAGCTGTGACTACACTACGTGCTCCACCGGGTACGACGATTGTGACAGCAATCGCACGAACGGGTGCGAGACCACCCTGGGCACGGATCAGAACTGCCTGTCTTGTGGCGATCAGTGCACGGGCGGAAAGCACTGCAAGAGCAACGGCTGCCACTACAACTGAGCGCGCCCGGCGCGGCGTGGTATTCTATCGGCTCGCGGGAACCGAACCTTTCCTTGGAGGAGCCGATGAAGCTGCGTCGACTTTTGGGAACACTTGGATATGTAACGACGGGGCTGGTGCTCGGCGGAGTCGTCACCAGCGCATGCTCCGGAAGTGACGGCGGGGGCAACACGGCATCGAACTTCGGGGGGAGTGGCAACGGCAGCGGAAGTGGAGGCGGGGGCGTCGGGGGAGGCGCCGCGGACAGCGGCACGTCGGGGAACGGCGGCAGCGCGGCGGCCATCAACCTCGACGGTGGACCCAAGGATTCCGGCATCAACGCGGACGCAGCCTGCGATTTGCAGGTGTACGAAGCGAAGCTCGAGAAGAAGCCCGTCGACGTGGTCTTCATCATCGACAACTCGTGCAGCATGAGCAACGAGATCACCAACGTCGAGAACAACATCAGCACGAACTTCGCTCAGATCATCGGCGCCTCCGGAGTGGACTACCGCGTGATCATGATCGCGGAGCAGGGCCCGAACTCGCAGCAGTCGATCTGCATCGGAGCGCCGCTCGGTGGCTCCACTTGTCCCATCGCTGCCAACCAGCCGCCGGTGAACAACCCGCCGCTCTTCTTCCACTACGACAACAACGACGTCGAGAGTCACGACTCGCTGTGCAAGATGATCGACTGGTACGACAAGCCCGACCGCTACAACCTCGCCCCCGGCGGCTGGAAGGATTGGCTCCGGCAAGACGCTCTGAAGGCGTTCGTGGAAGTGACGGACGACGGCATCTCGTGCACCCGTGGCTCTTGGAGCTACAACGACTCCGACAACGTCAACACGGGGCAGACCGCGGCGCAGCAGTTCGACGCCGACCTCTTGGCGCGGGATCCGGCGCAGTTCGGCACCGCGGCGGAGCGGAACTACATCTGGTACAGCATTGTTGGGCTCGGAGCCAAGCCCAATCCGGCGGAGCCGTACCTGCCGACGGACGCCGTCACCACCAGCAAGTGCAGCACCGCGCCGGGGCCGGGCACCGGCTACCAGTGGCTCAGCAACATGACCGGCGGGCTCAAATTCCCGGTGTGCGAAGGCAACGGCTTCGACGTCGTGTTCCAGGAGATCGCCAAGGGCGTGATCAAGGGCGCCACCTTGGCCTGCGAGTTCGCCATGCCCGAGCCACCCACCGGTCAGGAGCTCGATCCGGACACGCTCACCATCGAGTTCACGCCGCAGGGCGGCAGCAAGCAGACCTTCACCAAGGTCGGCAGCGCGGCCGAGTGCAAGGCCGGCGCATTCTACGTGGACGTCGACAAGGTCAAGCTGTGTCCGGAGACCTGCACCACGGTGCAGAACAACGACAACGCCACGCTCCAGGTCCTCGCTCTGTGCAAGAGCCAGGGCCCCGCCTGATTCAGTCCAGGCCGGAGAGCGCGCGATTCAACGTGGCCTCCACGAACTGGGGGGTCACGTCGAGTCGGCGCGCGGCGTCGATCAGCACTTCGACCTCCGCTTGGTGAAGCTCGTTGTCGGCGAGGGCCACGACCACCAAGTCCTCGATGATCTTCAGCCGACGATTGGGCGAGAGCTTGAGGCTGAGCTCGCGCCCGAGCTCCCCGAGCCGCGCGGCGTGCTCTTCGGCGGAGAGCGCCGCGAGCTTCTCCTTGGCTTGGGTCACGCCCCGCTTGCCCACCAAGCGTCCAAGGGCCTTCTTCTCTCCCCGAGCCACGGTGCCGTCCGCCAGGGCCACGTCCATCCCAGCGAGGGCGAGGTACTCCTGAACCAAGGGCGCGACGGGTGAAGCGTCGCCGAGAAAGCTCGGGTCCATCAGACGCATGATCTCGCGCACCTCTCGCTCCAGCTCCGCCTCCGTGAGCGCCTTGCCGCTCTTGCCCAAGAGCTGATGAAAGGCGACGTCGCTGCCGCGGCGCCCCAGCAGATCGTGGTAGGTCTTGGATCGGCTGAAGGCGTCCAGCGCCTTGATCCGAAGCGGGCTGTAGGGGTGCGTGGAGAACCAGTCCTGCTCGCTCGACTCCATGGCGTCGGCGGCCACCGCCGCGAACTGCGTCGCGCACTCCTCGGCGTGACGCAGGTAGGATTGGCTCGAGAGCCCGCTGGTGAGCTTGAAGAAGGCGCGCACGGCGGTGTCGAAATCGTCGCAACACAAGAGCCCAACGCGATCCGCCGATAGCTCCGCGTAGCGCATCCAGGCGCACAGCCGGGCCAGGTGGATGGGCGCCAAGGTCTCGTCCTCCACCAGCTGTTCCGGGGATAGCCGGAAGTGGTCGAACAGCGCGTGTCCGAGCTCGTGTCCGAACACGAAGCGGAGCTCGCCGCCATCCAGGCGCTCGAGCCCTTCACTGGTGATGCCGAGCAGCACCACGCCCCCTTCCGGCGGCACCACGAACGCGTTGATCTCGCGCTCGGACACGCAATAAAGCTCGATGGGGACCTCGATGCCCAGCGTACGGATCACGTCCTCGAGGGCTTGGTAGGCCTCCGGCGCGAGGGTGGGGGAGAGCCGCAGCGCCGAGAGCAAGAGCTGACGGCGGGCCGCGAGCACGCGCTTTGGATCGCGGTCTTCGATGACGCGTCGAAAGCGCGCGTCTTTCATCAGCGCTTCGCGCATCTCCACCTCTCCGTCGAAGACGATGCGGTCGAGGTCGAGGCGGGCGGGAAGGCGGCTCGTCATGCTCCGCAGGCTGTCGAGGGTGCGAGGGCGCGTCAACGCGCGTGGCGCGAAATGCTCCTATACTGTGCGACGTGGAGTTTCACGACTTTGCCCGCCAGCCGGACCAGCAGCTGGACGTCGGCCTGGGCGCCCTGTTGATCGCCAAGGACGCCTACCCGTCGCTGGACCTGGCGTTGGAGCAGGCACGTCTCGACGCGCTCGGCCTGGGGCCGGGGGCGCTTCGGGAGCTGCCGCCGCTTTCGCAGGCCCGCGTGCTCAGCGAGCACCTGTATGGCGAGCTCGGATTTCGCGGCAACGACAGCGACTACTACGACCCACGAAACTCCTACCTGAACGACGTGATGGAGCGTCGCGTGGGTATCCCCATCACGTTGGCCGTCATCTATCAGGACGTCGCGCGGCGTGCCGGCGTGAGCGCCAGCGGGGTGAACTTTCCGGGGCACTTCTTGCTGCGCATCGACGCCCCGGACCACGCGCCGCTGTTCATCGATCCGTTCCACGGCGGCGGCGTTCTCGATCGCGACGCCCTGTTCCGCCTGTGGGCGGAAGTGACGGGTGGCAAGGCAGAGGTGGACGACAAGGTGCTTCGCGCGACGTCGTCTCGGCAGACCTTGGTTCGCATGTTGATGAACCTCCGCGCCATCTACGCCACGCGCGGCGACTACCGGGCGCTGTACCTGGTGCTCGACCGCATCGTCGAGCTGGCGCCGGACTCCGCGTCGGAGGTTCGGGACCGCGGCCTCTTGGCGGCGAAGCTCGGGGCACCGCGTGCGGCCCTCGAAGACTTGGCGCTCTACCTCAGCATGGCCCCCCAGGCCGGTGACGTGGCGGAGGTGCGCCGCATCGTGGACGCCATCGAGGGCAAGATCGGCCCCGAGAACTGAACGGGCCAGGTTCCGCGGCCCGCGGTCGATGATATAAAGCCGTCCCTCCCCGGCTCTGACATGCGTTTCGCCATCGTCGTCGCACCCTCGAAAAAGCAGACTCGACGCTCTTCCGCGGTCAGCGCGGAGCTCCTCGCAGAGCGTCTCGCAGAAGCGGATGCCCACTTCCAAGTCGAGTGGGTCGAGCCCGGCGCGGGAGCGCTGGCCCGTTTCACGGATGCCCTCGCAGCGCGAGCGGACAAGTCCGGCCAGCTGCTCGTGCTGTATTCCGGTCGTGCCCGGGTGGACGACGAAGGTCGCGTGCTGCTGGCCCCAGGCCGGACCAAGGGCGGCATCAATCTGGCGGCCCTCCGCAAGCGGGTGGCGGCGGACGGCGCGGATGGTCTCTTCCTGCTCGATCTGATGCACCCGCCGGACGAGGACGACCCCACGGCTTCGGCCACCTTCACGGCGGCGGTGCGGGACGCGGTCCGACCCAAGAAGAGCGGCGTGGGCCTGATGGTGACGGCACGGCCGGAGCCTACCGACTCCGACGGCGGCCCATCGCCCTTCGCTCGGGCGCTGCTCGCCGCGCTGGAGGCGTCCACCAAGAAGCTGTCCAAGCACGGCATGGTGACCGCGTCCGCGGTGTACGAGGCCATGCGCGCGGACGCGGATCGCTTTCACGCCCTCGCCGCCGCCGGCGCGTTCCGCGGTGCGCGGGAGTTCCCGCTCCTGGTGCAGCCCAGCGTGGTGATCGGCGATCCGGCGAGCATCCCGCCCCCGCCGCCATCGCACGACGACGAGAGCGTGCGCCCCCCGGCGGGCTCCATCCCCGACGACGCACCGGAGCCGTGGCGGGTGGGAGACGCCCACCGCGCCGCCGACCGCTTCGACGAAGCCATCGGCGAATACAAGCGCGCCCTGCTCATGCTGGGCCGCTCGAGCCCCGAGCGCGCGGATCTCTACCACCGCATCGCTCAGTGCAAGCGCGCCCTCGGGAGCGACAGCGAGGCGGTGCACAACTTGGACAAGGCCTTGGGAGTCGACCCGCTGCACCGCCGCGCGCTGGAAGAGGCGCGGGAGCTGCTCGTGGCGCAGGAGGACTTCCGCCGCCTGGACGAGCTGTATCGCCGCCGCGTCGAGGCTACCGCAGAGCCGCGGGACAAGATCGCCGATCTGGCTGCCATCGCCCGCATGTGGCTCGACGAAGCCAAGGACCCGAAGCCCGCGATCTCCGCTCTGGAGCGCTGGCTGTCGATCTCGGAAGACCGTGTGGCATTGGAGCTCTTGGTGCGAGCCGAGGACGCCCTCGGGCAGCACGCTCGCGCGATCGCCACTCGCCAGCGATTGGCCAAGGTACTGGGGGACGCGAAGGAAGCCGCAGAGGTGTTGGTCGCCGCCGCGCGTATCGCGCGGGACGAGCTCGAGGGTGGCGCCGAAGCAGTGTCCCTCGCGCGGGAGGCGCTCGGGCGCGATCCCTCCGCGCTGGCTGCCCTCGAGATCGCCGCGGGCGTGCTCGGCGTCGCGCGCCGCTGGCGTGAGCTCGCCGAGCTGTACGAGAGCGTGTTGGAGCGCACCACCGACGATCATCTCGCCTGGGACCTGGCCAAGAAGCTCGGCGTCTTGTTTCGCGACGAGCTGGACGACGCCGAGGGCGCGAAGCGCGCGTTCTCCCTGGCCACCGAGCGTGGCCCGGAGGACGTCGAGGTGCACGAGTGGCTCGCCGAGCTGTACGAGGCGGAGCGCGACTACACCCGCGCCGCGCGGGTGCTGCGGGCCGCGGTGCGGCTCACGCCGCGGACTGCGCCGCTCGTGCAGCGCACGCTGTGGTGCTTCGAGAAGACCGGCGAGACGGACTCCGCCTGGAGCGCTGCGTGCCTGCTCGATCACCTGGGCGAGGCAGACATCAACGAGTCCTTGCTGGCGGATACCCATCGCCCGGAAGGGCTCATCGCCGCGCGCGCGTCGATCCATGGCGAGGTGTGGGAAAAGGATCTGCTCAGCAAGGATCGCGACGACGAGCTGGAACGACTGCTGTCCACGGTTCGCGAGGTGGCGCACCGGGTGCGGCTCTCGGATCTGGAAAAGGCCGGCAAGGTGCCGCGCCTCGACGACGCCTCCCGCTACGATCCCGCGGGCACCACCACGCTGGCCCGCAGCCTGAGCTGGACCTGTCGCCTGCTCGGGATGGAGGTCCCCGCCCTGTACGTGGAGGCAAACGTCCCCGGCCAGCTCGTCGCATTGCCCATGCTCGAGCCGGTGGTGATGGCGGACAAGGCCCTCGGCAGCGGGCTCAGCTTGCCGGAGCTCGCCTTCTTGTGGGCTCGGGCCCTCAGCGTGTTTCGTCCCGAGTACTCCCTGCGCCGCGTGATCCACTCGCTCCCGGACATGGCGCGCTTGGTGCTGGCGGCGCTGTCCGTGGGTGGTGCCGTGGAGGGCGACTCGGTGGACGGCCACACCCGCGCTCTGAGCCAAGCCCTCGACGACGAGCTCGACGAGACGGCCCACGAAACCTTGGCGGAGATCGCCAGCGACTTCGACACCCGCGGAGCGCGGGCGCGCATCGAGCGTTGGCTCCACCGCGCCGATCGCATCGCCGGCCGCCTGGGTCTGGTGGCGTGCGGCGATCTGCACATGGCCGCGGAAATCTGCGAACGCTTCCCGCTGGCCACGTCCAGCGTGGACGAGCAGCTCGACGATCTGTTCGCCTTCGCGCTGTCGGAAGAGCACGCCGACATTCGCCGTCGCCTCGGCGTGTCGGTCAAAGGTTGAGCGCGACGGGCATCGCGCCGCACCAACAATAGAAGCCGCCCCAGACGGATCTTCAATTTTGTCGCTGCGCCGCGGAAACCCGCGGCCGCGCGCTCACTGCTTTTGACAGCTGTACTCGCCGACCAGGTACAGCGAGCGCTGGCACTGCACGGTGACGTCGCCGACCTTGGGCACGGAGTAACGGTAGGTGTGCCACAGCGGGTTCTTCGCCATCTCGCGGATCTTGGCGTCGCACTTGTCCTGACCGGAGCAGGCCAGATCCTCCGACATGCGGATCACCTCGGTGTTGTCGCCGTACACGTTCATGAAACCGAGCACGGTGACGCCGATGAGGCACAAGGAGATGATGGGGCGAACGATGCGGCGTGCTTCGGCCATCAGCCCGCGACCTCGAGCTCGAAGAACGGTTGGTCGCGTTCCTTGCTCCACCACAAGCCGCAGCCCACGCTCACCAAGTGCTTGCTCAGGATGCCGCGGTAGTAGGAGCCGTTGCGCACGTGGATGTCGGTGTCCGTGCGGGTGGTGTCGCAGCGCTCGCGCAGGTCGCCGCGGGTGGTCACTTCCACGTACACCAGACCGCGGGACATCGCGGCGATGTTCGCGATGGCGGGCGCCACGTCCGGATCTGGAAGGTACTGCAAGACCCCCTGGCAGATGATCAGGTCGTACTTCTTCCGGTCTCGCCAGCGCGCGATGTCGCGATGCAAGTAGCCGTGCTTCTTGCACATGACCTGACTGACCTCGGTGCCGGTGTAGGCAGTGCCCTTGGCGTTCTTTTGGACCCACTGCTTCCAGAGACCGATGCCGGCGCCGATGTCGAGAACGGCCTTCAGCTCCACGTGGTTGTAGCGCGCGAAGGAAAACACGAAGTTCGCGAGGTGATCGTGCTCTTCCGGAGCGATGACGCGGGTCTTCGGGTTCTCGTAGAACCGGTGGTAGTAGGCATCGTCGAAACGCCGGAAGCGATCCATGGCGGGAGTCTACCCGAAGCGCCGCGTTCACGAACGCCGGCCTCGCGCGGCCGTCGGCCGCCGGGCCGAAGCGACTGCGCTCCACCACCAGCGGATAATTGCGCTAATCTGCCATCGTGGCGCGTTCTCTACTCTTCGCATCTTTGGGCGCGGCAGCACTGCTCGCCGCTGGCATCACTCCGAGCTGCGGCGGCAACGCCGACGTGGTGGAAAAGACCGGGATCGGCGGCAGCTCCGGAACCGCGGGGGACGCGAGCACCGGTGGTAGCGGCGGCACCGGCGCGGTGATCGACATCGACTCCGGCACGGACGCCTCGGACGCCGGCGCCGATGCCTGCGACGGCTGCGAGCCGCTGCCCGGCTGTGGCGACGGCGTCGTGGATCCGGGCGAAGCTTGCGACGACGGAAACTCCGTGAGCGGCGACGGCTGCACCGCTGCTTGCGATGCCATCGAGCAGGACTTCGCGTGTCCGGAGCCCGGCAAGCCCTGCGTCTCCACCGTGAAGTGCGGCGACGCAAAGATCACCGGTAGCGAGACCTGCGACGACGGTAACGCCACCGCGGGCGACGGCTGCGGTGCGGACTGCAAGGTGGAGGCCGGCTACAAGTGCCCGACGCTGGGCGTGAAGTGCGAGGCGGCGCAGTGCGGCGATTCGATCGTGGCGGGCGCCGAGCAGTGCGACGACGGCAACGCCGCGCCGGGTGACGGCTGCAGCGACACCTGCGTCTTGGAGAAGGGATGGGCGTGCCCCACGCCGGGGCAGCCCTGCGAAAAGACGGTGTGCGGCGACGGCGTGGCCGAAGGCACGGAGCAATGTGACGACGGCAACAACGACTTGGGCGACGGCTGCACGCCGTTCTGCGTGAACGAGCCCAACTGCTCCGCCGGCGCTTGCACCAGCACCTGCGGCGACGGCTTGAAGCTGCCAGGGGACAACGAAGAGTGCGAGGACGGCAATACCCTTCCTGGCGATGGCTGCTCGCCCACGTGCAAGGTGGAGCCCGGCTACAAGTGCACCGACGTGACCACCGAACCGAACACGCTGCTCTTGCCCATCGTGATCCGCGACTTCAAGGCCAAGGGCACCAGCGGTGGGCACCCGGACTTCGAAGCTTACCTGGGCACCGACAAGGGCATCGTGAAGGCGACGCTCGGCAGCGACGGCAAGCCGGTGTACGCGCCGGCCAGCGGCGGCACCCCCACCACCACTGGAAAGGGCGCCTTCGACCAGTGGTACCGCGACACCGCGGGCGTGAACCAGACCGTGCTGCAGACGCTGACGTTGAACAAGATCGCCGGAGGAGTGTTCCAGTACAACAACGGAAACTTCTTTCCCATCGACGGCCAGCTGTTCGGCAATCAGGGCAACAGCCACAACTTCCACTTCACCAGCGAGGTCCGCTACTGGTTCGAGTACAAGGGCGGAGAGAAGCTCGACTTCACGGGGGACGACGACGTGTTCACCTTCGTGAACAAGCAGCTCGCCATCGATTTGGGCGGCGTGCATGGCGCGCAGTCTGCGAGCATCACGCTGGACGCGGCCGCGGCGACCACCTTCGGCCTCACCGTGGGCAAGGTGTACGAGATCGTCGTGTTCCAGGCGGAGCGCCACACTACGCAGTCGAACTACAAGCTCACCCTCTCCGGCTTCGCGAACGCGACCAGTACCTGCGCCAGCGTGTGTGGCGACGGCGTGAAGACCCCCGACGAGCAGTGTGACGACAAGGTGCTCGCCGGAGGCTACGGGCAGTGTGGGCCCGGCTGCGTGTTCGGCGACTACTGTGGCGATGGCACGGTGCAGAGCAGCGAAGGGGAGGAGTGCGACGACGGCGTGAACCTCACGCCCTACGGCACCTCCGGATGTGCCCCGGGCTGCAAGCTGCCGGCGTTCTGCGGAGACAACAGCGTGCAGAGCCTGTTCGGCGAGCAGTGCGACGACGGCGTGAACGACGGCGGCTACGGCGAGTGCGCCCCGGGCTGCAAGCTCGGTCCCCGTTGTGGCGATAAGGTCATCCAGGCCGGCGAAGGTTGCGACGACGGCAACACCAAGAGCGGCGACGGGTGTAGCTCCAAGTGCCAGGTCGAGGGACCTCGCTGAACGCAGGTCCAGGGGGTGTTGGTCCGGCGCGAGCCCCGTCGCGCCTCCGAAACCGGCCAGCCGTTCTTTGTGGTCTGACGCCCCCAAACTCCTGAAAAACGCGGGTTCTTCCCAACTTTTAGAAAGTTTTCGATGCGACCGGGGGCGGGCTGGGCCATCGATCATGGGCGGCGCACGAGTGCGTCATCGGAATGCCTACGTGGAGAAGGTGAACATGAGAAGCGTTCCCGTTATCGGGGCCACCCTTATTCTGTCCCTATTCGGAGCAGCTGCGGCCTGCAGCGCCTCCGGCACGGAAAAGAAGATCTACGTCCAGGGCGGTGGCGGCGGCGGCAATGTCGGCAACACCGGCGGCGCCGCGGGCACCACCGGGACCGGAGGCATCCAGAACGACGGCGGCGGCATCGTCGACTCGGGGTCGAACGACTCCGCGCTGAGCCCGGACAGCGCCTGCGCCGCCGAGACGGCGGAGGCCAAGCCCGTTCCGGTGAACATGTACCTGATGCTCGACCGGTCGGGATCGATGAGCGGCAAGTGGGGCGCGGCGACGTCTGCCATCTCCACCTTCGTCTCGGATCCTGCCGCCGCTGGCCTGCGCGTCGCGCTCGCCTACTTCCCGACGGATCAAGACGACTGCGATCCGCTCTCCTATTCCACGCCTCAAGTCCCCCTTGGAGAGCTGACCAAGGATCCGGCGCCGGCGGACGCCCAGGAGCAGAAGCTCTCGGCGTCGCTTTCTGCCACCGGCGTCACGGGGCTCACGCCGATGTTCCCCGCCTGGGTCGGCACCTTGGGATACTGCACCAGCGTCGCGAAGAAGCACCCGAAGGAGAAGGTCATCGCGGTGCTGCTGACGGACGGCAGCCCCACGGGGTGTGATTCCAAGACCAACACCATCGACCAGATCGCGGCGCTGGCGGCTTCGGCCTACGCCGACACACCGCCGATCGTCACCTTCGCGATTGGCCTCGAGGGCTCCCAAGAAGCGGAGATCAAGCAGGTCGCCCAGGCCGGCGGCGGTCAGGCGTTCTTCATCGGCAGCTCGAACCTGCAGGCCGATCTGCAGCAGAAGCTGAACGAGATCGCCGGCGGCGAGCTGTCCTGCGAATACCTCTTGCCGGAGACCGGCAAGAACGGTGACCCCACGGATCCGGGCAAGGTGAACGTCGTCTACTACGGCGGCGGCGGCTCGAACCAAGAGCTCGTGAAGGTGAAGGACGCAGCGTCCTGCACGCTGAACGGCTGGTACTACGACGACAACCAGAACCCGACCCGCATCTACCTGTGCCCGGCCACGTGCTCGTCGGTGCAGAACGACTCGGGGGCGAAGGTTCAAGTGCTCCTCGGCTGTGAGACGAAGGTGCCTCGATGACGCGCATCGGATTTCTTGGAGGCAAGATGAACAAGGCGAAGTGGCTCGGACTCTCTGCGGTTTCTGCTCTGGTGCTCGCCAACGCGTGCGCCCAAGGGCAAGACGAAACTCAGATCATCTACCTTGGACCTGACGGTTCTACGGCCGGAACCGGTGGCGTCGCTGGTAGCGCCGGCACCGGCGGCAAGGGAGGCACGGGGGGCACGGCAGCCACGGGCGGAACGGGTGGCACGGCCGCAACCGGCGGCACCGGGGGCACGGCGGCCACGGGCGGCACCGCTGGCAGCGCCGGCGCGGATGCGGGCTCGGACTCGAGCACCGGCGGCGCGGGCGGCGCCACGGATGCAGGCTCGGACGCTCCGGACTACGACGCCAGCGGCCCCTGCACTCCAAACACGATCCAAGAGAAGCCGTGCGGCGCTTGCGGGACCAGCGCGCGGCTGTGCGACACCACCGGCACGTGGCTCGAATGGAGCGCCTGCAGCGGTGAAACCGGCGAATGTACGCCCGGCACGCAGACCACGGAAGCCTGCGGCAAGTGCGGCACCATCACCTACTTCTGCTCGGCGTCTTGTGTGTACTTGCCGGGGCCCTGCGAGAACGAGGGCATCTGTAGCCCCGGTGAGCTGAACGTCTCCAACGCTTCGTGCCCGACGGGCCAGGTGCGCACGTCGGCGTGCACCAACACCTGCACCGCCGGCAACTGGACGCCCTGCAGCACCAGCTACACCTGGCAGAAGATGGCGGACTCGCCACTGACAGAACGCCGAGAGTCCTCGTCGTTCTGGAATGGGAGCATGTGGATCGTCGCTGGTGGATATGGCTCGCCGAGCCCCTATTACAAGAGCGACGCGGCCATGTTCGATCCGGCCAACAACACCTGGACCGCATTGCCGGCGTGGCCGAGTTCTTTTGACGGTCGCGAGCGGCCTGCCCTAGGCGGCAATGCGACGAAGACCGTCATCTGGGGCGGCTACGCGAGCGGTGCAGCCGGAGACGGCATCGTCTTCGATGTGACGACTCAGACTTGGTCGACGATGTCGACGACCAGCTCTCCAGGACCGCGATATGACATGGCCTACGCGTGGGATGGGACGGCCCAGAAGCTCATCGTGTTCGGGGGGCGGTCGTCCTCCACGAGCTATCAGAACAACCTGCATTCCTACGATCCCGCAACGGATACCTGGGTCGAGTTGCCGCAGTCGCCCCTCACCGGACGCGTCCAGACGCAGTTTGCTTGGGACAAGGATCGTCGCTGGCTCTACATCTGGGGGGGCTACAGCGGCAGCTACTTGAACGACGGCGCCATCTACGACGCTGACGCGAACAAGTGGCGGGCATTGCCCCCAGTGCCCTCTACGTTCGACGCACGTCGGGAAGGCGGCGCAGCTGTCGCCAGCGACAAGTTCGTCGTCTTCGGTGGCTATGGATCGAGTCCGACGAACAAGGGCGACGGGATCATGTTCGACCCGGTGACCAATCAGTGGACGATGTTGCCGACGCCGCCGCTTGACGAGCGGTACGAGGTGGTTGCTGCGAGCGATGGCCAGCGGGTGGCGTTCTGGGGCGGTGAGCAAGGGTCAGTTGAGAAGGGCGATGGTGCGATCTTCGACCCAGCAAACATGAAGTGGCAGGGCATGAGCGAAGGCACCTTGGTTCAGAGCCCTGAACCTCGCTATTACGCGATGGGCGATTGGACGCCGCAAGGGATCATCGTGTGGGGTGGCTACGGCACGACGTATCTGGGTGATGGCAAGATCTACAAGCCGTGACGAGCGACACGAAAGGGAGAGCGACAATGCGTAAGCTGGTAATCGGAACGCTCGTTGGGTGGACGCTGGTCAGCCTCTCGGCCTGCGGCGGTGGAGACGACAGCACGGGCCTCGGCGGTAGCGGCGGGGCCACCAAGGACGGCGGCAGCGACGCTTCCGGTGGTCTCGGCGGTGGCGGCACTGGTGGTGGTGGCACCGGCGGTGGCGGCACCGGCGGCATCGGTGGCGGCGGGACGGGCGGTGGTGGCACCGGCGGCGTCGCCGGCGCCACCGGTGGTACCGCTGGTCAAGCGGGGTCGGCGGGCGCTTCGGGCTCGGCCGGTCAGGCGGGCGCCGGCGGCGGTACCGCCGGCGCCGGCGGCACCGCGGGCAGCGCGGGCGGCGGCGGCACGGCGGGCTCGGCCGGTTCGTCGGGCAGCGCCGGGACCGGCGGTATCGTAGATGCTGGCTGGGACGCCACCGGCAGCAGCAACAGTTGCTGCGGCCCGGCGACCACCCCGGGCTGTAACGATCCGTCCATCGAGCAGTGCGTCTGCTCCAAGGACGGCGCCTGCTGTTACAGCGCGTGGGACGCGATCTGCGTCAACGAGGTCAAGAAGTACAACTGCAACGGCTGTCTCTGTATTGACAAGTGCAGTGGTGCGGGTGCGACCAAGTGCGTGGGCGACGAGGTTCAAGAGTGCGCGATGCAATCCACGGGCTGCCTCGATTGGCAGACCGACACGGTGTGTCCCACAGGGGAAGTCTGCATGGACGGCTCGGCAGGAGCCGCTTGCGCGCCTCCCCCGCCGTCCGCTGAGAACTGCTCCGAGGCATTCCCCCTCCAGTCGGGCACGAACTCGATCGCTTGGACAGCGTCCGTTGCGGACTACCTCACTTCGCCGACTTCGTGCCAACCAAGTTTTGCAAACTTGGATGGGCCAGATCTGGTCCTGAAGTACGTGCCAGCTACGACCAGCACCGTGACCATGTCCTTCGCGAAGCCCACCGACACGCGCTGGGTGGCGATCGTATCTGACGCCGCGTGCGGTACCACCACGGAGACAGCGTGCGCGTCCGAGTGGGCGGCATCCACGATGGACCTCACGTTTTTAGGGACCGCAGGAACCACCTACTACATCTACGTGCGCGATACCGATTCAGGCACAAGTCCATTGGATAACCCTCTGGGCGTTACGGTTACGGAAACATGAAACCGGTTCAAATGCACTGAGGCTCGGGACGTGAACGAGCCGCCGAGCGTGCTCGCCGTGGAGCCGGTGGACGCTCGATAGCCTGAGTCGGGGCGGTTGAATCCATGTGACCATCTGGCGGATCCGCGGAACCAGACGTGACGTGTCTCAGGCTCGAATGGTTGGGCGGTAGACTCCGAGCCGCGTCGCCACCGCAGCGGCGGAGGCGAGGCGGCGCGCCGCGCGACCGCGGAGGGGGAGCGGCTCCGGCGCGAGCCCTTCGCGGGCTACGAGCTCGTCCAGCGTGCCGGAGCGCTGCCCGGTGACGCTGCCGTAGGTGCCCTTCAGCACCAGGCCGCCCGTCGTGAGCCGGACGCGGTTCATCACGTCGAGGGTGCTCTGGTTCCAAGCGGCCAAGAGGTCGTCGGGGCGAAGAAACGATCGCCAGTCGCGGGCCAGGGACTCCGGCGCTAGGGCGCTCGTGAAGTCCGCCGTGGTGAGCTGCATGTGCGCGAGGTGTTTTTCGCTCGGTGGCAGCGAAGGTTGGCCCAGGCGTTCGAAGAGCTCCCCGCTGGCAACGCGAAGGGCGACGAGCTGCACGATCTCCCGCGCCTCGCGCGGGGCCTCGTAACCCGGCCGCAGCGTTTCCGCGTAGGCGACCACCAAGTGCTCGAAGTCTTCGGCCAGCGCGCGCGGGAGCGCGCGGTGGTCGTCGCTCCGGCGCTTGCGCTTCGGGCGCGCGCCCTGCCGTGCTTCGATGTACTCGATCTGCGTGTCGATCATGTGATCGAAGGTACGGATCAGCTCGGCGATGCCCGGCGTGCTCGGCTCGAGCAAGGCGAGGGCCTGGGCTACGGCCTCCACCGTGGAGATGCTGTCCCGCGTGGGCTCACGGCGGATGCGATAGCGGCTGGGCTCGGCGGGACGCAGCCGATAGCGCGGCAACCCGCGCAGCCAAGGGAGGTCGCGATACAGCGTGCGCGCGTGGTGCCAGGTGCCGTCGAGCACGACGAGCTGCGTGGGGACCGGGCCGCTTGCCGTGCCGAGCTCGACGGCGTCCGCGGCGGGGTAGAGCAGGCCGGCGCCGGGCAAGAGCCAGCCGGGCGGTGACGCGAGGGCGCCGCGGAAGGCGACCTCGATGTGCACGCGCTGCAGCGACAAATCCAGGATACGAGCGGTACCAATCGGGTGGAACCGCTCCCGGGGATGTTGCACCACGGCGATGGGCGTTCGGTTCTCGACGCGGCGGATGGTGGCGCACACGCAGGTGACGCGCGGCTTGTGGCAGCGATAGCAGCGCTCCCGGGGTGAGGGCGCCGGAACGACGAGGCTCACCGCTTGTCCTTGTCCTTGCCCTTGCCCTTGCCGTGACCGTTGCCCTTGCCGTTGTTGCTGGGCGGGGGCGTGGCGGTGGTGACGGGGCGGGTCGGAGCCACGGCAGCGGCGGGGGCCGGCGCGGTTGCGGCCTGAGTCGCAGTGGGCCGCGGCGTGGGTGTGGGCGCCGGGGTGGTTGCAGGGGCGGCTGCCTTGCTCGTCGCCTTGGGGGTAGCGGTGTGGGTGACCGGAGCTTGGGGCGCCTCGGCGGCGGCTTCGCTCTCGGTTTCCGTGGACGCGCCGGGGGGCGGGGCGCTCAGGGCGGGCGCAGCGATGGGAGCGTTGCTCGGGCTCGGGGTGGCGACGGAGCTGTCGCTGTCCATGATCTCGTCGCCGAAGTTGTAGATGAGCAACGCAACGGCGCCGATGCCCAACACCACCAGCAGCCCCACACCGAGTAGCAGTATGGGCAGCAGCGCGGAGCGCTTGGGCTCGGCCGGTGGTGGAACCGAGCCGGCGGCGGGGGGAGTGGCCATGCTCTGCGGGCCCAGGCTGCTGGGACCGAGAGACGCCGGGCCCATGCTCGCGGGGCCGTAGCTGGAAGACAGGCTCATGGCGCCGGGCGCGGTGACGGCCATGGCGGCGTAGGCAGGTTGGCTCACGCTCACCGGCGCGACCATGTCCACCCGCGTGGGCTCGTCTCGCTTGGTCTGCACCCCTTGGCCGACGGCGTAGGGTGGCGGCTGACCGCGCATCGCCGCGCGCACGTCGGCCTGCATGGTGCGGGCATCCGGGTAGCGAGCGTCCTTGGAAAACGCCAGCGAGAGATCGACGATCGCGCACACGTCGCGGGGAATGTCCGGGGCCACGGAAGCCAGCGGCGGCGCGGGCTGGGTGGCCATCGCCATCAAGAGCTCTGCTTCGCTGTCGGCTTCGTGCACCTTGCGCTTGGCCAAGATGCGAAACGCCGTGGCGCCCAGCGCAAAGACGTCCACGCGACCGTCCAACTGGGCGCGGCGTCCGAGGGCTTGCTCCGGCGCCATGTAGGGCAGGGTGCCGAGCGCCAAGCCCGTACGCGTCTTGAAGTCTCCCGGCACGTCGTCGAGCATGCGCGCGAGACCGAAGTCCAGCACCTCCACGCGGCCGTCACTGCACACGAACAGATTGTCGGGCTTGATGTCACGGTGGATGATGCCTTGCTCGTGGGCGCGAGCCAGGACGTCCAGCACTTGATCGAGGACGTTCAACATCTCGGCGACGGAGATGCCGCCCAGGCGCTTGGCACGCTCCGACAGGGGCTCGCCCTCGAGCAGCTCCATGACCAGGTAGGCTTCGTCGTCGCTGCCGTGCTCGAGCATGGCAACGGCGCCCACGTGATCCACGCGATTGGCAACGTAGGCCTCGCGCAGGAAGCGCTCGCGCACGTCGCGCCGGAGGGCCATCTCCGGATGGAGGATCTTGACCGCCGCGCCCTGACCGCCTGGACCGGTAGCTGCATACACGGCGGCCATGCCCCCCGTGCCGAGCAATCGCTCCAGCCTCCATTTGCCGCCGATGACCTTGCCGATCCGGCGTGCGGCGACTTCGTCCTCGGTCTCCATGGCGAAAAGCGAGCGCGGGGCTCCCAGCCCGTGCCCCCACCCATAGCGCGGCCGGGCCCCGGCAACCAGGCTCATGCCGAGGAAAGGCACTGATCCGCCGGGCCTTCGACTATGATGGCGCCATGACGCCGAGCGAAAAGAACATCGTCAAGTCGCTGGTTGCGGTGGCCTGGGCCGACGGCAAGGTGGAGGCCCCGGAGGAGCACGTGATCGAGGGGCTGCTCGCGGGCTTCGACGCCACCGACGAAGAGGCGGACGAGCTCATGAGTTACGCCAAGACGCGCCGCACGCTCGACAAGGACCTCCCGCTCCAGGACTTGAGCACGGACGACCGGGAGCTGTTGCTCGCCAACGCGGCGCTCTTGACCCACGCGGACGGAGAGCAGAGCGACAGCGAGAAGAAGTTGCTCGACAAGCTGATCGAGATCCTGGAAATCGAGCCCGAGGAAGCCGACGCCATTTTGGACTCCGTGAAGGACGGCGCGCTCACGCTCGGAAGCAACGTGCTCGAAGACGCTTGATGCTCGACAAGAACGAACGCCAGTTCTTCGCGGGGTCCGATCCCAACCCGGTGATCCAGGGCATCAGCGGGACGCTGTACCAGGCCGGCATCGTGCTGACCCAGACCGGGCCCAACACCTGGGCGGGCCGCGGCAACGTGGCGAGCTACGGCATGGTGCCCAAGGTCGCCGTCAGCGTGATGCCCATGCAGGGCGGCTTCTTCGTGGACGCCCGCATCGGTCCGGACTTCGAGAGCAACGGACTCATCATCTTTCTCGTGGCCTGGCTGTTCTTCTTCCCCCTTGCCATCGTGCTGGGCGTGATGGGCTATCAGGACTGGCAGACGCGGCATCAGCAGCTCTCGGGGGTGCTGTGGTCGAGCGTCGGACATCTGATCACGGCGCCTCCGGCGCCGCAGTGGGGCGGGGGCGCGATGGCGCCGGGGCCCTGGGGCGGAGGTCAGGCGTGAGCGTCTTCCGCGACGGCATCCTGGAAGGGAAAGTGGCGCTGATCACCGGTGGCGGTAGTGGCATAGGCGCCGGTATCGCCAAGACCCTGGCTCGTCAGGGGGCGCGCGTGGTGCTCGTCGGCCGTACCCAGGAGAAGCTCGAGGCCACGGCCGCGGAGATCGACGGGCCGTCGCTGTGCGTGGCCTTGGACGTTCGGGACTACGACGCCCTGGCCGGCGCCGTGGACAAGACCACCACGGAGCTCGGTCAGCTCGACATCTTGGTGAACTCCGCCGCGGGGAACTTCCTCGCGCCCGCGGCCGGGCTGTCGGCCAACGGATTTCGCGCGGTCATCGACATCGATCTGGTCGGCACCTTCAACGCCTGTCGCGCGAGCTTCCAAGCACTGTCCCGTACTCGGGGCGCGGTGCTCAGCGTCACGGCAACACAGGCCTTCATCCCGACGCCGCTCCAATGCCATGCCGGCGCTGCGAAGGCCGGCATCGAGAAGCTCACGCGAGACCTCGCCCTGGAGTGGGGCTCGGTCGGCGTTCGGGTGAACGCCATCGCGCCGGGCCCCATCGCCGGCACGGAGGGCATGCGCCGCTTGGCTCCCCCCGGGGAAGACAAGAACGCCCTCGAGCGCAGCATGCCGATCGGGCGCTTCGGCACCATCGACGAGATCGCGGAAGCGGCGCTGTTCTTGCTGTCCCCGGCGGCGGGCTTCATCACCGGCACCACGCTGCTGGTGGACGGTGGCCAATCCCTGCTCGGCGCGGGGCCGTTCCTGAAGTTGATGGAGGGCTGAGGCCTCAGCGCTCTCCCGGGCCCTGGTGGCCGATGAGGGTCTTCTGATCCGTGGGGCGGTCCGGCGGCATGCTGGGGGGCATGCTCTCGCCGTGGGAGCCGATGCCGAGCCCGGATACACCACCGGAGACGATGAACGCCATCATGTCCGTCGGATGCACGTCGAGGGGTTCCACCAGCTCCTTGGGAACGATCAGGAGATTGCCCGCGAAGTTGTAGGACTGCGGGAAGTAGACCGCGACGTGGCCGGGGAGGTGCAGGCCGTGCAGCGTCTCCCGCGTCACGAAGCCGAGGGCTCGCGCGGATTCGGTGAAGGCGACGGCGACGGGACGGTCGAAGCGCTTCTTGTCGCCGACGAAGGCGTTGATGAGATCGCGGATTGAAGTGTACAGCAGCTTCAGCAGCGGAACGCGGGTGAGCGCATTCTCCATGCTGCGCACCACGGCCTTGCCCACGACGTTCGAGGTGAGGAACCCCACGAGCGTGACGATCCCGACCGTCACCACCAGTCCGAGGCCCGGGATCCCGATGGGGATCAGCCTGTCGACGGTGGAGATCAAGAGCCAGCCGATGTACAGCGTCCCCACGACGGGAGCGAGCACCAGGCAGCCTCGCCAGAAGTACGACAGGATCCTGTTGGCCATGCGCGGGCACATAGCGGAATCCGCGGAGGATCGCGAGAGTGACGGATAGCCGCGCCCGGCGCCTCGCGTTCGCAACGATCGCGAACTTCGCGTTCTTCGTGGGCGTCACGGCCTTCTTCACCTTGCCGGTGCGACTCCAGGCGCTGAACGCGTCGCGGGCGGAGATCGGCCGGGTGATGGGCGTGTTCGGCCTGGCGAGCTTGTTCGCCATTCCCGCCACCGGGGCGCTGGTGGATCGCTACGGTCGCCGTCCCTTCGTGATCGCCGGCTGTGTGGTGTGGTCGCTGGTGGCGCTCTTGTTCGCGCGGGTGGAGACGATGAGCGCGTGGCCCTACGCCCTGCGCTTCCTCCACGGGCTCTCGTTCTCGTTGGTGTTCGTGTCCACCAACGCGCTGATCGTCGAGCTGGCGCCGCCGGGCGGGCTCGGCCGCGCCATCGCGGTGTTCGGTACCACCACCTTGGCGGCTCACGCCGTGGGGCCGTCCGTGGGGGAGTGGGTCGCTCACCGCTGGGGCTTCGCCCTGTTGTTCTCGGTCGCCGGCGCATTCGGCGTGCTGGCCTTGTTCGGGTTCTTGCGGGCGGGGGATTCCGGCGCCGTCGCCGCCGACGCCGACGCCGAGCCCATCGGCATGGCGCGCTTGGCGCTGCGCCGCGGTGGCCGCGGCGTGCTGCTGGGAGGGCTGTCCACGGCCCTCGCCTTCGGTGCGGCCATCAACTTCGTGCCCGTCTTCGTGCGGGCCCGGGGGCTGCCGAGCCACGCGCCGTTCTTCATCGCCTACGTGGTGAGCGCCGTTGGGGTGCGGCTCTTCGCCGGCGGGCTCGGGGATCGCGTCGGTCACCGCCGCGTGGGCATCGTCGCCGCGCTCTTGTTCTCCGTGGCCGTGGCCAGCCTGGGAGCGGTGCACGGCGTGGGGCTGCTCGTGCTCCTGGCGCTGATCTTCGGCGCGGGTCACGGCTTCGCGTATCCGTCGATGAACGCGCTGTTCGTTCAAGACGCGCCGCCCTGGGCTCGCGGTCGCGCCATGGCGCTGTTCAACCTGGCGTTCAACATCGGCATGACGCTCGCGGCGTTTCTTGCCGGAGAGCTCTCGGAGCGCTTTGGCTACGGCGTGATGTTCGGCGTCCTCGGCGCTGCCGCCAGCCTGGGCGCGCTGGCCGTGGCGCTGGACCGACCTATTGCTTCAGATCCAGCTTGAGCACCCGAATGGCATTCTTGGAGTAGATCTTCTCGAGCACGTCCCGCGGCAGGTTGATGCCGCTGATCTTCCAGTTGCCCTGAATGGGCGTGGGATGATCGAAGTCCACGTCCGCCGTCTCGAAGTAACGATAGCTGGCGGAGAAGAAGCGCTTCTCTTCCTCCTGGGTCGGTGGCTCGCTGCCGCTGGAGCCGAGGAACAGCGGCGTGGGCTCGGGTCCTACGCCCAGATCCGAGCCGTACAAGATGCGGTCGGCGAACTCGACGAACAGCGCGCGCATCTTGTCCGGTGGATAGCGTCCCATCTCCGGGATCCGCGCCGCGGTGTCGACGTACATGTTCGGATACTTGCGCAGCATGCGCGCGACGCGCTCGGGGTGCTCCGCGCAGTTGCCGAAGTGGACGGAGATGAACGTGGTCTTCGGGTGCCGCGCGATGCGCCGCTCGAGCTGCTTCTGGATCTCGTCGAAGCTCGGCACGTCCCTGCCGTAGAGCGACCAGCCGGGGTGCGCCGTGAGCTCGGCTTTGCGCGCGTTTTCGTCGTCCACCGGGAGCCAGAACGCCTCCGGATCTCCCGCGTGGATTGCCACCGGCATGCCCAGCTCTCCGGCGGCTTCGAACACCGGATCGAGCTCCGGATCGTCCACCGGGATGAGCTCGCCATCGGGGCCCCGGAGCGCCAAGCCCAGCGCTTTGGTGATCTTGAGGCCCCGTGCGCCTTGCTTGTGGGCCAGGCGGAGGGCTTGGGCCATGCGCTCTCCATAGCCCGGGGCCTGGGCTTGCTCGTAGGCGAGGGCGGCGAACACCGTGACGCGTCCGCCGGAGGCCCGAGCGGCGGCGATCTGCGTCGGAAGATTGTCGAGGGGGTGCCCACCGGAAAGATTCACCACGTGGTCGAACCCGTACTCCGCCATCAGCTTCTTCAGCCGCGGTACCCCCGTGGCGGACAAGTGCACGTGCACGTCGATGCGATAGGGCCGCGGCTGGGCGCTGGCGCTGGCTAGCGGAGCGGGTGCCAGCCCGCGCTCGCGCCGAGAGACCACGATGGCGATCACCGCGATCACGGCGAGGACTGCAAGGAGCAGGACGGAGCGCCGCGACGCCTTCACGCGTTCGATTATGCACCCCTTTGACACCGGCGCCATCGCGGCTTAGGTCACCGGCCGTGATGAAGACCCCTTGGATTTGTTTGTTCGCGTGTGTCGCCTTGGGCGCGTGTCAAGACAAGGTGCCGGAGCCGGAGTCGCGGGTGCAGCCGAGCGCCACGCCCGAGCCGGCGGTGGCGTTGCCACCCGCCAGTGCATCGGCGGCGGAGCCGGCGGAAGACGCCGCCGCTCCCAAGAGCGTCGACAAGCTCGAGAAGATCGACGAGAAGGTCGGCAAGGGCCCGGCGGCAAAGTCGGGCGACACCGTGAAGGTGCACTACACGGGCCGCCTGATGGACGGTACCAAGTTCGACAGCTCACTGGATCGCGACGAGCCGTTCTCCTTCACCCTGGGTCAGGGCCAAGTGATCAAGGGCTGGGACGAAGGCGTCGTCGGGATGAAGAAGGGCGGCAAGCGCAAGCTCGTGATCCCTTCGGACATGGCCTACGGCAAGCGGGGCAGCCCGCCGAAGATCCCGCCGGATGCGCCGCTGCAGTTCGAGATCGAGCTGCTCGAAATCGGGAGCTGACCACGGCGCTTCGCCAGAGCATGGATCACGGGCGGCCCCAGATTTGATTTTGTCGGGCCGGCGCGGAAACCGTTCGGATGCGGAACCTTTGCCCGAATGGAACGCGCAACGCTGGCGCGATCCGCGAGGCCCTGCGCAGACTCACGCCATCGAACGAGGCGCGGGATCAGCGTGCGCGCGCGGCGGCGTCGGCCAGGGACTGGATGCGCCGGACGGCGAAGCGATCCGTGGGGCTGGTGGCCTTCTGATCGAGATCCGCGGCGTACTTGCGCAAGAGCGTGCGGTCGATGGCGAGCTTGCCGACGACGGCGTGGGCCTCCTCCACGACGTCGAGGGGAAGGGGACGGCCGAGGGTGTGGAACAGCCGGATGGCGTAGTCGACCCAAGACGGCTTCTTGGTGGCCAGGGCGATTCGAATCGCGTAGCGCGCGGCGTCTTCCGCGAGGCCGCTCGGCAACTTGAGGCCGGCTTCGGCCTCGGACAGGGCGCCTTCCAGCATGCTGGTCATCAAGCGCTCGGCTTCGTCCCCGCGGCCCAGGGCCAGGGCCTTGTCGACCACGCGGGCGAGGAGCGAGAAGGCGTCCTTGCGCCGGGCGGTGACGGACACTTCGTCGCTCTCGGGCTCGACGCGAACTTGCACCGTGACGGCCTTCTTGACCTCCGGCGCAGTGGCGGGGCGATCCTCTCCCAGCCTCACTACCTCGAGCATCTCGTCCGCCACGCTCACGCGCGTGCCGACGTCGACCTCGATGCGTCCCTTCAGGGGGCGGGAGTCTATTTTCACGCCATTGATGCTGCCCAGGTCTTCCACCATGACGCCGACCGGAGTGACGATGATCTTCGCGTGCCTGCGCGAGACCAAAGGGCTATCCAGCACGATCTGGCAGTCCGTGCCGCGCCCCACCAGAGTTTCTCCGAGCGGGAGCGGAATGGTGCGATTGCCGTGGCGGACGGCGTAATGCGGGCCGGCCGCGGCGGTGCCGCCACCCAGCGTCGTCTTGTTGAGATCCTTCGGCGCCACGGCGACCTGAGCCTACGCCGCCACTTCGCCTCGGTAAAGCATCCGCGATCTCAATCCGCGCGGGGATAGCTGCCCAGCACGCGTACCCGTCCGGCGTGGCCAGCGAGGCTTTCGAGCGCGCGGGCCACGGTGGGATCACTCCGGTGCCCTTCGAAGTCCGTGAAGAACACGTAACGCCAGATGTGATCCACGGCAGGTCGCGACTCGATGTGCGTCAGGTTCAACCCGGCGTCCTCCAAGAGCTCGAGCGCGCGTCGAAGTGCGCCCCGCTCGTGGCGTACGGAGAAGGAGATGCTGGTCTTGTCCCGGCCGCTGGGCGCCGCATCCTCGGTCCCGAGAACGACGAACCGCGTGACGTTTTCGGCGCGATCTTGGATGCCCTCGAAGAGCACCGAGAGCCCGGCGAGGTCCGCGGCCAGGCGGCTGGCTACCGCCGCGGAGCGGTCGTCTTCCGCGGCCTCGCGGGCGGCGGCGCTGGTGGAGGGGGCGACGACCAGCTGCGCACGCGGCAGATTCTCCGCGAGCCAGCTGCGGCACTGCGCCAAGGCCTGGGGGTGGGAATACACGCGCTCGATGGAGCCGCGGTCCCCAGGGCGCCCGACCAGACAATGGGCGATGTCCATCAAGATCTCGCCGCGGATCATCAGGTCGTTGCGATCGAGCTCGTCGAGGGTCGCGCTGACCGATCCTTCACTGGAGTTCTCGATGGGCACCACGCCGTAGCTCGCGTGGCCCCGCAACACCGCGTCGAAGACGGCGCGGATGGTGGTGGCTTCCACGTAGCGCGGCGAGAGGCCGAAGGCGCTCTCCGCCGCCATGTGGCTGAAGGTACCCGGGGGGCCCAGGTAGGCGATGTCGAGCGTCTGCTCCAGCGCCAAGCACGCGCTCATCACTTCACGGAACACCGCCCGGATGCCGTGCTCCGGAAAGTCTCCGGCGCGAGCCAGCAGCCGTGCGATCACGGCACGCTCGCGCTCTGGGTCGTGCATGCCGGCGCCCTGCTGGCTCTTCTCGTCGCCAATCGCTCGCGCCAAACGAGCACGCTCGTCCAACAGGCCGAGGATCTCGTCGTCGATCGCGTCGATGCGCGTTCGCTTCTCGTCGATGCTCATGGGGCATCGCTCGGCCCGAGCTCGATGCGCCGCACCGAGCTCGAGCCGACGGTGAGCTCACTTCAAGACGTCGGTGAGCTTCTGCAGCTTCATCGCCAAGCCCATGTCGCCTTCGATCTTGAGCTTGCCGGAGAAGAACAGCTGCTGGCCGTTGGCCTTGCCGTCGAGCATGTCGACGTAGTCGCTGGCCGCCATCTTGATGGTGCACTGTGCGTCGCCGTCACCCTCGGTCACGCCGGGGTTGTCCTTGAGGTTCATGACCCAAGTGCCACCGTCGTCCCCGGCCAGCACGAACTTGTACACCGCGCCGATGCCAGCGGCGGCGTCCTTGTTCGCCTCGATCTTGGTCTTCGCCTCTTCCATCTTCTCTTTGGCAGTCGCCATGCTGTCTCTCCTGTTTTTGTTTTCGTTGCTCCCGCCAACCGGCGGATGAGTCGTCAGCGTTCGAAGGACTCCACGAAGCGTTGGTGGCGTCCGGTCCAGATCCAGAGCACCAGGCTCTTGGCGCGTTCGCGATCGCGGCGGCGGATCGCGTCCACCACGTGCTCGTACCCTTCCGTGATGGAGCCCGGGCTCACCCACAGGGTCTCCAGGTAGGGGGTGTACTTCTCGAGCAGCCCACGCACACTGTTCAGGAGCAGGCGGGGGACGATGTTGTGCGCCGCCTGCGCCAGCTCGAGGTTGAACTCGAAGTCGAGCCAGAGCAGCTTCGAGAGGTTCTTCTCGCCCTGCATCTTGGCCACCGTCAGTGTCAGCCGCGCGAGGTCGTCGTCGCTACGGCGCTCCGCGGCGAGGCCCGCCAGCTCCTTGGTGAGCATGCGGGCGAACTCGAGCAGGCCCGCGAGCACGGTGGTGTCGACCATGCCATCGGGCGACACCGCGAGGTACTCCACGACCTCGAGCCCGGCGTTGTCGCGATAGTCGAGCACCACGGTGCCGACCCGCGGTCGGCGCTCGATGAGCCTCAGCTCCTCGAGCTTGTTCATCGCCTCCCGCACGGTGAAGCGGTGCACCGACAGCTCCTCGGCCAATGCGACCTCGGGCGGCAGCTTGTCGCCCGGGGCCAGCTCACCGCTCAGGATGCGCGCCTTGAGCAGCTCCAGCACTTGATCCGCTCGGGTCCGCTTGCCCCGAGTGGGCACCCCCGTGTCGGCTACTTGCTTCCGCGCCCTGGCAGTCACCGGTGGCGGTTCTAGAAATGAATGGTCCAACAATCAATGCAAAATGTTGGACCATTGCAAAGTGATGGAATTATGGACAAAATTACGAAACGGCCCGCGGGCTGGTAGCCGTGGGCCGTTTCGCGGAAGCGCCGAGGGCTCAGTGCTTGCTGGGTAGCTTGAGCTTGCCTGTGGAGGGCGCGGTGGTGGTTGCCGTGGTGGTGGCAGTGGCCGTAGCGGTGGCCGTCGGCTCCGCGGTCGCGACCGGCGTGGTGGTGGCCGTCTCTGTCGGGGCGACGGTCTGGGTGGGGGCCGCCGTTTCCGTGGCCGTGGCGACCGCGGTGGCCGTTTCCGTGGCGGTCGGAGCCGGGGGTGGGGGCGTGCTGTCGGCGGGACGCTGCTGGGATTCGATGACGCAGCCAGCGGCGACGGACGCCATGGCAACCAAGAACGTGAGCGCAGACAAAGCTTTGGGGGTCATGAAGGCTCCTCTCGAGCGGGTTTGGCCGAGGTTACATCGAACCCGGGCCCGGCGCGACGGCATGTCGGCCAAGGTGATACGGGCCATCCGGCGCGAATATTCTCAGCTCCCGAGCTGCCACAGCAGAAATGCATACAGATCCGCGTACTCCTCGGCCACTTTGCTCATGGGTTTGCCCTGGCCGTGGCCGGCGGCGTCCTCCGTGCGGAGCAGCACCGGCCGCTTGCTGGAGGTCGCGTGCTGCAGGGCGGCGGCCATCTTTCGTGCGTGCATGGGATCCACGCGGGTGTCGCCGTCCGCGGTCATCATCAACACCGCCGGGTAGGGCGTGTGCTCCTCGACGTGATGGTACGGCGAGTAGGCGTACAGCCACTCGAACTGCTGGGCGTCGTGGGGCGAGCCGTACTCGCTCACCCACAGCTTGGCGATCAGGAAGTTGTCGTAGCGGAGCATGTCCGTGAGCGGCACTGCGCTGACGGCGGCGCGGAACAGCTCGGGATGCTGGGTGACGGCGGCCGCCACCAATAGCCCACCGTTGGAGCGCCCGTAGATGCCCAGGCGTTCGGTTCGCGTGATGCGCCGTTCGATCAAGTCGCGGGCGACGGCTGCGAAGTCGTCGAACACGTTCTGTTTCTTGTCGAGCTGCCCGGCGCGGTGCCAGTCCTCGCCCAGCTCGCCGCCGCCGCGCAGGTTCGCCTGCACGTACACGCCGCCTTGCTCCAGCCACGCCAGGGTGATGCGGCTGAAGCGCGGCAACAGGCTGACGTTGAAACCCCCGTAGCCATAGAGCAGCGTGGGGGCATCCGCGGTGTCGATCGCGACGTCCTTCTTGTGGACCAGGAGGTACGGCACCAGTGTGCCATCCGCGCTCTTGGCGTTGCCGCGCTGCACGGCAAAGTCGCTGCCCACCACCGGGGCGGAGACCTCGGCGAACACCTCGGTCTTGCCCGAGTGTACGTTCAAGCGCTTGACCACCGGTGGGTGGGCGATGGACTCGAAGTCGTAGAAGGCTTCGTCGCCATCCGGCAGGCCGGTGACGCCGCCGTTGCTGCCCAACGTCGGTAGGCTCACCTCACCCAGGCGCTTGCCGGAGAGGTCGAAGCGCAGCAGACGAGAGCTGGCGTCGTCCAGGTAGCCGACGAAGAGCTGGCCGGCCACGACGTTGAAGTCGTTCAGCACGTCGTGGGCGTGCTCGGGGATCACGAGCTTCCAGTTCTTGCGGGCAGGGCGCGCGGGATCCACGGCGTACAGCGCGTAGCGCGGCGCGCCCTCGTTGGTTCGAACGTAGATCCGGTCGTTCACCGCCAGCGGGTCGTAGACGTGCTCCGCACCTTCGGTGAGCTCCGTGAGCACGAGCTTCTTGTCGTGGGTGTCTGCCAGCCAAACGCTGCTCTTGCTCCACCCTTGGTGCACCCGCACCAAGAGCCAACGCCCGTCCGGCGAGATGGTACAGCTCGGGAAGTCCGTCATGTCCGCGGACTCGAAGATCAACGGATCCTTGTCGGAATCGCTGCCCAGCACGTGCTCGTAGATGCGCCGGTGGTACTTCTCTTCGTCCTTGGGCACCGAGCCGGGAGCCGGAAAGCGCGAATAAAAGAAGCGCTTGCCGCCCGGGAGCCAACACACCGAGGAGTAGCGCGCGCGGGTGATGCGGTCCGGCAGGTCCTTGCCCGTCGCCACGTCACGCACGAACAGCGTGCTCTCTTCCGTACCGCCCTCGCTCACGCCGTAGGCGAGGAGCGCGCCTTCCGTGGAGGGCACGTACCAGTCCAGCGCGGTGGTGCCGGCGGCGCTGAGGGCGTTGGGATCCACGAGTACGTGGTCCTCTCCCGAGGCGCCGTCGCGGTACAGGAGCACCGGCTGGTTCTCGTGTCCGTGCCGGCGCGTGTGGAAGTAGCGGCTCTTTCTCGCGCCGCGGCGGACCGTGGGTAGGGAGATCTCGCCGATGGTGAGCAGCTGGGTGATGCGAGCGTGCAGCGGCTCCCACACCGGCAGCGCGCGCAGCGTGTGCTCCGTGCGCCGGTTCTGCGCTGCGACCCAGGCTTTCACCTCGGGATCGTCGGAGCTCTCGAGCCAGCGGTAGGGATCCGCCACCCGGCGGCCGAACCAGGTGTCCACCACGTCGTCGCGGCGGGTGAAGACAGGGGCGTCGGACTCGAGGGACTGAACCATGACGGGGGTGATGGCGGCGGGCTTGGGCGCGGGCGGCGGAGGCTCGGCCGGCAGCGGGGAGAGGCTCGTGCAGCCCCCGAGCCACGCCGCGAGCAGGACGCCCCCACCGAGGTGGAGCTTCATGAGGCCGTGAGCTTACCGCCGTTTTGGACAGCGTGGGGTGGGGCAGGCAAGATCGGACGCGATGCGACTCTTGGCTGCCGCCCTGTGCTCCATTGCGCTTTCGGGCTGCACCCGCGCGGATGTCGCCGAGCCCAGTGCTGCGCGCTCCGCCCCGCCGTCCGAACCGCGGGCTTCCGCGCCGGCCCGACAGGAATCTGCCCCCGAGAGGAAGGCCGAGCCCGAGCGGCCGGTGGCCATCCCCTGGCTCAAGGGGCAGACCCACGTCCACACCGAGCGCTCCTACGACGGCCACACGCCCCCCGAAGAGGTAGTGCGCTTCTACCAGGCGCGGGGCTACGACTTCCTTGCCATCACGGATCACAATCGCATCACGGTGGTGGATGCTCCGCCGGGGATGCTGCTGATCCCGGGGGTGGAGCTGACGCAGAACTCCACCATCTGCGATCCCAAACCGGTGCAGGGCTACCGCTGTCTGTTTCACTCCACGGCGCTGTTCGTGGATCCAGCCAAAGACGAGCGCCACGGAGAGAAGCTCAGGATGCCCTTCGTGCCGGGTCGCCGCGAGGCGTTCCAGGCGCAGTTCGACTTTGCCGAAAAGCTCGGCGGCATCTACGTGCTCAATCATCCGTCGTTCCATTTCGCCGCGGACGCCCGCACCATCGTCCAGCTCGCCAAGCACGGCCTGAAGTTGGTGGAGCTGATCAACGCCGGGCTCGACCAACAACACCCGGACGGGCGCGAGGCCGCGGAGCGGCGCGCGGAAGAGCTGTGGGATCAGGTGCTGAGCTCCGGCGTCACCGTGTGGGGCTTGGCGACGGACGACGCGCACCACTTCTCGGACGCGGCGGAGCGTAGGAAGATCGGTAAGTTCGCCTACACCGGAGATCGCGCTTGGATCATGGTCCACGCCGAGAAGAAGCCTGCGAAGATCCGCGAGGCGCTGCTCGCCGGGCACTTCTACGCGACGACGGGCGTGCTGTTGGACGAGGTCGAGCGCTCGGCCAAGGCGCTCTCGGCGGTGGCCCGGGGCAGCGGGCCCTTCGAGTTCGTGTTCGTCGGCAAGGACGGCCGCGAGCTGTCGCGCTCGAGGGGAGTCAGCGCCCGCTACGAGCCCAAGGGCAACGAAGGTTACGTGCGCTTGGTGGTGAGCGATACGAACGGGCACAAGGCCTGGCTCCAGCCGGTGCCGCTTGGCTGAGCATCGCCTGTTCGTCTATGGATCCCTCAAGAGGGATGGGCGCCACCACGATCACATGGGCGGCGCGCGCTTCGTGGCGGAGGCGGAGACGATCGACGGTCACGTGCTGGTCGCCCAGGGCGACTACCCGGCGCTCGGGCGGGGTGAGGGTCGTGTTCGTGGTGAGCTGTTCTTGGTCAGCGACGCCTTGCTGGCGGAGCTCGACCTGTTCGAGGACTGCCCGCGCCTGTACCGGCGGGCGGAAATCACGCTGTCCGACGGCTCCCGGGCGCTGGCCTATTGGCGCCCCGAAGATTGCTGATTTTTGGGCCAAACGCCGTGGCTTTGGCATGCACCCTCCATGGCAATCGGACAGAAGTCGCGCGTCCTCGGCGTAGGCCTCGCGCTCCTCGCCCTGGCGGCTTGTGAGGGCCAGACCGAGCTTTTTGGGGAAAAAGCGCCCGGAGCGGTGAAGCTAAAGCCGGAAAACGGCGGCGCGCAGGTGGACGGGGAGGACTGGTCTCAGGTCCCGGTGCCCCCGGCCGATGGGCCCAAGCTGGCCCCCATCGCGATGATCACGCCCATCTATCCCAAGCCCGACAAGAAGTCCGACGCGATCGGCTACCTACGGGTGGGCGCCCGCATCGCCCGCTCGGCGGAGCCGGTGAGCAAGCGCGACTGCCCCGGCGGCTGGTACGCGGTGCGTCCCGTCGGCTTCGTGTGCGTAGGACCCGATGCCACCCTCAAGCTCGACAACCCCATCGCCAAGGCGATCCAGGTGGAGCCGAACCGCAGCTGGCCGATGCCCTATCGCTACGCGTTCATGCGGTCCATCGCGCCGAACTACCTGAAGATCCCGTCCAAGGCGGAGCAGTTCCAGTACGAGATGCGCCTCGAGCGACACCTCCGCAACTGGAAGAAGCTGCGAGAGCGCTGGGATGCCCTGGACGTGGGCGCCAACGACGTGCCGCTCGACAAGGACGGCTACGCCATCGGGAAGATCCCCGAGCACGCGCAGCCGATGGACCAGAGCGAGCGGTTCGGAGGCGACGGTCACGACGAGGTGCCTTGGTGGCTCAAAGGGGAGCGACGCATCCCGAACCTGTCGTCGTTTCGAGCGCCGCCTTACGCCGTCATCGCCAATCGGCTCAAGCGGCACGCGGGCGTGGCGTTGATCGGAACCTTCGTGGCCGGTCCCGAGTCGCAGGATCGGCGCTTCGCCATCACCACCGATGCCCGCTTGGTGCCGGCTGACAAGCTGAAAGCCGACTCAGGCTCACCGTTCCACGGGTACTCCATCCGCGACGAGGGACTGCCCGTCGCCTTCGCACGCAAAGCCGGCGCCACCTGGTGGGACCTCAAGGACGGGAAGCTCGAGCACGGCGAACGCCTCGGTTGGCGCGAGTTCATTCCGCTCACCGGAACCGTCCGCGCGATCCAAGGCGTGCGGATGGTGGAAGCCAAGAACGGCCGCTGGCTCAGGAGCTCGGATCTGAAGACCGCGGCCAAGCCCAGCAAGCTGCCGAGCTGGGCGAAGAAGGGCGTGAAGTGGATCGACATCTCCATCGTGAGTCAGACGATGGTGCTGTGGGAGGGCGAGCGCCCGGTGTATGCCACGCTGGTGAGCACCGGCCGTGGCGGTCTGGGCGAGCCCGGCAAGACACTGAGCACGCCCCGCGGCACGTTCCGCGTGTACGAGAAGCACGTCACCACCACCATGGACTCGGACGTGGCGGATCACGAGTTCGAGCTGCGGGACGTGCCCTGGGTGATGTACTTCAAGGGCGGCTACGCCATTCACGGCGCCTACTGGCACGACGACTTCGGTCGCGTGCGCTCCCATGGTTGCGTCAACGTCGCTCCCATCGACGCGCGCTTCACGTTCTTCTGGGCGAACCCCGAGGTGCCGGAGCACTGGCACGCGGCCTACTCCAGTGAGGCGCTGGGGCAGGGCACCATCGTGAACATTCACCCCTGACGCTCACTTCGTCGAGCGTACGGACACCTTCAGGGTGACCTGTTCCGGCGCGCCGGTCGCGAGGCGCGACCCGGGCGGCGGCGAGAGCGCACGGTACAGTGTGGTGGTCTCGTCCAGGCCGGACAGGTCCACCGGCTCGGTGCGGATGTCGTTGTACTTCCAGCGCTCGTCCTTCCGCACCCGGAGCTTGACGGTGCGGGGCATGGCTTCGATGCGAGCCAAGCGCAGACCGGCGTGGAGGCGTCCACGCACGGTGGCCTTCACCGGAACGTCCAGCAGCACGGTCTCCCGCGCCGTCACGTTGACGGTGTCGGGGTCGATACGCCGCACCTGTACGCCCCCGGGCAAGGACAGGTCCTGGTCCCGGAGCAAGATGCGCTGGTCGCCGGGCTTCAGGCGATTGGCTTGGATGGTGAACGCCAGGTGATCCGGCGACAGGGGCAAGAACGCCCGCTCGGGACCCATCAGCGTGACGCGGGCCTCGGGCGGCTTCGGCTCGTCGAGCAGCCACTCCTCGGGCACGTCGCGGAACACGATGGGGACGGTGAGGGTGCGCGACACCTGACTGCTCTCACGCCCGATGACGACCACCCAGGCGATGACGGCCACCAGCACGGACACGGCCTTCACCCCCAGGTCGCGAGCGAACAGTCGTCGCCACACGCTCGGACGCTTCTCGGGCCAGGTCTCCTGCAAGAAGCGATAGATGCGCTTGCGGAGCTGCTCGGAAGTGGCCAAGGGCTCGAGCTTGCCCGCTTGGGCCACGGAGATGGTGCCGCGCTCCTCACTGACGACGACCACCAAAGCGTCGGAGCATTCCGACAGACCGAGGGCCGCGGTGTGGCGTGTGCCGTACACGGCGTCGTCGGGTACGCGCTGCGACAGCGGCAACCGCACGCCGAGCTTGCGCAGTAGTCCATCGTCCACGATGACGGCGCCGTCGTGGCCCGCGGAGCTGGTGTCGAAGATGCTGGCCAGGAGCGGCACACTGATCTGCCCCTCCACCACGAAGCCGCCGGAGAGATGCCGCTCGAGGGGCTCCCGCCCACGGAACACCACCAGTGCGCCGATGCGCTTGTCCGACATTTCCGACAGCGCCGTGACCACCGGCTCCACCACGGCTTCGTGGCGGCTCGTGGTGCGGCGCAGGGGCAGCCGACCCTCGATCGCGATGCGCTCGAAGACGCGGCGGATCTCCTCCTGGAAGATCACCACCAGCGCGACCAACGCCACGGTGATCGTCGCCTGGAAGATCAAGAGCGTGAGCACCATGTCGAACAGGCGCGCGGCGAAGTACAAGCCGATGAGCGCTGCCAGGCCGCCCAGGGCGAAGCGCGCGTGGGCGCGGCGGATCCAGCTGATGGTGACGTACAACGCGGCGGACACCACGATGACGTCGAACAGATCGGCGAGGCGTGCCCGGAGCCAGAGATCTCCAAGCAGGTCGTTCATGGCGAAAACCAGTGCTCCGGCATGCTCTGGGACACGAGCTCCGAGACCCCGAAGCCGTAGATGCGTCCGTTGTGGGCGACGTCCTCCGCGAAGGCGGACAGCTGATAGCAGCGCACCACCACGCTCGCGCGCTCGAAGCGCTGTGCCACCCACAGCGCCGTGCGGAGATTCTCCGGGTCGTCCCCGGCGCCGACCACCACGAGGGGCTCGCGCTGATCGAAATGGGCCGCCGCACGCTGCCACAGCCGTGGATCCCCGAGATCGCCTTCGATGCAGTGGCGCTGGTAGTCGCCGGCAAAGCCGACTTGCTCGTCGAATTCGGCGGCGCGCCGCTCGGCCATGCGATCGAGGATCACGACGGTGTCGAAGCGGCCGGCCTCCTTCTCCTGGAGCTCCTTGAGCACGGTCTGGCCGAAGCGTCCGAAGCCGGCGAGCACCACGCAGTCGAGAGGGTCGGTCCGCTCGAAGTGCTCGACGATTCGGGTCTCCACCAGATGACAAGCGGCAATCTGGTGCGTGTTGAACACCTCCGCGTGGCGCGAGACCGCGGTGCCTTCGAGCACGCTGGCCATGCGCAGATCCGAGACGTGCACCATGATCCGCTTCGAGAGCTCCGGCACCAGCGACAGGATCTTGGCGGCGGCGTCGAGATTCGAAAAGTCGTCGTCCGAGAGCAGGGCGACGCGGGCTGCGCGCTCGAGGTGCAAGGTCGCGAGAAAGTCGGCGTCGGTGACGTCGCCCATGGCCACGTGGGCGCCGTGAGCCTCGCGTAGCGTGTCGATCTCCGCGTGCGCCGTCCGGGACTCCACCACCACCACCGGCACGTGGGGGTGCTGCCGGCGCAGCCGCCGAAGATACAGGGTGGTGAGCTGATCGGCGCCGAAGACCACGAAGTGGCCGCGCAATCGGTACAGCCGCCACAGCTCCGGCGTGAGCACCCGCACGATGGCCTCCACCAGCGCGGTGGCGGTGATCGCCGGAGCCGCGAAGTACGAGAACCACGCCAGGCTGACGGCGAAGGTGGAGCCCTTCAAGGGGACACCGAGATCCGTCCCGCCCAACACGAACAGCGACATCGCGTAGTACACCCGAGCCAGCATCGGCTCGCCGGCGATGTCGGGGCGTGCACTCGGTTGGGCGCCAATGGAGAACGCCACCAGGGCGCAGACGAACACGAAGACCAGCGCGAGAGCCCTCCAGCGGAACCACTTCCAGATCCCGCCCAGCCGGCGTCGCCGCTGCGTGCTCATCGACCTCGTGCAACGAGCAGCAGAACCAGGACGGCCAGCACGGCGCTGGACACCAGGGCAGCGACGCTCATAGGCCGAGACGATCGAACAGCACGCGCGGCTCGCGGAAGTAGTACGCCGCTGCGGCCGCCGCGAGCAACACGAGCACGAACAGCAGCAGCCACACGAAGCCGCTGCCACCCTTCTTCTTCTGCTCGGGCGCGGGCATCGACACCGGCGGCGGCGCCACCGGAATCGGGGCGACGGGCGGGGGCGCCGGCGTCGGCTCGGGGACGATCGGCACCGGCTCGGGAAACGGCGCGGCCAAGCGCTCCGCGGCCGCCACGGCGGGCTGTTCGAGCAACGTCGTGGGCTGATCGTCTTGGAAGATGGTGGTGGGCTGGTCGTCGTCGAACAAGCTGGTCGGCTCTTCGTCGGCGAAGTCTTCGGGCCCCGCGGGCTCGGGGTTCTTGGCCAGCGCGTCGAGGGAGAACAGCACGGAGTCGTCGTGGCGCGCCCCGGTGAGGTGCGCGTCCTCTTCCGTCGTCCAATCCGGCGAGGACGGCACCGCGCGGGTCACGTCCTCGTGGGCAGCGTCGTCCATCAGCTCGTCCACACCCACGTCCATGGTGGTGGCCGGCTGTCGAGGGGGCCCTTGCATCTCGTCGAGCAAGCTGGCCTCACGCAAGAGCTCCGCGGCTCGGGGCGCGTCCATGCTCACGGTGACGTCGTCGAAGCTCACCGCGTCGTCGTCGAAGGGCGCGTTGAGATCCGGCGAGGACCAGCTGCCCGGTTCTCGCCAGACGCCGCTGGAGCGGGAGGGCGGCAGACCGTCAGAGACGATGGTGCGGTCGTCGTCGTCCGACTCCTCCGGCAGCGGCGCCAGGCCGCGAGCGCTCAGGGCGGCGGCAATGAGCGGGATTTCCCAGGGCTGTTTCCAGTCCTCCATCCCGTCCGCCCAGATGAACGTTTCCTGATCGATGGCCCCGCGGGCGTACAGCTCGACGACCTCGTTGGTGTTCAGCTCCTCGTGCTGGTCGTCCGTGATGGCCACGGTCCATTCGGGCTCGTCCCCCGACTCCGAAGCGGCGGGCTCTTCGGCCACCGGAGCCATGGGCGGCACCGCGGGCTCCTCCACTGCGGGCGCGGGGATGCCGATCATGGTGCGCTTGTTGGCCGACACCCGTCGCGGCGCAGCGCCCGCCGCCGTGGGCCGCGGCACCGCCGCCGCGGGCTTGGGGGTGGGCTTGGCCTCCGCGACCACCGGCGGAGGCGAGGGTTCGTCGTCCGCGCCGGGACCACCGAGGCCACCGAGGAGCGTCTGCTTCGCCGGGTTGCGCTGTCGCGTGCGGGCACCGGGCACACCGGCACCGGGCTCGTGCCAACCACTCGGGCGATCGTCCAGCGGCGAGAATCCGCCGCCCACGTTCTTGGTCGCGACCAGCTCCGGTTCGGGCTTGGCGGGCTCGAAGGGCTTCGGCGCGGGCTTCGGTTCGGGCTTGGGCTCCGGCTTGGGTTCCGGTTTGGGTTCGGGCTTGGGCTCGGGTTTGGGCTCGGGCTTGGGCTCCGGCTTGGGTTCCGGCTTGGGTTCCGGCTTGGGTTCCGGTTTGGGCTCGGGCTTGGGTTCCGGCTTGGGCGCGGGCTCGGGCGCGGGCTTGGGTTCCGGCTTGAATTCCGGTTTCGGCGCGGGCCTGGGCTCCGGCTTCGGCGCTTTGGGGGCTGCCGCACCCAGAACCGTGCCGTCCACTACGATACCGGCGCCGCAGTGCTTGCACTTGATGCGGACCTTGCGTCCGCGCACCTTCGCGTCCGGAACGGCGTAGCGCGCAGGGCAATTAGTACAGGTAACTTCCATCAGTTGCCGAGCGAGGGCTCGTCCAGAGACTATTCCAGCGGGTTTCGTTTCGCCACTGCCCTTTTCCGAGCACCTCCGGCCCGGGAGTCTAGAGTCCAGAAGGCCCATGACCGGCCCCTCGATCGATCTGCGCTGGGCGGGTGCAGCGCGCGTAGGATTGGGAGCTGCCCTACTCCTCGATCTGCTGCGTCGCGCCCAGGTGGCCCGAACGTTCTTCAGCAACGAGGGGGTGCTGCCCAATCACGTCGCGCTCCTCCGCGAGCACACGCTGCCGACGTTCTACATGTCCCTCAGCCGTCCCGGCGAGGTGGCCGTGGGCTTGGCGCTCACCGCCGTCGTCTACCTGCTGTTCACCATCGGGTTTCATACCCGCGTTTGTCACCTGCTGGCGCTCGCTTGCTTGGTGGGCTTGGGGCTTCGGAACCCGCTGGTGCAAGCGCCCGCCGAGCCGCTGCTCGCCGCGCTGCTCGCGCTCACGGTGACGCTCCCGCTCGGACGCCGTCTGTCGATCGACGCCCTGCGCGCGAGCTTGGCGCGTCGCCACGAGAAGTCCTCGGCGGAGCTCGCGGACCGGGAGTCGCCGGCCGTCAGCCATCGGAGCATCGCCGTCGCGGTGCTCGTGGCGACCTGGTCGCTGCTGCATGTGCTCGGATGTCTGGATACCACCGACGCCTCCCTCGGATACCTCCTGCATCACGACGCTCTGGTCAGCGGAGTCGGTCGTGCCCTGCGCGAGCCCCTGTCCCTCCCATGGGTCGCCCGCGGCGTGCGCCTCGCGCTGCTTGCCCTCGCGCTGCTGCTGCTGATTCCACGAGCGCGACGCCTCGCCGCCCTACTCGCGGGCTTGCTGTACGGCGGCCTCGCCCTCACCACCGAGCTCGATCTGTTCGCCTTCGTGCGCTTTTTGCCGTTCGTGCTCCTGCTTCGGACCCCGGGCCTCGCCGCCCGGTGGTTCGCGAGGGATTCGCGAAAGCGAACCGTGATCTTCGACGCCGACTGCGGCATCTGCCTGCTCGTGTCGCGGGTTCTCGTCCGCCTCGATCCGTTTCGCCGCCTGACCTTCGTGGGCAATGACGAGCTCGAGCGCATTCCCGATGCCGTACCCCGTGACGTCCTCGAGACCAGCGTCGTCGTGATCGACTCGAAGGGTGGGGTGCACACCGAAGAGCGCGCCGTCTTCGAGATCGGCCGGGCGCTGCCTTTTGGCATTTTGATGTTGGGGTGGTGCGGAATCCCGGGGCTCGCCGCCATCGGTCGTCGCGGGTACCGCGCGATCGCGGAGCGTCGCATCGCGATTTCGTCGTGGCTCGGCTTGGGCGCGTGCGGCATGCCGCACGCGCCCTCGGGAGGCGGCGCCACGGCGCCGCCTCCCGCGGAGCACCCACGGCTGCGCGCCGTCGTCGCCCTGAGCGTCGCGGCGCTCATCGTCGCCGGCGTCGCGCACGACTCGCCGTGGCTCGCGGCGCTGCTGCCGCCGCCGCCGGCGGCGGCGGCGGCCGCGCGCGCGCCCTGGGCGTCGCGCCGCTGGTCGGACGTCCTCCGCGGAGCATGGACGCCTCGTCGTGGACGCCACCCTGGCCGACGGCCGCCACGTCGATCCGCTCACCGGCCGCGAGCCGAGGCTCGCGGCCGGTGGCCCCGCGCTGTCCCGCTGTGGGCCGCCTACGGCCGTCACCTGCGCGAGCCGCGCTTCGAGGCCGAGCGCGTGCCCTTCCGCAGCTGGCTCGTCGCTCGCACGGAGCCCAAGGCGACGACGCTCACGGTGTGGTGGGTGCGCGAGCGCGCGCCGGAGCCCGGCGCGAGCTCCGCCACGCCACTGCCCCCCGTCGAGCTCTCGCGCGCCTGACGCCCCTGTTCATGTTGGGACCGAAGCCCTGATGCGCTGGCTCGCCGTCCGCTACGCGTCCGCCGACCCGCGCTCCCTCGCCCTGCTGCGCATCGCCCTCGGTCTGCTCTTGGCCGTGGACGTGCTCCGGCGCTTCCCGGATCTCGCGGCGCATTACTCCAACGCCGGTTGGCGTCCGAACTACGCCGTCTTCGCCCACCCGCTCACGCCGCACCTGTTCTCGCTGCACCTTTCGCTGAGCACGCCCACCGCCGTGGCGGTCCTGCTCTCGCTGCAAGTAGCGGTCAGCCTGCTGTTGTGCGTGGGCTACCGCACGCGCTGGATGCAGCTCGCCTCGGCGCTGCTCGTCACCAGCTTGGACAGTCGCACGATCTTGCTGGAAAACGGCGGCTTCGTCGTGCTGAACCTGCTGGCCGTGTGGACCCTGTTCCTGCCCCTGGGGCGGCGCCTGAGCGTCGACGCCTGGCTCGCCTCCTGGCGCGGAGACGTGGAAGGCAGCGTGGACGACCTGAACCGCAGGCTTCCGCGCGATACGACGCCCGTCGTGTCCCTCGCCATCTTCGCGCTCATCGCGCAGTGGGCGGTGATCTACTTCTTCAACACCGTCCACAAGGACGGCAGCACCTGGCACGACGGCACCGCGGTCTACTACTTCTTTCAGCAGGACCGCATGCTCACGAGCTTCGGCGGGCTGGTACGCCATCACATCCCGTTCGCCGTGATGCGCATCGCCACCTACGCACCCTCGCCATCGAGGCGGCGCTGGTGGCGCTGCTGTTGTCGCCGGTGCTCACCCAGCGGGCGCGCATGCTCGCCTGGGGGCTCGCCCTGGTGCTCCACGGCTCCATCGCGGCCGTCGTCAATCTCGGACCGTTCTCGTGGGCGATGGTGCTGGTGTTCTTCGCCTACGTGCCCGCCTCCGTCTGGAGCAAGCGCGCCCAGGGACGCCCCGAGCAAGTGGTGGAGCTCGATCCCGAGCGTGCGGATCACCTGGGCGTCGCTCGTGTGATCCGTCGTCTGGACCTCTTCCAACGGGTACGCTTCGCGGCCGGGTCGGAGCTCCGCCTCGAAAGCGGCGAGAGGGGCGTTGCCGCCGTCGTCGCCCTCGGCCGCTCGCTGCCTTTCAGCCGGATTATTCGGCTGTTCGCCCGCCCGATCCACTGGCTCGCCAGCCACCAGGGGGTGCGCGAGCGCCTGGCCCGCGGCGTGACGCCGGGCGAGAGCCAGGTTGCCGATCCGCCGTCCGACGCCGCGCGCGCCGTGGTGCGCTGGCGGCGCATCGCCGCCGAGGCGCTGGTGGCGCTCTTGCTCTACGCCAGCGCGCTGCAGGTGTTGATCGAGAACCGCGGTGTGCCCGCGTCGCTCAAACCCCAAAGGCCCCGCTGGCTCGAAGCGTTGGTGATCTACCCGCGCATGTTCCAGGGCTGGAGCATGTTCGCGCCCAACCCACCGGCGGAGGACGGCAAGATTGTCGTCGATGCCGTCACCGTGGAGGGTCGCCACGTCGATCCGCTGACGGGCCGCGCGCCGGACTTCGACGTCAACCCCCCGGGCGGCTTCCACTTCGATCAACTGTGGGGAGATCTGCATCGGCGTCTCGCCGATCCCAAGTTCGCGGCGCTGCTGCCGGGCTTCCGCGACTACTTGATGCGCTACCCGGAGCGCACCGGACGCGCCGAAGACCGCATCGATCGACTCGAGATCTGGTACGTGAGCGAGCACGTGCCACCGCCCGGAGTGCCGCCATCACCCCCCACGCGCCGCCGGCTGCTCGGCGGCGCGTCGTTTCCACTGCTCCACGCCCGGTGATTGCGCGCTCGGCGCCGAGAAAGTAGCTTCCGCCCGCCATGACGGTCTGGCATCTGTCCCGCGCCATCGTCGAAACCGCGTGGATCAGCGCGCCCACGGTGGTGGATGCCGCGCTCGGTCGCGTCACCTCGGAGGCGTGCGACGAACGCCTCGACTCCTGGTCGCGCCGCCTGCTCGAGCAAGCGCGCATCGAGCTGTCGGTGCACGGCCTCGGGCACGCTCCGGTGGGCGAGACCTTCGTGGTGATGAGCAATCACCAATCGCTGTACGACATTCCGGTGGTGTTTCAGGCTCTCGAGCGTCGGGTGCGGATGGTCGCCAAGTCCGAGCTCTTTCGCGTCCCCGTGTGGGCTCCTGCCATGCGCGCCTCGGGCTTCGTGGAAATCGATCGCAAGAACCGCGAGCGCGCCATCGAAAGCCTGTCCCGCGCCAAGGAGGCCCTCGCGTCCGGCACCAGCATCTGGATTGCGCCGGAGGGAACTCGTAGCCGTAGCGGCGCCCTCGGCGAGTTCAAACAAGGCGGTTTTCACCTGGCGCTCGACGCCGACTGCCGCATCCTGCCCGTCACCATCGTGGGCACTCGCAAGGTGCTCCCCGCCAAGGGCTTCAATGTGAGGCCCGGCGCCCTGGTCCACGTGTGGGTGAGCGAGCCGGTGCGCGCCGCTGACTACGGCCACCAGCGCCGCGCCGAGCTGTGCGAAGAAGTCCGTCGTCGCATCGCCGAGCACCTGTAGCCGAGCGTCGCTCGCTCCGACGAGCCCCGGGGTCGCCCCGTCTTGGATTCGCGCCGGACCAACAGGATCATGAAAATTGTCGCTGCGGCGCGATGCCCGGCGCGCTCGCGATCAACGACGGCGTCGCGGCCCAGTGCGGGCCTCTGGACGGAACGAGTCCGGATCTTCGGCGCCGGCGGCGCGGGCCAGTCGCGTTTCCTCGATGGCGTCGCTGATCACCAGGCTCAGCCGGTGCAGTCCTTCGCTCGCGTGCACGTGGCTGCCGAGGTTCGCGGAACGCAGGCGCTGCTCTTCGTCCATGCTGCTGCCGTAGAAGACGACGGAGTCCGCGCGTCCGTTGGCGAGCAGCCAGCCCGCCGTGGCCAGCGCCTGGGGCAGCTCGTCGGCGAGCACGGCGCAGTCGTAGTGGGTGAGCACGCCCATCGCGCGCTCGGTGCTGGTCACCACGTCGACGCTGAAGCCACGGCGGCCGAGCACGTGCGCCATCGCCTTGGACAGGGCGACGGAGGAGACGACGGACAGCACGCGGGGCGTGAGGATCATGGGCTCAGGGCAACGAACTCTGCACCAGTCGGGATGCTCATCAGATCCCGCATGAGGGTGGGTACGTCCCCCCCCTCGTACAGCAGATGATACACCGCCTTCACGATGGGGAGATCGATCCCCTTCTTCACCGCGTAGTCGTGGACGGCGTGGGTGGTTTTCACACCTTCGGCTACCATCCGCATCTGCTTCTGGATTTCCTGAAGACTTTCGCCGGCTGCCAGCCGCGCTCCCACCTGATGATTGCGTGACAGGGGCGACGAGCAGGTGGCGATCAGGTCGCCCATGCCGGCCATGCCTCCGAAGGTGAGCAGCTCCGCCTTCATGGCCATGCCGTAGCGCGCCATCTCGCTGAGACCGCGCGTGAGCAGCAGCGCCTTGGTGTTCTCGCCGAAGCCGAGACCCGCGGCCACACCGGCCGCGAGCGCGACGATGTTCTTGAACGCGCCGCCCACCTCGGCACCGATCACGTCGCGACCGCCGTATACGCGAAAGTAGTCGTTGTTCAGCACCGCGGCGGCGCGCTCGTACACCTCGTCGAAGTGCGAGGCCACGAGCGTTCCCGTGGGCTGCTTGTTGGCCAGCTCCTTGGCCAGGTTGGGCCCCGAGAGCACGCCGATCTTCCGAACGCAGGTCTCCTCCCGCAAGATCTCGCTCATGCGTTTGAAGCTGCCCTCCTCGATACCCTTGGAGGCGTGGATGAGCACGTGCTCGCCGCTCAAGAAGTCTCCGAGCTCCCGCGCTGCGGCGCGCATGCCGTGGGAGGGCACCACCATCAAGATCAGGTGACAGCTCTTGGCGATGCGCTCGAGGTCGTGGGTCGCTTCTACGTTGTCGGGTAGCCGAACGTTGGGGAGATAGTCGGCGTTCTCGTGCTTGTCGTTGATGCCCCGGGCCAGCTCTTCGCGCCGCGTCCAGAGCCAGACCTTCCGGCCGTTGTCCCCGAGCACCTTCGCCAGGGTGGTGCCCCAGCTGCCGGCGCCAATCACTGCCACTCGATCGTCCATCACGTTCCTCAAGCGAGGGCCCGGCCCAAGTCGTAACCGCGCAGTCGATTGCCGTAGTAAAGAAGCAGGTTGCGATCCTCGTGGAAGATGCGGTCGCCGCGGCGCACCGCCGCCGGCCGAACGTGGTAGCAGGCGTAGGCGCGCAGGGCGTCGTCCACGATGCTACGCGGATCGCGCGACAGCTCTTCCGACAGCCGCGGCCCATTCGGGAGATCGCGTATGGCGCCGAGAACCCGGCCCGTCTCGCTGGCGAGCTCGTCCACCGGCACCGCCGGGGCGTGCCCGCCGGTGCGCAACAGGCGATACAGATCCATGCCCGGGTTCTTGTGCTTGAGCAGGGAGAGCAGCGCATGGCCCACGAGGTGCGTGGACATCACCACGTTCTCGTTCAGGAACGACGCCACGATCTGCTCCGACAGCTCGTTGGTGTACTCGGCGTCGCGTTGGGGCTCGTGGCGCGGCTCGCCGTCCACCGCCACGTAGCTGGCGGGGTCCACGATGCGACCGCGGGGGTCGAGGCTTCGGCCTTCTTCGTCCACGCGGTTGCCGAACAGATCCAGCGGGGGCGAGAAGGTGAGCACGACCTTGGCATCCAGGCTCACGAGATCCGAGAGGAACTGCAGCACCCGCCGGGGCTTGGAGAACTCGTCGTCTTCGATGATGTAGCGCGCCTTGCCCACTTCCTTCAGGTGATCGTCAATCAGCGTTTCCGCTTCCAGCACCAGCTTGTAGGAGATGGTGCAAGGGACGACGTACAGGTTGGGCTTGTCGCGCTTCACCCGCAGGTTCTGGATGTAGGCGTTGATGCCGGTGCCCAGCAGCCCGCGCTTCAGGTGCTGCTCCACGGCGCCGCTCCGGCTGCGGGTGCCACCGGGGAAGAACAAGTTGTTGTATCCGAGCTCCAGGGCGACGGTGGCGTACTCCTTCAGCACGTCCTTGTAGAGCTTCGACTGCTTCTTGCGGTCCACGCGATAGGCGCCGAGGCGACCCATGAAGAAGGACGTCGCCGGGTTCTCGAACAGGTTGAGCCCCGCGCCGTACAGCAGCGGCGGCAAGCCCATCAGGTGCACCGCGTAGCCCAGGACGATGCTGTCGAGGTGCGAGGAGTGGGTGGGCACCACGATCAACGTGCCGTGATCCAGGAGCGAGCGCACGTGGTCCACGGCCCCTTCGATGCGCATGTGATCCGAGAGTCCGCGGCGCAACGACGACAGCGAGGTGAAGCTCTTCGGGGTCATGGCGCCGAGCAACAGCGACAGCCCCGTGGGCACCACCGTGGTCGACAGCTTGTAGACGTTGTCGTCGAAGTTGCCCACGATCTCCGCGGCGAAGCGCCGCGAGATCTGGTCCAGCAGATGGCGCAGGTCCGCGTCGGAGGCGTGGCGCAGCCGTCGCTGGAGCTTCTGGTAGAAGGCGGAGTCGGCCTTGAAGCGCGCGTCGTGCTTGGCGCGCTCGAGGCGTCGTCGCTCATGGTACAGGGTGTCGCTGATCGCGGCTTCCAGATCGAGGCTGGAGCGGGCAGCCGCCACGGTGCGGTCGACCACTCGGGTGGCAGCCTCGATTTGGGCGCGCTCTCGGTCTTCCGGGCGCATGGGGCTGCCAGCCTACAACGCGGGTTCGGGGGAGGTGGCGGCTTTCGTCAGGTTTTCACGGCGGCATACCCTCGGGTATGTGCGGGCGTAGCGCGGCGGAGGTATGCTCGGAGTGTCGACTTGCTTGTGGAGGGAAACATGCGCGCGCTGCTTCGTTGGCTCGGGGTTCTTTCGTCGCTGGTACTGGTTGCCTGTGGGGGCGATGACTCGGTGACTTTCGGCGGCTCGGACGCCGGAGCGGGCAGCGGCGGCGTGGGCGCCTCCGGAGGCACGGGCGGCAGCGGCGCCACAGGGGCCTTCGCGGGCAGCGGCGCGCGACGGGCGGCGTCGGCGCGACGGGCGGCGTCGGCGCGACGGGCGGCGTCGGCGCGACGGGCGGCGTCGCGGGTGCCGGCGCGACGGGCGGCGCGGCCGGCGCGGGCGCCACGGGCGGCGCCGCGGGCAGCGGCGGCGTGGCGGGCACCGGCGCCACCGGAGGCGTGGCGGGCGCGGGCGCCACGGGCGGCGTGGCGGGCAGCGGCGGCGCGGCGGCTGCACCTCGGTCGCGGACTGCGACGACCAGAGCGCGTGCACCACGGACAGCTGCGTGAACGGCAGCTGCCAGCACGCCGCGGTGGACTGCGGCGACGGCAACGCCTGCACCACGGACAGCTGCGACGCGAGCGCGGGCTGCGTGCATGCGCCCCTCGACTGCAACGACAGCAATGCGTGCACCACGGATTCCTGCAACAACGCCACGGGCTGCGTTCACGTCCCCAAGAGCTGCGCCGACGGCAACGCCTGCACCACGGACAGCTGCAATCCGAGCACGGGGCAGTGCGCCCACGCGCCGAAGGACTGCAACGACAACGACGCCTGCACCGTGGATACCTGCGCCGCGGCCACGGGTCAGTGCCTGCACGCCGCCAAGAACTGCGCGGACGGCAATCTGTGCACCACGGACAGCTGCGATCCGAACAGTGGTCAGTGCTTGCACGCGCCGAAGGACTGTCTCGATGGCAACGTGTGCACTGCCGACAGCTGCAACGCGACGACCGGCGCCTGTCAGCACGCGCCGGTGGCCAACTGCTGCAACCACTCGCTGTGCTCCACCGGGTTCAACCTGAACGCCGTGTCGTGCAGCTACGGTGCGGATGACTGCGCCCAGAAGGTGTGTGCGAAGGACGCGTTCTGCTGCGTGTCGAGCTGGGACGCCGTGTGCGTGGGCTTGGTGCAGGACACCTCCGTGTGCACGGGTGACTACTCCTGCGATTGCACGCATGACTACTGCACGACCGGCGGCGCGCTGAAGGCGAGCTGCGACCCGTGTGTGGCGGCCATCTGCGCGACGGACTCGTATTGCTGCTCCACCGGCTGGGACAACCTCTGCGTCCAATCGGTGGCCAGCACGTGCAACGTGCCTTCCGGCTCGAATTGTCAGTAAGCTCCGGGCGTGACCCGAACTGACGAAGAAAAAGCCGGGCGCCGGCGTGCGCCCCCGTCCTTGCTGGCTCAGGTTCCGCCCCGGCGCTCGCCCGTGGGCTACGTCGTGGCGCTCGGCCTGGGTGCGGCGCTGGGCTTCCGCGTCGCCCAAGCCGTGCCGCGGGGCGGGGCGGCGAGCGCTTCGGGCAGCGCGGCAGATCTCCTGGGCGCCGCGTGCGAAGCTGGCAAGGCCGCCGCCTGTGGCGATCTCGGTAAGCTCTACGCGCTGGGGGTGGGCGTGCCTCGAGATCTAGGCCGCGCCGCGGATCTGTTCGACAAGGCCTGCAGCGGCGGCGATACCGCAGGCTGCGCCTCCCTGGGGGAGGCCCTCGACGTCGGCCAAGGGCGAGCGCGCGACGCGACCCGCGCTCGAACGCTCCTCGAGCAGGCCTGCAATGGTGGCGTGGGCGACGCCTGCGCCCGCTTGGGCGACAAGAGCGACAAGGGCCTGGGCGTGCCCAAGGACGAAGCCAAGGCGGTGGAGTACTTCCGCAAAGGCTGCGAGGCCGAGAGCGCCGCGGCCTGCGCTGGCCTCGCTCTCGCGACCTACGTGGGCAAGGGCGTGCCCGCCAATCCCGTGCGCGCCAAGGTGCTGTTCGAGAAGGCCTGCAACGGCGGCAGTGCCGAGGGCTGCTACGGCTACGGCCGCTCGCTGATGGGCAGCCGCGGCGGAGAGCAGGACGCCGCGCGCGCCGCCGAGCTGGTGCAGAAGGGCTGCGACATGGGCAGCGCCCAGGCCTGTCGCGCGATGGCCCTCATGCTCTCGGATCGCGGCAATCAGAAGCCGGATCCGGATCGCGCGAAGGCGTTGTTCGAGCGCGCCTGCGGCCTCGGGGATGCGACCAGCTGCGAGCGCCTGCGCGGCGGCGGCTGAGCGCGGGTCGCGACGGGCATCGCGCCGCACCAGCAAAGAAAATCGGACCAATCCGCCTGATTTTGTTGGCTCGCCGCGGTGCCGTCAGGTCACGCGACACCAAACACGGAGGATCACCGTGTTCTTCACGGTCCACGGCGTCACGTCCACGCGATCCACCTCGTCCATGTTGCGCGCGGGCAGGCGATCGAGCAGACGCTCTTCCACGAACTGACGGCGCGCCTGCTCGGTGCTGAGGCGCGCGAGATCTTCGCCGCGCACCACGAAGGTCGCCATCTCGAAGACATCCAGCGCTTCACGAGATTCACTTTCCGGAGCGCGCTCCGCCATCACGGCGTTGGCCAGCGCTTCCAGGGTGTCACGGCCCGGCGCCGGGATCACGTTCACCTCGGCGGCGGGATCGAAGGCGCGCAACGGCTTGTCGTAACCCTTGGTGCTGACCCTTCGACGCACGCCGGTCTGGGGCTCGCCCAGCTCGGAAGCGATCGCCGCCATGGTGTCGCGACCGACGACGCCTTCCCGAACCTCGATGTCGGGCATGGACGCCGTGGTGTTGTAGCGCTGCTCGTAGTCCACCGTGCTCATGTGGGCGCGCACTTCGATGGGGGTCGCGCTCTTGGCCTCTCCCACGATCGCGGACAGCGTCTCGCGGCCGGCGGGGGCGAGCTCGAAGGACAGATCCGGGCTCGAGGGTTGGAAGTTGCTCGCGCCGCCGCTCACCAGGGAAGCGACGTCCTCGGCGATGGCCGCCATGGTGTCCCGGCCCGCAGGCCCGTACTCCACTCGAATTTCCGGACCCGACTCCTGCGGCACCTTCTGCCGGGGACGTGGGGGGAGGGGAGGCTTCTTTCGCTTCGGGGAACTACCGCTCGACAAGTCGTCCTCACTGCACAGTATCTCACGACTCGGCCGAGGAGGCGAAAGGCGGCCGTCATGCGGCGTCGGAGTCGCTCTTTTCGCGGCGAAGCCAGGTATCGATGGATGCCGCAGTGCGCCGTCCATCCGCGATCGCCCACACCACCAGGGACTGTCCCCGCTGGCAGTCGCCGGCCGCGAACACCCCCGGCACGCTGGTCATGAACTGCTCGTCCACCCGCACGTTACCGCGGCGGTCGAGCTTCAAGCCCAAGTGTTCCACCAGCCCTTCGTGCTCGGGATGCACGAAGCCCATGGCCAGCAGCACGAGATCCGCCGACAGCTCGTGCTCACTGCCCGCAACGCGCTCCGGACGACCGGCGCGCATCTCCACCTCCACGCAATGCATGGTGGTGACACGGCCGGCGTCGCCGCTGAAGCGCTCCGTCGACACGCTGAAGCGCCGCTCGCCGCCTTCTTCGTGGGACGACGACGTGCGCAGCATGAGCGGCCACAGCGGCCACGGTGTCGAAGGGGAGCGCTCGTCCGGCGGACGCGGGAGGATCTCGAGACTGGTGACGCTGAGGGCGCCCTGGCGGTGGGAGGTGCCGATGCAGTCGCTGCCGGTGTCGCCGCCGCCGATCACCACGACGTGCTTGCCGGCGGCGCTGATGACGCGGTCTTCCGGTATCGGATCTCCCGCCACGCGGCGGTTTTGTTGCTCGAGGAAGTCCATCGCGAAGTGGATGCCCGAAAGCTCGCGTCCGGGCACCGTGAGGTCCCGCGGCTTGCGGGAGCCGATCGCCAAGCACACGGCGTCGAACCGCTCTTGGAGCTCCGCCACGCTCAGATCCACGCCGACGTTCACGCCGGTCTCGAAGCGCACGCCTTCGCGCTGCATTTGCTCCACGCGGCGCGTGACGATGCTCTTGTCGAGCTTGAAGTCCGGGATGCCGTAGCTGAGCAGCCCGCCGATGCGATCGTCCCGCTCGAGCACGACCACGTCGTGGCCGGCGCGCGCGAGCTGCTGCGCGGCGGCGAGGCCCGCGGGACCGGAGCCCACGACGGCCACGGTCTTGCCGGTCTTCTCGCGCGCGGGTCGGGGCACGATGGCGCCGTCGGCGATGGCGCGATCGGCGATGGACTTCTCGATCAGCTTGATGCTGACGGGATCGTCGTTGATGCCCAGCACACAGGCCGCTTCACAGGGGGCGGGGCACACCCGCCCGGTGACCTCGGGGAAGTTGTTGGTGGCGGAAAGCGCATCGAGAGCCAGATCCCAGCGGCCGCGATACACGTGATCGTTCCAGTCCGGGATCAGGTTCTCCAGCGGGCAGCCGGTGTTACAGAACGGTATGCCGCAGTCCATACAGCGAGCGCCCTGACGCTGGAGGGACTCCTGCACCACCGGCAGCTCGAGCTCGCGAAAGTCCTTCACGCGCTCGTCGACAGGGCGCTTGTCCGCTTCGGCCCGCTCGTACTCGAGGAATCCGGTGACCTTGCCCATCACTCCGCCTCCGGTGGGTGGTGATCCGGCTCCGGCGTGGGCTCCGCGTCCGTGGCTTCCACCGGCAGATCTTCGAGCTGGGAGAGCACGCGGCGATACTCCACCGGCACCACCTTCACGAAGCGACCGAGGGTCTGCTCCCACACCCCGAGCAGCTCCTTGGCGAGCTCGCTGCCGGTGAGGGCGATGTGCTCTTCGAGCAGCCCCGCGAGCATCGGCGCGTCGTCCCCGGACAGGGCTTCGAGCTCGACCAGCCCGTGATTGACTCGGCTCGCGAAGCGGCCGTCGTGATCCAGGACGTAGGCGATGCCGCCGCTCATGCCCGCGCCGAAGTTCCGGCCGGTGCCGCCCAGCACCACGATGCGACCGCCGGTCATGTACTCGGCGCCGTGATCCCCGACGCCCTCCACCACTGCCGTTGCGCCGCTGTTGCGCACCGCGAAGCGCTCCCCGGCGCGGCCCGAGAAAAAGGCGCGGCCGCCGGTGGCGCCGTACAGCGCCACGTTGCCGACGATCACGTTGTCGCAGGTTCGGAAGGTGGCGCCGGCAGGAGGCCGGACACACAAGAGCCCGCCGCTCATGCCCTTGCCCACGTAGTCGTTGGCGTCGCCCTCCAGGCGAATGTCCATACCGCTCACGGCGAAGGCGCCGAAGCTCTGACCTGCGCTGCCGCGGAAAGACAGACTGACGGCCCCGGGGGGCAGCCCCGCCTTGCCGTGGCGCCGCGTGATCTCCCCGGCGAGCATGGCGCCCACCGTCCGGTGCACGTTCTGGATGGCGCGCTCGATGCGCACCGGCTCACCGCGCTCCAACGCCGGCTGGGCCTGGGCGATGAGCTCGTGATCCAGCGCCGTTTCCAGGCCATGCTCCTGGGACTGGCACTGCGTCACGCTCACCCCCGGATCCGGCGCGGCAGGGCTCAGCACGTCGGAGAAGTCGAGCTTGCCGGCCTTCAGGTGGTGCGTGTCGCGCTTTCGGATGCGATCGACGCGCCCCACCATCTCGCGGATGGTGGAAAAGCCGAGCTGCGCCATCAGCTCTCGCGCTTCTTCGGCCACGTAGAACATGAAGCGAATCACGTGCTCCGGCTGTCCCGTGAACTTCTTCCGCAGCTCGGGATCTTGAGTGGCCACGCCTACCGGGCAGGTGTTGAGGTGGCACTTGCGCATCATGATGCAGCCCGACGCCACCAGCGGCGCGGTGGCGAAGCCGAACTCCTCGGCGCCCAGGAGCGCGGCGAAGACGACGTCGCGTCCGGTGCGCATCTGGCCATCGGTCTGTAGGATCACGCGGCTGCGCAGGTCGTTCTTCACCAGCACCTGGTGTGTCTCGGAGAGACCGAGCTCCCAGGGTACGCCCGCGTGACGGATGCTGGTGCGTGGCGAAGCGCCGGTGCCGCCGTCGTGCCCGGCGATCAGGATCACGTCGGCGTGCGCCTTGGCCACGCCGGCGGCAATGGTGCCGACGCCGGCCTCCGCCACCAGCTTCACGCTCACGCGAGCCTTGGGGTTCACCATCTTCAGATCGAAGATGAGCTGCGCCAAATCCTCGATGGAGTAGATGTCGTGATGGGGCGGCGGTGAAATCAGCGTCACGCCCGGTGTGGAGTGCCGGGTCTTGGCGATCACGGCGTCCACCTTGTGCCCCGGCAGCTGCCCGCCTTCGCCCGGCTTGGCGCCTTGGGCGACCTTGATCTGCAGCTCGTCGGCGTTGACCAAGTAGTAGGTGGTGACGCCGAAGCGCCCGGAGGCCACCTGTTTGATGGCGCTCTTGCGACTGTCGCCGTTTGCGTCCCGCAGGTAGCGTTCGTCGCGCTCGCCGCCCTCGCCGGTGTTGCTCTTGCCACCGATGCGATTCATCGCGATGGCGAGGTTCTCGTGCGCCTCGGCGCTGATGGATCCGAAGCTCATGGCGCCGGTGGCGAAGCGCTTCACGATCTCCGCCGCGGGCTCGACCTCCGACAGGGGCAGGGGAGCGTCGGCGGGCAGCAGGTTCCACATGCCGCGGAGCGTGATCAGTCCGCGACTCTGCTGGTTGATCAGGTCCGAGTACTCGCGGTAGCTGCGCACGTCCTCCGTCCGCACCGCGCGTTGCAGCGCCGCGACGGTACCGGGCGTCCACATGTGACGCTCGCCTTGGGCGCGGTAGTGGTACTCCCCGCCCACGTCCAGCATGTGGCTGGGCTGCGCCGCGAACGCGCTCTTGTGACGCCGCGACGTCTCGTCCGCGATCACTTCCAGGTCGATTCCGCCGATGCGCGAGACAGTGCCGGTGAAGTAGCGCTCCACCAGCTCCTCGTCCAAGCCCAGAGCCTCGAAGATCTGAGCGCCGTGATAGCTCGACAGGGTGCTGATCCCCATCTTGCTCATCACCTTCAACACGCCCTTGTTGGCCGCCTTGATGTAGCGCTTGCGCGCCTCGTACACGTCGAGGTCCTCCGGGAAGGTCCCTTGGCGGACCATCTCGTCCACGCCGTCCAGCGCCAGGTACGGATTGATGGCGCCGGCACCGTAGCCGAGCAGCAGGCAGAAGTGGTGCACCTCTCGGGCTTCGCCGGTCTCTACCAGGATGCCCACGCGCATGCGGGTGCCGTTGCGCATCAGGTGGTGGTGCACCGCGCCGGTGGCGAGCAAGCTCGGGATCGGCGCCATGTGCTCGTTCGCGCCGCGGTCGCTCAGGATGATCAGGCTGTGATTGTTGAGCACGGCCAGGGACGCCAGGCGGCACAGCTCGTCCACCGCGGCCTTGAGCCCCTGGGCGCCCTCGGCCACCGGGTAGAGCATGGGCAGGGTGGCGGGCTGGCGAAAATGCATCCGGTGGCTGCCGCGGAGCTTCTCGAGCTCCTCGTTGGTGAGCAGGGGGCTCGGCAGGCGGAGCATCTGCGCGTGATCCGGCAGCTCGAAGAGCAGGTTGCCCTCTCCACCGATGAAGTTCGCGATGCTCATCACGAGCTCTTCGCGGATCGGGTCGATGGCAGGGTTGGTGACCTGAGCGAAGTGCTGCTTGAAGTAGTTGAAGAGCAGCTGCGGCCGCTCCGACAGCACCGCCAGCGGCGTGTCGGTGCCCATCGAGCCGACGGCTTCGGCGCCGTCTTGGGCCATGGGTGCCATCAACAGGCGCAGGTCTTCTTCGGTGTAGCCGAACATGCGCTGGCGCTGTCGCAGCGCATCCGGTGCCAGCACCGTGGACTCCACGGCGACGTCGTCCAGGTCGTCGATGTTGATGGCGTTTCGAGCCAGCCACTTGCCGTAGGGCTGCTGCTTGCAGAGCTCGCTCTTGAGCTCTTCGTCCTCGACCACACGCCCCGCTTCGGTATCGACCAGGAACATGCGCCCGGGCTCGAGACGCCCGCGGCGCTCGATGCGCTCCGCGGGGATGTCCAGCACGCCCGTCTCCGAGGCCAGCACCACCAGGCCGTCCTTGGTGATGGTCCAGCGCGCAGGCCTGAGCCCGTTGCGATCCAGGATCGCCCCGATCTGCCGGCCGTCGGTGAAGGCCAGGGCAGCCGGGCCGTCCCAGGGCTCGATCAGACACGCATGGTACTCGTAGAACTCGCGCTTCTCGCGCGGCATGTCCGGGTCGTTCTGCCAGGCTTCCGGCACCAACATCATCATCACGTGGGGCAGGGAGCGCCCCGCGTGCATGAGCAGCTCGGCCACGTTGTCCAGCGTGGCGGAGTCGCTGCCCCCCGGCGTGATGGTCGGCAAGATGTGGCGCACCTCCTCACCGAAGATACGGCCGTCGAACAACTGCTCCCGGGCGCGCATCCAGGCTTCGTTGCCGCGCACGGTGTTGATCTCGCCATTGTGGGCGATCAACCGAAACGGTTGCGCCAGCTCCCAAGTGGGGAACGTGTTGGTGGAGAACCGCTGATGAACCAAGGCCAGGCGGCTCTTCATCAGCGGGTTCTGCAGGTCGGGGTAGAAGCCCGCGAGCTGCTGCGCGAGGAGCAGGCCCTTGTACACGATGGTACGGGCCGACAGGCTCGGGATGTAGAACTGGTCGGCGCCCTCCAGGCCGCTCTCCCGCGCCGTGCGTTCCGCCCACTTGCGGATCACGAACAGCTTGGACTCGAAGGTGACCTCGTCTTCGCAGGTGGAGCCCACCAGCACCTGCTCGATCACCGGGGCGCTCGCCCGCGCCACGGGACCGAGCACCTCTTCGTTCACCGGCAGCTGCCGCCAGCCGATGAGCCGCTGGCCGGTACCCGCGATCTTGTCCTCGATGATCTGCTTGAGGCGCGCGCGCTGCGTCTTGTTCCGCGGCAGGAACACGGAGCCCACGCCGTAGCGACCGGGCTCGGGCAGCTTGACCTTGTCGCAGGCTTCGGTCAGCAGCTCGTGGGGGATCTGCACCAGGATGCCGGCGCCGTCGCCGGTGAGCGGATCGCAGCCGCTGGCGCCGCGGTGCACCAGGTTCAAGAGCACGTCGACGCCTTGCTTCACGATGGCGTGCGAGCGCTCGCCGCGGATGTTCGCGACGAAGCCGACACCACAGGCGTCATGCTCGAGCTTGGGGTCATAGAGCCCCGACTTGTCGGGAAGCGGCATTCGTCAGTGCTCCGTGCGGGCGTGGGCTCGGGCCCCACGAGCCCTGGCCACGTCCGGCAGGGGTCGTAAATAGGCCACGGATTGACGCGCCGCGCAAGCGCGCCCGTGGGTTGTGGCACCCCGCCCCCGCTGGTAATCCCCCAGGTCGAGATGAGCTCCCGCACCCTGGTCGTCGCCACAGCAATCGTGATGTTGGCCCTGCTGGCCTGCAAGAAGAAGAGCAGCGCCACCACGGAGCCGATGCCGGCGCCCACGCCCGCGCCGGTCTCCACCGGTCCTTGCCCCATGGGCAAGAGCATGGACCCGGGGCAGGGCGAGTTCCGCCCCGCGGTCACCGCCTTCAAGGACAAGAAGTACGACACCGCGCAGCTGCTGCTCGACAACCTGATGAAGAAGTACCCGAACAGCGCCACGGTTCGGGTCTGGCGTGGGGACGCGGCGCTGTTCGACAAGAAGACGAAGTACGAGGCAGCCGCGGACGACGCGATCCCGTTCTACCAGGAGGCCGAAAAGCTCCACGACAAGGAGTGCACGCTGCCCGAGAGCGAGCACTACTACCTGCGCATGGGCTTCGCCTTCGCCTACCTTCGCAAGAAGGACGCCGAAAACGCCATCAAGCACCTCGAGATCGCCAAGAAGAACTGGGACAACAGCGCCGAGATTTTCTACAACCTGGCGCGCGCCCAGTGCATGAACAAGGACGTCGACGCCTGCGCCGACAGCTTCGAGAAGGCCCTCGATATCGCCAAGGCCCTGCGACGCCCCAAGTTCCTCCGCACGCACAACTCGCTGGACGACTGGATCCGCCGTTCCCGCACCCAATCGGAGTTTCCGATCCTGCGGCGTAACGCGCGCTACAGCCAGATCATCAAGAAGGCGAAAGAGGACTGAGCCTCACAACGTGTCGGGCAGGGGGGAGTACGGGCACTCGTTGTTCACGACGAACGCGATGCCGTCCCGCGGCGAGTTCTCGTCGTTCAGGTAGTAGTCGATGCGATAGCTGCCCTGGGAGAAGCGCGGATCCGGGGGATCGGCCTCCAGATCCCGCTCGTGCGAGATCGTGATCTGCGACTCCCCCTTGCCGGTGGCGATGTTGCCAAACTCGTTCAGCTCGTCGCCGTGCTCGGAGTCCGGGTCGTAGAAAGGCTGTCCGTCCTGCGCCAGCACGAAGGGCAGGGTGGTGTCCGGCTCGTCGTTGCCGCCGAGAACCGTGACGTAGGGCCAGAGCAGGGTGTCGTCCCGGTAGCTCAGCACCTCGGCCGTCACGTAGAAGCCGGACGCATCCGGGTGGATGCACTTGGTGCGACGCACTCCGTCTGCATCTCGGGAGACGTACAGGTCCTTGATGTGGGCGGAGCGGCAACCACTGAGGCTGGCCAGAAGCGTGATCGCCACCGCCAGCGTGCTCGAGAGCCTCATGGATGCGCAGTATAGCCAGCTCCCGGCGGCCATAACAGCGTGGAATCGGGTGAAAAACCTGTCTAGCCTCGGCCGCCGTGCGCAACGCCCTCCGCTACCTGCTGCCACTGCTGGCCGTGATCGCTCTGGTGGAGGCCGGATTGTGGCTGTTCTGAGCCGCCTCGCGCGTCCCCGCGTGCTGCCGTTCCTGCTCTATGGGCTGTCCCTCGTGCTCCTGCTGATCGCATCGCGGCTGACGGGGCCATCGTTCGAGGAGCTGGGCCGGCTGGCCAACGTCGACGCCACCGGCGCCGTGGTGAAGGGCATCGCGGGGTCGGGGCTCGGGGCGCTTTCGGACGCGCGGGCCCAGACGGTGTACCGCGGCTTCGACGCTCGCGGCACGGGGTTCATCCTGCTCGCGGCCTGGTCGAAGCTCAGCTTGGGACGCGTGGGGATAGTGGATCCGCTGACGGCCTCCCGCTTGCCGTGGCTGCTGCTCCTCGCCGCGGCACCGCTTTCGCTGTGGTCGCTGCTCGCGCGGCGCTTCGGTCCGCTCCTGGCTGGGTTCGGGGCGCTGCTCCTGTTGCTGACGCCGCGCTGGCTCCACGCCGCTGCCACCGCCTCCGACGCGGCGCTCTTGGGCACCACGTGGTTGGGCGCCTTCGCCCTCGCCTTTCGAGCACGCCAGTCGCGCCAACATCGGCTGCGCTGGGCGTTGCTCGCGGGGCTCTGGGTCGGGGTGGGGGCGACGCGGAGCCTCGCCGCCCTGTGGCTGGTGCCGCTCATGATCGCGGTGGAGGTGCTCGCGTCGCCGCGTCGCTGCTTCCGTGGCGGCAGACTGCTCGCCCCCAGCAGCGCGCTCTTCGCCCTCGGTTTCGCTCCGCTGTTGCTGCTGATCTCCAATCCCGGCTTGTGGAAGTCCAACGTGGTGGGCCTGGCGCGCTGGGCTCTGGCTCCGCTGGCTCCCACGGTGCAGCCGACGCTGGTCTTGGGCGCCACCATCCAGCGACCGCCGGTGCCCGGGGGCTACGCCGCGTTGTGGTTGGTGGAGACCACGCCCTGGGTGCTATTACTGCTGGCGCTCGTGGGTCTCGGGTCGAGCGTGGTGCGCGTCGTCCGACGTCGCGCCGAGCCCTGGGACGTGCTGCTGCTCGCGGGCTTCGCCGCCACGCTCCTCGGTCCGGCGCTCACGCCGCTGCCCCTCACGCTGTTCCCGCCGCGGGTGGAGCTCGCGTTGCCCTTCGTGGCGCTGGCTGCCGCGGCGGGAGCCAGCGCCGCGCTGTCCGTCGCCCAACCGAAGCTCGCGCGCCCGAGTCTCGGCGTCGTACTCCTCGCCGTCGCGCTCTCGAGCCTGGTCCGCGTTCCCGTGCTGGGCAGCTACTTCTCGCCGCTCCTCGGAGGCGCGGGTCGTGTGATCGCGGCCCGCAGCTTGCCCCCCGGGGACGGCAGCGAGCTGTCGCGCATGGCCGCCGCCATGGACGCGATGGGCTTGCCGCAGATCACGATCTCCGCCGAGCCCGAGGTGCCGCCCAACGCGTTCTCCACACTGCGCGAGCTCGGCCGCATGCGCGCGGCGGTCGTGATCGTTCCCCGCGGCCGACCTGCCCAACTCCAGCTGACCCGCGGCGCCGTCCCCGGCGCCGTCGCCCGGGTCGAAGCGGGTGGCGCCGTGCTGTGGAGCCTGGCTCCTAGCCCCTGACAGATTTTGTCGGGGCGGCGCGAGCCCGGCGCGCCCCGCGGCTCGTCACTTCGCCGTCAGCACTTGCACCAGCGCTTCGCCGCTACCCACCCGCGGCCGCACCTTCGCGCTGAGGGTCCCGCCGGTGCGCACGCAGATCGGCCCGCCCTCGGCGACCAGGGCAAAACGGCCCGGCAGCACGTCCCGGCCGAGCTCTCGGCCCTTCGCGTCGCTGAGCACTGCGTCGAGCTCCCGCACGCTCGGCGCGCCCACGGCGATGACCCGCACGCAGGCCAGGTCCGGCACATCGACCGTCACCGTCGCGTTGCCGTGGGCGGCGCGGACCGCTTCCCCCAATGGGCGGAACCCGGGAGCACACGCTGCGGACAACGCCGCGAGGGCGGCCTTGGGCTCGGACGGCAGCGGGCGCACTGCGTCGAAGCAGCCGCTCACGGCGGGGCGCTCGGGGGGCGGCGCGGCGGCCACCGACGGCGCGCTGCTCGCGGCCGGCGGCACGGCCGCAGAGGTGGCGCCGGGGCCCGGATCCGACGGCGGGGTGCGCTTGCACCCCGCCAGCACCAGCGCAGTCACTACCCAGCGGATCCGCACCCGTGCGCCCTACGGCGCGACCGTCGCGCCGTCAACTCAGCTCACTTCTTCTTGCTCTTGTGCTTCTTCTCGGCGCGGTCACGAGAGCCCACCACGGCGGTGTCCGCCGCGTAAGCGACCTCGCCCGTCACCACCGAGCCCGGCACGGGGAGCTTGGGCACGATCAGCAGCTCGAGGTTCAGCTGCGTATCGTCGTCGTCGATCTTCTTGAGACGCCACGTGGCGTCGAGCCGCTTCACGTTGCCCTTCACCATGTGGCCTTCGAGGATCTTCTCGTTGCCCACGCTCTTGATCGGCTCGAAGCGCACCACCGCCCAGATCTTCGCGGCGCCCTTGAGGATGGGCACCTGCAGGTAGACGTCGGTCTTGTCGCCGTCGCGCCCCACGACCTTGGATTTGTCGAAGCGCTTGATGAAGTCTTCGTAGTGGCGGAAGTCCTTGATGACCTTCTCCACCGTCTTTTCCGGAGCGGCGATGTGCACGCGGGCGCAACCGGCCTTGGTGCTGCTGTGCTTGGTGAGCACTTCGTAGCGCTCGGAGTCCCTCAGCTTCATGAGGCGCTTGGCCTCGGCATCCGGCGCCGCGGAGGCGCGAGGAGCGAGGACGGCGAGGCCCATGGCGGCCAGCAAGGACAGTACGGTGGTACGACGTGAGCTCATCAAGAACCCTCCCGTTGGGCGAGACTTACGGTTTCCCCTGCCGCGATCTTCCACCCACGATGACCATTCGTCGGGGCGAGGTCCAGCAGGTTGCTGCATGGCGTGGACTTGTGCAGGAGCCATGCCGCCGCTCCCGGGCACGTGAAAAATCGCTCTGAGTCCGAGGGCTTGCGTCGGAAGCGCGAGTCCTGGGGGGAGCTAGGAGCCGGGCGCGGTGGACCCCGAGGTTCTCAGGGGGTGAGGCGCTTCCGCCACAGGCGAGGCGCTACAGCGGCGCCATCGTGCAGCTGCCGGAGAACTGCACGCCCTTGTCCATGAAGATCTCCGGGGAGTGCAGGTTCCCGTTCACCCGCGCCGGCACGTACAGCTCGATGGAGGTCGCTGCGCGCACGTTGCCGGTGACCGTGCCCCCCTTGATGATCACCGTGGCCACGTCGATCTCGGCGTCTACCTCGGCCCCCTCGCCGATGATCAGCACGTCGTCACTGTGGATTTCGCCCTTGAAAAAGCCGTCGATCCGCACGCGACCCTCGAAGTGGAGCTTGCCCTCGAAACGGGTACCCCGGCCCAGCAAGGCCGTGATTTCGGTGGCGGGCAGGGAGGCGTCCATTGGGGCGCGGAGCATACAGGGTTCGTCCGGCTCGCTCCACCAGACCCGCGTCGTCAGCTTTGCGACGATCTTCCCGCCCACCGCTGACAGTTGCATAACGTGGCCTCGGAGCTACCCAAAAAGTCACGCTATTTCAGTCGTTTAGGTGAACGGCTTGGGCGGGAACGGATCCTGCTTTCTGGGGTGCCGTCTCGGGATCCGAACGCGGTCGTCACGCACGGATTGACGCTGGTCACCGTTCGTGAGAGGCCCTCCGGCGCTGAAAAGGCGGGGGGCGCTGTGCTCGGGCGTGGCGCCGAGGCTGCACTTTGCATCAATCAACGAGAGGTATGCGTTCGATGAAGGGCCGAAGCTTGGGTCGCCTTGGTATTGGGGTCGCGCTGGCCGCGTCCGCCGTCCTATTCGCGATGCCGTCCTACGCTCAGGACGACCCCGCCCCGCCGCCGCCCGACCCGGGCGCCGCTCCCGCCGAAGGAGACGCTCCAGCAGCGCCGCCGGCGGCACCAGATGGCGAGAAAAAGCCCGAAGACGCGGCGCCGCCCTCGAACACACAGCAGCCCGCTCCCGCACCGGCCACGCCGCCACCTGCCGGCGGCACCGCCCCCACGGCAGCGCCGCCGCCGGCTGGCGGAACGGGCGGCGCGCAAATTGGCTTTGGCGCCAGCGCCAATCCGCAGATCGACACCGGCGCCAAGACCGGCGGCCCGGGCGGGGGCGAAGCCAAGGAAGAGAAGCTTCCCTGGCGTGGCACCTCCCTCGGCTGGGACAACTCCGCCACGACGGAGACCGTGGGCGTCGGCCGAAACGAGCTCACGCGCAACCCGACTTACGAAATGTCGTTCATCTTCGGGCCCCGCTACTACCTGTGGGAGGCCGAGGATCCCTCCCAGAGCATCAGCCTGCGCGGGCGCCTGGATCTGATTCGCGAGTTCACCAACAGCGATTCGACCACGAAGCGCGGCGAGTGGACGCTCAGCGATCTGTCCATCTTCCCGCAGTACTCCCGCAATCTGTACAAGGAAGGGGACATCCGTACGGATCTCGCCCTGCGTGCCCCCACGCTGGCGTTCCCCACTTCCAAGAACAGCGCCAACAGCGGTCGCATCATTCAGGTCGGCGCGCTCGCCGGCGTGACCCAGCAAGTGCCCCTGATGGGTACCTCGGAGCCGGTGCTGCAGACCTTCGCGCTCACAGGGCGCGTCGGCTACAGCCACTGGTTCACCAAGGCCACTCAGCCCACCAACGGGGATCTGGCCTACACTCGCATGGGTCCTGACGGCCGCGCGCTCCCGAGCGATCAGCTCGGTGGCGCGGCGAACGCTGCGCACAACGTCACCTTGGACCTCATCGGCGAGCTGGCGATCACCGAGAAGGTGGTGTGGACCAACTGGTTTTCGTGGCGCCCGGTGTGGAAGTACGACTTCGAGAATCGGCCGGTGTGCGGCAACCTGCTCACGGGCTGTGAGACCCCGAGCACGGTGCAAGATCCGAACAACTTCTCCGTCATCACGTTGTTCAACTCCGAGGTCGGGGTGGACGTGATCGACGAGATGAACGTCGCCGTCGGCTACGCGAACTTGACGTTGCAGCAGGGGCCGGACGGCACTCGTCGCAACATCTTCTACAGCCCCGACGCGCGCGTGTACGCGACCATCACCGCCAAGCTCGACGAGATCTACAAGTCCGCCAGCGGACTGCGGAAGTCGGAGTCCAGCGACAAGCGCGTCGAAGAAGCCTCGCTTCGCCGCCGCCGCAGCGCCCAGTAGCCGGGGTTTGCCGGGGGCATTTCGCCCCCGGCGCGGCGCGATGTTTCCGCGCCGGACCAACATCCCCTGTCCCCGAAGCCGCCGGTTCTGGCTTTCGCCGGAGCCTCGTGCGAAAGTGCTGAGCATGGATAAGAGGCTCAGCGTGGTGCTCGCGGTGGGCTTGGCGCTCGCGCCGGCGTGGGCTTGGGCCCAGAGCCAAGGCGCTCCGGAAGCGCCCAGTGAGGCCCCGGCGGAGGCGCCCTCGGGCAAGGCGGCGGAGAAGGAGAAGCCTCCGGGGGTGACCGGCGGCTACAGCTGGTCGAAGAAGCCGCGGCGGCACTACCGCGGGAAGCGCCGCAAGATCGACCCGAACGCGCCGATCGCGACCTACCCGGGTTTCATGATGCTGCCGGACGGCACCAGCCAGCTCTGGGTGTACGTGAACAAGAAGGTGCCGGTGCAGGTGAGCAAGGCGCCGGGGCGCGTCACCTTCGTGCTCACCGGCGCGCAGATCGCCGTGTGGAACAACACCCACGTGTTGGCAACGCAGTTCTTCGACACGCCGCTCAGCCGCGCGCGGCTTCGTCCCGACAAGGCGGGCGCCCAGCTGGTGCTGGAGCTGCGCGAGAACGTCACGCCGACCCACACCGTGATCGACGGCCCGCGCGGGACGATGGTGCTGCGGGTCAGTCTTCCGCGACCGAGTCACAGCTACGTGGCGACCGATCAGGTCGCGCCGCTAGGGGTGGGGCAGAGCCAAAGCGACCGCGCGGCGGTGCACTCGGCCCCGCGGGCGCCGAGCGCCGTGAAGAAGCCCGGCCCCAAGCCCTGACCTTTCCGTGCAGCGTCTCCTGCCTTTCGGGATCGCCGCGCTGGCGATGGCCTGGGCGCTCCCCGCACGCGCGGCAGAAGAGCCCGAGTACCGCGTCGACTTCCGCGCCGGGAAGGTCGAGGTGGACACCCGCCTGCAGCGACTGGAGCTGTCCGACGACGTCGTGATTCAGGTGGATCGCTACCGGCTGCTGAGCGACCACCTGACGCTGCAGCGCGGTCCTCGGGGCGTGGAGGTGGAAGGACGCGGGCGGGTGGCGTTCTGTCCCTGTCCGGACCCGCCGCTGTCGCTCACCTTCGACTCGGCGACGGTCGCTCCGCCCACCGATCTGCTGCTGGAGAACCCCACGGTGTACGCCGGCAGTGTACCGGTGTTCTGGCTGCCGTGGTTCTGGCTGCGGGCGAAGAACCGGATGGGGCTCTTGCCGCCACGGCTGTCGTGGCGGGGCGACGATGGGCTTCTGGCCGGAGCTGGCGTGCACGTGCCCTTCGGCAGCGACAGCGACACTCAGCTCGACGTGTTCGCCTCGGGATACCTGAAGGGCGGCGCCGAGCTCGAGGGGCGCTTGGCGGCGCCCACCTCGTCCACCCGCGTGCGTTGGGATCACTTGAATCAGAGCTTGCTCGAGCTCGACGCCCACGGCAGCGCGGGAGGGCGCCACGCGGGCAGTGTTGCTTGGCGGGTGGACGCCATCCGCGGGGCGCGCGGGCGGCGGGGGACGGTGGAGCTCGAGCCGGCGGCGCGCCGCTTCGATCGCGCGGAGCTCGAGCTGTCGGAGACGGTGTCCGGGGTGGTGCTCGCGGCGGGGGCCCAGAGCGTGGGGCGTCGTGCCGCACCCGTGGACGAGGTGGGGGAGATCGGCCCGCGAGCGCACCTCGGCGTGAGCGAGGCGCTGGGCGCTCACGGCAGCGTGGACCTCGCCGGCGACGTGGCCAGCTTTCGCGAATCCGAGAGCCGGAGCTCCAGCGCGGTCAGCGAGCGCGCGGCCATCGGCTTCGCCCCCGTGCTGGGGCCGCTGAGCGTCGACGCGCGGCTCCGTCACGGGCTGGAGCTGTCGAGCACGGAGGTGGACTCGGGGCTCGACAGTTGGGGCGCGCTCGACGCGCGCGTCGGGCTGCCGCTGGTGCGGAGCTTCGGCGCGGGGCCGGATCCGCTGCGCCACCGCGTGGAGCCCTTCGTCAATGGCGGCGCCCGCGCGGCGCTGCACCGCGGCGGCCGGCCCGCCTTCGATACCTTGCCCGCGCCGGACGAACCGCTGCTGCGCGTGGCGGCAGGGCTCGACACCACCCTCGGGCGCTTCGCCGCGCGGGACGCCCTGCGCTTGACGCTGCTGGGCGGTGAAGTCGGTCCCACGGAGGATCTGACGGCGCTCGGAAGCGGGCGCCTCATCGCGGACACCACGCTCTTTGGCGCCAGCGTGGAGTCGACCTGGGACGTGGACACCACGCGGCAGCCGACCACCCTTGCGCGTCTGCGTCTCGGGCGCCCGGACGACGTTCACGTCTCCGGCCACGTGGAGAGCCGGGGCGACGTGGAGCCCGTGCTCGCGCGCTGGCTGTCGGCGGATGACTTCTCGGAGCCGCCCCTGGGTTGGCTTTCGGACTCGGGTGTGAGCGCCGGCGGCGAGATCGGCGTGACATGGACGCGCTGGCTCGCGAGCAGCGTGGGTTCGGAGCACGACCTCAGCGCGAGGAAGCTGCTCGCGGTGCGAGGCAGCATCGGTTACCGACACCCGTGCGGCTGTCTTGCGGTCCTGGCGTGGGCCGGAAAGCGGGTGGGGCGCGGCGGCGCAGACGCTTGGCTTTCCCTGGATCTGATGCCGTAGTCGTCCCCCGCGCCCCGATTTCTGAACTCCGCGGCAGTAGTGCTACCCTCGGAGCCGTGGTTGACAGCGAGCCGCCTCTTGCGAGCGAACCGCCCATCTCCGGCGGACCGGTCTCCCGCTCCGTCGTGGGATCCACGATCGTCGTCGCGGACGACGACCGCATCACCCGTGAGCTGCTGTCCAGCATGCTGCGCGCCAACGGCTTCGTGGTGGAAGCCGTGGAAGACGGCCAGGCCGCGGTGGAGCGCGTGGGGCGCGGCGACGTCGACCTGGTGCTGCTCGACATCCTGATGCCCAGACTATCGGGCCTCGAGGCGTGCCGTCTGCTCAAGGGCATGACCACCGAGACGTTCCTGCCGGTGGTGTTGGTGACGGTGAAGACGGACACCCAGAGTCGGGTGGAGGGGCTGCGCATCGGCGCCGACGACTACGTGTGCAAGCCGTTCGACGAGCGTGAGCTCATCGCTCGGGTAGAGGCCATGCTGCGCATCAAGAAGCTCCACGACCACGTGGTGCGAGCGCGAGCAAAGCTCGAGCAGCTGAGCGTTCACGACGATCTCACGGGGCTCTACAACTACCGCTACTTGCACACGCGGCTGGCCGAGGAGTTCAAGCGGGCAGAGCGCTATCACGACCCGCTGGCGTGCATCGTGCTCGACATCGATCGGCTGCAAGCCATCAACGATTCCGACGGCAGAAGCGCCGGGGACACCGTGATCAAGGGCGTCGCGGAGGCCATCGGTCGGACGGTGCGGGACGTGGACGTCGTGGCCCGCTTCGGAGGCGACGAGTTCCTCGTGGTGCTGCCCAGCACGCACTTCGCCGGCTCGGTCACCGTGGCCGAGCGGATCTGGCGCTCCGTCAGCGAGCGGCCCTTCTTCGGCGAGGGCTCCCGGCCCTTCCGCGTCACCTTGAGCGTGGGCGTCGCGCTGTATCCGTCGCGGGACGTGCGCTCGAAGGACGCGCTGCTCCGTGCTTCCGACGCGGCGCTGCACCACGCCAAGCGCGACGGCGGCAATCGCATCTGCGTCTTTCAGCAGCACGGCTACCTGTACACGCCGGTGGTGGGCGAGGGCACCGGGGAGCCGCTCCCCTCCGAGCGGCCGGGCACGCCGCGCTCCAATCCCCCGCCGGCGGGGCGTCGCGGCTATCGCATCTCCGATCGGCCGCCCTCCAGCCGTCGGGGGTCGGGATGAGCGAAGACGAAGTCGAGGCCATCACGACGGACGGTGCCGATCCGTTGTGCGTGTTGGTGGTGGACGATGAGCCGACGCTGCGGCGGAATCTCGCGCGGATCCTGCTGAGTCGCGGCATGAAGGTGCACACGGCGGGGGACGGCGCCGTGGCCATGGAGCTGCTCGGCAGCGAGCGGGTGGACGTCGCGCTGGTGGATCTGATGATGCCCAACGTTGGCGGGATGGAGCTGTTGGAGTTCGTCAAGAGTCGCCACGCGGACGTGGAAGTGATCATGATGACGGCCTTCGCGGATGTGGAGACCGCCGTAAAGACGGTGCGCGCCGGCGCCTACCACTTCCTGACCAAGCCCTTCCGCTCCAACGACGAGGTCGTGCTCTCCGTGGTGAAGGCGGCGGAGCGCCGCCGGCTCCTGGATCGCGCTCGCATGTTGGAACAGCGCCTCGAGCAGATGCGCAAGTTCGGCGAGCTGATCGGCAACTCGCCCCGCATGCAGGAGGTGTATCGCCTGGCCCTGGGCGTGGCGCCCACGGAGACCACGGTGCTGATCCTGGGCGAGAGCGGCACCGGCAAGGAGCTCACGGCCCGGGCGATTCATCAGCACTCGCGGCGCAGCGGGAAGCCCTTCGTCGCCGTCAACTGCTCGGCCATTCCGGTGGATCTGGTGGAGAGCGAGCTGTTCGGCCACGTGCGGGGCGCATTCAGCGGCGCCACCGCCACGCGTCCGGGGCTGTTCGAGGCGGCAGACGGCGGCACCATCTTTCTCGACGAGGTGGGCGACCTACCGGCGCTGGCCCAAGTGAAGCTCCTGCGCGTGCTGCAGCAGGGGGAGATCAAGCGCGTCGGTGCCAACGAAACCAAGATCGTGGACGTGCGCGTGGTGGCGGCGACCAACGTGGACCTGCGCACGCAGATCGAACAGGGACGATTTCGCGACGACCTCTACTACCGCCTCAACGTGGTCGCCATCGAGCTGCCCGCGCTGCGGGAGCGCAAGGACGACATTCCGCTCCTCGCTTATCACTTTCTGCACAAGCACACGCTCCGCGCCAAGCGTGACATCAAGCGCATCGACCCGGATGCGATGGCGCAGCTCGAGCGCTACCCCTGGCCGGGCAACGTGCGCGAGCTGGAGAACGCCGTCGAGCACGCCGTGGTGTTCTGTCATGGCGAGGCGCTTTCGGCGGGGGACCTGCCCTTTTCGCGAGGCGCACCGTCGGCTGCCGGGAGCGTGGACGAAACCTCCGGGTTCACCAGTGCCCTGTTCGATCTGCCCTTCCGCGAAGCGAAGCAGCGGGCCCTCGACGAGTTCGAGGAGAGCTATTTGTCCACCGTCCTACGACGAGCTCAGGGCAACGTGTCGGAGGCCGCACGGCAGGCCGGGCTCGACCGTTCGAATTTCCGACGGACCGCCAAGCGCGCCGGACTTTTGGGCAACAAGGACTGAGTCCAGCTCTCGACGCTCGCGAGACAATCGGGATAGGCTGCGCCCGATGCGCTTTGCCCTGGCCTTCGTCTTGCTTGCGACCGGCACCTTGGCCGCGAGCCCCGCGCGAGCGCAGGAGTCGGCGAAGGTCAGCGGACCGCGCTACGATCTGAGGCGCTGTCTCAACCTGGCGGAGCAGAACTACCCGAAGATCCACGAGGCTCGGGCGCGCTTGGAGCAGAAGCGTGCGCAGGTGCGGCAGGCCCATACCCAGCCCTACTCCGACTTCACCTTCACCGGGGGCATCGGGCCGGCGCCCACGGTTCGCGGAACCAGCATCTACAGCCCCAATACGGACGCATCGCTGACCAGCAACATGGCCCTCGCATGGCAGGTGGGCATCGAGGGCGCGGTGCCGCTCTGGACGTTCGGCAAGATCACGAACCTGTGGGACGCCGCCGACGCTCAAGTGAAGGTCGGCGAGCACGAGGTGAAGAAGGAGAAGAACGCCGTCAAGCTGTCGGTGCGGCAAGCCTTCTACGGCATCCTGCTGGCGCGGGATTCCCTGCTCTTGCTGCGAGACGCCTCCAAGCGCATCGACAAGTACATCAAGCGGCTATCGGATCGCGTGGCCGAAGGGGAAGGGGACGACATCGAGCTCATCAAGCTCAAGATGTACCGCGAAGATCTGGTGGTGAAGGAGAGCGAGGCTCGCCGTCACGAAGCGCAGGCCCTCGCGGGGCTGCGCTTCCTCACCGGCGTCCGTGGTCAGTTCGACATCGCGGACCGACCCCTCAAGAAGAACCCGCACACCCTCGCGCCGCTGGCTCGCTACCTGGAAGCGGCGCGCTTGTTTCGTCCGGAGATCAACATGGCGCGGGCGGGCATCGCGGCCCGCAACGCCCAGCTTCGCCTCGAACGCTCCCGCTACTATCCGGATCTGGCCGTCGGCCTCAGCGCCAAGTGGGCCAAGGCGCCGGAGGTCACGGACCAGCAGAACCCCTTCGTGCACGACGGTGGCAACTACTTCCACTACGGTGCGGCGCTGGTGCTGCGCTGGAAGCTCGACTTCCTGCCGCAGTCCGCGCGCGTGGCGCAAGCCGCGGCGCAGGTGGAAGAAATCCGCGCTACCGAGCGATACGCGCTGGGGGGCGTCGCCGTGGAGGTGGAGAACGCCTACATCGAGGCCCGCGACGCCCAGAAGCGGCTCGACGCTCACACCCGCGCGCTGAAGCTGGCGAAGCAGTGGCTCATCAAGGTGCAGCAAGGCATCGACGTGGGCACCTTCGAGGAAGAAGACATCGCAGATCCCGCCAAGGAGTACGCCCTCAAGCGCTTCAACCAGCTGTCCGCGATCTTCGACTACAACGTGGCGGTCGCCAAGCTGGCCCAGGCGACGGGCTGGGACGCGATGAACAACGAGCGTTGAGGGCGCGGGCAGGGGCGTGCCCGCGCCGCACCGACAAAATCAGAAGCTTGCTCGGAGGGTGGCTTCTTGGTCGTCGAGACGCTTCTCGATGCTGGCCAGGCCATTGTTGATGGCGTCGCGCACCATCGTGATGATGGTGGGCAGCGAGCCCTTGAGTGCTTCGTAATAGCGCTGCCGCTCCGTGGAATGAATGATGGCAGGCGGGTAGCCCGAGCGCATGAGCAACACGTTCATCAGCAAACGGGCGACCTTGCCGCTGTCCGACGGGAACGGGAAGACGCGCAGCAGATCGTAGTGAGCGCGCGCCGCGATGCGGATCGGGTCCTTGATCTTCTTCGGCTCCGGGCCGTTCAGCCAGTCGATCACCTGGCGCACGCGATAGGCGATCTTGTCCGGCTGGGCGTACTCGTGGAAGTACAGCCGGTGCTGGGGAATGTCCTTGCGGTACTTCACGCTCTTCAGGTCGCCCTCTTCGGGGTGAAGCGTGAGGTAGAGCTTCTTGATCACGTCGATGTTGACGCTGGAGCGCTTCTTCTCGCCGAGGTCACGGACCAGCTCGAGGGCCGTCTTGTGGCGACGGATCTCTTCGCACACCGGCTGGAGACTGCTGTCGGGTACTACCGTGATGTTGGGATCGATCGCGGTCTTGAGCTCCTGGAAGGTGTAGACGACGCCTTCCAGGGCGCTGTCGTGGTAGATCCAGGACATGTCGAAGCTCTCGGCGTACTCACGCCGGAACTCCTCCGGGCACTTGCCGAGACGCTCTACGATCAACGCGTAGCGCTCGTCGATCCGCTCCGGCACCGGTGGCGGCGGAGGAGGGGGCGGCGGGGGCGGCGGCACTGGAGATGCTGCCGGCTGGGGCTCCGGCGGGGGACGGGGGGCGACGGGCGCCTCGCCGGTCACGCGGCGGGTGGTTCCCGATTGGTTCGGGATGGCGTCGGGTCGATACACGCGCGTGGTGGCACCCCGCCCTGAACCGGCGCGTTGGGCGCGCTTGCTGAGGCGGGCCACCTTGCCCTCCAGGGCTCGGCGGGCGGCTTCCTTTTCGGCCCGCAGGCGCTCGCGCTCCGCTTCCTTCGCCTTGCGATAGGCCTCGCGCTCGGCTTCCCGCTTGGCGCGCTCTTCTTCTCGGGCGCGCCGCGCTTCTTCCTTCAGCCGCTCGCGCTCGGCCTCGCGCTCGGCGCGCTCCTCTTCCTTCGCTCGGCGCGCTTCTTCCTTCAAGCGCTCGCGCTCGGCCTCCCGGGCCTTCTTGGCGGCCTCGCGCTCCTTGCGCTCTTTTTCGCGGGCCTTCTCGCGCTCCTTGCGCTCTTTTTCGCGGGCCTTCTCGCGTTCCTTGCGCTCTTTTTCGCGCTCTTTCTCGCGGCGGGCCTTCTCGCGCTCTTTCTCGCGCTGAGCTTTCTCGCGTTCTTTCTCGCGGCGGGCCTTCTCGCGCTCTTTCTCGCGGCGGGCCTTCTCGCGCTCTTTTTCGCGACGGGCCTTCTCGCGGTCGCGGTCTCGGGCGCTGACCTTGGCCTTCTTCGCCACGGTCTTCTTCTTTGCCGCCGCCGGCTTCTTCTTGGCCTTGGGCTTCGGCTTCGGGGCCGGCCGCTTCTTGGGCTTCGGCTTCGGCTTGGGCGCCGGCTTCTTCTTGGCCTTCTTCTTGGACGAAGAATGCTGAGATTTCTTGGGCTTACGAGGCGAGCTCGCTGCCCTTCGGGTGGTGGCTTTCTTGGCCACCGGCTTCTTAGACTTCTTCTTGGATCGCGCCGGCATCGCAGGTCGGACACCATCCCGGCGCCCGCAAGGAGGCCCTAGTGGGGGCTGGGACGGGAAGTCCCCAAAGCTTCGGCCGGAACGTAGTCGGCTCGAACCTACGTCGTCAAGCAGGCTTGCGGGGAGTGACGCTGAATTCTGCCACGAACCGATATCAGCCGACGGGCCGGGACTCGCGGAAGTAGTCCGGGAACAGCTCGCTGTTCGGGAGGGGGTCTTTGCGGGCGGTGAGGATCTCGCAGCCGGCGTCGGTGACCAAGACGGTGTGCTCGAACTGAGCGGAGAGGGAGCCATCCGCGGTGATGGCGGTCCAATCGTCGTCGAGGATCTCCACCTCCCAGCCACCGAGGTTGATCATGGGCTCGATGGTGAAGGTCATTCCTGCCCGTAGGCGGATGCCTCGGCCCCAGCGCCCGTAGTGGCTCACCTTCGGTTCGTCGTGGAATACGCGGCCGATCCCATGCCCCACGAAGTCGCGCACGACGGAGCAACCGTGGCCTTCTGCGAACTCCTGGATCGCCGCTCCGATGTCGCCCAATCGAGCTCCCGCCCGCACCTGCGCGATGCCGAGATCCAGGCTCTTGCGGGCGACCTCCGTCACCTTCTTCGCGTCTTCGTTGGGTGTTCCTACATAGAACGTGGCCGAGGTGTCACCGTGGAATCCCTTGTACACATGGGTCACGTCCACGTTGACGATGTCGCCCTCCTCCAGGCGGCGGGCGCCGGGGATCCCGTGGCACACGACCTCGTTGACGGAGGTGCAGACGCTCTTGGGAAACCCGCGGTAGTTCAAGGGGGCGGGGCGGGCGCCTTGTCGCAGGGTGTCCTGGTGGACGAAGGTGTTGATCTCCTCCGTGGTCACGCCTGGGACGATGAGGTTGCCCACGCGGACGAGGGTGTCCGCGGCGAGGGCGCAGACCTCACGCATCGCTTCGATTTCCTTGGGCGTCTTTATTTCCACGGAGCCCGTTCGAAAGCTCAGGGCACGTCTCATGAACCGACCTCGGACACTAGCATGGCACTCTCCACGGCCCGGCGGATTTCCGGGGTATCCGCTTCGGCGTGCCAATGCAGCACGCGCGCGCCGTGGTCGTTATAGCGCTTCGCGAAGAGGATGACCCCCCTTCCGACCAGATCGGTCTCGGTGGATCGGATCCAGGGAAAGGAGGGGCTCGAAGCATCGACCTCCAAGGTGATGGGGCCGGCTGACGATTCGCCGCGCACCACCCCCGTCGGCGTCAGCACCAGGACGTAGGACTCGAGAGCGTCACGGCGGTCGCGGGTGACGGTGGACACGCGGCCCGCGAGCACCAGGGCGGCGCTACGAGCGCGGGCGGTGAGGCGTCGGTCCTCGCCCACGGGTGTAGGCCGCTCCAAACCGAAGAAATCCGGGGAGAAGGTGTCGTCGAACAGGGCAGAGTCGGCCGCCGTGTACGGCGCGAGGGCCACGGGATCGGGCGCGTTCGCCTCGGGCTCGGGGCCGCAGCTCGCAGTGGCAGCCAAGCACAAGGCAAGGAGCGCGAAGGTAAAGGGTGCGCTAGGTTCCATCATTCCAGGGCCTCGGCCGTCTAAGATGGGGCTCGAGCTGTGCTTGAGCCAGCGTCGAGGCCGGTGCTAGCGTGGTGCCCCGGCCACGGGGCATAGTCAAGGATTTCGGGAGGATAGCAATGAAGCTCAAGCTCTTCTCGGCGCTCGTCGGAGCAGCACTCGTCACCGCCATCGCGCCAGCCCATGACGCGGCAGCATCGCCTGCCGTCGTCTTCGCCAAGCCAAAAGCCAAAAAGGCCAAGGCTCCCAGCGCGTCCGACAAGCCTCCCATGATGAAGAAGCGCATCGGGCTCAGCCCGAAGGGCGTGGCGTGGGGCATCAGTGTGGAGCAGTTGGCCAAGATCTACGATCGCGTCTTCGACAAGGAGTTCGTCCCTCTCTACAAGAAGGTCTCCCCGGGGCCGCGCATGGCGGCTCTCGACGCCGAGCTGGAAAACAAGAAGGCGGTGCTGCGGCACAACAAGATCCTGTTCGGCACGCTGCCTACTGGGATCGACCAGACTCCGCTCAAGGGGATTCAGTACTCCTACGGCAACAACGAGAGCATGACTCGAGTCACGCTCCGTAGCGGCACGACACGTAACTTCTTCTTCTTCAATGACAAGCTCTGGATGATCTACGACGAGCACAAGCTGCGGGAGGGTGGCCCGTACGGTGCGAGCTTCGAGGAAGCGGTTCAAATCCTCACCAAGAGGCTCGGTGGCGTGGAACCACAGATGGTGGAGCCGGATTACGCGAAGGGCGTGAGCTTTCCCGAGGCCCGCTGGCAGGATGGCAAGGTCGTGGTCCGTGCCATCAACCGCGAATACCAGAAGATCATCGGTATGGCCTACGCGGACACCTCGGTGTTCTTCAATCTGTCGAAGTACCGAAAGAACAAGGTGGAGGACCCGAGCGCCATGGACAAGGACGTGGCGGCGGTCACTCAGAAGAAGACCGAGCCCCCGAAGGACGAGGGCAAGGACAAGAAGAAGAAGAAGTAGCGTCCGCTACTCTTCGAGCCGCTCGGCATCCGGCGGTACGATCGCGCCCGAGCTCAGGTCGACCTGGGCCTCGGGCGCGACTGCTTGGATGGCAGGCTCGATCACGCGGCGCTTGGTGAGGGTGAGGCCCGGACAGCCCGAATAGTGCCCCTTCACGTGGAGCCGAACCTCACTGTCGGTCACCGCGATCAAGTACACTTCTGCCCCGTCCGCCCGCAAAAGTGGGGCGATCACCTGGCGAACGACACGTTCGAGCTCGTCACGCGACGACCCCATAGAGACGGCGACGTTAGCACGGCCACGACCTCCGTCGCGAGCCCTCGAAACGGCTGCATTTCTGTTTCGGGCTGGACAACCGGCCCGAGACCATCTAGACGCTCGTCTCCCGTCTGCGGCTCCGACCGCTGGCAGCGCTGGCGCCCTGGGTGCCCGGTGCTACCGTTGTCGGGTCCGGGCGAATCACAGTCCTGCCCCACACCCCCGTGATTGGGGACCAGTTTCGAGGAATCATGGCCGTTCACATCCGACTCGCCCGCCACGGCGCCAAGAAGACTCCGTTTTACCGCATCGTGGTCACGGACCACCGCAATCCGCGGGACGGACGCTTCATCGAGAACATCGGCGTTTTCAACCCCGCCGAGCCCGCCAAGCTCGAGATCGACCGTGAGCGCCTCGAGTACTGGAAGTCCCACGGCGCCCAGCCGTCCGCTACGCTGGAGCAGCTCCTCAAGAAGACGCCCGCGCCCACGGCGTGACGGGCCAGCTCCGGTCGCGGTGTCGCACGGACTACTCCCCCCAGCGACTCTTCCCCTCAGCATTTCGGGCGCAACCCAGCGCCAGCGACCCCCGGAGTTCTCCTGCCCATGGCCTTGAAGGAATTGATCTCGACCATTGCGAAGGCACTCGTCGACGACCCTGACAGCGTCGAAGTGACCGAAATCGAAGGCGACCACAACTCGCTCATCGAGCTGAAGGTCGCCAAGAGCGACATCGGCAAAGTGATTGGCAAGGACGGGCGTACCGCTCAGTCCATGCGCACGATTTTGACGGCGGCGTCCACCAAGCTCGGGCGTCGCGCGCACCTCGACATCGTCGATTGAAGCCGATCGAGATCGGTCGCGTCGGACGCGCTCACGGCCTATCCGGTGAGGTGCGAGTGCATCTCCATTGGGATGGGAGCGACGCGCTGTACCAGGCGACCGAGGTCGCGCTGGAGCTGCCGGACGGTAGCCAGCGGCAGCTTGCTGTCGAGGCCGCACGACCGACGAACAAGGCGGTGCTGCTGAAGCTGGTTGGGGTGGATGGTCGAAGCGCCGCGGAAGCACTCTCGGGGGCCAAGGTCTGGGTGCCGCGCGAGGCCCTGCCGCCGCTGGAAGACGGCGAGTACTACCTTTCCGATCTGGTCGGCGCCCGGGTGATGGCCCCCGACGGCGAGGTGGGGGAGGTCGTCGAGGTGCGCCTTCACCCGAGCGTGGATGCCATCGTGGTGCGGCTCGTCAGCGGGGAGCTCGTGGAGCAGGTGCTGGCGGAGCCGTGGCTCGGGCGAGTGGACGTGGAAGCCGGCGTCGTGGAGCTGACGTCCCGGGACGGGCTGTTCGCATGAAGGTCGGCGTCGTCACGCTGTTCCCGGAGCTGTTCGCCTCCTTCTTGGAGGTGAGCTTCGTCGGCCGGGCCATCGAGCGCGGAGTGCTCCAAGTGCACCTGGAAGCGCTGCGCGCCCATGGGCTGGGGAACTACGCGACGGTGGACGACACGCCTTACGGTGGCGGCTCCGGCATGGTGATGCGCGTGGACTGCGTCGTTGCGGCCATGGAGAGCGCAGAACGCGCGCTTGGGGGAAGAGCCCACCGCGTGCTGCTCACGCCTCAGGGACGCCGGCTGGACCAGACCTTGCTCGGAGAGCTGGCGACCAAGGAGCGAGTGCTACTCGTGTGCGGCCGCTACGAGGGCTTCGACGAGCGCACTCGCCAGTGCGTGGACAGCGAGGTATCCCTGGGTGACTTCGTGCTCACCGGGGGAGAGGTGGCGGCGATGGCGATCGTCGAAGGGACGGTTCGTCTGCTCCCGGGCGTGCTGGGCAATGACGCGTCTCCCACGGAAGAGTCTTTCGGACCGGACTGGGGAGGGCTCCTGGAGTACCCGCAGTACACGCGGCCCGCCGAGTTTCGCGGGATGGACGTGCCGGACGTGCTGAAGAGCGGGGACCACAAGAAGATCGCCCAGTGGCGTCGTGAACAAGCGCTGGCGCGCACGCGGGAGCGCCGCCCCGATCTGTTGGAGGACGACGAATGAGGAGCGTTGCCGCGCTGCTCGCGCATCATCCGGTGCTGGATCGGCAGCGCGAGGTGGTCACCACGGCGATCACGAATCTCGATCTGCACGACATCTCGCGCAGTGCCTACACCTACGGTCTGAGCCATTTGTTCGTGGCGCATCCGGTGCAAGCGCAGCGTGAGCTCGCGCTCCGGGTCCGGAGCCACTGGACCGAGGGCAGCGGAGCAAAGCGCATTCCGGATCGCAAGCCCGCGATGGGGATCCTCACCGTGGTGACGAGCCTCGACGACGCGCTGGCCGAGCTGGGGCAGCCGGAAATCTGGGTCACCAGCGCACAGGCGGGCGACCGGCCGTCGCTCTCTTACGAAGCAGCTCGGGACGCCCTGAAAGACGAGGGCCCCAGCGTTCTGATCGTGTTCGGCACCGGTTGGGGGCTGGCCCCCAGCGTGCTCGAACGCGCCGCTGCGCAACTCGAACCGGTGAAGTCTCCGCGCGCCGACGGCTACAACCATCTCTCCGTGCGTGCCGCCGCCGCCATCACGTTCGACCGACTGCTCGGCCCTCGGTGAGCGCGCCGAGCTCGCTCGATCGCTTGCCGGGCTCGCACCACTCCACCAGGGGCGGCTCGATGCTCAGCCCGCCGCTCTTTCCGGGGCGTAGCTCGATGAGTGCCAAGCGCGCCGGGCTCTGGGCCGTGGAGTGCACCAGCCGGAGCCGCTTGGCAGCCAGGCCGGCGCTCTCGGCTCGAGCGAGGAGCAACGGCAAGCTACGGGCCGGGTACACGAATGCAGCGCGGCCACGGCTGCCGAGGGCGGCGGCCGCCGCCCTCAAGAAGGGCGACAGGCTGCCCACGTCCGCCGCGCGTTGCCGCGGCTGGCTCGGCTCGCGCGTTGTGCCGGGCTCGAAATAGGGCGGGTTGGATACGACCAGGTCGGCCTTGCCCCGCAGGGCTTCTGGCAGGCCATGTTGCTCGAGGTCCACCCGGTGCACGTGCCCATCAGCGTGCGCCAAGCTCAAGTTCTCCTCGGCGAGCGTGGCGAGGGTGTCGTCTCGCTCCACCAACTCCAGCCGAGCGCCGGGCGCGAAGTGGGACAGCGCAAGGGCCACCGCGCCCACGCCGGCACCGAGGTCCACCACGCTGCGACCGCGATCGCACTCGGCCGCGAACGCCGCCAACAGCAGGCTGTCGACGCTGACGCGCGGGCCGAGCCGCGGCTGTCTCAGCCGCAGCTGGCCCCCGAGCAGCGCATCTTCGGTGACGTCCGCCGGCGTCAGCTCACGGCACCTGGAACGGGCGCAAACCGCGCAGGCTGACGGCGCTGATGGCGTTGGGGAACACCCGAACGTCGTAGTACCCGAGGCTCACCAGCTTGTCGCCGCCGTTGCCGTCGGGGATCACGCCGGTCCCTGCCACTCGGGCGAAGGTGCCATCCGAGCCGTCCACCTTGATGTCCAGGGCCGAGTACAGCGCCGTCCGCCCGGTCCCGATGTTCTGGCGGCTCTGCTCGGGTAGCGGATCGTCCTCGTCGGAGTTGAAGTAGACCAAGCCCTTGCGCGGCAGGGAGATGTCCACCCGGGCGTTCTGCAGTCGGATGTTGTCGCAGTCGTGGACCTCGCCGCCGATGGCGCCGTTGCCGGGGGTGATGGTCTGGCCGATGGCCACCGTGGGGATGGTGTTGAAGTCGTCCGCCGCCAACGCCCGCACGTCGTAGTGGTAGCTGTTGCTGGTCGCGTCGTAGTCCGGGTCCTCTTCGCTGATGTAGACGTTGTAGGTGTACAGCGGCTGCCAGCCGTCGCCGTACGTCTTGATCAGGAGCTCCGTGTACATCGGAACGCTCGGGTACTCGTACTTGCGATTGGGGCGCGGATCGTCGTTGCAGTTGGTGACCTGCTCCATCTCGATTTCCATGTTGGCGTCCACCACCAACTGCGATCCCACCAGATCGCCGAGGGCGCCGTCCGTCGCAGGATCCCCGGTGCGCTTGACCTTGTAGACTTCCATCGTCACTCCGATGAGATCCGTGTCGAGGCAGCCGCCGTTGGCGAACGCCTTGATCACACCGGAGAGGGACGCGGTCTTCTGATCCGCACCCGCGGCGGGCTTCTGCGGGTAGTTGGCCGGATCGAAGCACTTCAAGTTCGGCTCGGCTCCCGAGGGGTCGGCGTACTCCTTGGTATCCGTGGTGCGTTCGAGATAGTGCGCCGTCTGCGCCTTGCCCGGCTCGCCCACCAGCACGCAGCAGCTATCCACCGGGCGCCCCGAGGAATTGTTGCAGGTGCCGCTCGCGTCGTGCAGGCAGGTTCCCTGACAGAAGTCGTCGTTCGCGGGGCGGACCGTTCCCGGGCACACGCCTTCGCCGTTGTTCGCGTAGGGCGAGCCGCCATCCCCGCTGCTGCCGCCGTTTCCTCCCGTGCCGGCAGTGTTCTTGTCTTCAGAACAGGCGATGCTGGATGCGATGGCGACGATGCTCGCCAAGGAGACCGCGATGGTGCGGAGGGACCGCTGCATGGCTATTACCTCGAAGGAATCAGGCGGAAAATTTCGAATCGGGCCGAGGCCGAGGACGTCTCATGGAGAGCGGCCCAGGACCCCAGAGCGCAACAAAGCTAGCGAAAAAAAGGCACCCTCGCATTCATAATGGGGCCGGCTTCGGCGAAAAAACGGTGACAAGGTAGGAGCTGGCCGCTACCACCCGCGAAAGTACAGACATGTCCCTCAGCCTTCGCCTCACCCTGTTCGCGTGTTTCTTGAGCACGGTCGCGAGCGCCGCCGGCGCTTCCCCCGAGCAACTCCTCGACCAGGGTCGCGCACTGCGTCAATCCGGCCGTTTCGACGACGCGGTGAAGGTTCTGCGCAAGAGCTACGGGCGGGCCCGCAGTGGCGACGTCGCCGCCGCGGTGCGCTACGAGGCGGCTCGGAGCCTGATCGAGGCGGGCAAGCAGAAGCAAGCGCTGGCGGAGTGCCGCACGCTCGGGCCCGTGGCGCCCGCCAAGGCCGACGCCTGCCGCGCCGAAGCGTACCTACTCTGGCGCCGTGCATCCCTGGCGCTGCCCTCGGCGGAGCGCGCGCTGTCCCGGGCGCCCAAGGACTACGACGCCCTGGTCGCCAAGGGCCGCGCGCTGCGGCAGATGGGCAAGCCGAAAGAGGCCGAGCAAGCGTTGCGCGACGCGCTCACGAGCGACGGGAAACGCTACGAGGCGCACCTCGAGCTGGGCGAGCTGCTCAGCGCCCAGGGCCAGAAGAAACGCGCGATCGCGGAGCTCGAGAAAGCGCATCAGCTGGCGCCCCGCGAGCCCGCGCCGCTGTTGGTGTTGGGCCAGGAGCTTCCCGCCGGCAAAGCGGCAGCGGCTCACCTGGCGGAGGCGATCAAGATCCGCCCGCAGTACGGCGCCGCCCACGCGCGCCTCGGAGAGGTGCTGCTCGCGCAAGGAGACACCGCCGGCGCCGAAGCGGCGCTGCAGAAAGCGCTGGCCGTGGATGGCAAGCAAGCGGATTGGCGAGCTGCCCTGGGACGCGTGCTGCTGGCAAAGGGTGACGCCACGGCGGCTCTGGCGGAAGCCCAGGCGGCGCTCAAGCTCGTCAGCAACAATGGCGCGGCCAAGCTCGTAGCGGCGGACGCGCTGGCGGCGAAGGGCGACATCGATCTGGCCATCGAGGCCTACGAGCAGGCTCACGGTTACGCGCGCACGGATCCCACGCCCTTGGTCCACGCTGCCAAGGCGTGCTTGGCCCAAGCGCGACCCACGACGGCGCGCGCTTTCGCCGACCGCGCGACTCAGTCGTTCCCCAAGCACGGCCCTGGTTGGGAGGTGCTTGGCGACGTGCACGCGCATGCCAAGGAGACGGCGGCAGCCCGCAAGGCCTATCTGCACGCGTTGAAGAGCACGGGCACCGATCGAGCTCGGGTGCAGAAGAAGCTCGCTGCGCTCAAATGAACGTCTCCGGCGCCGTCCTCCGACGGCTGGCCTACGCAGGGGCGCGCTATGGTCCGCGGCCCTGGCTCCAGTACAGCCCCCCCGCCTTTGGGGTGCTGTTCGCGGCGCTGATGCCCGAAGCGCGGCGGCGGGTCCGCACGAACTTGCGCCGCGTGCTCGGCCCGCGCTCGGCGATGGTCGAGAGCGCGGACGTTGCCCGCACTTTCGCGAGCTACGCGGGGAGCCTTGCCGAGGCGCTCGCTTCGGAACGCGCCGACGCGCGCCACGCGCGCCGACGAGTGCGCCCGGGCACCGAGCTCGAGTGTCTGAGTCAGGGCGCCGTGGTCGTGACCGCGCACGTGGGTGCCTGGGACGCAGCGGCTCCTCTCTTGGCGCGTGACCTGGGCGTCGACGTGATGGTGGCGATGACAGCGGAACAGGACTCGGGCGCGCGGAACGTCCACGATGGCGTGCGTCGTCGCGCCGGCGTGCGCATCGCCCACGTGGGCGCCCACGCTCTCGATGCCCTGCCGCTCTTGCACCATTTGCGCGACCGCGGCGTGGTCGCCGCGCAGCTCGACCGCGGCGCGCCCGGCGGTCGCACGCTCACGACCCAGCTCTTCGGCGCCCCCTTCGAGGTGCCCGAGGGCCCCTTCGCGCTGGCGGCGCTGGCGCGGGTGCCGGTCGTCCCCCTGTTCGTCCGGCGGGTCGGGCATTTCGACTATGAGCTCTGGGGCGGCGAGCCGATCCGCGTCCCGCCGCGCCCCAGCTCGGCGGCGCTTGCGGCGGCGGCGGCTCGCGCCGTGTGGGAGCTCGAGCGGTTTCTGTACGCGCATCCGACGCAGTGGTTCCACTTCGACGGCGGCTGATGCGTTAAGGTGAAGGCGATGCGAAGTGTGAACTTGGCGTTGGTCGCGGCGCTGTTGGGGGGCTGCTCGCAGATCATCGGGCTCGGCGATTTCGAGGACCAACCCGCGACCGGGGGCGGAGCGGGCGTTGCCGGCGACGCAGCGGCCGGCGCGGCCGGGATGGGCGGTTCCGCTGGCGGCGGTGGCGCTGCTGGGGTCGGCGGCGTCGCTGGCAGCGCCGGTGCCGCAGGGAGCGGCGGTTCCGTCAGCTATGGCTGCAGTCTCGTGAACGGCACCTTCGACATCTTCACCACCCAGCTGCAATTCACGAAGCTCGACTCGGCCACTTTGGGCGTGGGAAGCGATACCACGGGGGATGATGCCTACGCTTTCGCGCGCGCGGAGGATCTTGGCGCCGAGTCGGTGATCGGCATTCGTCGCATCCACTCCGATGGCAGCCTGGGCTCGGAAGCAAAGGTCAAGCGGCCCGCAATCAACGACGCCAGCAAGGTCGCGATCATTCATCCGGGGGCGGGGGGTGTGCTCGGGGGCAAGCTGACGCTCCTCGGCTGGAACACCAAGAATCTGGTCGGGGGCGAGCCGCAAGCGCATCTCATTCGGCTGGAGGTGCCCCTCAATGCGTCCGGCGAGCCCGTGACCAATGGCGTCACGCGGATGGATTTGCCGACCTCGGGGTTCTGTACTGGACCTGAGAGCTCGATCGACAGGGCCTCCTTCGCGGTCCAGGGCCCGAACGCCCACTATGCTGTCGGCTGCAAGAACCTCACCAACGGACGCTCGCTCACGGTAGGGCAGGCGGGCTCGACCACCTTCGTCAGCGTCAACGCGATGCCGGCCGATCAGACCTACGTTCCTGTCAGCTTCGCGCGCTTGGCATCGCAGAACTGGGTGCAGACCGCGACGCCCGCTGGGTTCCGCGTGGGGACGACGGAAACCACGCTGACCGGGACCTGGCAGCTCGACTTGGCCGAGGCCGCGGGGGACTCGACCAAGCTCCTCGGGGGGATCGCCGTGCAGCAGGGGGCGAAGCTCGCCGCCTTCGGTCTGCAGGTTCCTTCCTCCGGGACGCCCACGCTGTACTCCGGCGTCTTCGACGAAGCGAAGCTCACGGATCTCGGCTCCACCAAGCCGCCGGCCCTCTCGCACACGTCCCCCATGAACCACACGCCGGATAGCTTCGACCTTTCGCGAGGCAAGGCCGGCATCGCCGCGGTGTCGTCGTCCGAGACGGACAACCGCGTGCTGCTTCACTGGTTCGGCCTCGATGGTAGTCCACGGGTGGCAAACTTCGTGGTCACCACCGCTCAGGGCAACTTCACCGTGAAGGCAGCGGCGGCGGCGACCATCGCCGATCTGGACGCTACGAAGCAGACGCTGGTGGTCGCTTGGTACGAGGAAGGCAGCGCTGTCGCCAAGGTTCGGGCCGGCGTCGTGACCTGCCAGTGAGCTTCTGACTGGCGCCGGGCGCCCGGGTTTGGCAGAACGCGGACGCAATGCACCTTTCCGTCGGCACGGTGGAGCTCCGAGGCGACTTCTCCCGCTACACGAAGAACTTCGACCTGCTCGAAGTGCGCACGGACGCGGGCCGCGCACCCCGCACCGCGCGCCTCGCTGGCTGGAAGAGCTCCGCCCCGGAGGGGTTCGTGTTCAGCGTGGTGCTGCCCTCCGAGGTCACCCAGCTGGAAACGGAGCCTTCCGAAGAGGCCCTGCGCCGCGCCTTGGCGGCAGCGGAGACGCTCGACGCCCGCTGGATCGTGGCGCGCACGCCCGCCTCCGTCACACCCACCGCCCGCTCTCGCAGCCGCCTCTCGCAGCTCGTTGCGCTGCTTCCGAAGCAGCGCAACATCGCCTGGGAGCCCGCAGGTCTGTGGGAGGATGCCGCCGCGGAATCCCTAGCCGCGGAGCTCGGCGTGGTGCTGGTGCGGGATCTGGGACACGCCGAACCAGCGCCCGGGAGCCGTATCTACACGCGTCTCCGGGGGCTCGGCCATGGCGGCCGAATTCCCGCCGGCGCAGTGGATCTCGTTGCGGACCGGCTGATGGAGTGCGAAGAAGCTGCCGTCGTCGTGGAGGGTAGCGGAGCCATGAACGTCGCTCGCGCTCTGCGCCAGCAGCTGGGCGAGATGGAGGAGGAATGACCCGAGCGCTAGCCATCGCCAACGATCCCGTCGTGGAAGAAGCCGCGACGGAGTTTCTGGGGGCCAACGGATCGGCCACCGGGGCGGTGCTGTGCGGGTTCTTCGCGGCAGCGGGCGCCTACGCCGGAGTGCTGCTGGGCCCGGTCTCCGTGCTCGCCGCGGGGGTTGGCGCCGGTGCCCGTGCGTTCGACGGTCGGCTCCGTCAGCCCGGCCTCGGAACCCGGCGCCCTCGCGGGTTCAAGGCGGACGAAGAGGTGCCGGACGAAGCGCGCGTTGCCGTCCCCGCCAGCATTCCCGCGGCTCTCGTAGCCCACGCGTACGACGGCGGCCATTCCCTGGCCAGCATCGTCAAGCCCGGCATCAGCCGCGCGCAGCGCGCCGGTGCCGCCGCCCGCGCGTCCCTGCTGCGCTTGGTGCGCACCGGCGGCGCGGGCGCCTTCACCGACGTCAGCTTCGTACGCCCCCTGCTGCGCGTGGCGGGGCCGAGTCAGGGTGGCCTACTCACCACCACGGACTTCTCCCAGGTGCCGGACGTGGACCACGAGGCCACCCTGCGCGATGGACTGTATGAGCCGCCCTGGGCCGAGGAGGGCGCCGCCACGGACACCACCGAGCTGGGCGTGGGCTGCGCGGTCTGCGCCGTCGACGTGCGCGGTAACTTCGCCGCCCTCAGCTACCGGCGGCTGGTCGACGGCTTCTTGCTCGAAGATCTCGAGCTCGAGGCGCCACTCGCCGCGGTGCCCGTCAAACGCGGTGTGGCGCGCGTCGCCCCCGGCGCGCCGCTCTCGGCGCCTGCTCCCATTGCCATCCGCACGGATGGAGCTGGTGCCATCGTCGAGGTGTTGGCAGCACCTAACGCCGCGCGACTCGACGTCGCGACGGCGCCCTTCGTGCTGCGTCGCTCGGCGAGCAGCAAGCAGGTGGAGGCGCTGCGGCGCTGAGACCGGCTCTGAAGCTCAAGAAAGGCTGAGGCCGTTCTTTTTGGCGAAGGACACCAGGCCGACCTTATCGATGGTCTTCAGGTCCTTCGTGGTGAGCTTGAGCGTCACGTAGCGACCCAGCTCCGGCACCCACAGGCGACGACGCTGCACGTTGACGTTCTGCCACCGCGGCGTGTGGATGTTGGAGTGGGACACGTTACGGGCACGCATCCGGCGCTTTCCTGTGATCTCGCTTCGGGCCATTTGGAGGGGCGGGAAGCTAGCGTAGGAGTCCAGGTCGTTCAAGCGACTTTGCGGCTTTTTTCCGATTCCGCTGGGGGCCGACCAGCGAGGGACAGGCGGCGGGCCTCCGGCGCCCAGAACGCCGCCAGCAGCTGATACACGCCCACGCTGGTGAGCAGGCTGGCGCACAGGATCCCCACGGCCGTGGCTGGGTAGGTCAGGTAGCCCGTGTCGGCGTCCGCCAGGGGCGTGAGCTGCCGCACGGCGATCTCCACTGGCAGCACCGCCAGCACCAGCACCGCCCAGAACCCCGAGGCTCCCGTGGTGCTCTCCCCCATGAAGCCAAACAGGCCCGAGAGCACCGCCGCCACGCACACGCCCGCCGCGACCCGCACCACCGTAGGCGCTCCGGGCTCGAAGGCCAGCATCACCTCCAGCGCGATGAACGGGGCGGACAGCGCCATGGCCCCCGCCAGCACGTGCCGCGCTCGAGGAAACGCACGATAGCGCGCGCGGAACAAGAGCGCCGCGGGCAGTACCGTCAGGGTCAGTAGCCGGGCGATGACGCGCAGCACGCTGCCATCCACCGCCATGCCCGCCAGCGGTCCCGCCCCCCGGGCTCCGAGCACCATCAGCACCACGCCCAAAAGCACCGCGACGGCACCTCGAAGGGCGTAGGGGAAGGGCAGGGCGGCCAGGGCCGCCACGGCCCCCGCTGCCGAGAACGCGATGGTGGCCGCGTCGGCGTGGACCGCCGGCACACCCACGCCCCAGCGCATGGCCGCCCCCAGCAGGCCGAGGGCCAGGGCAATGCCCACGAACCAGATCCGCGATGCGTTCCGGCCGGGTTGCAGTGGCGCGAGCTCGTCTCGGAGCACCTCCGAGGCGAGCAGGGGCTTGGGGACTTCCTTCACCGCGGTGTGGACGCCCGAAGTGGGCCCGCGCTCAGCCTGCGCAGTGGACGTGGAGCTGGCCATCTGAGGCAGGGTTTTCATGCTAGCGCGAGCTTTCCCAGCTGCGCCACCAGCGTTCGACAGAATGCCCGGGTCTCAGCGAAATCTTTAGGCTTTTTGGCGAGCGTCCGCTCGTCCATGTAGAGCCTCCGGCTGATTTCGATCTGGATCGCGTGCTGCCCCTGCCGGGGGCGACCGTAGTGGCCAGTGGAGAACCCGCCCTTGTAGGGGTTGTCGTGATCCACGCTCCAGCCCCGCTCGCGGCACACGCGTTCCGTACAGTCGAGCACCGCCCGGTCCGCGCTCGTTCCCCCTCGGCTTCCGGGCACCACGTCCGCTCGCAGCTGCCCCGGATCCGCGTGTCCCGGCCGACCACGGGACGGCATCGAGTGTCCGCACAGCAGGATCACGTAGCCAAACCGCTCCTGCTTGCGTTGCAGCAACTGGCTCAGCGTGAGGTGGTAGGGCCGATAGATGGCCTCCAGGCGCCGCTCGAGCTCCGCCGGCGGCAGCGCCCGCTCCAGGGCGGGCAGGTCGTCCGTGGTCGAACGCCAGATCAGGCCGTGGGGATAGGGCCGCGTGCCCTTGCCCTCCACCGTGAGGCCATCGACGTCCTGAGCGGAACGGTTCAGGTCGCAGACGTAGCGACTGACCTTGGACGCGAGCAGCGTGGCGCCTTCAGCGGGCGCGTCGACGTACAGCTCGTCCACGTACAGGTCCGCGTCCCGCGCCAGCGCACGCACCGGGGCACACAGCGTGGCCATCGAGGTGGCGTCCACCGAGAGGCCCGCGTGGGGCACCTCCACGACGACGGGGATCTCCTTCGCTGCGGGCTCGTGGACCTCGAACACCGCCGCGGTACTTTCCGGTTGAACGCTCACTCCGCCGCCAGACGCGACCGTCTAGCTCGAAATCCCGCCCGCAACAAGCGCACCCCGAACCGCGGGCCGGAGCTACCCCCGCGGGTGCGAGCGTTGGTGAGCGCGACGAACATGGTCGCGGGTGACGTGGGTGTAGATCTCCGTGGTGGCCACGTCGCTGTGGCCCAAGAGCAGCTGAACACTGCGCAAATCCGCTCCCCCGGCGAGCAGGTGGGTGGCGAAGGAATGGCGCAGCTTGTGGGGGTGGACCGAGCCCCGGATCCCCGCCGCCCGCGCCGTGCGTCGCACGATCTTCCAAAACGCCTGTCGCGTCAGACGCCCGCCCCGCGGGGAGGGGAACAGCACCGCGGTCCGCTCCTGCTCCTCGTCCCGCGCCGCCAAATACGCCTCCAGATGCTCGAGGGCGACCTCTCCCATGGGGACCAGCCGCCGTTTGCCGCCCTTGCCCGTCACCGCCAAGACGCCCCGTTCGAAGTCCACGTCTGCCAGCGTCAGGCCGACCAGCTCGCTCACCCGCAGCCCCGCGGCGTAGGCCACGCTGAGCATCGCCCGATCCCGGAGGCCGCGCAGGGTGCTGGCGTCCGGCGCCTCGATCAGCCGCACCAGCTCGTGCTCCGCCAGCGTGTGGGGGAGCTTTCGTCCCGACCGCGGCCGCGCCGCTTGGGTCGTCGGGTCCGCCGTCAGCACCCCCTCCCGCAGCAGGAATCGCATCAGTCCGCGTGCCGACGACAGATGCCGCGCCGCGCTTCGAGCGCCCAGCCCGCTGTGGGCCAGGGACGAGAGCCAGCCGCTGAACAGACCCAGATCGACGTCCTCCGGCCGTGTCACGCCCTGTTCTTCCGCGAAGCCCACCAGCTTCGCGAGGTCGCGGCCATAGGCTGCCACGGTGTGGGGCGAGAGCGCCCGCTCCACCCGCAGGTGGTCGAGGAAAGCATCCACGGAGGCATCCAGGCGCACGCCCAAAGGTTACGGAAATCCGCCGGACCGCGACAGTTTTGCTGCGATTTCTTTTTGCCGCGGCGGCGCGGAAACGACGTGGCCGCGGGGCGCCGGGTGGCCGCGGCGTTTCCGCGCCGGCCCGACAAAGAAATCGAAAATCGGAAGCCCCAGCGAGGATACCGGCGACGATCGGAAGCTTAGCCGGCGCGGTCGCGCATCGCGGCGAGCAGCGGGAGCGGGTCGGCCTGTCGCATCAAGGCTTCACCGATGAGCGCCGCGGAAGCGCGGCTGTCGGCGACCTTGGCCACGGCGTCGGGGTCGCCCAGGCCGGAGAGGTGGACGGCTGCGGCCCAGCTCGGCAACGACGCGAGCACCCGTCGCGCCCGCTCCGGGTTCATGTCCAGGGAGTCGAGGTCCCGCACATTGACGCCCACGAGCTTGGCGCCCGCGTCGAGGGCCAGGCGCGCCTCGTCGTGGGTCGCCACTTCCACGAGGGGCACGAGATCCCGCGCGGCGGCTGCGGCAATCAGCGCCGGCACACGCTCGGCGGCGAGACAGCGCACGATGAGCAGCACGGCGTCGGCCCCGTACGCCCGCGCGGCATCGAGCTGGCGCTCGTCGATGACGAACTCCTTGCACAGGATCGGAAGCGACGTCGCGCTGCGGGCTTCGCCCAGGTGCTCCCACGCACCGGCGAAGAACTCCGAGTCCGTCAGCACGCTGATCATGCTGGCACCGGCGCGCTCGTAGGCGCGGGCCCGCTCGGCCACGGACAGCTCGCAGCTCAAGGCGCCGGCGGAGGGCGACCGGAGCTTGATCTCCGCGATCAGCCGGAGCGGCTCTCCCCGGCGGCGCGCGAGAGCGACGGGACGGCGCGGCGGCGGCGCCGGCAGCTCGCGTGCCGCGAGGGCGTCGAGCTCCCGCTGCTTCTGGGTCAGGATTTTTTCCAGCACCCCCACGCTTCAGCCTCGGTGCGCCGCCGCGCTCTGCTTCCAGCGCTCGAGCGTGTCTCCCGCGGCGCCGGAGGACAGCGCGCTGCGAGCGCGCTCCGCTGCGTCCTTGGGCGACAGGCCCTCGGCCACGCACAGGGCGGCGGCGGCATTGAGCAGGATCGCGTCCCGGGCGGCGTGGGCCTCGCCCGTCAAGATACGCCGGAGGATGTCCGCGTTCTCGTCGGCGCTGCCCCCCGCGGCGGCACCCGCGGCGCTCGTCGGCAGGCCGAAATCTTCCGGCGTGACGCTCAGCTCCCGCAGCTCGCCGTCGTGCAGCTCGGTGACGCGCGTAGGGCCGTAGGGGCTCACCTCGTCGAGGCCGTCGGCACCGCGCACCACCCACGCCCGGCGCACTCCCAGGCTGCGGAGCGTCTCCGCGAGCACCGGACGCAGGGCGTCGTCGTAGGCGCCGAGGAGCTGATGCGTGGCCCGCGCGGGGTTCGCCAGCGGGCCCAGGCAGTTGAAGATGGTGCGGATACCGAGCTCTCGGCGGGCCACGCCGCCGTGGCGCATCGCCGGATGATGCACCGGCGCCATCAGGAACGCGATGTTCGCCTCGCGCAGCACCTGGGGAGCGGCGGCGGCGGGGAGATCCACCGGGACGCCGAGCGCTTCCAACACGTCGGCGCTGCCCGAGCGGCTGGAGACGGCGCGATTGCCGTGCTTGGCGACGGCCACGCCGGCGGCGGCGACGACCACCGCCGCGGCGGTGGACAGGTTCAACGTACCGCTGCCGTCGCCGCCGGTGCCGCAGGTGTCCATCACGCGCTCGAGGCCGTGATCCACCGCCACCATCGCCGCGCGCATCGATTCCGCGGCGGCCGCGATGATCTCGGCGCTCTCGCCCCGGAGCCGCAGGGCGACGGCGAAGCCCGCCACCTGCACCGGCGTCCATTCTCCGGCGAGGATGGCGTCGAACACCCGGCGCACCGTCGCCGGGGAGATGCCGGCGGGGCTCTCGAGCTCGGCGTAGACGTCGGCGAATTTGGTCATAGGGAGGCGAGCCAGTTTTCGATCAGCCGGAGGCCGTGGTCGGTGAGGATGCTCTCGGGGTGGAACTGAACGCCCTCCACCGCGAGCTCACGGTGGCGGAGGCCCATGATCTCGCCCTCCCTGGTGCGAGCGCTCACCTCCAGGCAAGCGGGCACGCTCGAGGGCTCCACCAGGAGCGAATGATAGCGCGTCGCTTCGAAGGGGGAGGGCAGCTCTCGAAACACGCCACGGCCGTCGTGCTCGATGGGGGAGGTCTTGCCGTGCATCAGCCGCTTGGCCCGTACGATCTGCCCGCCCCAAGCCTGGGCGATGGACTGATGCCCGAGGCACACGCCGAAGATGGGCAGCTTGCCCGCCGCAACGCGGATGAGCTCCAGGGTGATGCCGGCGTCGTCCGGGGTGCCCGGCCCGGGGGACAGCAGCACGCCGTCGGGCGCGTCGGCCAGCACTGCTGCCGCGGTGGTGGCGTCATTCAAACGCACGTCCGCCCGGGCGCCGAGGGACTCGATGTACTGCACCAGGTTGAAGGTGAAGGAGTCGTAGTTGTCGATCACCACGACACGGGTCGGCACGGCAGAAGCGTCGCATCCCGCTTCCGCGGCGTCAAACGAGACCCCGGAAACTTCGGGTGCCGTCCCGTGCCCCGATACCATTCCATCATGTTCGATCGGCGCACCTCGTTCCGTAAGCCCATCCGCATGTTCTTCAACAAGTACCTCGATGGGTATCCGCACCTGTGCCGCAGCGTGGACCTGTCCGACTCGGGGCTCTTGGCCGTCAGCTACAGCGAGCCCGAAGGTGCGATGGAGTCGTTCCCGATCTCGCTGCGGCTGCCCGGAGATCCGTCCCCCGTCTGGGTCTGGGCCCGCGGCGTGTGGCGCAAGGATCGCACGCAAGCGATCGAGTTCGTCAGCACCGCGCCCGACGACGCCCACCGCCTCGAGCGCTTCCTGGCGGTCGCCTAACCCGTCTTCAATACTCGTGCTCGCGGAAGAACTTCTCGATGCGGAGGTTCACGAGCTCGGGATACTCGAGGGCGGTGTAGTGCGTGGCGCCGCGGACCACGAGGATTTCGCCGCCGGGGATGCGTCGCGCCATCTGCTGCGCGATCTGCCGAGGAGTGAACGCGTCGCGGTCCCCGGTGATCACGAGCGTGGGCACCGCGATGGTCTCGAGCACGTGGGCGGCGTCGTGATCGCCGAGGGCGCGCAGCGTCGCCAGGTACAGCTCCAGATCCACCTCGCCGAACTCGGCGGCGATCTCGCGGAAGGTCTCTTCGTCGAGGGTGCTGCCGATGATGCCGAGGCGCTTGAGCCAGAGCACGGTTTCGGGCCAGCGCGTCGCTCGGCGCAAGAGCCGCGAGCCGGTACCGCCAAAGCGGCGGCTCTGGTTCAAGAGGCGGGGCACGATGCGAGACGCCAAAGGCACCGCCACGGTCTCGAAGGGGCGACCGAAGGTGCCGTTCACCAGCACCAGGTGGCTGACCATCTCCGGGTGCTTCTCGTAGAGCTCGAGCACCACTTGAACTCCCATGCTCCAACCAATGAAGGCGGCCCGCTCGATACCGGTGGCTTCCAGCACCGCCTCCAGATCGCCAACCTGAGCAGAGACATCGACCTCGGGCGGGCTGCCCGGGGGCGGGCCGGACCCATACAGTCCGCGGTAGTCCCAGCTCACGATGCGGTAGCGATCGCGGAGGTATTCCACCTGGTGGTGCCAGGCGTGGAACGGCCCTCCGAGACCATTGGCGAGGACGAGGGGCGGCCCGTCGCCACCACTGTCGTGATAGGCGATGGTGGTCCCATCGTGGGAGGTCAGCGTCCGGGTTTCGAGCTCCGGCATGGCGCGGCTCGGCCAGCTGATAGCCTCACTCTGGCACTGGGCCAAGGTCGAAGGCACGGCGGTGTCGTACAGGATGCACGAGGGTCGCCGATTCAATCTTGCCGGCGAGGGCCCTCACCGCTAGTGTGCCGCCCGCTGGCGAGCAGCTAAATGGCCGAAGAAAAGAAGCCCAAGATCGATCTCAAGGCCCGTCTCGGGAAGAAGACCATCACCTCACCGGGCGGACCCTCCATCCCCCCGCCGGTCGGTCTGCCCAAACCGAGCGGAATCCCGGCGCCCCCTTTCCAGTCGCAGCCCTCGCGACCCAAGGTGGACGCCTCCAACCCGTACTCCGCCATCTCCGCGGAGCAGGCCCCCGCTCGAGCCGAGCCGCAGGCCATCAAGGTGGAGATGAGCGAGGAGGTCGTCGCCGCCCAACGCAAGGGCCGCGCGAAGGTCGCGATCTTGGCCGTGGTCACGGCCTTCGTCGGCGGTCTCGTGGGCTTTGCCGTGGGTAGCGGCGTGGAGCGGGGCAAGGGCGCGGAGAAAGCCATCGCCGGCGCTGGAGATCTCGCCAAGGAGATCGACGACACCAACGCCAAGATCGAAGAGCTGGCGGAGGTGCTGAAGTCGGCTCGCGAAAAGCTCAGCAGCAACAAGTATCCCGAAGAAGAAGTGTCGAAGCTCGGCGGCATCGACATCCCCTTCTCCGGCGCCAACCTCACCGGCAAGGGCATCGGTCGCTTCAAGCCGGAGGTGGTCACCCTGCTGATCAACTTCGCCGGCGGTGCCACGGAAGCGAACGAGCAGAAGGACAAGATCCGGAACATCCTCACCGGCGCCAAGCCGGCGATCACGGACTACCTCGCCCAGAAGGAGACTCCGAAGGTGCGCTGGGGTGCGTACTTCGAGAACGGTCCTTACGGTCCTTGGGTCAGCATGCAAGCGCTGCCCGATCCTTTCCTCGTGAAGCCGGCGGACAAGGACAAGGACAAGAAGAAGGACGAGAAGGCCAAGCCCTTCAAGTGGCCGGAAGACTTCAAAATCAGTCAGCGCGGCAAAGAGTACAAGCTCAAGCGCTTCACCAGCGGCGACCCCAGCAAGAACCGCGGCGATCCGGAGATCATCCCGGTGAACCCGGACACGCAGGACGACGTGTGTCCGACGGACACGCTGGTGCGCCTCACGCGTGAGCTGCGCGACATGGAAACCGTGCTCCGCGGCGACAAGTCCGATCCTGCGAACGAGAAGGACGGCCTGATCGACACCGGCAAGGTGTTGCTCGATCAGATCAAGAGCATCGGCAAGCCGGGCTGACCCGCGCGACGACCGTCACCCACTCGCATCACCGCCGCCGTCAGGCGGCGGTGACGCGTGGATCGCTCGGCTGGCTCGGGCGCGTGGGGGGCCGGATCTCCACCTTGGCCACGCGTCGCGCGTCGGCATCCCGCACCACGAACTCGTGACCCAGCGCCACGAAGCGCGCGCCTACGCGCGGGACGCGGCCCAGACGATCGACGATGAAGCCGCCGAGGGAGTGGTAGTCGCCGTCCTCCGGCATTTCTGCTCCCAGATACGGCTCCAAGTCACCGATGGGGATGGCGGCATCCACCAGCAGCCGTCCGTCGTCCAGCTCCACCACCGGCGGCTCGTTGGTGTCGTGCTCGTCGCGGATGTCGCCGACGATCTCCTCGACCAGATCTTCCAGCGTCACGATGCCCGCCAAGCCGCCGAACTCGTCGATGACGACGGCCATGTGGTGGCGACCGGCGCGCATGTCTTTGAGCACGCTGGAGGCGGCGCGGGTCTCCGGCACGAAGGCGACGGGTCTCCGGAGGACCTCGCTCAAGGTGAGCTGTTCCAACCCTTCGTGGTTGGCGGCGTGGGACAAGAGGTCCTTGGTGTGCAGCATGCCCACGACGTTGTCCACGCGCTCTCGGTACACCGGGTAGCGGGAGTGCCCGAGCTCCGTGGTGACCCGGACGATCTCGCTCAGGGGCGTGTCGATGTCGAAGGACACCAGCTGCGTGCGCGGCACCATGACCTCTCCCGCCGTCAGCTCGCCGAACTCCAGCACGTTACGGATCATCTCTGACGCTTCGTGGCCGAGGGCGCCGGTCTCCTCGCCTTGATTGACGATGATCTCGACCTCGTTCTCCGTGACCCGGGCGTCCGGCGGAATCGAGCCGGTCTTCACCACCCGTTGGTCGACCAGGCGACCGAGCGCCACCATGGGCGCGGCCAAGGGCGCGACCAAGAACTCGAAGGGCCGCAGGTAGCGCAGCATCAAGGGTGCCGTCCGCTCGGGGTTACGGAGCGCGACGGCCTTGAGGATTTCCGCCGGGATGCCGTAGAGCACGAGGGCCGCCAGCGCGGAAAGCAGCGCGCGCCATTGGCCGATGGGCTCCGCCGCCATCGTCAGCGCGATGAGCACGGCGCTCGAAGCGATGCCGAGCACCCGCAGCGTGACCCAGCGGCCCTCGATGGTGCGCCCCGAAATCAGGTAGCGGTCGAGAGCGTCGCGGGACTTGCCTTCCAGGGCCTCACGCAGGGCGACGCGCCGTGCGTTCGATAGGGCGCCGATGGCCGCGCTCGCGGCTCCGAAGAGCGCGGCGCCCATGGCCGGAAGCACTGCAATGGCTAGCTCTAAAATGATGCGTTCTGGTGGAGATGCTGAATCCAAGTCGTCTCGGGGCGCTGTGGCGGTGCCGCCCCCTCCCAGGGTTCAAAGTTAGCGTTGCGATCCATGAGCGCGCAACCCATGGCCGGCTCGGTCCGAGCGGGCCCCGTGTCCAATTCCGTATCGTCCTCGTCCCGGGCCGCTTCTAGCACCCCGCGAGGTTCCGCGCCGCAGCGACATCCAATCAAAAAAGCGAAGCAGAACGGGCAATTCAAGGAACTGCTCGGAAAGCTCGGGGAGCACCCGAGGCGGCCCTTCGCCGGGCCGGCGCCCAAGCTCGGGGGCAAAGCGAAGAAGGGGGAGGAAGCGCCGCCGGCCCCGCCGGAGCCCATGGCGCCCCGGCGCGAGCGGGAGGAGCCAGCGCCCAAAGACGACCTGCCGCCCTTCGACCCGATGGTGCGAAGCCTGGCGCATCCGGTGCTGGCGCCGCCGCTGCAGGCGCCCCCGCCGCCCGCTGTGGACCCGGCGGCGCTGCCGGTGGTGCCGCTGGACACGTTGCTCCAGCGGTTGGTCAAGCGCGTGGCGTGGGGTGGGGACGGGCGGCGGGGCGCGGCGCGGCTCACGCTCGGGGCCGGCAAGCTCGACGGCGCGACGGTGACGGTGCTTTCGGAGCCCGACGGCCTGGTGGTGGAGGTCGACCTGCCACCGGGGATGGACGGCGCGGCGCTGTGCGACCGCATCGAGAAGCGCTTGGCGGACCGCGGGCTGCCGCTGCGAGAGATCACGGTCCGCTGAAACCACGGACCACGCGCCAGACGTCGTCGCGGGCTTCGCCCAGCGCCACCAGCTCTCCCGCGGCGTCGAGCCAAGCCGACACGCCGGCTTCCGGCGCCGCCGTGAAATGCTCGGCGCCGAGCTTCTGGCCCAACCGCGCGCGGCGAGTGCCGTCGTCCGTGAGGGTGACGACGGGGAGCGCGCGGCGCGCGGCTTCCGCCACGGGCATCGGCACCGGCGGCGGCTCCGGTAGCGGCCAGGGGGACGCGTCGTCGAGCGTGAAGCGGCCGCTCGCGGTGCGGCGCAGGCTGGTGAGGTGCGCGGGCAGGTTCAATGCGTCGCCCAGGTCCCGGGCCAGGGAGCGCACGTAATAGCCCTTGGAGACCGTCATCCGGATGCGCGCGCGCGGGCCGTCGAGGGCGAGCAGCTCGAGGGCCTGCACACGAACGGGGCGCGGCGGGAGCTCCGGCGGCGCGCCCTGGCGGCTCTGACGATGCGCCCGCACGCCGCCCACCTTGATGGCGCTGAAGGCCGGCGGCACCTGCTCGGCGCGCGCGCGCTCCGCGGCCAACGCCGCCTCCAGCCGTTCCGGATCCAGCGTCTCTACTTCGAGCTGGCGAGTGACGCTGCCCTCGGCATCCAGCGTGTCCGTGGCGATGCCGAACAGCACCTCTGCGTCGTAGCTCTTGTCCTCCAGGGTGAGGTAGTTGCTGAGCTTCGTGCCTTGACCCACGAGCGCGACGAGCACGCCGGTGGCCAAGGGGTCGAGGGTCCCCGCGTGGCCGACCTGACGCGTGCCGTAGACCCGGCGCAGCCGAGCCACGACGTCGTGACTGGTGGGGCCTCGCGGCTTGTCGACGATGACGACGCCGCTCGCGGTCACCCGAACCAGACGCTGCTGCGGCGAGCCACGCCGTCGTCCAACATGCTCTGAATCGTGGCGCGCACGCGCTCCGACAAGCGACCGACCAACACGTGATCGTCGGCGGCCTCGGGACCGTAGCCTTCGAAGCGCACCATCTCGCCGAAACGGATGATCCACTTGGTGGGCGCGGGCACCAGGCCCAGGGGGCCGAGCAGGGGGAAGGTCGGTGTGATCGGCACGTAGGGGAGCCCGATGGCTCGCGTCAGCGTTTCCACCCGGTGCAAGAGCGGGCTGGTCTCCTCCGCGCCGATCACGGCACAGGGGATGAGGGGCGTTTGCGTGCGCAGGCACAGGCGGATGTAGCCGCCGCGGCCGAAGCGCTGGAGCTTGTAGCGATCCCGGAACAGCTTGCCGATACCCTTCACGCCCTCCGGAAACACCGCCACGCACTTGCCCTTCTGGAGCAAGCGCTCGGCGTTCTCTTGGCACGCGCGCACGGCACCAATGCGATTGATGAACGCGCCCAGGAACGGCAGGTAGTACACGAAGTCTTCTGCCAGCCAGCGCAACGACCGGCCCGAGGGATGATCCAGCCGGAGCGCGCTGCGGAGCATCAGTCCGTCGAAGGGAACAGTGCCGGAATGGTTGGCCACCACCAGGCAACGACCCGACGCCGGGATGTTCTCGAGGCCCGTGGCCTCGGTGCGGAAGTACGTCTTGTACAGGAAGTCGAACAGCGGCCTGAGCCGGGCCTCATAGGCCGGATCGAGACCGAAGTCGTCGACCTCCTCGGAGCGATGGCGCATCCCGATGCGGCCCCACTGGCGCAGGTAGTAGTCGCTCGAGAGCAGCTCCTTGACGGCGTCCGTCATGCTGCCGTCGTCGCTGCCGGGGCGCTCGATGGGCAGCGGCGCGCCCAAGCGCTCCGCCACGCCCCGGGCGGCGCTCTCCACTTGTTGTCGGATCGAGGGCGGCGGCTCGTCGTCGTCCTCGCGGCGCATCATGCCGTCGAGGCGCGCCTCCAAGGCGCGGATTTGCGCGGCCACGTCGGCGTCCTCGAGCTCCCGCGGGGGCGTCGGCCGCGACGACGGTGGCGGCTCTTCCGCCCAGTAGTCGCGCGGCGGCACCACTCGCGAGCCGATGCCCAGCTCCAGTGCTTCCTCGTCCATCTCGGCGGGGGCGCTCTCGCGGCGGCCGGACTCGGGCGCGGGCTCCGGCTCCGCACGCTTGGGTTTGGTGCGGGGCCGCCCGGAGCGCTTGGTCTGGCGCGTTCCGCTCGGCTTCTTGCTCCGCGCCGGGCGCTGGCGGCTCGGTTTGGTGCGCGTCGAGGACGTCTTCTTCGCGGTGCGTTTGGGGCTCACGCTGGTGTCTCCGAGAGCAGCTTCACGTCCCGCAGGTGCTGAGCGCTGGCGAAGTCGATGACCGCTTCGCGGGTGGTGTACACCGGCACGAAGCCCATGGTCTTGGCGGCGTGCTCGCCATCCGCCACGCACAAGTACTGCAGGTAGTCGAGGAACGAGGGCGGTGCTTCCGACAGGTGCGCCACCCACAATCCGGATGCCAGGGTGTTGGCGATGGGACGCGGGATGGGCAAGCTCAAACGGCCGGCGAGCTTCACCACGGTGGAGAGTGGCAACACGCCATCCCCGACGATGTTGAAGACGCCGGGCACGTCGTGGTCCACCGCCAGCTTGAAGGCCGCGACGGCGTCCGCCTCGTGGACGAACTGCCACAACGGATCGAAGCCCAGCATGGTGGGCACCAAGCGGCGGCCGAGATAGCGCGTGACGTAGTTCTGCACCGTGGGACCGAGGATGGGCGCGGTGCGCAGGATCGTGACCACCCGCCCCTTGCCGGGCTTGCCGAAGCGCAACACGTCGCTCTCCGCTTCGATCTTGTCGGCGAAGAACGGGTCGCCCCGACGCGCCCGCAAGGGGTGCTTTTCGGTGAGAAAATTGGGGTTCGTGGGGTGAGCGCCGTAGAGCACGGTCTGGCTCCAGAGCACCAGCTTCTGCACCTCGGCCCGCCGGCAGGCGTTCAGCAGATGCATGGTCCCCACGCTCTCGAGCTCGTGGGCCCAGGCCGTGGCGTGGGTGGGGGACGCCAGGAACGCGAGGTGGACCACCGTGTCCACTTCTTCTGCGCCCAAGATCTCGCTGATCCGCTCCTCCGCCGAGGGCTCGGTCAGATCCACGTCGTAGACCCGGGTCTTTCCGGCAGCAGTGGAAGGCGCGTCGACGTCCAGGGTGACGATGCGGCGCACCCGCTCGTCTTCCTCCAAGAGGCCGATCAAGTTCTTGCCCAGGAACGACGCCGCTCCTGTGACCGCCACCGAGATCGGCGTGCGCCGGCGGCTGATTCGCGCGTCACCGGACTTCGCGAGATCCCCCCGGCCTGCACTGTCGCCCCGCCGTTTTCCCATCGGTCTTGGCCGCACCGTAGCCGAAGCCCACGGAAAAGGGCAGGGGTGCGAGCGTGCCCGACCTTTCCGCCGCAACCTGCGAAGATTCCCTGAATCATACCCGGGGTTGCGTTAACCTATGATGCGATGGCAATCGTCCGCCCCATCCTCCGCAAGCTCGGGCCCTACCGGCTCGGGGAGCGGTTGGGAGCGGGCGGAATGGCAGAGGTTTTCGTGGCCCAGCGGGACGGGCCCCACGGCTTCGCCCGGCGCTTCGCCATCAAGCGCATCTTGCCCCAGCTGGCCAAGGACCCGCGCTTCGTCGCGATGTTCTGTGACGAAGCGCGCATCTGCGCCGCGCTGAGCCACCCCAACATCGTTCAGGTGGTGGACTTCGGCGAGCACGCCGGCGACCTGTTCATGGCCATGGAGTACGTGGAGGGCGTCTCCTGCGCCAAGCTCCTCCGCTCCGTCGCCGCCCGCGGGGAACGCTTTCCGCTGGGCGCCGCGCTGTTCATCGCGCACGAAGTGTTGCGTGCGCTCGCGTTCGCCCACGACGCGAAGGACGAGCAGGGTCGTCCCCTCGGCATCGTCCATCGCGACGTGTCCCCCGGCAACATCCTGCTCGGCCGTGCCGGCGAGGTGAAGCTCACGGACTTCGGCATCGTTCGCGGCGCCTTCATCGACCGCCGCACCTATCCGGGCGAGCTCAAGGGCAAGCTCGGCTACATGGCGCCGGAGCAGGCCGTGGGCTCCGAGGTAGACGCACGCAGCGACATCTTTGCCGTCGGCATCGTCCTCTCGGAGATGCTCCTCGCGCGGCCGCTGTTCCCCGGTCACACGGAGATGGAAATCCTGACGCGCATCTACGAGGCGGACCTCGGGGTGCTCGATCGCAAGTCCGACGAGATCCGGCCGGACCTGATGAAGGTGCTGCGCACCGCCTTGGCGCGGGATCCCGCGCACCGCTATCAGACCGCACGGCAGTTCGAGAGCGCCCTGCGAGGCGTGGCAAAAGCCGCAGGGATTTCCCTGTCGGACGCCCTGCTCACTCCCTGGCTCGCGAGCTCGGGGCTGTTGCCGTCGTCCAGCGGAACCCGCCATGTCGCCGTGCGGCCGAGCGATCCCGGGGACATCGCCGCGGCGGCGAAGGCGGCGGCGGCACGGGCCCGCGCCGCGATGCCCACGCCCACCCCCCGTTCGCTGCTGATCGCCGTGGGAGGCGACCCCGGTGGCGCGCGCTACGAGCTCGGGGCCGCCTCCGTCGAAGCGCTGACTTTGCCCGAGGTCCTGGAGCGCATCGCGACGGGACGCGCGACGCGCTCCACGCTGGTCAGCAAGGAAGGCGACGAGCCCGTCACTCTGGACGAGGTTCCCGAGCTCATCCGTCTCGCGCGGCGGCCCGCGTATCACTTCGGCATGCCCCACGACGACGACGACACCGCCCTCGAGCGCGCCACGCTGCCGGCAGTGCTCATGTCGCTGTGCAAGCAGCGCGCGAGCGGGCTGTTCGTGGCGCGCGACGCGAACCGCGAGAAGCGCGTGTACCTGCGGGATGGCCGCCCCTACTTCGTGTCGTCGACCCACCGAAGCGAGCTCCTCGGCGAGCGGCTGGTGGAGGCGCGCTTGGTGACCAAGAGCGCGGTGGAGCGCACGCTGGTGCTGGCCAGTGAAGCGGGCACCGTTCGCCTCGGAGAGATGCTCGTGCGCCGTAGCCTGCTGCGCCCGACGGAGCTGCTCCGCGCGCTGGTGGATCAGCTGGAGTCACGCTTCGTGGAGCTCGGCAGCTGGCGCTCCGGCCGCATCGCCTTCTTCCCCTCGGAGCACTGCTCCGACGAGGTGCCGCCCTCGCCGCGTTCTCCCTACGAGCTCGTCAGCGCCGCCGTGCGCCAGGGCTACCGCGAGGAAGAGCTGTTCGACCTGCTCGAGCCCTGGTGGGAAGAGCCCATCGCGCGGAACCCCGCCTGTGGCATCGGGCCCAGCGAGCTCGGCCTCACCCCCGCAGAGCTCAGCGTGCTCGGCGTGTCCGTCGCCGCCGCGGGGGTCGGAGGGGTCGTGCGCACCGTCCTGTCGCGGGGCATCGCTCACCGGGAAGACGCCCTCCGGGCGGTGTTCCTCGGCCTATCGAGCGGTTGCCTGGTGTCACCCGGGTGGCCGGCTCGAGGGGCTGCCCACCGGGCTTGAAGCCGGGCAGCGCGCGCGGATCCACACCAGCTGATCGCCCTTCGCGAGCCACAAGCTCAGCCGGTCGCCGTTTGCTGCCAGCGCGAACCCGCTGGCCTCGGCCACCGCCATCGCGCTCGACAGCGGCTTGCCGGCGGCGTCCACCACCACCGCGTGCACCACCCGCTGGGTCGCGAAGCGGCAGCTCGCCGGACCAATCCAAGCGATGATTGCGCCGGCGCCGAGCGCGCGCGCGATGACTCCATCCGGAGGCGCGTTGGTCGCGACGGTTTCTGTCGCGCCTCCCGGGGTGCGTATCTCCACCGGGAAGCCGCCCTCCACGCAGGGCGCGGTCTCGGCGGCGCCCGGCGCGACCACCAAGGGCGCCTTTCCGTGGGTCACGTCGTACACGCCGTTCGGGGTGGGCACGTCGGCGAGGTGCTTGGCCTCGCCGGCCTCGATGCCGTAGAGCGCCACCTGCGAGCCGTCCGTCAGCGCGATGCGGGCGCGCCCCGCCTTGGGCTCGGTATCCACGATGGCGAAGGGCCGGAACGCGCCCTCGGTGGCGATGTCCACGCTGCCGCTCGCGCCATGGCTGAAGCTGACGGTGGCACCGGGAGCTTCGGCCGCGCGAGCCAGCGAGGTCAGCAGCGCACAGCCGTCCTTCGTGCACTGCAGGTCCGTCACCTCGAGGTGATCCCCATTGGGCCCCGCGCTGGCCTTTCCGTCGCTCCACAGCGCCGCTTGCCCCACGCCGCCGTCTTCGCCTTGGGTCCAGGCGTACACCCAGCCCTTCGGCCCCTCCGCCACCACGGGAGGCGCGTCGAGGTCGGTCCAGGGCGCTGGGGCCACGCGCCCCGTGAGCAGTGTCACCAGGCCACTGCCACTGACCGTGTCGTCCGTGCCCTGCGCCAATAGCAGCGTGTCGAGGCTGCCGGAGGCCGCGACGAAACGCGCTTCGGGCTTGGGCAGGGGCGCGCTGCGGATCGGCAGCTCGATGCGACAGCTTCCGGGTAGACCAAAGCCGCGGGTGGAATCGATCTCGCGTAGCGTTGGCGCGGCCATGCTGGAAGCCATGCTGGGAGCGATCACCACGGCGCTGGCGGACGCGCTCGGCGCGCCTTTCGCCGAGTCGTGATTGCAGCTCTTGCACCCCGCCGTGAACGTGCAGGCGAGGGCCAGCAGCGCCCCCGAGAGCCTCACGAGCTCGCCTCGAGGGCGAGGCGCAGCACGGGGTAGGGAGCGAACTCGTTCACCACCTCGAAGCCGGCTCTGCGATACAGCTCGAACGGCCCCGTCCACATCTCTTCCGGAGCAAGAATGTCGGCCCGCCGCGGAAACGCCTCGATCGCGACGGCGTGGTGCGCCTTGGCCCAGTCGATCGCCGCGCCGAGCAAACCCCCAGCAATCCCCGATCGGCGCTGGGCCTCGTCGACCAAGAAGCAGCCCACGGTGAGCACGCCCTGGCGATCCCCGGCGAAGCACGGCAGCCCCTTGTACAACCGTTGATCGTAGAGCTTTGGCACGTCTTCCGCGCGGGCGAGCTTCATCCAGCCGACCACGCGCGCGTCGTCTTCCACTGCCACGATGCCGGTCCCTTGCGGAGATCCGACGGCGTCGATCAGCTCCGCGCGACTCTTTTCCGGCGCGTTGTAGCAGCGGTCGAGCCACGCGTTCTTGTCGCCGGAGAAGTGCCACCAGCGACAGAAGCAAGGCGAGCCCGTGCGCTCGAAGAGCTGGGCGAGGGCTTCGGCATGCTCCGGCATGACGGGGACGAAGCGCGTCATGCTCGAGCGCGCTCCACGGCGGCGGCCACGGTGCACAGCCGCTCTTCCGCAAAGGCCGGCGCGATCAGCTGCAGTCCTACGGGCAGCGCGGGACGGTCGGCGCGCGCCTTCGTGGGCCCTACCGGCACCGACAGCGCGCTCACGCCGGCCAAGCTCGCGGGCAGCGTGTACACGTCGGCGAGGTACATCGCGAGCGGATCGTCCACGCGCTCGCCGAGGGCGAAGGCCGGTGTGGGACTGGTGGGCGTGGCCAGCACGTCCACGCGCTCGAAGGCCTGCTCGAAGTCGCGGCGCACCAAGGTGCGGACGCGCTGCGCTTTGAGGTAGTACGCGTCGTAGTAGCCCGCGCTCAGCACGTAGGTACCGAGCAAGATGCGGCGCTTCACCTCGGCACCGAAGCCGGCGTCCCGCGTGTGACCGTACATGGCGGCGAGGCCGCCCTGGGGCGGCTCGCGGCGCAGACCGAAGCGCACGCCGTCGAGGCGCGCCAGGTTGCTCGACGCTTCCGCCGTCGCGATCACGTAGTACGTCGCGACGCCGTAGCGCGTGTGGGGCATGGGCACTTCCACGATCTCGGCGCCGGCGCCTTCGAGCTCGGCGACGGCGGCGCGCACGCTGTGCTCCACCTCGGGGTCGAGCCCTTCGGCGAAGTATTCGCTGGGCACGCCCACCTTGAGGCCACGCACGTCGCGGTCGCAGGCGGCCTCGTAGTCGCCGACGACTTCCGGGGAGCTGGTGGAGTCTCGCGCGTCGTGGCCCGCGATCACCGACAGAAGGCGCGCGGCGCTTTTCACGTCGCGGGCGAAGGGGCCGACCTGATCGAGGCTGGACGCGAAGGCGACCAAGCCGGTGCGGGGCACGCGGCCGTAGCTCGGCTTGATGCCGACCACGCCCGTGAACGCCGCCGGCTGTCGAATGGAGCCTCCGGTGTCGCTGCCCAGGGACAGCGGCGCGATGCCTGCGGCCACGGCCACGGCGCTGCCGCCGCTCGAGCCGCCGGGCGTGCGCGTGGGGTCCCACGGATTTCGCGCGGGACCGAAGGCGCTGTTCTCGGTGCTGGAGCCCATGGCCAGCTCGTCCATGTTCGTCTTGCCCACGATCAGCGCGTCGGCGGCGCGCAGCCGCGCGACCACCGTCGCGTCATAGGGCGGTCGCCAGCCATCCTGTACCTGCCCGCTGCGGGTGAGGATGCGCGAGCCCGCCGTGGTCGGCGCGTCGCGGGTGCACAGCGCGTCCTTGACGGCTACCGGCACTCCCGCCAAGGCGCCGAGGGGCTCGCCGCGGCCACGCCGCGCGTCGATGTCCCGCGCGGAAGCCAGCACGGCGTCGTCCGCCAGATGCAGAAAAGCCCCCAGCTCGGCCTTCGCCCGGGCCACGGCGAGGGACGTCTCGGCGACCTGTACGGCACTCAGCTCTCCGCTCCGTACCCGGCGCGCGAGCTCTGCGGCAGGCAGCGTCAAGATCTCCGTCATGGCTCGTCGATGATCGCGGGAACGGCGAAGGACGTCTCCCCCAGGCGCGGCGCTTCGCTCAGCGCGTCCGCAGTGGAAAGTCCCTCGAGCGGCACGTCGTCGCGCAGCGGCGCGGCGGCCACGGCGACCTGCGCCGTCGGCTGCACGTCGTCGGTGGAAAGCTCCTGCAGCAGCTCCACATATCCGAGGATCTGCTCCAGGTCGCCTTCGAGGCCGCGGAGCTCGGCGTCGTCGAGGTCGATGCGGGCCAGGCGCGCCAGGTGGCGGAGTTGGTCTCGAGACAGGGCCATGGGGCGGGACAACCTATTCCCACCCGGGACAGTTGTCAGGTGCCAGCCGTCGAAAGCCCTGATAGAAGAAGGCATGCATCGGGTCGCGCAAGGTTGGGGCCCGCCCGGGGGCTACGGCCCGCCCGGGGGCGGCTATCCGCCGGGAGGCGGCTATCCCCCCGGTGGCGGTGGTTTCCAGCCGCCGCCTCCGCCTGGCGGCGGCGGCTTCCAGCCCGCGCCGCCGCCCGGTGGCGGCAAGCCCATCACCGGCGGCAAGGCGACCATCGCCATGCACCAGATGACCATCGACCCGAACACGGGGCTGCCTCGGGGCGAAAAGCCTCCGGCGAGCACCGCGGCGGTGGTGGCGCTGGTCGCGGGCCTGTTGCTGTGCCTCGGTCCGCTCACCGGCATCCCCGCCATCGTCGCGGGCATCATGGGCCTGAGCGCGGTCAAGAAGGATCCCACCGGCGTGGGTGGCAAGGGCATGGCCATCGCGGGCATCGTCCTCGGCGCGCTGAACTTGATCGGCTTCGTCGTTTGGCTCCTCTTCACGGTGCTGGTGGCCGCGACGAGCTAACGGGTTGCTCTCGGGGCCCGGGCGCCCCAAGCACTGAAGACGATGGCCCACGACGCGAGCGCGAAAGTCAAGCTCAGCCGCCCGCCGCCCGAGACTTGGGCGCCGGCGCGGCAGGCAGCCCTTGCGCTGGTGCGCCCCCTCGAGCGTTTCCTCAGCATCCAGGCCGCCAGCGGTATCGTGCTGCTACTGGCCGCCGTTGTCGCCATGGTGTGGGCGAACTCCCCGTGGAAGGAGAGCTACACGCACCTGTGGCACGCGCCGGTGGTGCTCGGGGTGGGCGATGTCGTGTTCCAGAAGGACGTGCACTTCTGGATCAACGACGGCCTGATGGTGATCTTCTTCTTCGTCGTGGGTCTCGAGATCCGTCGCGAGATCCATCAGGGAGAGCTTTCGGAGCTGCGGCGCGCCACGCTGCCCATCGCCGCCGCCATCGGCGGCATGATCGCGCCGGCGTTGATCTACCTCTCGTTCAACGCGGGCAAGCCGTCGGCCGGTGGCTGGGGTGTGCCCATGGCGACGGACATCGCCTTCGCCGTCGGGGTGCTCACCTTGCTCGGGCCGCGGGTGCCGTCCGCGTTGCGCGTGCTGTTGCTCGCCCTCGCCATCATCGACGACATCGGCGCCATCCTGGTGATCGCGCTGTTCTACTCGTCCGGCATCCAGGTCGGAGGCTTGTTCGTCGCCCTCGGCGGCGTGCTCGGCACGTTGCTGCTGCAACGCGTGGGCGTGCGGCAGACGCTGGTCTACGTGCTGCCCGGCATCGTGGTGTGGGCCGGCATGTTGATGGCCGGCATCCATCCCACCATCGCCGGCGTGATCATGGGACTGCTCACGCCGGCCAAGTCGTGGTTCGGCGGCCAAGGCTTCTTGGAAGAAGCGCGGGACGCGCTGGACGAGTTCAGCGACAAGAAAGAGCACGTCGACGACGCGCACTCCTTGATGCCGCCCTTGGGTCGGCTCGAGACCGCGCGGCGAGAAGCCGTCGCTCCGGTAGTGCGGCTCGAGAGCGCGCTGCACCCCTGGGTGGCCTACGGCATCATGCCGGTGTTCGCCCTGGCGAATGCAGGAGTCAGCGTGGGGGAGGTGGACATCGCCGGCGCCGAGAGCTTCGTCATCGCCGTGGGGGTCACCCTCGGCTTGGCCCTGGGCAAGCCCCTAGGGGTGGTGCTCTTGAGCCTGGCCGTCGTGAAGGTCGGGCTGTGCGCTCTGCCCCGGGGCGTCAACGTGCGGGGCTTGCTGGTGGTGGGCAGCGTCGCGGGCATCGGCTTCACCATGGCCCTGTTCATCGCCCAGTTGGCGTTCACTGACGCCGGTCACCTGGGGGTGGCCAAGCTGGCCATTTTGGTCGGCTCGCTGGTCGCGGGCGTGCTGGGAGTGGTCCTGGGACGGGCTTTGTTGCCCAAACACGCGCCAGAAGGTGTCGCAGCCACGGCGGACGAGGCAGAACGCTCCACGGACACTTGAGCCGCAACTGGGGGCAGTTGGGGCCGAGAAAGCCCCTATGGCCGCTCCGCGCCGCTGGCCTCGACGCTCAGCCCCCCAGCCGATATCCTCTACCTTGCCTTCGGCTGGACGCACGGGGCGTCGCCGCGTCTTCTCGGCCTGGGCCAAAGCGATGAGCACTGCGCGCGAGTTTCAAGACGGCGAGGTCGTCGCGGGCACCCGCTACCAGGTCGAGTCTCAGATCGGTGCGGGCGGCATGGGTTCGGTGTACCTGGTGGAGCACACCGAGCTCGGCAAGAAGTTCGTGCTCAAGGCGCTGTTCCGGGAGCTCGCCACCCGCAAGGACTTGGTCGCGCGCCTGCGCCAAGAGTGGCGCTCCCTGGCTCGGCTCGAGCACCCGAACATCATCAACGTCACGGATGCGGGCACCAGCTCCACCGGCGTTCCGTTCTACGTGATGGAGCGCCTCGAAGGGGAGACCCTCGGGGACCGCCTGGTGCGCGAGGGCCAGCTGCCGGTGGAAGAGGCGCTGGCCATCACCGTCGGCGTGCTCGATGGCCTGGCGGCGGCCCATCAGATCGGCATCGTGCATCGTGACATCAAGCCGCCGAACATCTACATCGTCAGCGGCGGCGCGGTGAAGCTGCTCGACTTCGGCGTGGCCAAGATCGTCAGCTCCAGCGCCGAGGTCATCACCGCGCGGGGCATGGCCATCGGCACGCCGCGCTACATGTCACCCGAGCAGGCTCGGGGGGATCGCGTGGATGGCCGCGCAGATCTCTACGCCGTGGGGCTCATGTTGTTCGAGATGCTCACCGGCGTCGGCCCCTTCGACGACGCGGTGGACGCCAATCAAATGCTCCTGGCGCACCTCACGCAAGAGGCGCCCCGGCTCAGCACCCGCATCGCGAACATGCCGCCGGAGCTCGACGACATGGTGGCCAGCTTGCTGCACAAAGAGCCGTCCCAGCGCCCCGCGACGGCGGGGCAAGTGTCGGCCGTGCTGTCCGGGCTGCTCCGCCGGTGGGTGAGCGTGTCCACTCAGGCGCCCACGGCGGAAGCGCGCTACGACGCGCCCACCGTGGAAGCGCGGGCGAGCCAAGCCGATGGGACGCCCTTGCCGCCCACGGCCATCGATGGCGCGGCCGGGCGGCGCGTGGTGGGCGGCGCCCAGACGCTGCCGGCCAGCGCGAACCTGAGCAATACGCTGGTCATGGGCGAAGCGGACACGGCGCTGTCCCAGGGCGTGGCTGCAGATCCGATGGGCCCGACGGTCATGTCGGCCCAGCTCACGTCCCCGGCGGGGCCGCCGTCCTTTCAAGAGACCGTGGCGCCCAGCACGGAGCCGAGCGCGCCGCCCAGCTTCGAAGCGTCGGTTTCGAACACGACGTTGGTGGATGCAGATCCGGGGCCGGGCTCCGCCGCGGGCCCGCCGTCCTCGTGGGACCGCACCGTGCGATTGCCGGAGGGCGAAGCGCCGTCCTTGCCGGGGGACGAAATCCGGACGCACACCTCCGTGCCCGCGGTGGCGGCCGTCCGCGGTGCAGAGCAGCAGGTCACGCCGCCGCCGGTCATCACCGGGGTAGCGGCGCCCGCGCCGAAAAAGTCGTCCGCGCCGTTGGTCATTGCGGCTGCCGCCATTGGACTTTTGGGTTTGCTCGGCGCGATCGCCGTCGCGGTAGGCCTGTCCCGCGCGGAGAGCCATCCCGCGCCGGAGGCCGTCAGTGCCGCGGCCGAACCCAGTACCGTCCCTGCCGCAGCGCCCGCGCCCACGGAGACCGCCGAGCCCACGTCGAGCCCGGTCGCAGCCGCGGCGTCGGCCGCGAGCGCCTCGCCGAAGCAGAGCGCCGCGCCGGCCAAATCCGCGCCGAAGCCCGCCGAGAGCGCGCCGGCGGCCAAGGTGGAGACGCCCCCCGCCGCCACGGCCGAAAAGACGTCCGAGCCGGCGGCCCCGGAGAAACCCGCCGCCCCTCCAACGGCCAAGCCGGCCCCCGCCAAGACCGCGCCGCCCCGACAAAATAAACCAGCGTTGCCCGCGTCGGGGCTGTAGCCAGCAGTACTGCTCAATTTCGGCGGAAATCGTGCCGTCGGCCCTTTACTGAGGGGGCGACATGCCGTAGGTTCCCGGCCCCCTCACAGGGGGATGACCCCAATAAACCACACGTCCCACGTGCGCTGACGACCGGGTCCGGTGCTTCTTCGGAAGTCCCCCGGCGGTGGGACGGAGGCCAAACCGGAGGATGCGCAAATGACCGAAACCGAATCTGTTCAGACCACCGAGAACGACGACAAGCTCGGGCTCGATGCCCCGGAGCTCGAAGCCACCGCCACGGCGGTGCCACGCACCGCGGTGCTCGCCGCCGAGCGCGCCCAGGAGGACGTGAAGCGCGAGCCGCGGGACCCCGCAAACCCGCTCAGCGTGCGCGAGCTGTTCGAGGCCGGCGCCCACTTCGGCCACCAGACCAAGCGCTGGAACCCGAAGATGCGGCAGTTCATCTACGGCTCCCGCAGCGGCATTCACATCATCGATCTCGACCAGACGTCGCGGCTGTTCAAGCGCGCGTTCGACTTTTTGGCGGACACGGTGTCCCGCGGTGGCCACGTGCTGTTCGTCGGCACCAAGCGTCAGGCCGCGGAGATCGTGCAAGAAGAGGCACAGCGCGCGGGTCAGTACTACGTGACCAACCGCTGGCTCGGCGGCACCCTCACCAACTTCCGCACCATCAAGGGTGGCCTGGAGCGCCTGCGTTCGCTGGAGCGCATGCGGGAAGACGGCACCTACGAGCAGATCCCGAAGAAGGAAACCGTCAAGCTCGACAAGGAGCGCGCCCGCCACGAGAAGTACATCGGTGGCCTCAAGGGCATGGGCTCGCTGCCCTCGGCGGTGTTCATCATCGATCCCGCTCAGGAGTCGATCGCCATCAACGAAGCCCGCAAGCTCAAGATCCCGGTGGTGGCCATCACGGACACCAACTGTGATCCGGATCTGGTGGACTACGTGATCCCCGGAAACGACGACGCCATCCGCTCCATCCGGCTCATCTGCGGTGCCGTGGCGGACGCCTGCATCTACGGTTCGGCTCGCCGCCGCGACCACCAGGCCTCGCGCGACCGCGATGGCGGTCAGCAGCCGTCGGCCCAGCCGGACGCTCAGGTCATCTACTCGCGCAATCGCGCCTGAGGAGCCGAGCTTCGTGATTCGTATGCGGGGCCGCGGCAAAGCCGTGAGCCCCGCTCGTCTTTGTCTCCGGAAGCCCTCCGGGGGCAGCCAGCCATCCCGTAGATAGGAGAGCAGCCAATGGCTCAGGTGAGCATGCAGCAGGTGAAGGAGCTTCGAGACCGCACCCAGGCCGGTCTGAACGATTGTCGTAGCGCCCTGATGGAATCCGAGGGCGACATGGACAAGGCCGTCGACATCATCCTCAAGAAGGGTCTCGCGAAGAGCGCCAAGCGCGCCGGCGCGGTGGCCACCGAGGGCGAGATTGCTTCCCGCGTCGCCGCGGACGGCAAGAGCGGCGTGATGGTCGAGGTCAACATCCAGACGGACTTCGCGGCCCGCAACGAGGACTTCCGCGCCTTCGTACAGAAGGTGCTCGAAGCCGCGGACAAGGCCAAAGATGGCGCGGAGCTCTCGGCGGAGCCGTTCCCTGGCGGTGAGGGCAGCATCGAGGACAACCGCAAGGCGCTGGTGGGCCGCTTGGGCGAGAACATCACCGTGCGCCGCTGGCAGCGCCTGAGCGTCACCGGGTCCGGCCGCGTGCACAGCTACGTGCACATGGGCGGCAAGATCGGCGTGCTCCTGGCCGTGAAGACGGGCACGGACGCCGCCGCCGGCTCGGACGCCCTGGTGAAGTTCGCGGACGACACGGCCATGCAGGTGGCCGCCATGGCGCCGCCCTTCCTCGACAAGAGCGAGGTGCCGGAAGACGCCAAGAAGCACCAGTCGGAGATCTTCGACGCGCAGCTGGCGGAAGAGGGCAAGCCCGAGAACGTCCGCCCGAAGATCATCGAGGGCAAGCTGAACAAGTGGATGAAGGAAGTCTGCTTGATCGAGCAGGGCAGCGTGCTCGAGACGGACAAGACCGTCGATCAGGTGCGCGCGGCTCTCGCCAAGGAGCTGGGCACGGACGTCAGCATCGAGAAGTTCGTCCGCTTCCAGCTGGGCGAAGGCATCGAGAAGCCGCAGGGCGAAGACTTCGCGGCCGAGGTCGCGAAGATGACCCAGAACTGAGGCGCCATTGGCGGGCGGCGCGACAAAGCGCCGCCCGCGCCGCTTCAGTATTGCCGCCGAGATCGCCGGGGGGCGTCAAAATCCGGCAGGGCGTCGTTGGCCTTCTTCCAGCGCGCCTGCATGTCCGTGAGCAGCGGTCCGCCCTTGGGCGTCAGGTCCTCTTGCTCGCCAGGATCGCGATCCAGGTCGAACAGCAGCGGCTCCGGATCCGTCTCCGTCACGACGAGCTTCTTCCCCTTGTGGATGAGAGCGCGGCGCCGCGGCGTCTGATCCGTGTAGGGCATGTCGATGATCACGTCCTCCGGGCCCGGCCGCACCTCGCGCACCAGCTCCGGCACCAGGCTCTTGCCGCGAAAGCTCTGCGGCGCCTTCTGACCCAGGAGCTCGAAGAGGGTGCGGGCCAGATCGATGTGGCTGCGCCGCGCGTCTATGGTGCCGGCCTTCACTCCCGGCACGTCGAACAGGAGCGGCACCCGCGTCGTCACGTCGTACAGCAAGAAGCCGTGCTCGAAGTAGCTCTTGTGCTCGCCGAAGGCTTCGCCGTGGTCCGCCGTCACCACGATGGCCGTGTCCTTGCCCCACGGCGCCGCGCGCACGTGATCGACGAGGCGCCCCACCTGCGCGTCCGTGAACACCACCTCGCCGTCGTACTGGTTTCTGAGGCCCTGGCCGATCTCGTCGAGCTTCACTCCCGGGGGCACGGCCTTGCTCGGCGCGCCGGTGAAACGTGGATAGCCTTCGTGCCGCGCGTAGCTGAAGTGCGGGTCCATGAAATGCACCCAGGCGAAGAAGCGCTGTTTCGCTTTCCCCTTCGCGCGTTCGTCCAGCGCCTCGATCATCATGTCGGCGAGCTTGTCGTCGGTGACGTGGCCATCGCGGGCGGGCATGGTGGTGATGCGCGGCAGCACGCGCCAATCCGAAAAGCCCTGGTTGATGCCGGTGGCGCCCAAGAAATACACGTGGCCGTGCACACCGATGGTAACGAACCCGTCTTTTTGCAGCACCTCGGCGAGCATCGTCGCCTCTTCCCCGAAGCTGCTCGTCGCGCGTCCATCCCGCGGGATCTCCGACGGATAACGCCCGGTCATCAGCCCCGCCAGGGACATGCTGGTGTAGCTCGAGAGCGCGTAGGCGTGGGTGTACACCACGCTGCGCTTCGCGATGCGGGTCAGGTTCGGAGCGATGTCCCGCGGGTAGCCGAGCCACGGCATGTCCGCCCGCAGCGCGTCCACCGTGATCAAGAGCAGGTTCTTCGGGTGGGGGCGCGGCGGGGGAGGGGGAGGCGCTTCGGGCAGCCTGGCCGAGGCCTTGGGTTTTGTCGGTTCGGCGCGGGACCTCTCGTGGCGATCGCAGGCGACCGCGCCGAGCAGCAGCAAGAGGGCGGCGGTGCGCCTCACGTCGCGCGGAACCAGGCGATGGTGCGGTCGAGCCCGGTCTGCCAGTCCACCTTCGGATCGTAACCGAGGAGCTCCTTGGCGCGGTTCACGTCCGCCCAGGAGTGCGTGATGTCGCCTTCGCGCGGCGCCGTGTGCTCCGGCTCGCCCTCGTAGCCGTAGCGGCGCATCAGCTCCCGCGCCATGTCCAGCAGCACCACGCGCTCCCCGGCGGCCACGTTGAACGCGAGGCCCGAAGCCTTGGGGGCCGAGGCCGCCGACAGGTTCGCCTGCACCACGTTGTCGATGAAAGTGAAGTCCCGCGACTGCTTGCCGTCACCGTAGATCTGCGGCGGCAGGCCTTCCGACATGCGGCGGAGCCAGATCGGGATCACCGCGGCGTAGGGCGAGTTTGGATCTTGCCGGGGCCCGAACACGTTGAAGTAGCGCAGGCACACTGTTTCCAGACCGTAGGCCCGGGTGAACGTCTGGCTGTAGAGCTCCACGGCGAGCTTGGTGGCGGCGTAGGGCGACTTGGGGAAGAGCTCCATGGTCTCCTCCTTGGGCAGCCGTTCCGTGTCGCCGTACACCGACGACGACGACGCGCTCACCACTCGCGTGACGCCGAAGCGCTGCGCCGCCCACAGCACGTTGAGCGTGCCGGTGGCGTTGGCGTCGTGGGACGAAATCGGGTCCTTCATGGAGCGCGGCACGGAGGGCAGCGCCGCCTGGTGGAACACCAGGTTCGCGCCCTCCGTCGCGCGGTCCACGTCGGCGGGCGCGGTGAGGTCGCCCTTGATGAAGCTGATGCGGCTCATCACCTCGGAGAGGTTCTCGAGGCGACCCGTGGAGAGGTTATCGAGCACGACGACCTCGTCCCCGCGATCCAGCAACGCACGAACCAAGTGAGAGCCAATGAACCCGGCTCCGCCGGTAACGAGACAACGCATGGGCAGGGATGTACCAGAGTTATCGCGTTGCGGCTGTACCCAATTAGGGTACAATCGTACCCGTATTGAGTACAACGCCCCTAGCTGACGCGGACGCGCTCTTCCCCAAAGCTCGACGGGAAGTCATTGGCCTCCTCTTTGGTCATCCGGATCAGGAGTTCTACCTGCGGGAGATTGTGGAAGCGACCGGGCTGGGTCTTGGACACGTGCAGCGGGAGCTCGCCCGGCTGAGTGCCGCTGACATCCTGACTCGGGTACAGCGTGGCCGCAGCGTCTTCTTCCAGGCCAACCCAGAGTGCCCGATCTTCGAGGAGCTTCGCGGGATCGCGATGAAGACGACCGGCGCGGCCGCCGTTCTGCGGCGGGCGATGGCACCGCTGGCGAACCGCATCCGAGTTGCCTTCATCTTCGGGTCCGTGGCTCGCAGGGAGCAAAAGGCTGAAAGCGACGTCGACTTGCTGGTGATCGGCGATGTCTCGTTCGCCGATGTCGTGGGATGCATTCGCGAGACCGAGGCGAAGCTGCGCCGAGAGGTGAACCCCGTTGTCTACTCTCCTACAGAAGCTTCGGCGAAGCTCGCAACTCGAAATCACTTTTTGACGAAGGTCTTGGCAAGCGAGAAGCTGTACCTGGTGGGTGGCGACGATGAGCTTCTCGCGCTACCGACACGTTGAGACCTCGTGCGCGGACACTGCCGCGAGCCGCAGGCTCAGTGGGTGCGCGACTCGAGCTCTTCCAAACGCCGCACCAAGGCGTCGACGCGTTTCTCCAGTTCGGAGACGAAGATCTCGACGTGCACGACGATCTGGGGGGCTTCGACTACTCGCGCTAGGCGCTCGCCGAAAGGTTGCTTCGCCGCAGCACACTTCTCACGAAGGCCGAGCGCTTCCTTAGGGAGTTGGTCGACAAGCTGCTCCGCCATGTGATCGATCTTCGCCCCCAGACGGCGCTCGACCCCAAGGACCAGCGCTTCGTGCGCCCGCACGGTGTCCTCGAGTGCGGTGAGCACGTCAGCGGTGGAGGGTTCCCTCGACTCGCCCATCTCCCGCAGTATGCGTCTTCTTGCCCTTCGAGACCACGGCCCGAACCACAAGCGGATGGGCACGGGGTGACGAGCCCGGCGGGCGCGGACCGCGGTGGGCGGGCGATGGGGCCGCTCCTTGCGACAGCCTTGGTCGCAGCCGGACGGCGGGCATGGCGGGCGTCATGCGCTGGGGACCCCCTGTCGCGATTGACAGTTACAGATCACCGCAAGCTGCCGTTAGCGTAGATAACCTGACGTCGAATTTCCGATTGGGGGAATCCATGAGTGGGTCATCACTACCGGGGGAGTTCGTGGGTTACATCGAGCAGCTGGCGGAAACGCGCAAACAAACGCCGGACGAGTTTGCCGAGTCGATCCGGCGCTATCTACATGTGTTCGTGGCTCGCGCTCGAACGGCCATCGCGAGCACGTCCGCCGTTACGTTTCGGAAGGTCGAAGAAGCCCTGACGGCCCTGCCGGCGGCGGGGATCGAGCCGGGGCCCAGCCTCTCGCGCTACGTGGCCCTCGAATCGACGCTCGGGATCGAGCTCCACGCGCATACCTGCAACCCGCGTCCCGAAGGTCTGGTCGTGCGCGGCGCCATCGTGCTGCCCGGGGAAGCCGCCGACCCTGAGCGGATTCGCGCCTTCATGCTGTTCCCACTCGAGGGCGCGTGCTGCTTCATCACCTGGGACCGCTTCGAGCGCGCGGTGCTGCAAGGCAGCGGAGAGGCCGCCCACCCGTTCCCCATTCATCGCGTCGAGCTTCGCGCGCTGGGGGAGGGCGCGAATTAGCGCGGCGCACGCCCGCGAAGGTACGCTGTCGCATGGTTGAAGAGAAGGTCGGGGGCGTCAGCCAGATGTTGGTCGACATGGCCGAGGCGCGCGGTCAGACGCCGGAGCAAACACTGCTGGACCTGCTGGCCTGCGCTGAAGCCGCTGGAGACGAGCTCGCCGGGTTGGAAACGCCGCTGCTCTCGTTTGACGAAATGAAACGAGCGCTGCAGCGCATTCCGGAGTCCAAGCAGCTCGAGCACGGCTTCTCCCCCGTGTACGCCGTGCTCACCAGCACGGTGAACGTGCAGCTGCACGTATTCACCTGCGAGCGAAGGGAAAGGCTCTTGGCCGTGATGGGCACCCTGGTGCTCCCGGGTGAGGAGCAAAACCTCGCCCGCGTGAGGCCCTACGTCCTGTTCCAGTTCGAGCGCGGTTGCGTGTTCATGACGCTGGATCGCTACGAAGACGCGATCACCAATCCGCAGCGGGATCGGGTGACGTATCCCTTCCCGGTCCACGCCGTGGACGTGCGAATCGTGGAAGGCGCCGAGAACTGACGCGCAACATTTTGCGCAACCGGTCCTCCCCCTGGACGAAGATGTCACCTATCATTGCCGAGCGACCACCAGGGGCGAGGCCAAGATCATGGAACGTGCTGCTGCCGGTGCCGAGGGCAACGGCGACCCGCTGACCGGAACCGGATATCGAAGCATCGATGTCATCGGGCGAGGTGGCGTCGGCGAAGTTCACTTGGCGGAGCACTTGGAGCTGAAGAAGCGCGTGGCCGTAAAGGTGTTGCGGCCGCAGTTCCACGCTTCGGAGCGCCAGATGGAGCGCCTGCGGCGCGAGGCGCGCGCTCTCGGCGCGCTTCGGCATCCGAACATCGTTGCCGTGTCGGACGCTGGCGTCACGCCGTCCGGCCAGTTCTTCCTGGTCATGGAGCGTCTGGTCGGCTGCACGCTCCACACCGAGATGCACATCCGGCGCTTGCCGGTCTCCGAAGCGCTGTCCACCGCCATCGCCGTGCTGTCCGGCCTCGGGGAGGCGCACCGCGCAGGCTTCGTTCATCGGGACATCAAGCCGGGCAACATCTTCCTGCACACAGATGGCAGCGAACGCATCCCGAAGATCCTGGACTTCGGCGTGGCGAAGTTTCTGGCCCCAAGCGCCTTCGCCCGCGTCCCCCTCACCAGCCAGGGTCAGGCCGTCGGCACTCCGCTGCACATGTCTCCGGAGCAGGCAAGCGGCCGGCCGGTCGATGGTCGCGCGGATCTGTACGCCGTGGGTCTGCTCTTGTACGAGATGATCACCGGGCGCGGACCATTTGCCACGCGCGATCCGGATCAGGCCATGGCTGCCCACGTGAACGAGACGCCCGCAGCTCCTTCATCTCTTGCTGCGGAGCCCGTCGCTGCGGAGCTCGACGCGATCGTGCTCAAGGCGCTGGCCAAGGATCCCGCCGATCGCTTCCAGACGGCCGAGGAAATGGCGGACGCCCTCGCAGGGGTTCGGCGGGCCATCCGGCAGCCCGTGGGTTGGCTGGCAACAGTGGGCTACGACTCCTCCGACCCAGCCGCGGTGAAGGCCGCGCCGCGAGCACGGGCCGAGAGTCCCCTGCCCGAACCTGCCGCAGAACCGCCGCCGGACAACCCGACGCTCCAATCCGCGGGAGCGCCCGGACCGCTGCCGGCCGACGTCTCCACCACCGTCCGCGACGACGCGACGCCACCCGCCATGCCCGTGGGGCAAGCCGCGACCGTGGAACATCCCGCACCGCCGCCTGCACGCACGTTGGGTGTATTTGCTTTGGTGCTGTTGGTGAGCGCCATTGTCGCTGCTGCGCTCATGGCCTGGCTGTTTGCGGGAGGGTCGCCATGAGCGTACATTCCGCTACACTCGACCCTCGAGTGAACGCCCTAGAGCAGGAGCGCGGTCCCCTCGACCCGGGGCAGCGATTCGAGAACTTCGAAATCGTCGGGCTCTTGGGCAGCGGCGGCACGGCCTTCGTCTACGAGGGGTACCAGGAGTTTCTCGATCGCCGCGTCGCCATCAAGGTCATCCCCGGCAAGGCCGAGAAGGCCGCCGAGTTCCGCCGCCGCGCCCGCGCCGAAGCCATCGTGCTCTCCCGCATTCGGCACCCGAATGTGGTGCAGGTCTTCGACGCGGGCGTCACCTCAGACGGCGCGTTGATCTACATCATCATGGAACGGCTCATCGGTCGGCCGCTCCGGGACGTGCTCATCGCGCTACGGGCGCTGTCGGTACCCGAAGCGCTCGTGGTGGGCGCCCAGGTCTGCGATGCGGTGGAGGCGGCGCACCGGTTGGGCGCCATCCACCGCGATCTGAAGCCCGAGAACATCTTCATCGAGAACGGCAATCACGCCCGCGTGCTGGACTTCGGGATCGCCAAGTTCCTGGATAGCGGAGGCTTCCAGACCACCGACAAGTACCGCTGGCAGGGCACGCCGCTGTACATGAGCCCCGAGCAGCTGCAGGGCCGGCAGGTGACCGTCCGCACCGACATCTACGCCCTGGGTACGCTGCTGTACGAAGCGCTCGCCGGTGGCCACCCCTGTCTCAATGGGATCGAGACGCCGACGCACACGGAGCTGGGCTGGATCCAGATCGGCCACGTGCCACCGCCCCTCACGGAGCTGGTGCCCACCATTCCGGACTACGTGGCGCGTGTGGTGCAGCGAGCTATCGCCAAGGCGCCGGAGAACCGCTACGGATCCATGCACGAATTCGGCATCGCCCTGCGAGATGCCGAACGCCGCTTCACGCTCGAAGCCGAGCGCCGGCGCTTCGCCACCGCGCTTCGGGATCTGGTGGGCGAGACCAACAGGGCGAGGCCCGGACAAGCCGCCTTTGCGGGTGCGGATACAGAACAGAGTCCGTCGCTTCCGCCCGAGACCACGCAGGAGATGCTGCCGCCCGTGGTGCCCCCCGCCGCGCTGAAGAACCGCGACACGGTGCGGCTGTTCGCGCTGCCGTCGCCCGGCGCTGGGCAGGGCGCCCCAACGCCGGTCGTGCTCGAGCGCGAGCGCATCGACGCGCCGCCCGTCGCGCCCGCCGTGGTTCCCGCTCGCCGCGCCCCTGCGCCCTCTCGCGCTAGCGCCGCGGCTCCGGCGCCGCCGCCACAGCCTCCCCAGCAGCTTGTTGGTTCGCCGCGGAAACAAGCCAAGCCAGTCAGCACCGCGCGCCGGCCGTCGCCAGCGGCGCGCTCGAAGTTCGAAGCCCTCGCTGCGCGCGCACTCGCTACCCCTGCGCGTGCGGCCCTCGTCGCCTGCGTGCTTGGAACTGCGATCGCGGTGCCCACGAGTATCGGAGTGAATCTCGCGAAGCGGGCGCGGCAGGCAAAAGCATCGCCGCCTGCGTCCGTCGTGGCGTCGTCCACTGTGGCGCCGCCCGTCGCGTCTGGTGCGCCGAGCCCTGAGCCAGTACCAGCGCCGGCCGCACTGTCGGCAGCCCTGCCTGCCACGTCCACGAGACCAGCGTCGCCGGCTGCAACGGCCCCGACGAAGGCAGCCCCGCCTGCGACAAAAGGCGCCGAACTCTGGTTTCCCGTCGATTCACAACGACCGAAGCCGGCGGCGGTGCCGCCCGCCGAGCCCATCAACGGCGATCGCTCGGGAGCCGACTTGCCCGGCGAGCCCATCAACGCGGATCCGCCGCGCACAGCTCGCAAACCCGGAGGTTCCGCGGCGGGCCAACAATCCCCACCCCACAAGGCGTTGCCCGGCTCGGGCCTGTAGAGACCATGTCCGCAAAGCGCTCAGAAGCTGATGTGGTGGGGCACGACGCGAGCTTGCGGGCTGCCATGGACGAGCTGAATCAAGGCCGGGGCGAGGGAGATCCGTTGTTTCCGGAGGCGGGGAAGGTGGACGAGTTCAATCCACATCGGTTCCAGCAGCGCACGGCGCCGCCGGGGGTGCTTCGAGCGATGGCGGCCGTGGACCTTCGAGCCGTGGACTCCGGCGAGAACGACGTAGACGCGCCAGCACCTGAGGCGGAGCGCGAATCGACACGACAAGCGGCGCCCGCGCCGCTGGCGTCACGGGCCACGATCGTGATTGGCGTCGTGCTGGTGGCGGCGGCCCTTGCCGTTTGGCTCGGCCTGCGCGCGGACGACAGCGCGCAGTCTGCGCCAGCTCCGACTCAGCCGGCGGCCGAGAAACCGGAAGCACCCGCGCCCGCGGTGCCGCCGGGCGTGACGTCTGCGAAGTCCGCGCCCAGCGTTGCGCCGCCACCCGCAACCAGTGCGAGCGCGGCGCCGAAGCCCAGCACCGGCCAGCAGCCCAAGCCGGCGCCGAGCATCTCCAAGCCTCCGCCCACCAAACCAAAGCCTGCGCCCGCTGCCTCCAAGCCGGCGGTCACGCCACACCCCGCTCCCGCGCCTTCGCTGCCACCTGGCTACGACCCCCAACGCCCCGTACTTTGAGCATGCCTACCTTGCGTTCCCTCTTCGTTGCGTTCTTCTTCGCCATTTGCCTGTTCGCGCCCGGCGCCAGCGCCGCGGACGACGAGCGTGCGGTCCAGCTCTTCAACCAAGGTCGTGACGCGATCGTGCGGAACGACTTCAACAAGGCCTACGCCGCGCTTTCCGAAGCGTGGAAGCTCAAGCAGAGCTACGACATTGCGGCGCTGCTTGGGCAAAGCGAGCTGCAGCTCGGAAAGTACACGGCAGCAGCGGAGCACCTGAGCGCTTCGTTGCGGGCGTTTCCGTCGACGGGTGACGCGCGCAAGAAGAAAGCCGCCGTGGAGGCGCTGTTGGTGAAGGCGAAGCAGCACGTGGCGGAGGTGACGGTGACGGTGAGTCAAGACGGCGCGGACGTGCTGCTCGACGGAGCGGCCGTTGGGCGCTCGCCGCTGGAGGCGCCACTGTACCTGGACGCCGGCGAGCATCGGCTCAGCGCGCGAGCGCACGGTTTTGAGGACGCGACGGAAACGGTCGCGGTGACGGCGGGTAGCGTGAAGAGCGTCTCGCTGCAGCTCGAGGCCGAGACGCCGAAGCCGGCAGGGGGTGGAGGCGCGGGCGGGGCCGGTGCGGGTTCCGGAGCTGGCGGAGGGGCTGCCGCGCCGGGTGGCACGCAGCACCCCGGCGCGGAGGGTGGCGCGCCGACCTGGGTACTGGTGACGGGAGGCGCGCTGGCGGTGGTCGGTCTGGGTGTGGGCATCGGGTACGCGCTCCGAGCAAATGCCACGCAGTCAGAGATCGACGACGCGAAGCCGCGCGCTCAGAAGGAGTGCGCCGCGCCAAGAAGCAGCGCATGGTGTCAGGAACTGGGCGACACCATCGATCGGCGGGATCAATCGCGGAACATCGCGCTGGCCGGGTTCGTCGGCGCCGGTGCCTTCGCGGCGGCGACGGCGGGCGCGGCCGTCTTTTGGCCCACGGAAGAATCGTCGAAGGGGGCGGTTGTGGTGCCGCAACTCGGGACACGAGGCGCGGGCGTTGCGGTTGTCGGTAGCTTCTGAAGTGGATGGAGAGCGCGATGAAGACGAACAAGGTGCTGAGTAGCGTCCTGGTGGTGGGTCTGACGAGTGTTGCGGTGGGCTGCGGTGGCGGGCCGTACAGTTGCGAGGACGGGATCGGCTGCCCCGGCGCGGGCACCGATTCCGGCACTGGCGGTACCGCGGGCGCGTCCGGTAGCGGTGGCACGTCCGGCAGCGGGGGCCAAGGTGGGCAGGCAGGGACGGCAGGAACTGGTGGCGACGGCGGCACGTGCGACACCACGAAGTCTCCGAGCCAAGAGAGCTGCCTTGTGGACGAGCAGTACGGTGTGTTCGTGGATGCGGGCAGTACGGCCGGCACGGCGGATGGTACGCGCGCCGCACCGTACAAGACGATCACCGCCGCGCTGGCCAACGCCAAAGGGAAGAGCATCTATGTGTGCAACACGAACGGTGAGTACAACGAGGACGTCACCGTTTCGAGCGCGAACGACGGCGCCGCCATCCATGGTGGTTTCAAGTGCACGGACTGGAAGTACGACACGACGACGAAAGCGGTGATCAAGGGCTCCACGACGGCGTGGAAGGCCAGTGGCCTGAGCGTCGGAATGACGGTCGAGGATTTCGATGTCCAGTCGGCGGATGGCGCGCCCACGGGTGAGTCGAGCTTCGCCATGATCGTCAGCGCGTCGCAGAACGTCGTGCTCCGGCGCGTCAAGATCACGGCTGGCAAGGCGGGCGGCGGCCAGGACGGCGCAGCGGGACAAGAGGGCACTGCTGGCGTTGTGCCCGCCGCCGCACAGCAAGGAACTGCGGCGACGTGTGCGGGCGCGCCGGCCACGCAGAGCGGCGGAATGTGGGGTGCTGCGAGCGAGTGCGGCTCACTCGGAGGGTCGGGCGGCGACGCGAAGAAAGCCGGCGCGGGCGGCAACGGAACACCGGGAACTCCGTTGACGAACGTGAGCCCGGCAAACAACGACAACAAAGGGGACGGCTCTGCGATACCCCCCGCCGATGGTACCGCCGGCAAGCAGGGCTCGAACGGCAACGCCGGCAGTGTGGGTCTTGTCGCAGCGGCAACTGGCGCGTTCAGTGCATCGGGCTACGTACCCGCCGACGGTCAAGCCGGAACCGACGGTTTCCCTGGCCAGGGCGGCGGTGGCGGTGGTGCCAGTGCAGCGACCGGACTCTCAACGTGCATCGGCGCATCCGGCGGCGCCGGCGGGATGGGCGGTTGCGGAGGCAAGCACGGTAGCGCTGGGGGTGGCGGCGGAGCGAGCGTGGCGCTGCTGTCCTGGCAGAGCCAAGTGACGCTAGACAGTTGCGAGCTGATAGCCAGCGATGGCGGCAACGGTGGAAAGGGCGGTAACGCCGGGGCGGGCGGTTCCGGAGGTTCTGGAGCGGCAGGTGGCGCCGCCGCCAGTGGAATGGGCAAGGGTGGATCCGGCGGCGACGGCGGCACCGGTGGGCCCGGCGGCTCAGGCTCCGGTGGGTCAGGTGGTCCGAGTCACGGACTCGTCTACAACGGCAGCCAGCCACAGCAGATCGGCACCGTGAACATCCAGAGTGGCAACGGCGGGACGAAGGGCAAAGGCGGTTCGGTGAACGGCATAGGCCTCAATCCCGCGCCCGATGGAAGTGACGGTGACAACGCGAGCACGTTCGAGCAGTGAGTGTGCTCAAGGCGGCAAGGCGGCGCGGATGCGAGCGACAGCTTCTGGCAGATGATGGACGACCAGGTCAGCGTCCAAGCGCAGCACGCGCCAGCCGGCCCGGCGGAGGTCGCGGTCCCTGCGAGCGTCGGCGGCAGTGCGCTGGGCGTGGTAGCCGCCATCCACTTCCACCGCCAAGCGCACTTTGGGAGCGGCAAAGTCAACGATGTAGCGACGGATGACGAATTGCCTGCGGAAGGGGACGCCGAGCTTGGAGGCGCGGAGCGCTTGCCAGAGCTTGAGCTCACTGAAGGTGGGGTGCTGGCGCATGACGTGTGCGCGCTGGCGAGCGATGTCGCGAGGGGTGAGGTGGAAGTGACGCATGAAGACCTCCAGTCCCGGCTTGCTGCCGGGCTACGCCCCCGCAGGCGCAGGCTGCATGACGCGCCCGAGGGACGGAGTGGGAGGCGCGCGCCGCCCGCGTCGCGCCCCGGCTTGCGAGAGTCGGGGCGCGGCAGGGAGCGTGCGCCGCTCAGCGGAGCCCGGCAGCAAGCCGGGACGAGGTCGAAGGGGCGGCACGGCCGAGCCGCCGCGAGCGACGGGAGCCAAGCGCGCCCAGAGCCACGCTCCCAGTCACTCAAACCCAGCAGCTCGGAGCCAGGCCACCGGCGCGGCCCCTCCCATTTGCGCGGAGGCCCCCTGGGGGCCGGAGCCCAAATAAGGGAGGGGCAAGCCGCGCGCAGGGCCCGGAGGGCCCGAGCACGGCGGGGGTGGGCATTCCCAGACATTGCGGCGCTGCTTGGGCAAAGCGAGCTGCAGCTCGGAAAGTACACGGCAGCAGCGGAGCACCTGAGCGCTTCGTTGCGGGCGTTTCCGTCGACGGGTGACGCGCGCAAGAAGAAAGCCGCCGTGGAGGCGCTGTTGGTGAAGGCGAAGCAGCACGTGGCGGAGGTGACGGTGACGGTGAGTCAAGACGGCGCGGACGTGCTGCTCGACGGAGCGGCCGTTGGGCGCTCGCCGCTGGAGGCGCCACTGTACCTGGACGCCGGCGAGCATCGGCTCAGCGCGCGAGCGCACGGTTTTGAGGACGCGACGGAAACGGTCGCGGTGACGGCGGGTAGCGTGAAGAGCGTCTCGCTGCAGCTCGAGGCCGAGACGCCGAAGCCGGCAGGGGGTGGAGGCGCGGGCGGGGCCGGTGCGGGTTCCGGAGCTGGCGGAGGGGCTGCCGCGCCGGGTGGCGGGAAGAGCCCGGATGGCGGAGTCTCGGCACGCACCGTGGTGCTTGCGAGCGGAGCGGTGTTGACCGTGGCGTCGGCTGCTGTGGCCGTGGGATTCATGGCGAAGGCGAACGGGCACCAGAGCGACGCGGACAAGTTGCTCGCGGACGCGAAGACGCAGTTCGGGAGCGCTACGCCGTGCTCAGATGCGGGCCGGGGTAGCTCGCTTTGTCAAAACATCGCAGACGCAAGCCAGCAGCGTGCAGACGCGAACCGAGTGGAGGGCTTTGCCTGGATAGCAACTGGGGTGTTTGCGACCGCGACCGTTGCGACGTTCCTGCTGTGGACGCCGAGTGCCGACCACGACAGCGCGCGGGCGAGGCGATTTGAGCTGTCGCCAGCTCTTGGGTCCAAGATGTTTGGCGGCACGGTTCGAGCCCGATTCTGATCGGAGGGAGTGAACAATGAAGAGCGTGGCTTTGCTTGGTTTGGTTTGCGCGGGCGCAGTTGTGGCGGCTTGCGGCTCGACGGACGTGACGTGCTCAGACAAGGGCGAATGGTGCGGTCCGGCGTCCGACTCTGGAACGGGTGGCAGCGGCGGCGGGTCGGGCACCGGAGGCACCTCGGGCAGCGGGGGCCAAGGCGGCCAGGCGGGAGTGGGCGGCCAAGCGGGTGGAGACGGGGGGACGTGCGACACGACGAAGTCGCCGAGCGAAGAGAGCTGCTTGGTTTCGGACGAGTACGGTGTGTTCGTGAGTCCGACGGGTTCGGACAGCGCTGGTGATGGGACGAAGGACAAGCCGTACGCGACGTTGACGAAAGGGCTGGACGCGGCGGCAACATCGAAGAAGCGAGTGTATGCGTGCGCGACGGGTGGGACGTACGTGGGGCCGGTGAACGTGACGAGCGCGCACGACGGGGTGTCGCTGTACGGTGGATTCGACTGCACGACGTGGGTGTACAGCGCGAGTGCGCCCACGGTGGTGGGCGGAGCGGAGACGCAGGTGTTGAGCGTGGAGGGAGTGACGGGATTCGAGGTGGAGGACTTCGACGTGGTGGCGACGGACGCGACGGTGGGGTCGAGCATCGCGGTATGGGTGAAGGACTCGACGGGAGTGACGCTGAGGCGAGTGAAGGCGGAGGCTGGGAAGGGAGCGAAGGGGGACGACGGGACGGCGTTCACGGCGGCGGCGAAGGACGGCACGCCGGGGAACAAGGGAGTGGATGCGTGCACGAACCCGAGCAACGGAGGCGCGGCGGTCACGACGAGCTGCACGCCGGGGACGAGCACGGGCGGGAAGGGCGGGGATGGGGGTGTGGGCGCGAACAGCGCGGGCGCCGGCAACCCCGGACAGACGGGAACCAAGGGCGGAGCCGGAGTGGGGGAAGGCCTGGGCGGGAGCTGGGGTTGCAGCGTGGGCAGTACTGTCGATGACGGCGGCGGCCAAACGGGCTCCAACGGCGCTCCCGGCAATCCGGGCAACGGCGGTACCGGCGCGGGCGCGCTGAGCGCGTCGGGCTACACGCCTGCGTCCGGCGAGGCGGGCAAAGCGGGGAGCGCGGGCCAGGGCGGCGGAGGGGGCGGTGGAGCGAAAGCGCCGCTCGCGGGCTGCGCGCCGTTGACGGGAGCGAGCGGGGGTTCCGGGGGAGGTGGCGGCTGCGGCGGAGCGGGCGGCCCCGGCGGAGGTGGCGGCGGGGCGAGTATCGCGCTGGCGAGCATCAACTCCACCGTCGTGCTGGACGGAGTGGAGCTGGTGGCGAAGGACGGAGGCGCGGGAGGGAAGGGAGCGCTGGGGCAGCAGGGGGGTAGCGGTGGCACGCCGGGTGCTGGCGGCAAGAAGGGCAGTTCGGGGAACGACGCATGCCCAGGCGGGCAGGGCGGGCAAGGCGGCGCGGGCGGACCCGGCGGCGGCGGAGCGGGCGGACCGAGCATCGGGCTGGCGTACGTTGGGACGAAGCCTTCCGGTGCGCCGAGCGTGACGACGGCGAGCGCGGGGGCGGCGGGTGGCCTCGATGGGTTGGGACAAGCGACGCACGCAGGGAGCGACGGGGTGGTGGCCAATGAGCAGAGCTACTGAGCGGAGGCGCGACAGAAACGGTCGTGCCGGTCGGCAGGCGTGTGGTGGCGTGGGCTGCGACGTCGAGGCGCGAGGTTCCGCGGGGGGCCAACATCCAGCGGTCCTGGCAGCGATGGTGCTATTGCCAATCCCCACGCCGGACGGCTCGGACCGAGCGGCGCACGAAGCGCTGTGAAGCGGGTGGCCGGGTCTAGGAAAGGCGCGGCCCCCTCGACACGCTCCGGAGTCGGGGGGCGGGAGGTGGGTGTGCACGAGCTTTCCATTCCGCGGGTGCTGGCAACGGCGTTGAGCCGCAGCGGCGTCACCACCGCGGGGGAGGTCTCGCAGTGCTCGCGGAAGTGGCTGGCCGAAAACGTGCGCTACGCGCCGGATCAACCCATCGGCTTGCACTCGCTTCGGCAGCTCGGCCGCGCGCTGCGCGTGCTCGGGCTCGACTTCGGCACGGGAGGGCCGCCCGTTCCGGGGCCAGAACCGAGCCCAGAACCGAGGCGCCGCGCCGAGACTGATCTCGGTAGGGGTGGGCCGCCCATTGCACGGCGTCGGAGCCGGAGCGTTGTGCTCGACTTGCCCCGTCAGGCCCCGCGCATTCGTGACCGCTCACAGAAGCGCGCGGTGGCGCTCAATGCGCGGGGTTATGCCGCGTGTGCGATGACGATCCAGGAGTTGCTTCCGTTCGGGTTGCCGTACACGTACGTGGAGCTCTTGCCGCCACGCGGGATTACCATGGCTGGTGAGCTCGCGAGCTGCACGGGGCCGGACCTCGAGCGCATGTTTCCGGACAGGCGCTTCTGGCTGCGGCTCGACGAGGTTTCCGGCGCGCTGCGGCGTGTCGGGCTCGATCTCGGATTGGAGTTGCCCAGCGGCTGGAGCGAGGTGGCGCGCCTGCACCGGCGCAAGCTTGCGCTTCCGGACATGGTGGACCCGACCGAAGACGTTGCCGAATTGGACGACAATGCGCTGCGCGCGTGTGGACAAACCCTCGTAGCGCTCAGACTCCCTGCGCGCGCCGTGGGGCGCTTGGAGTGGGTGGGGGTTCACCGAGTCGGAGATCTGGCGCGCTGCCAGCCGGAGCAAATCTCGAGGCTTCCCCGGATGGGAAGGAAGACGCTGGCGGTCATCGAGGAGCGTCTGGCAGCGCTCGGGCTGCGGCTGGGCGTGCATCTTCCGGAAGACTGGGAAACTAGCGCCTTGGCGCTGCGTGGTGGCGGGCAGGTGGGGGATGCGATCCTCGACAGCGAGTTGGAACGAATGCTCGCCCTGCTGCCGACGGAGCGAACGCGGGGGCAGGTGCGAGCGATCAACGGCTGGGGTGGAGAGCCGCCGCCGAGCACCGCGTCCGTCGCGGCGCTGTACGGGGTAACGACCAAGTGCATCCATGGGAAGCTCGCGCGTTTGGAGCGCACGGTGCGCGCTGCGGAGCTGGAGCTTCCCGCGCTCGGGCGATGCCTGGAGCTGATCACGGCGCGCGCGCCGTCCAGCGTGGCGGACGTGGAGAGCGCGCTCCGCGAGGCGGGACTGGTGCGCGGGCGCATCCATCCGGAAGCGGTGCGCCGCGCCGCCCGTGCCGCGGGCTTGCCCTGCCATTTCCGAGTGCGTGGCAGTTCCGTGCAGTTGGTGCCGGAGCGCGCCGGGGCTCGCGCCGGACCAACCCAAAATTGAACAGGGATGCTCAGCGCTGTAGCTGGAGCTCTTGCCACATCCAGGCAGGGTCGTGGGCGGGCTCGCCGGTCTCTCGCGCTTGGGCGTACATCTGTTCCAGCTCGACCAGCATGTCGCGCACGCGCGGGCGAAGCCTGTCGCTCTTCACGGCGTCGCGGGGTGTCTGGCCGTCGAGGCGGGGAATGGGCTCGTCCAGCCAAGCGCGATAGTGCTCGTCGAGCTTCTGCTGGATGACCGCACGAAGTTCTTTTGGAAGCGGCACGGAGGAGCCGGGCTCGGGGACGACATCCTTGGGATCCTGGTGCTCGATGCTGCGAAAGCTGAGGGCCGTGCCGGCGATGGCCTCCAGCTTCGTCCGGGCTTGCTCCGCCTGGGCCTCGAACTGTGTGAGGAGGTTCAGGGTGTCGTCGGTGAGCTCGACGAGGCCCGAGGCCGTTTCTCCACCTCGCCAGAGCCAGCGCGGCGCGTCGGGCGCGTGTCGTTCGAAGCTCCCGTCGGCGTCCAACGCGCGGCTCACGGCGGAGGTGTCCGTGACGTTGAAGCGTGACACGACGAAGGCGAGCGACGGCGGATTACGCTGCGCCACCCAGTACTGATGCAAGAGCGGCGTCACGTCTTCGAAGAAGGCGTCGTCCACTGGGCCGATCTCGCGTTCGTACTCCTCCGCCAGCTCCCGCAGATGGTTCATCAGGCGCCCGCGGAACTGCGGCAGGAACGGCAAGATTTCTCCGTCGAACACGGGCTCGCCGCCGCTGCCGCTTGGCAATACCCGCACCGCCAGCACCGCGCCGGGAGGGATCTCGCGGGACGCCGTGCGCTCTTGCACGCGGGTCAGCTCGCCGGTCAGCACGTTCCGGAGCGTGAGCCCCACGCCGGCGCGCACCTCGGTGGCTTCGTAGGGGCGCACCACGCTCTCGCGCGCGAGGCGCAAGTAGCGCAGCACACCGGGAGGCAGAGTGATCTCGTCCGTCTCGAGCACCAGATCCGCCATGCGTAGACCGTCGTCGTCGAGCTCGTAGTCGAAGAACATGTACCAATCGGCGAAGCGATCGCTCACCAGGCCGAGCTCCGGATGCTCGTCGTCGTGGACCGTTCCCCACATCTCGTCGTCCACCGCGGCGACGACGTCCTCCCAATCCGTGTCGTCCGCGAGCTCGCTCAATATGGCCAGGGCCACGTCGCGCTCTTGCTGCGTGTAGCGCGTACTCTCGGCCTTCCCCGCGCAGCACCTCTTGTACTTCTTGCCCGACCCACACGGGCACGGCTTGTTGCGGTCCACTCCGGCCATGCCCAAGCGAATACGATAGTTTTCAGAGCTTGGATAGTGGCGGGGGGCAAGGACAGAGCCGACGGGCGTGGCCGGCGGGTTCGCTACTGGTCGCTAACAGCTGCTCGCGCCACGCCGATCGGCAGGAACATCCGGCGCGGCCAGGACGATGCATCTACCGTGACGAAGTCATACTTCTCGTAGAAGCGCTTGCCGTCCTCGTCCTTGGCGTCGACGATGATCCCCAGGCAACCGACGATCTCCGCGGCTGCGGTCACCCGGTACAGAGCATCAAGTAGGAGAGCCTCACCCAGGCGCCGTCCTCGAGCACGGTCGTCGACAGCAAGCCGGCCGATCAGCGCAACCGGCATCGGGTAGCGAGGAAGCTTCTTCTCCATCACAGAGCCAACATCGGCGGACACGACGGCGGCCATGCTCAGCGTGTAGAAGGCGATGACCGTGGGAAGCCCGGCCGCAACGTCGTCAGCCGACGCATCCACCACGTAGGCCAAGCCGACGTTCCCCTGGTCGTTGGGTAGCGCGTGGCGCCGGAAGTAGTCATCGAGCGGATGCTTGCCACACCGAAAACCGCACGCCGGATCACCGGGACCAATCCGGCGTGTCAGGTATGTGGGGCTTGCTGGCTCTGTCATCGGCGGCGACGCTTCGCGGCCGCGCGCAAGCGCGCGTTCGGCTCCGCGGGAGCATCTACCAGCTCTTGCATCTTGGCGATCGCCGCGTCCGGAAGCTCGAGGTCGTCCGGCGAGAGAGCCCACTCCAGCGCCGTGAGCGTGGGCGTCATCAACTCACACACGGCCTGCCGGTCACGCGGATCCTGGGTCACCAGCCGACGGCCGCGGCGAATCTCCAAGACCGCCTTCAGGAACAACGACAAGGCCTCGTCGATGATCTGGCTGCGGCTCAACCCAAGCTGGTCTGCGAGCTCTTGTACAGCCGAGCCTCGGCTATCGGGTACGGTTGCTTCGAGTCGCATGGCGCCTCCTGCCCTCACAATTGAGGGACATGTGAGGGATAACGCATCCAGGGCGCTTTCGCAAGCCCAGAGGCTGAACCTGGGCCTCAGGGCTTGAAGAAGATCGGGTTCGAGACCGCGAAGGGCATGCGACCGGGATGCAGCGGCGCGAGATCGCTGTCGCCCTTGGCGTGGAACACGACCCAGTTGCGCGCTTTGCTGCCGTCTAGCGTGACGCTGACCTGATTGACGAAGGTCTTGCCGGTTCCGCTGCCCAGCGGCGCGAGGGCCTCGGTGGAGACCGTCTCGCCGTTGACGATCACTTCCAGCGTGGTCGGGTTCAGCCAGCTCGGGGACTGCACGGTGACGGTGAAGTTGGCGCTGCCGGTGGCCTTGACGGTTTCGCCGGGCTTGGCGCCGCCGGGGCCGTCCACGGTCATGAACAGACCGCCGCTCACGACGGCGGTGCCGGCGGCGAGCACGTCACGCACGGCGTTCACGGTGAGCTTCGTCGGATCGTCGTGGCCGAAGTAGAGGCAGGTGCGCGGATAGCCGACGGGGCTGGTGCGGATGTGATGGCTGTCGGAGGAGCCCACGGCCCAGAAGGTCTTGTCGTGATTCAAGAGCGAGAACCACGCGGCCACGCTCTTGTCTCGATTGCTCTCGAAGTCGGAGTCGTTGAATACCTCGATGGCGTCGAAGTCGTCGCTCCACAGTGTTTTGTCTTTGCCGGCGCCGGTGGACTCGTCGAAGGCGGCCTGGCTGAAGTAGGCGCCGAAGCCGGTGCCGCTCGGGTGGTTGACGATGAGCACGGGGTTTTCCGGCTGCGCTTGCACGTCGGCGAACATGGCCGGCGGCTCTTTGCCCACCCACTCGATGGCGCCGTTGTTCACCTTGTCGGGCTTGGGCAACAGCGGCACGACGCCGAAGTGCCCCCAGGTGAAGGTGGTGAGCTCTTCGCTGGGCATGCCGAAGGCCCACGGGGTGAGGCCGAGCTTCTCCACGATGGGCTGGAAGTCGATCACCCACTCGTGCTCGCTGGAGACCGGGATTTCCAGGCCATCGCAAATGGCGCTGGCGACCTTGCTCTCCGGCGTGTCGTCGGAATCCGCGCTCTGGTAGCTGTGGATGTGCCAGTCGGCGCACATCCAACCGGTGCTGTCCACGCTGCGCTCGAGGGTGACGGGAACGTCGGTGGTCTGCCCGGCGGTCACGCTCACGGTCTGGTCGCTGAGCTCGTACTCGTAGCCGCGGGTCACGATCACTTGGTGATCGCCGGGGGGCACGTTCAGCGTCACGTCGCCCGTGATGGCGTAGGCCTGGTGTAGGCGGCCGTTGGTTTCGTCGAGCACGCCGAACTCGTCGGGGGCGCCGGTGGTGCCGGCCTTGGGGACCACCTGTACGCGCACGGGGATGGCTTGATTGCTCACCGAGTCCACGGCGGAGACGTGGAGCTTGCCGGTGGGATCGAAGGTCAGATCACTCGCGGTGGAGCCGGCCGCCACGGCAGCGCCGGCGCCCAGCGGATAGCCCTTGGCCTGGGGGATGAGCTTCACCGCCTGGCTCTGGGGCGCGTGGATCACGTAGGCGCCGTTTTCGTCCGCCTTGGTGCGGCTCAGATATTTGCCGGCGTCGTCTTGCTCGTGCACCCAGGCGCCGGGGACGGGATTGCCATCGGCGTCTTTCACGGTGCCGCTGATCGCGCGCCACTCCTCGCCGCCATCCACATGGCTCAAGGCCACGCGCAGGCCGTCGTACTCGGGACCGCCGGCGATCACCTCGGCGTGATCCACCCAGGTGATGGCGCAGCCGTCGGCGGTGAAGCCGGGCCCCAGGGTGTACACGAAGCCGCTCACCTCCAGGCCGAGCTCCAGCGTTTCTCCGCCCGCCGGACGCCACGCGAAGCTGGTGCCGTCGTTCACGAAGCCCGCCCAGGGCAGGTCTCCGCTGGCTTTGCCGAAGCCGTTGGCTTCCGTCACCAGCTGGTTGTGGTTGGTGTGGAAGAAGCCGTGGATCTCGTCGCTGATGCCGTCGAAGGCGAGCTCGATCGGATCCGGGGAGGGGTTGATGATGCCGAGGCGGATCAGGAGCTTTTCGCTACCGGGCTCGAGCACGTAGTCGTACGCGGCTTGCACGTCGTAGCGCCGCGGGAACAGCGTGGCGAGGGAGCCATCGAGGAACGGGATGGCCTGAAGTGGACCCGACACGCGCACCACGGCGGCCTTGCCGTCGGTGCCATCGTTGATCACGCTGACGCTGGTGGGGTTCACCATCTGGATGGACAGCGCCATCAGCGTCTCCACGTAGTACGACGTGCCCAGCGGCTTGCCGTCGTCGCCCACGCGATCGACCGCCAAGATCTCACCACCGAAGCGCGCGTAGCCGTCGGACAGTCCCTTGTCCTCGATGGTCACGGCGATCTTGTCGTTGGCGAGCACGAAGTCCCCGATGTTCACGCGCTGCCGTCCATGCGCCGGCTGCACGACCATCGCCGCGTTGGTCAGCCGCCCGGCCCGCGCTTGCCCCGCCGCCTTGGCGCCATACGGGTCCGCGCTGCCCGTGTCGTCCCCGGCTTCGAAGACGTCCGTCTCCGTGGGACACACGCCGCCCTCGCTCCCGGCGGAGCCGCCGCTGCCCGCGCTACCGCCGGGTGCGGAATCGTCTCCCGAGCAGCCGTGCAGCGCGGCCACCGTGAGCAGACCAATAACGATGGGTGAAGCAAGCCGTCGACGCGTCGTCATCGTACTGTCGACGAAATGTAACATGCCCTTTGCAGGGATGTCGGCCCGCCGCGGAAACAACGCGACGCGTCAGGGGCAGACGAGAGTGCCCGTCGCGGTGGTCTCGGTGCGGTAGTAGATCGTCGAGAACTCCGCCTCACACAGTCGGCTGAAGGTCACTTGGCCGGTTGTCAGATCCACGTCGAAGTGGACCCAGCCGGTGCCGAAGTTGTTGT